>DATJYR010000010.1:0-122873 GCA_035499515.1 Steroidobacteraceae bacterium | reverse complement strand
GCCCGCCCCCACCCACCCGTAGCAGTACGCCTCACCCCTCCGACCGAGGCAAAACCTGCAGCTCATGCAACCGGTAATCGATGATGAGCGTATCCAGCAACCCCAACACATCCATCCCGATCAATATCGATGGCTGCGACGTGAGCTTCCAGTGCTCGAAGATATGCATGTCCCCGAACGTCACATAGGCGCCCGACACCACCAGTCCCCCCATCGAGATCATCGGCGTCTTCGCGCCGATGCCTTCCTGCGTGTCGCCCGTGACGCCGGTGACCAGTTCGATATTGTCCTCGCCGCGGCGCTTCCTGCGCAGCAGTGCGTCCTTGAGCGCGCTATTGCCGACGCTGATCTGGCCGCCGGTGTCGATGATGGCCTGGGTGCGCACGCTGCCGATCATGGCGTCCACCACCAGCAGGTTGTTGGCCGAGCGGCGCAATGGCACGGTGATGAAGTGGTAACCGGCCCGCTCGCCATGCGAACGGCGGATGCTGATGAAGTCGCGGCGGAAGTCGATCACGACGCGCTTGTCGGCCAGTCCCTTGGTGCCGATGATGCCTTGGGCGCCCCCGAGCGCGTCGGTGATGATGGGGAGCCGGCTGTCGGTGATCCACAGGTCGCCGATCGACATGTTGTCGACTGTCACCGTCGGCACCACGGCCGAACCGGTCACGCCGCGCAGCATGACGTGCGACTTTTCGTTCGGCGTGAGACCCAGCGCGGTCGCCACCTGCGCGATGATGCCGGAGTTGCTGGCGCCGGTGTCGAGCACCAGGCGGAAGGGACCCTTGCCGTTGATCATCACCGGCGCCCAGATGCGGCCGATGCGATCGCGCCGGGTGGGCGCGACATAACGTGGCTCGGGCGCGGCGATGCTGATTTCAGTGAGATCGTCTGCCGGCGGCGTGCCAGTGGCGGGTGTGGCGGTGGTGACGGTGGCGGCGGCCGCGGCGGCGGGCACGACCGCGTCCTCCGCACTGGCGAGGCGCGCCCACCCGGTGGAAAGGCTGCAGGCCACGACCGCCAGCGCCAGTGCGGCGGCCGGCAGCTGCCGTCTCCGTTTCAGCCCGAGCGATTGCATGCCATGAACCCCCTTGATCCCGATTGTCGCTCAACTCGCACCGCCGTGGCAGGTTCGTGTGTGAACCGGGTCACCCGCCGCCGCCAGCGCCCTTCTCACTCCACCCTGCCCTGACACGCCGTTACTTCAAGGCGGCCCATGCGCTGCCGATACCCGTGGCATGTCGGACGCCACCGAGAGGTTGCAGCGCATACTGGAAGACGCCTACATCGGCGTCTGGCTGATGCACGTGCCCACCGGCGCGCTCTCGCCCAACTCGGTATTCCACCGCATGATCGGCTGCCGCGAAGGCGAGATCGGCCATGGCCTGCACGATTCGGCCTGGGTGAAACGCATGCATCCGGCCGATCTGCCGGTGGTCATGGCGTGGCGCGCACGGCTCATGGCGGGCGAAATCGACGGCTTCCGCGCGGACTATCGCATGCGCCGCGACGAAGGCGGCTGGAACACGCTGCGCTCGCGCATCCACATCGCCGAGCGCGACGCCGACGGCAAACCGCTGTGGATCTCCGGCGTGATCATCGACGTCTCGGCCGAGCGCGAACTCGACCGGCGCCTGCACGCGCTGTTCGACCGGCCGTTCCAGTTCATCGGCCTGCTCACGCCCGAAGGCGTGCTGATCGAGACCAACCGGGCCTCGCTGCAGCAATCCGGGCATCGCCTCGAGGAAGTGATCGGCAAACTGTTCTGGGACGGGCCGTTCTTCAGGAATTCGCCCGATGTGCAGGACCGGCTGCGCTGGGGCGTGGCCCGCGCCGCGGCGGGCCAGATCGTGCGCTTCGAGATCCAGCACCCGGACAGCAGCGGCGTGCAGCGTACGGTCGACTTCACGCTCACCCCATTGCGCGATGACGATGGCAAGGTGGTGAACATCATTCCCGAGGGCCGGGACATCACGGAACTCGCCAGCGCCCGTGAAGCCCTGCGCGCGGCCGAGCGGCGGCTGACCATCGCCACCAGCAATGCCAATCTCGGCCTGTGGGACTGGGATCCGGACACCGATCAGGCCTGGTTCAACGACCAGTGGTACACCATGCTCGGCTACCAGCCCGGCGAGCTGCCCGCCATCGGACAGACCTGGGTCAGCCTGCTGCACCCCGACGATGCCGTGCGCTGCAAGGCGAGCCTGGCCGAGCACCTCGCGGGCCGCACACCCGACTATCGCAGCGAGTTCCGCCTGCGCCGCAAGGACGGGTCCTACCGCTGGATGCTCACGCAGGCGCGCATGTTCGAACACGGCGAACATGGCAAGTCGCGCCGCCTGTCCGGCGTGCACACCGACATCACCGAGCGCAAGGAGATGGAATTGCAGCTCGCGTCCGCGCAGCGGCTGGAATCCATCGGCCATCTGGCGGCGGGCGTCGCGCACGAGATCAACACGCCGGTGCAATACGTCGGCGACAGCCTGTACTTCATCCGCGAAGGCGTGCAGGAGCTGCTGCGCAGCGTCGACCGGCTGCGGACGCGCCAGGCGATGACGCCGGAACAGGAGGCGGAACTGCTGCACCTGCGCCACAACCTGCCGGTGGCGCTGGACCGGGCGCTCGATGGCCTGGGCCGCGTCACGGAGATCGTGCGTTCGATGCGCGAATTCTCGCATCCCGACCAGCACGAGATGAGCCCGATCGATCTCAATCGCGCCATCCAGAGCACGCTGGTGGTGGCCAAGAACGAATACAAGTACGTGGCCGAAGTGGTCACCGACCTCGGCGAGCTGCCGCAGGTGCACTGCCATGGCGGCGAGATCAACCAGGTGGTGCTGAACCTGGTGGTGAACGCGGCGCATGCCATCGCCGAGGTGGTGCGCGGCACGGACCGCAAGGGCCAGATCCGCGTCACCACGCGCCACGATGGCAAGGAAGCGGTGATCAGCGTCGCTGACACCGGCACCGGCATTCCCGAGCACATCCGTGGGCGGGTGTTCGACCAGTTCTTCACCACCAAGGAAGTCGGCAAGGGCACCGGCCAGGGCCTCGCGATCGTGCGCAACATCGTGGTGCGGCGTCACGGTGGCCGCCTGAGTTTCCAGACCGAGCCCAATCGCGGCACCACGTTCTTCGTGCATCTGCCACTGCATCCGGCGGCACGCCTCGATGGCGTGGACGTGGCATGAGCAGCGTCCGGCGCAGCCGCATCCTGTGCGTGGACGACGAGCCGCAGGTGCT
The DNA here is from genome assembly GCA_035499515.1 of Steroidobacteraceae bacterium. Classification (GTDB taxonomy): domain Bacteria; phylum Pseudomonadota; class Gammaproteobacteria; order Steroidobacterales; family Steroidobacteraceae; genus FEN-1191. The sequence goes on along the minus strand of DATJYR010000010.1, from coordinate 119,630 downwards.
GGACTCACTGGCGCTGAACCTGCGCCGCCACCACGAAGTGCTCACCGCCACCAGTGGCGCGGCCGCCCTCGAGCTGCTGGAGCACGAACAGCAGATCGCGGTGATCCTCTCCGACATGCGCATGCCGGGCATGGACGGTGCCGCCTTTCTCGCCCGGTCGCGGCAGCTCGCGCCGGATGCGCGCCGCATCCTGCTCACCGGCCAGACCGATCTCGCCGCGGCGATCAACGCCGTGAACGAAGGCCGCATCTTCCGCTTCCTGAGCAAACCCTGCGCGCCGCCGCAGATCCTCGCCGCCATCCAGGCCGCCATCGAGGATCGCCAGCAGGACCTGCGCGAACACAGCGCGATCCGCCGCACCGCCGAACAACGCATCGAAGGTTGCGATCCGCTCACCGGCCTAGCGAGCCGCGATGGCCTGCTCAGGACGCTCGCCGCCACGGCCAGCGCCGACGATCCCGAAGCGACGCCGTTCCTGACGCTGTTCTTCCTGGGCGTGGACACCTCCGACAACCTCGGCGCCGCCAGCGATCCGGGCTGGGCTGACAAGCTGCAGCAGGCCATTGCGCGCCACCTGCAGGGCCTGTTCCCCGAAGCGGCTTGCCTGGCGCGCTGGGCCACGGACCAGTTCGTGGTCGCCACGCCGGACGGCACGGTGGATGGCGATGGCCTGGCCGAGAGCGGCGCGCAACTCATCACCCAACTGGGCGAATCGCTGCAGGTGGAATACACGGCGCTGCAGATCTCGCTCGGCGTGGGCGCGGCGCGCTGGCCGTTCGACAGCGAGCAGCCGCGCACCGTGGTCGGCTATGCGGAAATGGCCATGCGCGAGGCCAGGCGCAAGGGGCCCAACAGCTGTTGCGTGTACCGCCATGAGTGGCGCGACAAGCTGCAGCATCGCCTCAAGCTGCTCAGCGCGCTGCGCAAGACCATCGACAACGATCTCATGCACCTGCACTACCAGCCCATCGTCGATGTCGAAGGCATGCAGGTGCGGTCGCTGGAATGCCTGGCGCGCTGGGAGGACGCCCGGCTCGGCAACGTGCCGCCCGGCACATTCATCTCGCTGGCGGAGGAGAGCGGCCTCATGCCGCCGCTGGGACAGATGATCCTGCGCCGCGCCTGCGTCGAAGGTCGCACACTGATGGGCCGGCAGTGTCCGCTGCTCGCGGTCAACGTGTCGGTGTTGCAGCTGCTGCGTCCGGACTATCTCGCGCAGCTCGACGCCACGCTCGAAGCCTGCCACTTCGATCCGCACGGGCTGGAGCTGGAGATCACCGAATCGGTGTTTGCGCAGGAAGCCGAGCGCGTGGTGGCGGTGCTCAACGAGCTGCGGGCGCGCGGCATCCACATCGCCATCGACGACTTCGGCACCGGCTATTCCTCACTGGCGTACCTGCAGCAGTTCCCGGTCACGTCACTCAAGGTGGATCGGGCCTTCGTGCAGTCGCTGGCCACGGGCGGCGACTCCATCATCGCCGCCGCGCTGTCGATCGGCCGCAGCCGAGGCATCGACATCATCATCGAAGGCGTGGAAACCAGCGCCATGCTGCAGCAGGTGCGCCAGCTGGGCGCGACGCTGGTGCAGGGTTACCTGATCGCGCGGCCCATGAGCGCCGCCGCCTGCTCGGGCTGGTTGCAGCAGCTCGGCGAGAACGGACTGGCGCGCGCGCACGCCTGATTCCCGCGCGCACCGCAGCGCCTGGAGGAAGCGGTTACTGGCGCGCCTGCGGCGGATTGCACTGCTGTTCCGGCAGTTCCTTCAGCGACGTGCGCACGTAGCTGCGGGTCACGGTCCAGCTGCTGGTGAATGCCACCGGGTCCTCGATCACCAGTTCGTCGCGCAGGTGGCGTTTGTCGGGCATGCTGATGCGCTCGGTGATGTGCGCCTTGTCGCTGAGCTTCGCACCCGTGCTGTCGATCCACAGGTCGCCCTTGTTGGAGATGGTGTCGACCACCAGCACCTGGCCCTCCCAGCGCGCGATCGAATCCGCCCACGTGAACGGCCAGAGCTCATCGGCGGGGGGATGGTCGCGGCCATCGGTCCACAGGTGGCGGATTTCGCGGCGGCTGAAGTGCAGCAGCGTTTCCTCGGGTGTCACCATCACCATGAAGGTCGCGGGCGTGGCCATCAGGCGCGGCACGCCGGCCATGCACTGGCGCACCATGGTGTCCTCGCGCGAGGTGGCCGTCTTGCGGCGCGCCGCGTAGGCAGCCGCCCACTCCGGGTTGTACGGCGGCGCTTTGCCGCTGGGATCGAAGGTGTCGGTCTGGCCTTCCACTTTCCACACGCCGCTCCAGTCGGGCAGCTTCGCGAACGCGGCGGTGCGCTCGGCGGTGTTGGCCAACGCCTGCGGCGCGAGCGACGACGCCAGGGCGCCGAGCGTTCCGGCCAGCAGCAGTGTCCTGAACGGGCTGTGCATGTTCATTCCTTCGACGGCGCGAAGTTGGTGATCACCCTGCCGTCCGTCTTCACCTCGTGGATGTCCTCGAAGCAGTTCTGCTGCAGCATCCGGTTGGTGTCCTTGATCTGCTTGAACTGGCGGTTGATCACGTAAGGCCTGGTGAGCGCCACGGGATCGGTGACCGTGGCTTCGAGCTTCAGGTGGCCCGGCGACGGCTGGCTCCAGCGCTCGACGATGTGCGCCTGCTCGCTGAGCGTGGAGCCTTCGCCATCGACCCACAGCGGACGGATGCCGACGGTGTCGACCACCAGCGTGGCACCCTCCCAGTGGCCGATCGAATGGCCGGTGGGCGTGAGCTTCAGGGCGCTGGTGGCAGGATGCTTGCGGCCGTCGGTCCAGATGTGGCGATACTCGAGGATGTCGTAGTTGAAGAAGGTCTGCTCGGGCAGCACCGTGACTTCGAACATGTACGGGCCGCTGAAGATGCGCGGCATGCCCCAGCGGCATTCCACCACCGTGTTGTCCGGCACCTGCTCTTCGCCCGTCATCGCCGCGAGCTTCGCCTGGTAGGCATTGATCTTCGCCTGCCACTGCGCATTGTAGGGCAGCGCCGCGCGCGGCGGCCCGAACGTGGGCGCGCCACCGGTGGGTGCGCCACCGGCCGCAGGCGCGCTGCCAGCGGGTGCGCCCGGTGCGCCACCCGGGCCCGGCGCACTGCCTGCTGCGCCCTGCGCGGGCGGTGGTCCGCCGCCGGGACCTGCGCCCATGTCCATCTGCCACAGTCCCGTCCAGTCCGGCAAAGCCGCGAATTGCGCAACACGCTGCGCAGAGTTCGTCGCGGCCTGGACGACGCCGGCCAGCAACATCGTGCTGGCCGCGAGCGCCATTCTTGCCACCAGCGTGGATTCACTGCGGCTCATGGCTTGAGTCCGCCGATGACGGTGCCGTCGGCGCGCGTGGCGCTCACCAGCGAGCCGCCCGGCATGCCGCTCTTGAGCGGCATCACGACCACGGTGATCTTGTCGCCAGGCATCACGCTGCCGGGTCGCCAGCCTTCGCGCAGCATCGCCGCGGGCGTGCCCATCTCCACACCCCACTCCACCGGGTTGCCGTTTTCATCCGGCACCAGCACCTGCAGCCAGGCGTGCGGATTGGTCCACTGCAGTTCCTTCACCGTTCCCTGCAGCGTCACCTTCTGGCTCATGTCGAACATGGCGGTGGAATGATGCGCGTACGCGCTGGCGGCCAGTGCCGACGCGGCAAGCGACGCGAGGACTCGCGAAACACGACCCATGACCATGCCCCCCGGCGATCAAAATGCCCGCCGCGATTGTACATGACGGAATGATGAAATCCGCCCGGGCACATTTTTGGGCGTAGGCAGTCCAGCGGCTGGTGCGTTCTACACCTCGAGACCTGGAGGATCCAGGCAGGAGGAGTCATGGGAAGCAACGCAATCACACGGATGTCACTGGCGGGCGCCGTCGGCGCAGTCCTGCTCACGCTCAGCGGTTGCGTCGTGGCGCCAGCACCGTACTACGCGCGCGGCCGCGTCGCGGTCGGCGGTCCGCCCGTCGCGGGCTACGTCTGGTTCGATGGCGCGTGGGCCAGCGACGGCTGGCACCGCCACTGGGTCGCCGGCCACTGGGGTCCGCCGCGCTATTGAGCGTTCGGGTCCGGCGCCACCACGCCGGGCGGCGAGAAATCGATCACGTGGCCATCGGCGAACACCGCCTTGCGGAACCGGCCCCCCTCGCGGCCGTCCTTGAGCGGGTTGAACGTAAGCGTGATCCTGTCGCCCGGCTTGAAGGAATTGCGGTCCATCCCCAGGCGCCGCGCCATGGAGAGATTCGCGGTTTCGATGCCCCAGGGCGTGACCACGCCTTTGTCGTCGATGACGTTGACCCAGAGCCACACGTGCGGATTGGTCCATTCAAAGGTCTTGACGGTGCCCGAGAGGGTGACGGTGCGCGTGCCATCGAACATGGTGGCGGCGTGATGCGCCAGCGCCAACGCGGGGAACAGCAGCAGGGCGACGGCCCGCAAACGATTTCGGGTGATCATGGGAGCGTTCATCACCGGGGAGCCGTGAGGTCGAGGTGCGGCTGGCCGTCCACCGGCAGGTCGCGATTGTTCTGGGCGCAGAACGCTTCCTGCACATGCAGATCGCGCCGCAGTTTGTAGCGGTGCACTTCAGTGAACGGCTTGGTCAGCACCAGCGGGTTGTCGAGGGTCACCGTCTGCTCGAGCGTATCCGGCGCGATCAGCCGGAAACGTTCCACGCCGTGCGTTGCGCCCTGGCCTGGCACCTTTGGAGCCAGCGTCACGCCTGGCAGGAAAGCGACGGTGTCGACGACCAGCGTGTCGCCTTCCCAGTGTCCCACCGAGTGCCCGAAGTAGGAGGGATCGGGTGAGCCGTGGTCGCGGGTGTCCAGGTGGATGTGTCGCACGCTCTGGAAGTCCTCGTCGTCGATCATGAAGATCGAGTCCTTCGAGTAGAAGATTTCGCCAATGCGTTCAAACGGGCCTTCGAGGGGCTCGCAGTTGGCGTTGCCGAGCGTTTCCGGTGCGATGGGACCGAGCGCGGCCAGCTTCGCGGCCACTGCCGGCACATACGCGGGAGCTGTTGCATTGCCGCGCGGTCCGCGCTGCTGCACCCACAGGCCGCCCTGGAAGTCTGGCCACTTGCCGACGTCGGCCCAGCTCGTGGCCGCAGCCGCGGGCAGCGTCGCCGCGGCGCCCAACGCCAGCAGTCCGGTCAGGATCCATCGCTTCATCGTCCCCCCTCAACGGCGCCATCTGGCACGTGGTTTGCTTCAGATAGCCTGTCATGGCCATGCCGCAAATGAAATTTCTGAAGACTTTTCAGATTGCCGCACGCCGGGGCAGCTTCAAGGCGGCGGCGCGGGAATTATGCATCACGGCTTCGGCGGTCAGCCACCAGATCAAGGTGCTCGAGGACCAGCTCGGACTGGCGCTGTTCCGGCGCGGGCCGCGATCGTTGAGCCTCACCGAAGCCGGCACGCACTACCTGGCGAACATCGACGCGCTGTTCTCGCGACTCGAGACCGTGACCGCGCAGCTGCAGATCCGTTTCCGCCGCAGGCTGCTGCGGCTGCGCGCACCGCCGTTCTTCGCCAGCGAGCTGCTGCTGCCACAGCTTGGCCGCTTCAGCGCGGATCATCCCGACACCGACCTGCAGGTGGTGGCCGAAGTGGGCCCGCAGAACGATCACTCCGCCGATGCGGATGTGTCCATCGTCGTCGGCGCGGGCCCATGGCCGACGTTGCGCTCGGTGGCGCTGTTCTCACAGGTGCTGGTACCGGCGTGCACGCCCACGCACCTGCGGGACACGCCGGTCGACATCGAGGACCGGCTGTCGAACCAGGCTTTGATCGTGCAGAACGACCGGCCCGACCTGTGGGACCAGTGGGCGCTCGCGAACGGGTTGCAGGCGCCGCAACCGCGGCAGCTGATCCGGCTCGACACCATGACCGAAGCGGTCAACGCCGCCGAGCAGGGACTGGGCATCGCGTTGGTGTCGGCTCCGCTCGCCGCCCGCCGCTTCGCCACCGGCAAACTCGCGCGCGCCGCAGCGGCGCAGTTGCAGACCGGCGAGATCTACCATCTGCTGGTGCGGCCCGAGGACAGCGGGCGACCGGATGTGTCGGCCTTCACGCAGTGGCTGCTGGCGGAGCTTGCACCGACGATTGAATGATTTTCATCCTATATTAAATACATACCGTTTGTACTACGAACTAGTTGGCCCGAGAATGGCAGCCGTCGAGACCCCCCTCGGCTGTTCTGCAATGGAGCTGACACCATGAAAATCCAGACCTTACGCAACGCTGCGCTGGCCACCTGCGCCCTGGCCGCCCTGCCCGCGCTGGGCCAGGCCGCCAACATCGACGCACAGGCCGACGTGTGCATCAAGGCTTTCGTTTCCAGCCTGTCCGGCAAGTACGCGACGGCCCCGAAACTGCGCGAGAGCCACATCATCGACGCGGCCGGATCCACACCCGCGGATACCTATGAGTTCACCATGACGGCGACCAACCCCCGCGACAACAAGCGCGTGGCGCGCGCGGTGTGCACGGTGAGCGCCCAGGGCGAAGTGATCTCGATGCGCGACAACAGTCTCTGAGCGCAGCGCGTGCCGGGCGGATGCGGGCTGGCTCGAGCCGGCCCGCTCTGCCCCGGCCGCAGCACCATTCAGGCTTCGATGCCTTTGGAGTGCAGGAACTCGTCGTAGCCGCCACGGAAGTCCCTGAGGGTGCCACCGGGCTGGATTTCCAGGATGCGCGTCGCCAGGCCCGCCACGAACTCGCGGTCGTGCGACACGAAGATCAGCGTACCGGGATATTTCTCCAGTCCGATCTGCAGTGACTCGATGGTCTCCATGTCCATGTGGTTGGTGGGCTCGTCCATGAGCAGCACATTGGGTTTGCTCAGCATGAGCTTGCCGTACAGCATGCGGCCCTTCTCGCCACCGGACAGCACGGTGACGGACTTCCTGCCTTCCTCGCCCGTGAACAGCAGGCGACCGAGCGTGGCGCGCACGATCTGGTCGTCGTCGCCGGGTCCGCGCCATTCACCCAGCCAGGTGGCGAGATCCACGTCCGCGGCGAATTCGGCCTGTGGATCCTGCGGCATGTAGCCCGCCTTCACGTTCTCCGCCCAGCTGATCCTGCCCCTGGTCGGCTTGAGCTCACCTGCCAGGCAACGCATCAGCGTGGTCTTGCCGATGCCATTGGGCCCGATCACGGCGATGCGCTCGCCGGGATCCACCGTGAAGGAAATGTTCTTCAGCACGCTGGCGTCGGCGCCGGGATAGGTGAAACCCAGGCCTTCCACTTCCAGTGGCGCGCGGAACAGCTTCTTTTCTTCCTCGAAGCGGATGAAGGGGTTCTGCCGCGTGGAAGGCCGCATCTCCTCGACCTTGATCTTCTCGATCTGCTTCCTGCGTGACGTGGCCTGGCGCGCCTTCGACTTGTTGGCGGAGAAGCGCCGCACGAAGTCCTGCAGCTCGAGGATGCGATCCTTGGCCTTGGCGTTGGCGGCCGCCACCAGCGCCCGCGCCTGGGTGGAGGCCAGCATGAAGTCATCGTAGTTGCCGGGATAGAGGCGCAGCTGGCGGTAATCGAGATCGGCCATGTGCGTGCACACCTGGTTCAGGAAGTGGCGGTCGTGGCTGATGATGATCATGGTCGCGCCGCTGGCGTTGAGCGTCTCCTCCAGCCAGCGGATCGAGTCGATGTCGAGGTTGTTGGTGGGCTCATCCAGCAGCAGCACGTCGGGATTGGAGAACAACGCCTGCGCCAGCAGCACGCGCAGCTTCCAGCCGGGCGCGACTTCGCGCATCGGGCCGTTGTGGAACGCAGGATCGATGCCGGCGGCCGTGAGGATGCTCGCGGCGCGCGCCTCGGCGTCGTAGCCGCCGTATTCTGCGTACCGGCTCTCGAGCTCGGCGGCGCGCATGTAGTCGGCATCGGTGGCGTCGGGATCGGCGTAGATGGCGTCCCGCTCGGTCATCGCGCGCCACATCTCCTCGTGGCCCTGCATCACCACGTCCAGCACGCGCTGGTCCTCATAGGCGAACTGGTCCTGGCGCAGGCGGCCGAGCCTGAGGCCCGGCAGCAGCATGACCTCGCCCGTGCTGGCCGCGAGTTCACCGCCCAGGATCTTCATGAAGGTGGACTTGCCGCTGCCGTTGGCGCCGATCAGGCCATAGCGGTTGCCGTCGGCGAACTTGACGGTGACGTTTTCGAACAGCGGCTTGGCGCCGAACTGGATGGCGATGTTGGCGGTGGAGAGCATGATTTCCGTCCGGGAAATAAAAAAGGCCGACGGCAGCTGCCGCCGGCCTTTCAGGAAGCGCGATTTTAGCGTTTCGAGGAGTCTTTGTTCATCGAAATCACGATTTTGCCCTCGCGATTGCCGGTGCGGCCCATGGCCAGCGCGTCATTGAGCTGGGCGAAGGGGAACACCTTCTCCACGTCCACGGTGAACTTGCCCGCATTGGCCATGCTGACCAGCTCGCGGACCAGATCGCCGTCGGAGATCGCGCCTGGACCGCCGTTGATGCAGGTGACGCCCGCTGCGGTGCACGCAGCCGCGTCGGCCTGGCCGACGATGGTGACCACGCGCCCGCCGCGTCTGGTGTAGCTCACGCCCGCGGCGTTCTCGCTGCCCACGGTGACGATGGTCACGTCGACGTCCTTCACCTTGTCGGCGACCTTGTCGGTGTCGTAGTCGACGATCTCGTCGGCGCCGAGCTTCTTGAGGTACGCGTTGTGCTTCGATGAGGCGATCGCGATCACGTGCGCGCCCTGCAGCTTGGCCACCTGCAGCGCGGTGCTGCCGACGCCGCCCGCGGCGCCGACGATGGCGACGCGCTCACCCTTCTGGATGTTGGCGAGCTTGGCCATGCGCAGGCCGGTGAAGCCCGCGGTGGGAATGCCCGCCGCCTGCTCGTAGGTGAAGCTGTTCGGCTTGCGCGCGAGGTCCTGGTCACGCGCGATCGCGTACTCGGCATACGCTCCGCCGCCAGCCTGCTGCAGCGCCGCCACGACCGCATCACCCACCTTGAAATCGGTGATGCCGGAGCCGACCGCGACGATCACGCCCGTGACGTCGTTGCCCGGATTGCGGGCGCCCATGCGCATGCCGCCCGGCGGGCCACCGCCGCCGCCCGGAGGACCGCCGGCGCCCGGAGCACCGCCACCCGGCGGTCCACCCGCGCCCGGAGCGCCGCCGCCAGGAGGACCGCCGGCGCCCGGTCCGCCGCCACCGGGGCCGCCACCGCCTGGCGCACCACCGCCCGGCGGGCCGCCGCCGCCCGTGCGCCAGTCGGATGGATTCGCGCCGGCGGCGTACACCTGGATCAGCACCTGGTTTTCAGTGGGCACTGGCGTGTCGACTGTTTCCAGCTTGAGCACACCTGGCGTCGCGCTGTCGGTGCGATACGCCTGCATCCTGGCCGGCACGGCCGCCGCCCACGCAGTCGTGGCCACCGCACCCAGCGCGACGATCCATCCGGCGCCGCGCCATGACACGGACCTGGCAGTCTGCAACGAAATCATAGGAACCCCCCTTCGGTACCAACACGGGTTACAAACATGTGCCGCACGCGCGGCGAAGCGCGGCTACTCTAACTTGCAGAACCTGCGGCGCACAGTCAAAGTGCCGCCGCTTGACGAAAACTCACAGGGGATGACTGCCGATGATCTTCATTACGGGTGCAAGCGGACAACTCGGGCGCAGCGTGGCGGCGGAGCTGGCCAGGCGCGTGAAACCCTCGCAGGTCACGCTCGGCACGCGTCATCCGGAGAAAATTGCCGATCTCGTGGCGCAGGGCTTCCAGACCGCAGCCGCGGATTTCCGCGATCCGGCAGGCCTCGAGGACGCATTCCGCCATGCCACCACCGTGTTCATGATCCCGGGCACGGACCCCGTGGAAGAAGTGGTCGTGCAGCACAGTGCGGTGATCGACGCGGCCGTGCGTGCGGGCATCGGCCGGCTGGTGTGCCTGGTGGGCCTGGAAGCCGGCGATCAGAGCCTGTGCACGTTTGCGCCGATCGGCGTGGCCGTCGAAGAACACCTGCACCGCTCGGGACTCAACTACACCCTGTTGCGCGAGAACCAGCGCATGGAGAATCTCGACGGACCGTTGATGCAGGCCAGGCACACCGGCGTGTTCGCGTTGCCAGGCGCCAAGGGCAAAGTCGCCTACGTGGCACGGGGCGACGTGGCCGCGGCGGCGGCGGGCGCGCTGACGCAGCACGGCCACGATCACAAGACCTACGATCTCACCGGCCCCGAATCCCTGGATGCGGCGCAGATCGCGGAACTGGTGTCGAAGCTGTGGAACAGGACCGTGCCGGCGGCCGAAGGCGATCCGGAGAAGGTGCGCGAGATCCTGCTGACGCGCGTCAAGCTGCCGCCGCACGCGGTGGAAGGCGTGCTGAGCGGCTACCGCGCGGCCGAAGTCGGCGAATACGACGTGGTGACGAACCACGTGGCGACGCTGGCCGGCCGGCCGGCGACGCCGCTGCGCGATTACCTGCGCAAGTTCGCCTGAGCCGGAGCGGCCGCAGTGGCGGCTACTTGCCGCTGCTGTCGAGCGAGAGCACCCAGCTCACCAGCTCGCGCACGTCCTTCTCCGGCACCAGCGTCTGCGGCGGCATGATGTCCTTGCCCCACACGCCGGTGCTGCCTTCGCGCACGTGCTTCACCAGGGTTTCGATCGTCGCGGCATCGGCGCCGTGGTACTTCTTCGCCACCGCTTCATAGGCCGGGCCGACTTTCTTGAAGTCCAGCTCGTGGCAGGACACGCAGCCGTACTTGGCGGCCATGGCCTCATCGGCCTGCGCCGCGGTGCACAGCAGCCCGCCCGCCACCAGGGCCAACGTCAAAGCCATCCGCATCGCATCACCCCTGACTTATATTGTGGTGGCGGAATCGCGCCAGTTGGCAGATCATACCGAAATTATCGCCGCGAGTAATTAATCCGGGGGAGCGACGCATGAGCCAGGATCCGAACCAGCCTTGGTCCGCCAGGCGCCGCCGTTTCCTGCAGGGCATGGCGGTCAGCACCGTGGCCGCCACCGGCTTGACGGGGATTGCGGAGGAAGCCCGCGCCGACATCGACGTCAATGAAATCGGCAGGATTCCGGCGGCGCAGCGCGAGCCGCTGGCGCAGGCCGTCAAGGGCAAGGTGTACTGGTGGGACGAGCCGGGCTACGAGCTGGCGCGCGCCAGCACGGCCTACCGCGCCAACAAGCCCAACCGCTTCCCGCGCGTGGTGGTGCGGCCCAACGACGATCAGGACGTGGTGGCCGCGGTGCGGTTCGCGAAGGCCCATGGCATGCAGGTCACCACGCGTTCCGGCGGCCACAGCTGGTCGTCCTCGCACATCCGCGATCGCGTCATGCTCATCGACCTGTCGCGCATGCAGAGCATCGAGATCGACCCGAAGACCAGGACGCTGTGGGTGAATCCCGGCGTGATCGGTTCGCGCATCAACTCCGAGCTCGCGGCGCACAACCTCATCATCCCCACCGCGCACCATCCCTCGCCGGGCATCGGCGGCTTCTGCATGAACGGTGGCTATGGGTGGAACTCGCGGCTGTGGGGCAACGGCGCAGCGCACATCCTCGCCATCGACGTCGTGACCGCGGACGGCAAACTGATCCGCGCCGATGAAAAACAGAATTCCGACTTCCTGTGGGCCGCGGCCGGATCGGGTGCGGGCTTCTTCGGCGTGATCACGCGCATGAAGCTGCAGGCGCATGACCTGCCGAAGGTCATGAAAGTCAGCGCCTACAGTTTCCACGAGGAAGTGGTGGAAGAACTGTTCACCTGGGCGCGCAACCTGGTGCCGAAGATTCCGCCGTACCTGGAGTTCATCATGTCCTCCACGGCCTTCGATTCCAAGACCGGCGAGCCCTCACCGGTGCGGATCACGATGGCGGGGCTGGCGCTCACCGACAGCGAAGCCGATGCGGATGCGGCACTGGACCTGCTCAAGACCTGCCCGTGCATCGACAAAGCGTACTTCCACGTCGAGAAGAAGCCCACCAGCCTCGAAGAGCGTTACGCCAGCGGCTACGCGGCGGACCCGTCGGGCTTCCGCTTCGCGGCCGACTGCGCGTGGACCAACGCTCCCGCGGAAGTGCTCACGCCGCGCATGCGTTCGATCTTCTGCCAGCCCCCCACCCCGCATACGCACGTGTTCTGGTTCGCGTGGGGACCGACCAAGCCGTATCCGAAGCCCATGGCGCTGTCGGTGCAGGCCGATGTGTTCATCGGCGCCTACACGCTGTGGCAGGACCCGGCGCAGGACGCCGAGATGGAAGCGTGGCCGGTGAAGAAGATGCGCGAGCTCGACGATGTGTCGGTGGGGGCGCAGATGAACGACGAGAACATGCTGCACCATCCGCAGCGCTATCTGTCCGCCGAAGCGTACGCGAAGCTGGAGTGCCTGCGCGCGAAGCACGATCCGGACCGCGTGTTCGCGTCGTTCCTCGGTCTGCCGTACCGCACGACGATCTGAGAACGGACGCTGGCGGCTACTTGCTGTCGGCCCGGTCCGTCACCGCGATGATGATCTTGCCTTCGGTGTGCCCGGCGCGGTTGGCCTCCTGCGCGTCCGCGGCCTGGTCCAGCGGATACGTCTTGTCGACGTGCACGCTGAACTTCCCTTGCGCGACGAGGTTCGCCACCTGCTTGAGCACTTCGCCCTGGCTCGGACCGCTCCGGCCGCCCGGGCCGCCATCGCTCAGGCACCTCACCCCGGCGGCCTTGCACATCTGCGTCGTGACGGTGCGCGGCTCCCCGACGCCCACGTAGCTCCCGCCGCGCTTGAGGGTGGCGAACGCCGCGCTGGCGGAGTCGCCGCCCGCGGTGTCGAACACCGCGTCAATGCCCATGGCCTGCGCCTTCTGCGCCCAGTCGGCACTGGTGTAATCGAGCACGTTGGTCACGCCGATGCTCCTGAGGTAGGCGCTGTGCCGGGCCGTCGCCGTGCCGACCACGCGCAGGCCCTGCGCCAGCGCGACTTGCGCCGCGGAACTGCCCACGCCGCCCGCGACGCCCGTGATCAGCACGGTCTTGCCTTTGGCGAGACCGAGCTGGTCGATGGAACGCGCGCCGGTCACGGCCGCCGTGCCGAGTCCCGCGGCCTGCGCGTACGTGAGCGTGGCAGGCTTGGCGACGACATTCTCGGCCGCCGCGATGGTGAACTCCGCATATCCGCCGTTGAGCCCAGCGGTGCGGACCATGCCAAGCGCGGACACCACCGCCTGCCCGGCTTTGAACGCGCTCACACCCGGTCCGGCTTTCTCCACCACGCCGGCCACGTCGAAGCCCGGGATCCGGGTGCTCGCGATGACAGGCGTGGCCGGCGCGGCGCCGTTCGCCGCGGCTGGCGGCCGCGGCGCGGAACCCATGCCCTGCCGGATCTTCCAGTCGATCGGGTTCACCGCTGCCGCGTACACGCGGATCAGCACCTGCCCTTCTGCCGGTTCGAGCACCGGCACGAACTGCAGCTTCAGCACTTCCGGTCCACCGTTGCCGGTCTGCACGATGGCGCGCTGTTCAGTGGGCGTGGCCGCGATGCCCACTGCGCAACCCGCGGCGATTGCGCACCACCCGAGCAAGCGCGGCATGAAATGCCCCGCGCTCCGATTGCTTCGATTCATGATTTCCCTAGTTCGCAAAAGCCGGATGCACGCTCAGCACCGCGCCGAAAGTGCGCGGCGCACCCACGGTCGTATTGTAGCCGTCCGTGTCGGTCTTAACGACGACGTTGCCGATGTTCTTGATGTAACCGGTCAGCGTCCACCGGCCGTTGGACGATGCGTATGCCAGCGACGCGTCGAACTGGGTGTACGCCTGCTGGATCCAGAAATCGCCCTTGCGGCAATTGCAGCTGGCCGCGATCTGGTCGTTCAGGTAGTTGTAGCTGTTGACGGCAGACTCCGAGGTGTAGCGCACGCTGACGCGCGGGGTCAGCCGGCCCTGCGGCAGATCGAAGCCGTGCTCGTAGTATGCGTTCGCCTGCCAGCGCGGTGAATTCGGCGGCGTGTGGCCACCAATGGGCGCCAGGTAGCCGGCGGCCAGGTTGGTCAGGATCACCGGCGTGAGGCTGTTCCGGGCGTCGAGGTAGGACAGGTTCAGCGCGGCGACGTCGTGCGTGCTGATCAGCCACTGTGTCTCCGCCTCCACGCCGCGCATGTCCGTGACGCCGCCGTTCGCCTCGTAACCGCAGTTGCCGTAGCCCGGTGGACCGCCGCCCGGCACCGCGCCGTTGCCGCACACGCCGGGCAGTGGCACGAAGTAGAAGTTGTTGTAGAGGCGGTTGGAGTAGTGCTCGAAGTACACGTCCACGTTGGCGCGCAACGTATGATCGAAGAATTCGTTCTTGGATCCGAGCTCGTAGGAAATCAGCGTCTCCGGATTCGTGTATTCGTTGGGATTGGGAATCGGGCCCGACGGACCCTGGATCACGGTCGAGGATCCGGCGTTGACCGCACCCGGACGATAGCCGGTGGCCACCGTGAGATAGGCCAGCGAGTCGGACGACAGGTCCTGCTCCGCGCTGAGCTTCCAGTCGAAGTGCGTCCAGCTATGGTTGCCCGCGGCCGGTGTGCCGCCGATGCCGGAGACGCCGTTGGTGAACGATTTGGAATCATGGCTCTCACGGGCGCCGGCCGTGAACCGGAAGCTGCCGACCGGCACGGTGACCTGGCCGTATTCGGCGGAGGACTTCGGTGTCACGACGGTCGGGTCGTAAGTGAAGAACATCGTGTCCGACGTGTTGTCGTACACCTGCTGGTACGAATAGAAGTAGCCCACCTGCCAGCGGATGCGCGCCGCAGGCAGCGACGAGAAGCGCGCCTCCGCGGTCCGCTGCACCGTGTTGTGGTAATCATCGGCGATGTTGTAGGCGGGCGGCGTCACGCCGGCCACCGCCGGCGGTTCGGCTTTGAAGGAATAACCGTGCGAGACGATGTACGACGGCAGCAGCATCAGCGTACCGACATTGCCGACAGTCCAGTCCAGCTGGCCCCACACCTTGTTGTTGCCGTAGGTCTGCCCGACCTGCTTGGCCCACAGCCCGGTGGACAGATCATCCCAGGCATTCACGGGCGGCGAACCCCGGCCCCACGCGTCGATGCCGGCATTGCGGCCGCCCACGGTGCCCTTGCCGCCCAGCCGCGAGTATTCGTCGCCCAGCAGCAGCGAGAAATCCTCGCTGGGCTTGATGAGCACCTTGAGGCGCCCTGAAGTCGAAACCTGGTCGTCCGAGCCGCTGGTGTAATAGCCCTTGCGGTTGACGCTGTCGTAGGCGGCGCGCACCGCGACGGTGTCGGACAGCGGTGTGTTGACGTAGCCTCCGACGCGGATCAGGCCGTAGTTGCCGCCCTCCAGCGAGCCGGCGGCATCGAACTGGCCTTCGACCGGGTTGTTGGTGATGATGTTGACCACGCCGCCTTCGGCGCCGACGCCGTACAGCGTGCCCTGCGGGCCGCGCAGCACCTCGACGCGATTGATGTCGAAGAATTCCACCTGGCTGGCCGAGCCGGACAGCGAATCATAGACGCCGTCGGTGCTGAGGCCCACGGCAGCGGCCGCGTCGTTGTTGGGCACGCCGCCGTTGGATATGCCGCGCATCTCGATGGTGAGTCCTTTGGCGCTGTTGCGGGTCAGCACCGCGGGCACGTCCTTCAGGACGTCGTCGATGCTGTTCTCGCCGAGCTTGTCGATGCTGTCGCCCGCCACCACCTGCAGCGACAGTGGCGTGCGCTGGGCGGTGTCCGAACGCTTTTCGGCGGTGACGATCACCTCCTGCAATCCATCGCCGCTGCTGGCCGCCTGTTCCGCCAAGACCGGCGTTGCCACCACCGCACCCAGCACGAGGCCGAACGAAACCGATGCCGATAGACCGCGCATATCCATCCCCCCATTTTTTCCAGTCAATTTCCGCCTAGAGACGGAAAAGTAGGCCGGCTATTGAATTAAAACAATTTATTTGTTCTTATCGCTTATATACCTTTTTTGGATGCCATCACGATGCGTTACAAGCGCTTCAATCTCAATCTGCTGGCCGCGCTGGACGCGTTGCTCAAGGAGCAGAGCGCGACCCGGGCCGCGCAACGCGTGAACGTGAGCCAGCCCGCCATGAGCACCGCGCTGGCGCAGCTGCGCGATCATTTCCAGGACGAGATCCTGATCCGCGTGGGCAGGTCGTTCGCGCTGACGCCGCTGGGCGAGGAACTCAGCCGCTCGGTGCGCGACCTGATGATCCAGACGGAAGCCGCGCTGGATACGCGCAGCTCGTTCGATCCGGCCACGTCAGGCCGGAGGTTCAGGCTGCAGATGTCGGATTACGTGGCGACCGTGCTGTTCTCGGACCTGGCGCGCGCAGCGCACCGGCTCGCGCCGGGCGTCAGCTTCGAGCTGTTTCCGCCGCAGCCGCGACTGCACGGCTCGGTGGAACGCGGCGAAACGGACCTGGTGGTCGTGCCACAGGAGTTCATTTCCACCAACCACCCGTCGGAGCCGCTGTTCCAGGACCGCTACATCTGCATGGCCTGGTCGAAGGGCACCCGCTTCGGCGCGCAGATCAGTCTCAAGCAGTACCTCGAGTCCGGCCATGTGGTGGCCACGCCGGGCGGCCAGCTCGAGCGCATCTCGACCCTGGTCGATCAATGGCTGTACCGGGAGTTCGGCGAAGCACGTCACCTCGAGATCATCACTTCGGAATTCAGCTCGATTCCGCCGTTCGTGGTGGGGACCGATCGCATCGCCACCGTGGCGGAAAAGCTCGCCCAATACTTCGGCCGGCTGCTGCCCTTGCGTGTCTGGCGCGCTCCCTTCAACGCGCCGCCACTGATGATCTGCACGCAGTGGAACCGGCACCGGGAGAAGGATCACGGCATACGCTGGCTGCGCGGCCTGCTCAAGGCGACCGTTGCGGAATGGCGTCGTCCGGCGCCTGCGACGAATCCGCGCCGCCGCGCCGCGGCCAGCGCCTGACGGGATCGACCCTGGCGTGATCGACCCTGGCGAGATCGACGGGGCTCAGGACAGCGAACGCGCCACCCGGATGCCGTAGTTGTGCAGGCGGCCGGCAGGGTTCTGCACCTGGTGGCGTGCCGCGGACCGCAGGCTGGTGCTGTTGCTGATGAACGAACCGCCGCGCATGACGCGGCTGGTGCAGCTTGCGTCGACCCACGCTGAACCATCGCTGGGCGCACCGACGTAAGTGTCGTGCCAGCAATCCGCCATCCACACCCAGACATTGCCCAGCATGTCGTTCAATCCGAAGGGGTTGGGCCGGAAGCTGCCCACGGGCGAGGTGAAGACGTACCCGTCGTTGCACGCCGTGGACCGACCCATCAGCACCGACGTCGCCTCCTGTCCAACGCCGTTGGCGAAGGCGCAGCCCTGGTCCGCGCTGTCGCCCCAGAAGCGGGCAGTGGTGGTGCCGGCGCGCGTGGCATATTCGTATTCCGCTTCCGTTGGCAGCCGGTAGGGTTTGCCCGTCATTTGCGCCAGCCAGCGCGCGTACGCCTCGGCGTCCTGCGCCGTGACACAGACCACCGGGTCGTTGTCGGTTTGCGGAAAACCGGGGTTCTGCCAGCCATAGGCATCGCTGACGCTGGCTTCGCCCTTGGCATTGATGCCGAAGCAGGCGCCCTGCGCCCGGTAGCCGCTGGCCTGCTGGAACGCCGCGAATTCGGCGCGCGTCACCGGGTCAACCGCGAGCGCGAAGGGCCGGGCGAATGTCACCTTGTGCTGCAACTCGCGCTCGGGTTTGCCAGGCGCGTTGCCGGGCGAGCCAGACCCATCCAGCCGCCCGTCCTCCGTGACGGGCGAACCCATGATGAAGCTGCCCGCGGGAATCACCGCCAGCGCCGGACATCCGGTGCTGCAATCACGGATCACGGCCACGGGTGGAACGCGTGACGCACCCGCACCTGGAGCTGCGCTGCTGCCCGGCGACTGGCAGGCCGCCAGCACGCTGAGCATCGACGCCATCGACAACATACGGCGGATCATGGTCGCAGCTCCTTCGGCAACAAGCCCATACGATCGACACAGACGTCTTCGGCAATGGCGTTGCCGGGCAGCGCCTTGAATTCCACCGTCGCCTGCCAGCGCCCGGAATAATTCTGCGGATCGTCGATCTCGATCTTGTCGATCAGCTTCGATCCGCGGCGCGTCAAGCGCTCCGTGAGGTGGAGCGAGGCGCTGAACGGCGTGCCCGCGTCATCGAGCCAGCCCCCGGACTTGAAGTCGGAGGTTTCGATGACCAGCTCACCGCCATTCCAGTGACCGGTGGAATTGCCGAGATGACTGGCGTCGATGCCCGCGGGATATCGATCCTGCAGGTAGATCTGGCGCACCAGGCGTTCGCTCTGGAACAGCATCAGGACCAGGTACGGGCGCTGGGCGATCAAAAACGGCGTGCGCCAGCCATAGAGGCGCGGCACGCCGGGCGGAATGCAATGCGTCGCCGAATCGGAGGAGCGATCGCCGCGACCCAGCGCGGCCAGGGTCTGCGCCTTGGCCTGCGCCGCGGCCGGCCGCAACGGTGGCGCGCGACCGGCACTGGTCCTGATCTCGGTCGTCGTGCCCACCGCGATCCACTTGCCGTTCAGATCGGCTGGCGCCGCGGCACCCAACGCTTCAGTCAGCCACAGAGCCGACAGCACTGCGAACAGTCCACGCACCATGTCACGCCCACCCATGTCAGTGACCATCCGCGGCAGACTGCCCGCCGTCGCCATGGATGAATTGCAGCTCGTCCCAGTTTTCTTCGCAGATCTCTTCATCCATGGCCGACGTCGCGGGGCTCCAGCGGTACACATCGCGGGACTGGAACGGATGCTCATACAGCGCGGGATCGTCGAACGTCAGGTCGTCCTCGATCGCGCCATCCGGCCGCTTCGTCATGCGCTCCACCACATGCAGCGTCGGCGACTGCGGCGTGCCGGCGAAATCCCACCAGCCGCGCGAGTTGAAGCCGATGGTGTCGATCACCAGCGTGTCCCCTTCCCAGTGGCCCACCGAGTGGCCCATGTAGGAGAGCTGCGGCCGCCTGGACTGGGGCTGGTCCATGTACACCAGACGCACGATGTGGTGTTCGGAAAAGAACATGATGAGCAGACCCGGCACCTGCATGAAGCGCACCATGGAACTGAGGCGCGTCTTCCAGCTCGGTTCGCACAGGATGCTCGCGTCCGGCAACGGCCGCCCGGCGTTCTGCGCCGCCACGCGACGCCAGAACAGCTGCGCCGCGGCTGGCTTGAACGGCGGAATCACCTGCTGGTCGGCCGTGACGACCCCACCTGCAATCGGAGTGAGATGTTGCTCGACCGGATTGACGTTGTAGACACCCTCAAGGTCGCGCGGATCCGCGCTCGGTTCCGTCGGCCAGTGATCGAGCGGCGGCGCAAATGACTTGAAGCCTTTGAGGCTCGGCGTTGCATCCGCACCAGCCGCTTGCTGTGCGAGCGCACCATGCCAACCTGCAACGGCCACCAACGCCACTCCGGCGTTTGCCACGAAACGAATCAGCGAGACACGGCCCATGAATGCATGCGCTCCGCAGTCCGGATGGAAATGAAGGCCCGACCCCCAACGCGCAACCGCACCGCTCGATCTCGCCAGCAACACGACGGTCTTGTCGGTCCACGCTATTGGTGTTTTAGTGTCCGGTGAACGCAACGCCAATTCAAATTCGAAGTTTGCATTGCTGCTATTTCCTCAATGAATACCAAGACCGCTCCATGAGACTGAAAAGCTTCGACCTGAACCTGTTGATGGTGCTGGACGCACTGTTGGCCGAACGCAGCACCACGCGCGCCGCGAAGAGACTGAACGTGAGTCAGCCTTCGGTGAGCAACGCATTGGCGCGGCTGCGCGCCTACTTCGAGGACGATCTGCTCACGCACGTGGGCCATCGCCTGATTCCGACCACGCTCGGCGAAAGCCTCAAGGATTCCGTGCACGAGCTGGTGGTGCGCGCATCGGCCACGCTCGATCGCCGTCCCGGTTTCAACCCGCGCGACAGCACGCGCACCTTCACGCTGATGGGTTCGGACTATGCATCAGCGGTCCTGATTGCCGAAGTTGCCCGTCGCGCCGAAGAACTCGCACCGGGCGTGAGCTTCGAAATCCGGCGGCTGGAATATCCCGCGCACGAGCAGATCGAGAGCGGCGAGATCGATCTGCTGGTCATGCCAGAGATGTACCTGTCGCGCAACCACGATCAGGAGACGCTGTACAGCGAGACCTTCGTCTGCGTGATCTGGCGCGGGAACACGCGGGTCCAGGACGAGATCGGCATCGACGATCTCTCGAAGCTGCGCCACGTCATCGCGGATCCAGGCGCGTCACTGGGACGCATGCCCAACATCATCGACCGCTGGTTCGACGACCACATCGGCTGGCGGCGTCGGATCGCGGCGCGTGTGGTGGATTTCACCGCCATTCCGCAGTTCGTGCGCGGCACGAATCGCGTCGCGATCGTGCACGGACGGCTGGCGCAATATTGCGCGGCCGAATACGAGCTCAAGATCCTGCCATTGCCGGTGTCGATGCCGCTGATCAACATCAGCATGCAATGGCATCGGCTGCGCAGCTCCGACAGCGGCGTACAGTGGTTGCGCAGCCTGATGAAGACCGTTGCGCTGGCGCAGGGCAGCGGTCTGGCCGCGAAACTGGTCGAAGCCGCGGTCCGTGCGCCGGCCAAACGCCGCTCGTCCTGAGTTCCAATCCATCCCTTTCACATCTTTCCAGGAGACACGAATATGCGACAGTCCTGCCTGCTCACCTGTGCCACGATCACGGCGTTGCTGACGGCTGGCGCGGCCTCGGGCCGCGAGCTTGCGATCGCCGAAGCCCGGGCGCTGTGCGCTTCCGGCGACGTCGGCGGCCGGACGCCATTCGGCGAGACGGCCCAGGAGTCCGCCAACAAGAAGGTCGCGTTCGATTGGGCTTGCCTGACCTTCGTCGAGCACAAGCCGCGCGAGGCTTTCGCCAGATATGTCGCGCGGGATTTCTGCGATCACAGCCACATGTCGAACGGCAGCGGAGCTGCCTGCACCAACTACGAAGACAGCATCAAGCTGTTCTCCAGCATGGACGGCAACAGCCAGCACAAGGGCACGTTGCAATTCCCGGATTTCTCCAGCGCCAATGGTGAACTGGTCACGCAGTGGGGACCCGACGCCGACATCTATCGCGTCCATGACGGCAAGATCGTCGAACACTGGGATGCGGCCCCGCCCGGCACCATCACCCTCAAGGCGCACGACGCGGCATTTTCGGCCCGCATGCAGCGCGAACTCGATGCCAGGCTGGCACGCAATGCCGCGGGCGGCGGCAACGCGGCAGCCGACGCGGCCAAGGTGCCCAAACCCTGATCGCGGGCGGAAGCTATTGGAATCCAGTATGAATCCCATTCGCTCAAACAATTTGTGATGCATGGGTTTTCGACCCATGATTGGCGGACAAGAGCAATGCCATCGGCATGCACCGGATACGCAATGAAACACCAATCGCCGTCGAGGCGCGGAGCGATGAGCAGGGTCGCGGCGGTTCTGCTGCTGGCCCTGTTTTCCGGCCGGGCGCCTGCGCACCACTCGTTCGCGGCCTTCGAGATGGACAAGACGCTGGAAGTCCGCGGCACCGTCAGCAAGTATGAATGGACCAATCCGCACGTGTGGATCTGGATCACACCGGAGAGCGGCGGCAACGAGTTCGGCGTCGAGGCGCATGCGGTCAGCAGCATGGTGCGTACTGGCTGGAGTCGCGATTCGCTCAAGGTGGGCGACAAAGTCGTGATCCTGGTGCATCCGCGCAAGGACGGGGGACTCGCCGGCTCGATCATTTCGGCTGCGCTGGCGAACGGCACGCCCGTACCCGCGCAATCCCCCGCATTCAATCCACCCCCACAATAGGCTGGTATCCATGAAACATCTCATCACTGGCTCGACCGGCACCGAGCAGGAAGAACGCAACCGCAAGGCGGTGCTGGATTTCTATCATTCGGTGATCATCCGGCGCGAATACGAGCGCTGGCCGGAATTCCTGCATCCCGACTACCGGCAGCACAAACCCAACGTCACCGACGGTCCGCAGGGCGTGCTGGACTTCATGCGCGCCGCCTACGCGCGTTTTCCCAAGCACAACGTCGAAGTGGTGCGCTCGTTCGCCGATGGCGACTTCGTGATGCTGCACGTGCACGTGCACATGCAGCCCGTGAACAACGACATCGCGGTGATGGACATCTTCCGCTGCAAGGATGGCATGCTGCTGGAGCACTGGGACGTGGAACAGGACGTGCCCACCGAAATGGCGCACGCGAACGGGATGTTCTGAGCATGAGCGGACGTTTCGCCGGCAAAGTCGCCCTGGTGACGGGCGGCAACAGCGGTATCGGCCTCGAGACTGCGCGCCAGTTCGCGCTCGAAGGCGCACAGGTCGTGATCACCGGCCGCAACCCGCAGACGCTGCAGCAGGCCCGTGAATCCATTGGCCGCGACTGCCTCGCCCTGTCGATGGAGGCCACCGACGTGCGGCAGATCGAGCAGTGCCTGCAACAGGTGGGACAGCGGTTCGGTCGCATCGACGCCCTGTTCGTCAACGCCGGCATGGGCTGCATCGTGCCCATCGAGCAGGTGGACGAGGCGCTCTGGGATCGCGTGCTCGACGCCAACCTCAAGAGCGTCTACTTCACGGTCAAGGCGGCTCTGCCACTGATGACACGGGGCGCCAGCATGGTCTTCAACGCCTCGCTCGGCGCGCGCAAATCGCCGCCGTTCTTTTCGGTGTACGCGGCCAGCAAGGCGGGCGTCGTGGCGCTGGGACGCACGCTGGCGATGGAGTTTTCCGGACGCGGCATCCGCGTCAACGTGGTCAGCCCCGGACCGATCGAAACGCCGCTCCCCACCCGCACCGCGGGCATTCCCGACCAGGTTCTGCCGCAGGTGCTGGATCCCGCCACCTGCTCGCCGCTGGGCCGCATCGGCCAGCCGGCGGAAGTGGCCGCCCTGGTCTTGTTCCTGTGCTCCGATCAGGCATCATTCATCACGGGCACCGACAACGTCATCGATGGCGGTATTGCGGCTTCCTGAGCGACGCAGGACACCATGAGCCAGGACCTGGAACAGAACAAGCGCACGGCGGTGGCCTTCTACGAGCTGGCTTTCAACCGGAGCCAGCCCGCGGAGGCCATGAGCCTGTATGGCGGCCCAACCTATCGGCAGCACAATCCGGAAACCCGCGACGGGCGGGAGGGTTTCATCGACTTCGTGACCGGCTTCGGCAAGCGCTTCCCGCACAAGAAACTGGATATCCGGCACGTGCTCGCGGAGGGCGATCGCGTGGTGCTGCACGTGTTCGCCAGGCTGTTTCCCGAGGATCGCGGCGCCGCCATCTTCGACATGTTCCGCTTCGAGAACGGCAAGATCGTCGAACACTGGGACGCCATCCAGCCCATCCCGGAGCATTCGGAAAACGGCAACGGGATGTTCTGAACGGATGGGACGCCGCCAGTCAGGTTAGTGACTGGCTGGCGTCGCTCGTTTCGCGGCCTTCGCCCGGAAAGCCGCTGCGGGCGTTCCGATGACGGGCAGGTCCAGCGTCGCCGCTTTACCCGCGGACTGCAGAATGCTCACTTCAAACGTTTCCGCATTCTTGCCGGGACCTTGCGCCTGACCCTGTCCCACGGCGAGGTCCGCCCCGCCCCCGATCGCGATGCGCACGCGATGCCCCGCGGGCACGACGTAGGCGGTCGGCAACAATCGCAACGTGAACGGCCGCGCCACACCGGGCACCATCGGTACTGGCGGCGCGATCACGGGATCGGAATGCGTGTAGGCCTCGCGCGGTCCGTTCAGGTAACCCTGGATGATCAGGCTGGAAGTGCCATCCGGCGCGACATCGGTGAGGCTGGCGACGAAATCGGCATCGTCGGTGGACGACGCCGCCCAGAACTTCAGCACCGGATTGCCCGTGATTTCCATCGGCTGGTCGAGCGTACCGCTGGTCCAGGTGACCACCTTGCGGTCATCGTCGGCCATGTTCCCTTTCACAGGCGAACCGTTGTAGACCGGCTTGCCGGACGCCGCGGCCGCCGGCGCGCGCGGGGGTCCACCGCCCTGGCCTCCGACCATGACGTGCAGGAACGGCCCGTTCACCGGATCGTAGTCGTAGCGCGCCGGTGCGCCCGCGACGGCGCTGCCCACCTGCAGCGAGCCATCGTTGCGGCTGCTGATCGTGCCGCTGTTCGCGGCGGAGAGTTGCAGCGTGACGTGATGCGTATCGGCGATCGGCCACGCCTGCTCGGCGCGCCAGCGATCGGCGTTGCGGACGTAGATCAGCACGGGCGGTTGCGCGATCTGGTCGACTTCACCCTTCAGGTACTTCGCCATCCACTGGATGACCAGCGGCCGGTACAGCCACTCCGGCATCGTGTGGCCGGTGGGTGAAACCACCAGGCGCTTGTTGGTGACGCCAGCCAGCGCATTGAACGCCTCGTAGGCCGCGAGATTGCCGGGCGAGTTGTACTCATACCAGCCGCCCGTGAACAGCACCGCGAGCTTGCGTGACGCGGCGGCGCGCAGCTGACCGGAGGATATCTGGATGTCCTGCCAGAACGCATCGAAATCGCGATGGCCGGGATAGTTGCTTGCCAGTTCCTGACCCGGACGCGTGATGCGTTGTGGACCGGGCAGCATGCCGCCCGGATACCACAGCGTCGAATACGTCAGGTGATTGATGCCGGGCGAATCCGGCGCGATGGCCTTCAGCGCCGGCGGGAATTCGGAGCGTCCCACCACGGCCCATTGCGAACCGCCCACCAGCGACGCGCCCACCATGCCGATTCTTGCGGTGTCGGGATTGTTGCCCGTCATGCCGCAGCCATAGCGACGCACCATCTCGTTGATGATCGCGACCCCGTCTTCGCCGTAATGCGTGTAGTAACCATTGAGCCCGACCTGGCTGCTTTGCGGTTCGCTGGACGCCTGGCGCAGCGCGACGTTCACGCCGGTATAGCCTTGCGCCACCAATGCATGGAGCGGACCGCCGCCCTCCTCACCGCCCGGCGCGGCACCGGGCGCTCCGCCGGGAGGACCCCCGGGTGCACCCGCCGGGGCGCCACCGGGTCCGCCGCCTGGCGCACCCGCCGGCGGTGCGCCTCCGACGCCGTAGCCGTCCGTGACCAGGATGCATGGCAGCGTGCGATCCAGCTTGCCGTCCGGCACGTACACGCGTGCGGGCAGCGTCAGCGGGTCGGTACGTACCACGCCCGTGTAGTTGAGATTGGTGGGCGCGTAATCGGGATCGCCGAGCCGCGGCACTGGAATGCCCCACACCTTCGTGACGCTGTCGTAGTTGAGATTGGCCGCGGCTTCCTTGAGCTCCACCACGGCGCGTGGCGTCGCAGCGGCGGACAGCAATGAAACCGGCGTCTGGTCGGGCGCAAGCCATTGCCGGTTTTCCGTGCCGGCGCCCATTTCGCCCGCCTGCGCTGCCTGCGCGATCACGGCCGATACGATCAGGACCTGATGGATTTTCATGCTTGCGCCCCTCCGACGCCAGTTCAGTTGGAAGCCACGATGGAAGACGGGCGGGTTTCCCGCAACCGGATCACGGCGAGCAGCGAGACCAGGATGCACCCTGCGACGTAATAGTAGTAGCCCTGCTCCCAACCCGCGTGCTTGAACCGGAGGCCCACCCATTCGCTCGATCCGCCGAAGATCGCGACCACGATGGCGTACGGGATGCCGATGCCCGCCGCACGAACCTCGACCGGGAACAGCTCGGCCTTCACCAGCGCGTTCACCGCGGAGTAGCCGCTGGTGATGAGCAACGCCAGCAGGATGAACCCCATCGCGCGCGCCGGATCGTGCGCGCCCGCGATCGCCGCGAGCAGCGGCGCGGCGCACAGCGTGCCGAGCACACCGAAGCCGATCAGCACCGGTTTGCGGCCGACCCGGTCGGACAGCGCGCCGACTGCGGGCTGCATCGCCATGAACCCCACGATCAGCCCCAGCGACATCAGGGTCGATTGCTCGTTGCTGAACCCGGCGGTGTTGACCAGGAACTTCGGCATGTAGACGCTGAAGGTGTTGACCGCGAGCGTGCCGCCCAGCGTCATCGCGGCCACCAGCACGATCTGTCGCGGATAGCGCAGCAGCAGCCGCAGCGGATTGAGGCGCGCAGCGCCCGCCCCCTGTCGCGCGAATTCCGGGCTTTCCAGGATGCCGCGGCGGATCCACAGTGCGGCCAGCGCCAGCACGGAGCCGACCACAAAGGGAATACGCCAGCCCCAGGCGCCGAGCTGCGCTGGCGTGAGCAGCCAGTACTGCAGCACCACCAGCACCAGGATCGCCACCAGCTGACCCCCGAGCAACGTCAGGTAGTGGAAGCTCACGAAGAACCCGCGCCTCGACACTGGCGACACTTCCATCAGATACGCCGCACTGGTGCCGTATTCACCACCCACGCTCAGCCCCTGCAACAGCCGCGCCAGCACCAGCAGGCCAGGCGCCGCGATGCCGATCGAGGTGTAGCCCGGCGTCACCGCCACCAGCAGCGAGCCGCCGCACATCAGGAAGATCGACAGCGTGAGCGCCGAGCGCCGTCCGCGGCGATCCGCGTACCAGCCGAACAGCAGCGCGCCCAGCGGCCGCATGACGTAGCCCACGGCAAACACCGCCGCCGCGTTCATGAGCTGCGCCGTGCGATCGCCGGCCGGGAAGAACGCCTTGGCGAAGTACAGCGAAAACGTCGAATACGCCAGCCAGTCGTACCACTCGATCAGGTTGCCGATCGAGCCGCCGAGCAGCGAGCGCAGGCGAGTGCCTTCCATGAGCTGGCGAACTGTCAGCGCGCGCTGGCAACGACCAGTTTGCCGTCCTGCACCCGGTAGCTCTTCTGGTTGTCGGGGCCGATCAGTTGCGTGGCCTCGCTGCCGAACGCTTCGGGCAGTTTCACGGGGCTGATGATCTGCTCGTAGCTGGCGGCGTCCTTCGGATCGCCTTTGCCGGTGTAGTGCGGAATGTAAGGATATGGGTACACGGGACGCGTCGCCGTGAAGACGGGCGCCGCATCCGCGACCGGACCTGGCATGCGCATGCCGCCAGGCGGAGGTCCACCACCCACAGGCCCACCACCCGGGCCGCCCTGCGCCTGCGCAGTTTTGCCGGCGATGAGTTGCGTGGGCGCGCGCTTCAATTCCGTCCACGCCATCAGCGGGCTGAGCAGATCGATCTGGTCGTAGCCATCGCCGCCTCCGCAATGGCCGACGCCCGGCAGCAGGAACAGGCGCATGAAGCGGTCCGTGGCCGCCTTGCCCACGAACTTCTGCACGCCCTGGTAGTACGCGATCGAGACACCCGGCGTGATGGAAGTATCGGACCAGCCATGCCAGAGAATCAGCTTGCCACCGTGCGCGGCGTAAGGCTTGAGGTTGGTGTTGGTGGCGTCGTAAAGAGGGGCGAGTTGCGACACCCGCTGCAGATTGGCGTCGTTGATTGCGAACTTCGAGACATCGGCCTCGGCCGGACTCACCGTGGGCAGGATGACCATCGAAATCGAACGCGCGGCCATGCCTTCGCTCATCGACGTGCCCTTGGCATCATTCGGCAGACCCCACTGCTGTTCACTGCCGCGCTGCGCGCCGAAGGTATAGACGTGCCCCTGGCCATCGCCCGCGCCGTCGTACAGCTTCTGGACCACCGCGACTTCCTCATCGGTCAGGCAGCGCGACGTATCCGCGGCTCCGGCGGCGCAACGCAGCGCGGCCGGCTTGAAATCGCAGGCACGCGGATCCTGCAGCAGCCCGTCCTGGACCCCCGACAGCGTGTCGCATCGGGCGATGACGGCGTCGTGCACCAGCTGGCGCTTGGCCGGCAGCAGGATGTTGCTGCCATCGGCGCGCCGGTCGGAAAGCACGTTCCAGGCGTGATAGAAGGAGTTCTGCAGCTGGAACAGCGCCGCGGGGTCGCCGGCCGAGATGCCGTCGAAGTCCTCGGGAAAACGCTGGGCTTCCATCAGCGCTTCGCGGCCACCGTCCGAACAGCCCATGAAATACGAATAGCGCGGCGCCTGTCCGTAGTAGGCCTTGATGAGCGCCTTGGCCACCCGCGCCGTGGCGTGGTTGCCCCGATACGCGAAATCGATGCGCAACTGCGGATCGCGCGCGAACTCGGCTTCACCCGGACCGCCCATCTTGGCCTCGTGGCCCATGTCATCGCCGGCGACCACGAACTCGCCGTTCAGCGCCGGTGCGCAGCGACTCGCGTTGCTGATGCCCGCGGCGCGCATGCCGCACAGGCCGCCGCAGCCGCCCTGGAAGTAACGCTGTGTCCAGTGCTGCACCGGCAGGTCGACTTCGAAGCCGATGCTGGGTTCGATGTTGCCGAGCACCTTGCAGAACGGGCCCTTGGCGGTCTCGATCACCGTCGCCGACTGCACCCTGGCCGGTGTGTCGGCGACGTGATCCAGTGGCGTTCCGGCCAGCGCGGCGCAGTCCTGCACCGGCTTGACCACCGGCAGGTTGGCGTAGCCTTGCGCCGCGCTGGCAGCGTCGGCCACGCCGCCGGCACTGGCCAGCGTCAGCCACGCCAGCGCCGCGCAGGCCAGGCCGGTCGCAATTCGTCTTGCGGTATCTTTCTTCCCTGACATTTCAATCCCCCTGTTGAAGCCGTGCCGATCTACAGATGCCCGCTCACCGTGATGCCGTAGGTCCGCGGTTCGCCGATGCCACCCGTGCCCGCCACGAAGTTGGTCTTCTCCGCATAGTTGGCCAGGTTCCTGCCCCACAGCGCCAGGCTCCATTTGCCGTCGGCGGCACTGTAGGTGCTCGACAGATCATACTTCTGGAACGCCGGCTGATACGAATACACGCTCTCCAGCGGATTGACGTAATAGCCGCTGGTGATACGCACCGCCGGCCGCAGCGCGAGATTGCCGCCATCACTGAACGTGAAGCGGTGCTCCAGGCTCAGGCTGCCGGCCAGCGTCGGAGAATGCGGCTGCACCGCGTCGGAGATTTCCTGTGCCAGCACCGTGTTGGTCTCGGTGGCGTCCAGTCCCTGCAGGTAGGCCTGGCAGTTGGTGACCGGGTTGTAGTACACCGTGCCCGCGCTGGTGAACTTGTTGTCGAGGTAGGTCACCGAGGCGTTGATCGTGTCGTGCTGCGTGGCGACCCACGCCGCCGACAGATCGGCGCCCAGGTTGCGCGCCTGGAAGTTCTCGTAGTCCGAGATTGGCGGTCCGCTCGCGACGTTGAGCGCATTGTTACAGTACAGCGAGGCACCTTGGTAGAAGTCGTTGAGCTGGTAGTTCTTGTAGTCATAATAGAACGCATCGACGTTGAGCTGCAGCCTGTCGTCGAGGAAGCGGTTCTTGAGGCCGACTTCGTAGTCGGTCACCTGCTCGCTCTGGTACGTGGTCACCACCGGTGCGGACGTGTTGTAACCACCCGGCCGATAGCCGGTCGCCACCGTCGCGTACAACATGGACTCGGGCGCGACGTCGAATTCGGCGCCCACGCGGTAATCGAAGTGGTGGAAGGTGAGCGTGGTGGCGGCGCCGCTCTGGTTCTTCCAGTCGCGACTCTCGCGCACGCCGGCCTTGAGGCGCAGCGCATCGCCGACGGGATAGGTCAGCTCGCCGAACGCCGCATCGCTGCTCTGCCAGACCGAGCCGCTGGGACCCGCGCCGAAGGTGTACTGCGAATAACCCCAGTGGTAGAGGCCGAGCGCCCACTGCAATCTGGAACCGTCCGCCTGCGTCAGCTTGAGTTCCTCCGAGCTCTGGCTCAGCTTGCCCGGATCGCCGCCATAGGTGCACAAGCCCATGCCGCAGGCATTGTCGGTGGCGCGGTCCAGTTTGTACGCGGGCGTGAATGAGAGCTTGCCGAAGCCCAGGTCCCACTTCACATCGGCCCAGTACTTGTCCGAGTGGTAGTTGACCCACTGGTTGGTGTCGCTCTCCACGGTATCCGCGGCGTTGGTGCCGCCGGTGGCGATGCCGTACACCGGGCTCGTGAGATCGGTCCAGCAATCCTTGAGGTAGGTGGTCGTACCCGTGTACGGGTTGTAGACGTGGTGGCAATCGCTGCCGGCGTAAGCGGCGACGTCACCCGACCCCTTGCCGCCGATCTTCGCCATCTCGTAGCCCACCAGCAGCGAGAACTGGTCGCTGGGCTGCCACAGGAACTTGGCGCGCGCGCCCTGCGAGACGTTGTCGCTGGCGCCGGTGTCGAGGAAGCCGTCGCGGCTGGTCGAAGACACCGCAATCCGCAGCGCGGCGCTGCCGCCCACCGGCAGGTTGAGGGCGGCCTGCCCCTGCGCGAGATGATCGCTGCCGAAGGTCAGGGAACCGTTGGCGTCGTATTTGCCGAGCAGGGGGTTGTTGGTGATGATGTTGGCGACGCCGCCATCGGAATTCACCCCGTACAGGGTGCCCTGCGGGCCGGCGAGCACTTCCACGCGCTGCAGGTCGTAGTAACCCACCGTGCCCGATTCGGCGCGGATGTCATAGACGCCATCGGCTTCGACCGCGACCGTGCCCTGCGCACTGCCAGGCGGCAGGTCGGTGCCCAGGCCGCGCACCGTGATGTTGAAGCCGCGCACCTGGCCCTGCACCGTCACACCGGGCACGTTCTGCAGGATCTCCTGCATGTCGGTCAGGCCCTGCTGCTGGATGGTGTCGCCCGAGATCACCGTGACGTTCATCGGCGTCTTCTGCAGGCTTTCCTCGTGCCGCTCGGCGGTCACCACCACCTCTTCCAGCGTGTCGCTGTCGCCGGCGGCCCGGGCCGCCGTGGCGCCCAGCGCTCCGCACCATCCGATCAGAAACGCCCCGATCCCCACATAACCCGCGATGGTCGATTTCATGGTCCCCTCGTTGAATTGCATTCGGGTAGCCATGACCCCGGCGCGCAATCCAGCGTGGAGCGACGCGGTGGCCATGGGCCTTGTTGTCCGGCGTCCCTGCACGAAGGGCGGCAGTCTAGGACGCGTTTTTTCCAGAAATATGTCGTTGTGTGTTAGCTTTTTGCCAGTCACGACAATCCCTTGCTGTCGCACCGTGCTTAACTTGCGGCGTGAATGCGCCGAACATTTCAATGGATCTGAAGTCAAAGCTGCTGGTGGTGGATGACGATCAGGAGCTGCGGCGGCTGGTGTCGGATTTCCTCGCCGGCCATGGCTATCGGGTGCAGGCCGTGGCCGATGCCGCGCAGATGCAGCAGGCGCTGGCCGAATTCCAGCCCGACGTCATCATCCTGGATGTCATGATGCCCGGCGAGGACGGCCTGAGCGTGGCGCGCAGGCTCGCGGCCGAGCGCGGTCCGGCGGTGATCATATTGAGCGCGCTGGCGAGCGACACCGACAAGATCATCGGCCTGGAAGTCGGCGCCGACGACTACCTGCCCAAGCCCTGCAACCCGCGCGAACTGCTGGCGCGCATCCGCGCCGTGCTGCGCCGGCACCAGGCGGTCGCCGCGGCGGAACCGCAGCTCGATGCAACGCGGCTCGAATTCGCCGGCTGGCAGCTCGACCTGAAGCGACGCGAACTGCGCGACCCGAGCGGCACCTTCATCAACCTCTCCAGCGGGGAGTTCGTATTGCTGCGCACTTTCGTCGAACACCCGCAGCGTGTGCTGTCACGCGACCAGCTGCTGGAATTCACGCGCGGCCGGCAGGCGGAAACCTTCGATCGCGCCATCGACAGCCAGATCAGCCGCCTGCGCCGCAAGCTCAACGAGCGATCGGAGACCGATCTCATCCGCACGGTCCGCAACGAGGGCTACATGCTCACGCCCAAGGTCTCGCGCCTGTGAAGCTGCCGGGCGGCGAGCGGCGGTTGTCGATCTTCGCGCGCACCTTCCTGCTGAACCTGGCGTCGCTGCTGCTGGCGGAGTGCATCGGCCTCGCGCTTTATGCCGCCCAGCCGGTCGCCAACACGGCGTCGCTGCGCGTCGCGGACATCGCGCGCGCCCTCACCAGCCTGCCGCGCGATAGCGGCCCCGAGCGGGGCGGCCCGGACTCGCCGCTGCAGGACACTGGCGGTCCCGGTGGACCTGGCGGCCCGGGAGGATCCCAAGGCGATTCACCCATGGGACCCCCGCCCAACCAGAGCCGCGGTGCGCCACTCGGCCCGCCCCCGGACGATCGCTTCGAAGGCCTCGAGGACCTGCAGCGCAACTGGAGCTTCCACGATGCGGCCGAAGCGCCGGCGCAACCTTCGAATGCCGACCGCGCCGCTTCCTCACGGCTGAGCGCGCTGCTCGCCGCCCGCGTCGGCACCAGCACCGCGCGCGTGCGGTTGTTCGTGACCGAGCGGTCCTTGCCGTGGTTCGGCAACAGCACCACCGTGGGCAGCGACACTGCCCGGCTGCGCCGTGGCTTCGTGGCCGGCTGGCAGAAGACCGCTGGACAGTGGCGCGTGCTCGAGGCCGGTCCGGTCGATCAGCCCGGGATCCTCTCGCGCCAGACCTTGCTGCTGTTCGCGCTCGGCATCATCGCCATCGTTCCGATTTCCTGGGTGTTCGCGCGCGCGCTGTCCACGCCGATCGGCCGCTTCGCCGAGGCGGCACGGCGCCTGGGCACGGATCCGCACGCCATCCCGCTGGCGCACGACGGCCCCGCGGAAATGTCCGCCGCCATCGATTCCTTCAACGTCATGCAGGGCCGCATCACGCGCCTGCTGGAGGAGCGCTCGCAGATGGTGGGCGCGATCGCGCACGACCTGCGCACGCCGTTGATGCGCGTCGCATTCCGCGTCGACGCCATCGCCTCCCCGCTCAAGGAGAAGATCGAGTCCGACCTGCAGGAAATGCAGCTCATGATCGCGGCCGCGCTGGACTTCGTGCGCGACCAGTCGCGCACCGGCGTGCGCGAGCGACTGGATTTCCGCCTGCTGGTGGAGAGCGTGGTCGACGACCAGTGCGATGTCGGCCACGACGTGACGCTGCAGGGCGGCGAGCCAGTGATCCTGCACGGCGACCCGGTGGCGCTGCGGCGCGCGGTCGGCAACCTGGTGGACAACGCGCTCAAGTACGGCGAGCGGGCGCGCCTGCGGCTGCGCAGCGCCGACGGCTACTGCACGCTCGAGATCGACGACGACGGTCCGGGCGTGCCGGACACCCTGCAGGAACGCGTGTTCGAACCGTTCTTCCGCGCCGAAGCCTCGCGCAACCGCGACACCGGCGGCATCGGCCTCGGCCTCACCGCGGTGCGCGGCATCGTGCTCGATCACGGCGGCAGCGTCACGCTGCGCAATCGCAAGGATCGGGGCCTGCGCGTGATCATCTCGCTGCCGGTGCAACCGGGGCAGGACTGAGCGTCCGCCTCAGGATGTGATCGGGAGCGAGATGGTGACGTCCGCGCTGTAGCCGGCGCTGTTGCTGCCGGTCAGCGTCATCAGCATCTCGCCGTGCGTCTGGTCCGTGTAGACCCGGTCGGCCGCGTTGGTGGTGGGATTGGTGCCCTCCGATGCATACGGCGCGACGCTGGTCTCGAGCTCGTCCACCAGGTCCTGCGGGAAGAACACCTGCGTCGTGTTCGATCCATCGGAGGTCGAGGAGGCCTCGTTGTAGCTGGAGCGCAGGCGCAGGTGGATGTGGGTGGTGCGCCCCGAGTACCAGCCCGGAATGATGGTGGTGAAGCTCACCAGTCCGTTGGCATCGGTCAGCTGGTAACCGCGCAACCAGGTCTGGCCCGTGGTGCTCTCGGCGGCAATATCGGAATAGACGCCCGCGGCGTTGCAGTGCCAGATGTCGACCTGCACCCCTTGCATCGGAGCGCAGCTGTTCTCCGAGTCGACCACCGTGATGTTCAGCGTGAAGGCAATGCCCGTCTGCGTTTCGCTGCCGTCGAGATTGGAGAGGATGTTGCTGCGGTTGAACCCGCTGGCGCTGTCGTCCGCGAAGTACGGGCCGATCTCGCCCTCGGGTGTCACTGAGCACAGCGAACTGCCGCCCGACGACGAACTGGAAGAGCTTGACGAGCTCGATGAGCTGGAACTGCTGCCGGAGGAACTGCCGCCGCCGCACGCGGCCAGACCGAGCGCGAACGAACCTCCGAGGAAACCCAGCGCGGACCGTCGGGTCACGCTCGCTGCCGGGCGGCCGCCGGCCTCCACCCTGTGCAGGGTACCTGCGGCCGGGCCCGGCAACCTGTCGCGCGCAATCAGAGCCAGGTAGTGGGCAAAACCGTGGTCGTCGTCATGATCCTGCTCGTGTCGGTGCGATTCCATACAGCCTCCGGTGCAATCTGAGGACCGGAGTCTAGCGGTCGAGTTTCACCGCAGTTTGTCAGCCGCCCGTCAGTTCGTGACGGCGGCGTCGGTGATTCCCGACAGGGAACTTTGCCACGGCAGCCGGTGTCCCGGACTGCCGCTTCACGCCGCGCTGGCAGCCACCTCGGGCGCGCCGCTGCGGATCAGGTGATCGAACGCCGCGAGCGATGCCTTCGCGCCCTCGCCCATGGCCACGATGATCTGCTTGTAAGGCGCCGTCGTGACGTCTCCGGCCGCGAACACGCCCGGCACGGAAGTCTGCCCGCGCGCGTCCACTTCCACTTCACCGCGTTTGCTCAGCGCCACGGTGCCCTTCAGCCAGTCGGTGTTGGGCAGCAGGCCGATCTGCACGAACACGCCTTCCAGCTCGATGCGATGCGGTTCGTTCGTGAGACGGTCGCGGTAGCTGAGCGCGTTCACCTTGCCGTCCGCGCCGTGCACTTCGGTCGACTGCGCCGACGTCAGCACGCGCACGTTGCCGAGGCTGCGCAGTTTCCGCTGCAGCACCTCGTCCGCGCGCAGCTTGCCGTCGAACTCGAGCAGCGTGACCTGCGACACGATGCCCGCCAGGTCGATGGCCGCCTCCACGCCGGAATTGCCGCCGCCGATCACGGCGACACGCTTGCCCTTGAACAGCGGCCCGTCGCAATGCGGGCAATAGGCAACACCGCGGCCGCGATATTCGCGCTCACCCGGCACCTGCATCTCGCGCCAGCGCGCGCCGGTTGCCAGGATGACCGAGCGGCTCTTCAAGGTCGCGCCGCTGGCGAGTTTCACCTGCAGCAGCTCGCCGGGCACCAGGCTGGCCGCGCGCTGCAGGTTCATGATGTCCACTTCGTAGCCGCGCACGTGCTCTTCCAGCGCGGCGGCCAGCTGCGGGCCCTCGGTTTCCTTCACCGAAATGAAATTCTCGATGCCCAGCGTGTCGAGCACCTGGCCGCCGAAGCGTTCCGCGAGCAAGCCGGTGCGGATACCCTTGCGGGCGGCGTAAATCGCGGCCGCGGCGCCCGCCGGGCCGCCGCCGACCACCAACACATCGTACGGTTCGCGTGCGTCGAGTTCGGCAGCCTGGCGCTCAGCGCTGCCGGTATCGAGCTTCGCGACGATCTCCTCCAGCGACATGCGCCCCTGGCCAAACGGCTGGCCGTTCAGGTACACGCTGGGCACCGCCATGATCTTCCGCTCGCTGACTTCCTGCTGGAACAACGCCCCGTCGATCATGACGTGGCGGATGCGCGGATTGGTGATGGCCATGAGATTCAGGGCTTGCACCACGTCCGGGCAGTTCTGGCAGGTCAACGAGATGAAGGTTTCGAAATTCAGTTCGCCGGGCAGCGCGCGGATCTGCTCGAGCAGCGCGGCCTCGACCTTGGCCGGATAGCCACCCACCTGCAGCAACGCCAGCACCAGCGAGGTGAATTCGTGTCCCAGCGGAATGCCCGCAAAGCGGACGCCACCCGCGGTGGTGGCGCCGCTCAACGAGAAGGACGGCGTGCGCTCAGGTTCATCGTAGTGCTCGGTCAGGCTCAGCTGGCCCGAGAGCGCGCAGATCTCGCGCAGCAGCTCGAGCATTTCCCGCGACCCGGCACTCCCATCCAGCGCCGCGCGGATGCGCACCGGCTGGTCGATGCGCTGCAGGTAGGCCTGCAGCTGCTGCTTCAGCTCGCCGTCCAGCATGGCGTCAGATCTTGCCGACCAGGCTCAGCGAGGGCTTGAGCGTCTTGGCGCCCGGCGTCCAGCTGGCGGGGCAGACTTCGCCATCGTGGCCGGCGACGTACTGGGCCGCCTGGATCTTGCGCACCAGCTCGGTGGCCGAGCGGCCGATGCCCAGGTCGTGCACTTCGCAGACCTTGATGAGGCCTTCCGGATTGACCACGAACGTGCCGCGCAGCGCGAGGCCCTCGTTCTCGATCATCA
The DNA here is from genome assembly GCA_035499515.1 of Steroidobacteraceae bacterium. Lineage (GTDB taxonomy): Bacteria > Pseudomonadota > Gammaproteobacteria > Steroidobacterales > Steroidobacteraceae > FEN-1191. Next base: position 83,472 of record DATJYR010000010.1, on the reverse strand, counting down.
CTTCGAAGTTGCGCGTGATGGCGCCGGTCGGGTCGCCGATCATCGGATACTGGATCTTCTTGATGGTGTCCGACGCGTCATGCCAGGCCTTGTGCGTGAAGTGCGTGTCGGTGGACACCGAATACACCTCCACGCCCATGTCCTGCAGCTCGGAATAGCGGTCGGCCAGGTCGCCCAGCTCGGTGGGGCACACGAAGGTGAAATCGGCCGGGTAGAAGAACACCACGGACCATTTGCCCTTGAGGTCGGCATCGGTCACGGGGACGAACTTGCCGTTGTGGTAGGCGGTGGCCTTGAACGGCTTGACGGCGGTATTGATCAGCGAACTCATGCTTGGTCTCCAGTCGCGCGGTTGATTGCGGTCTGGAACCATTCTAAAGCCAAATAGTTCGTGTTCTAATCGATTGTTTGATGCGTTCCGATAGACACTGTCTATCCAGGGGCGGGTTCAGGCGGCCATCAGCAGCGGCGCCGGGCGGGCCACGGCGAAGCCCTGCAGGTAGTCGATGCCCATGCTGCGCGCCGCCTCCATGGCGGCGTTGTCCTCGACCTGTTCGGCGATCACCTTGAAGTTCATGGTGCGCGCCAGCCGGATCATGGCGGTGACCATGGCCTGGCTGACCGAGTCGCGCACCAGGTTCCTGATGAACGAGCCGTCGATCTTGAGGTAGTCGATCGCGAGGTTCTTGAGGCTCGAGAACGAACCCAGGCCGCTGCCGAAATCGTCGAGCGCGAAGCGGCAGCCCATGCCGTGCAGCACGCCGACGAAACGCTGCGCCTGCTCGAGGTTGGCGATCACGGCGTTCTCCGCGATCTCGAAGCACACCTGCGCGGGATTGGCGCCCGTGCTGTCGAAACACTCGACCACGAACTCGAGGAACTGGCCGTCGGCCAGCGTCTGCCCGGAGATGTTGATGGCGATGCTGTGCTGGCCGGTGAGCGCAATGGCGCCGCGGCCCAGGCCGGTCAGCGTGGTCTGCACCACCCAGCGATCCACCAGCCCCATCAGGCGGTAACGCTCGGCGGCGCGGATGAATTCCAGCGGTGGCACCTGCTCGCCGGCGTCGTTCTTCAGGCGCGTCAGCACTTCCATGGCCGGCCCTTCGTCGCTGTTGCCGAACGCGGCGACGATGGGCTGCACGTACAGCTCGAAGCGGTTCTCCTTGAGCGCCGACTGCAGCGTCTGCAGCCAGTGGATCTCGCCGGTCTGCCGCGCGTAGGCCTCATCGCGCGCCGAATACACCGCCACATGGCCGCCCTGGCGCTTGGCGACGTAGCAGGCGGAGTCGGCCGCGGCCAGCACTTCTTCCATGGTACCCGAATCGCGCGCCACCTCGACCAGGCCGACGCTCGCGCCGACGCTGAAGATCTTGTCTTTCCACACGAAGCGGTAGTCGCCCACCGAGCGACATACGTCGTCGGCGATCTGGCGCGCCTTGTCGATCGGGCAGCCCACCAGCAGCAGTCCGAACTCATCGCCGCCGAGGCGCGCGACCGTGTCGCTGTCACGCACCGCTTCGCGCAGCAGCTTGGCGACTTCGCGCAGCAGGCTGTCGCCGGCCAGGTGACCGGAAGTGTCGTTGATGAACTTGAAGCGGTCGAGATCGAGGTAGCACAGCACGTGCGCGCCATCGCCGCGGTGCGCGAGCTCCACCCCTTCCTGCAGGCGCCGCTCGAATTCGCGGCGATTGACCAGGCCCGTGAGCGCATCGTGGGTGGCCTGGTAGGACATCTGCCGCGCCAGTCCGCGCAGCTCGGTCACGTCGTGCAGCATCACCACCGCGCCCACGATGTTCTCGCCGTCATCGCGCAGCGGCGAGGCGGACACCTCGATCAGCCGGTCGCCGCCACCGGACTGCGGCAACACCAGCGCGCGGCGCCCGAGATTCACGGCTGCGGCGCCGCTGAGCGCCTGCCGCACCGGATCCGACAGCAGCCGGCGGTCGGCCTCCTCGCCCAGCTGGATGATCTCGCCCAGCGGCAATCCTTCGACCTGCGACAGCTGCGTGCCCAGCAGCTGCGCGGCCGAGGCGTTGAGATAGTCCACCTGGCCGCTGGCGTCGGTGGTGACCAGCGCTTCAGCCAGCGAATCCAGCGTCAGTCGTGCGCGCGAGCGCGCGCGTGGGTTCAGGCCCGGCAGCGCGGTCATGGTCATCGTCGGATACACCTCGACGCCCACCAGCAGCAGGGCTGACGCGCCCTCGTGGTCGACCACGTACGAGCTCAGCTCCAGCCGCGCCGACTGTCCCTGCAGGCCAAGCAGGTCGACCTCATAACGTTCCGCCGCGGGCTCGCCGATCAGGCGCCGCCGCAGGTTGTCGCCCACCAGTTCCGCGAACTCGGGCGGCACGAGGTCCTCGAGCCGGCGACCGACCAACTCTTCGGCGGGCACGCCCAGGAATTCGGCGAACTGCGCGTTCGCGTACAGGATGGCTTCGCGATGGATCAGCACCGCTTCGTGCACGCGATCGCCGAGCGCGGTCAGCGGCGCGGCGCTCGGCGGCGGCGCGGGCCATTCCACCGGCACGGCCGTGCGCGACAGCAGATGATTGATGGCGGTGGCGAGCGCCGCGACTTCGTGCTGATCGGTATCGATGTCGATGCGATCGCGCAGCGAACCACCGATGGCCACGCGCTGCACCTGCAACGCCATCTCGCGCAGCGCCGCCAGATCGCGCCGCTGCAGCCAGTACAGCACCACCAGCAGCGCCGCCAGCAGGAGCAGCAATACGCAGAAAATTGCAAGCAAGGACATCAGGTGCAGTCCGCCATCCCACCAACGAGCCAGAAAACCGTGCCGGCGATCACGATTTGCAGCATAGCCCACGAGCGTGCCGCAACGGGCCCCGAATTGACCATATCCCGGAGCGATATTATGGCGATCCGGCCCCCGTAACCCTTGGCATCCGGCCCAAAAAACCTTACCGTGCTGGCCTTGGCATTGCCGGATTAAGTCAAGATGGCCTCCGCAGATGACGGTCGGTGAAATCTCTCCCCAGCAGCTCAAGCGACGCCTCGAGGCGGGCGAGAAACCCTGCGTGCTGGACGTGCGCGAACCGTGGGAAGTCGCCATCGTCTCGCTCCCCGGCAGCGTGAACATCCCGCTCCATGAAATTCCGCTTCGCTTGAAGGAACTTGACGCTGGTTCCGAGATCATCGTGATGTGCAAGATGGGCGGCCGGAGCCGCCAGGCGGCGGAATTCCTGGCGGCCCACAACTTCAGCCGCGTCAGCAACCTGACCGGTGGCATCGTTGCCTGGGGACGGGAAGTCGATCCCGCTCTGCCCGATTACTGAACTCAAACCCAAGCCCTGGACGGATACTGATGAAGCTTAAAATTTCGATGGGTCTGGTCGGCCTGTGCGCGGCGCTGCCGGCGGCCGCCGAGAACCTGGCCCAGGTCTACGATCGGGCGCTGCAGGTCGATCCGACCATGCAGGAAGCCAATTTCACCCACCTTGCGGTCCGCGAGAACCGCACCCAGGCGCTGCTCAACATGCTGCCGCTGAATGCCAGCGCCTCCAAGAACTGGAGCGGCATCTCCGGCCAGGGCAGCGTCAACAGCGACGCGCTGGGCACGGTCGACCTGAGCGTGAACCTGTTCTCGTGGGACAACTGGGTGGCGCTCAAGGCCGCCAACAGCACCGTGGCCCAGGGCGAAGCCAACTACGTCGCCGCGCAGGAAGACCTGGTGCAGCGCGTCTGCACGCTGTATTTCAACGTGCTCAACTCGCAGGACCAGCTCAACGCGCAGTTGAGCGCGCTCGCGTCGGTGCAGCGCCAGCTCGAGCAGGCCGAGCGCCGCTACGAAGTCGGCCTGATTGCCATCACCGACGTGCAGAGCGCGCGCGCCTCGCGCGACAGCACCTCCGCGCAGGTGATCGCGGCGCGCCGCACCCTCGCGAGCTCGCACGAGCAGCTGCGCGCGGTCACGGGCGAGAAGTACGAGGAACTCGACGGGCCGGGCGAGAACATGCCGCTGCTGACGCCCGATCCGTCCAGCGAGGACGCCTGGGTCACCTCGGCGCTGAGCCAGAACGCCGCGCTCATCGCCAGCCGGCTGTCGGCCGACATCTCGCACGACAACTACCTCACCGCCATCGGCGGCCATCTGCCCACCATCACCGCGACGGCCTCGCGCTCGTGGGACCTGCAGCATCCCAACCAGAACCAGACCAGCACGGGCACCGGCATCGGCTCGCAGATCGGCCAGGTGGTCAACACGCAGGACATCGTCTGGTCGGTGGGCGTGAGCGTGCCGATCTTCAGCGCGGGCGCCACGCAGTCGCGGGTACGCCAGGCCAGGTACCAGTGGAAAGCCGCCCAGGCCGACCTCGAGCGCACCTCGCGCAGCACCGAGCAGCAGGCGCGCGATGCCTACCAGGGCGTCATCAGCCAGATCGCGCAGGTGCAGGCGCTCAAGCAGGCGGTGCAGTCCAACCAGGTCGCCCTGCAGGCCACCGAAGCCGGCTACGACGTGGGCACCAAGACCGCGCTGGACGTGCTCACCGCCCGGCAGAACCTGGTGACGGCCGAGAGCAACTACTCGTCCGCCAAGTACAGCTACCTCTACAACATCGTCTCGCTGCGGCTCGCGGCCGGCACGCTGAACCGCAAGACCATCGACGAGATCAACAGCTGGCTGCAGGAGCAGGTGGCGGTGCCCACCACGACGCCGCCGGCCCCGAACGGGCCCCCTGACACATCGCCCGCGGGCGAGCCGGCGACCGCTACCCCGGCAACGACGCCCGCGACCCAGCCGGTGGCGCCGACGCCAGCGCCGGCTCCAGCAACGCCATGACGCCCGCCAGGGCGCCGCGGTTGGCCAACACCACCCCGCGCCCTGCTGCGCCGGCGGCTTTCCTGGCCGCCGCATCGCCCAGCCACCGTCGCAGCGCGGCCGCGAGCTGGGCCGGATCGGCCACCAGCTCCAGCGCCGCGACCGCCAGCAACGCCCGCGCGATGTCCGGGGCATTCTGCTGGTGCACCCCGCCCAGCACGGGCAAACCAAGCTGCGCGGCCTCCAGCAGGTTGTGGCCACCCACCGGCGCCATGCTCCCGCCCACGAACACGACGTCAGCCGCGGCGTAGAAATCCTGCAGCTCGCCGATCGTATCGAGCAGCAGCACCTGTAGATCTTCAGGCGCGGCGCCGGCCCCCAGCGTCGAACGCCGCATGAAGCGCAGGCCGGCGTCCTGCAACAGCGCCGCGACCGACTCGAAGCGCGGACGGTGGCGGGGTGCCAGCACCAGCAGGGGCGCGCCCCCCGGCAGGTCCTGCAGCGCGCGCTGTGCCTCGAGCAGGTAGCGCTCTTCCGGATCGTGCGTGCTGCCCCCCACCCACAACGCGCGCCGCGGGGCGAGTTGCGCCCGCAAGGCGGCGCCGCGCGCTTCGACCCCAGGCGGCGGTTCGCGATCGAACTTGAGGTTGCCGGTCACGTGCAGGCGCTGCGGCGGCACGCCCAGCTGGCGGTAGCGATCGGCGTCGGCCGCGCTCTGCGCCGCCACCTCGACATTGGCTGCGAGCGCCGCCCGCAGCAGCCCGGGAAAGCGCTGGTACACGCGCGCCGTGCGCGCCGACAGCCGCGCGCTGGCCACCAGCACGGGCACCTGGGCGCGCGCGCAGAGCGCGAAGAAATTGGGCCACAGTTCGGTTTCGATGACCACGCACAGCGCGGGCCGGTACCGGCGCAGGGCGCGCCGCACGAACAGCGGCAGATCGTACGGCGCATAGCGCGCCGCGACGCGCGCGCCGAACAGCTGGGCCGCGCGGGCGCGTCCCGCCGGCGTGGTGCTGGTGATCACCAGCGCACGCCCCGGATGCCGCTGCAGCAGCGCCTCCACCAGCGGCGAGGCGGCCACGACTTCTCCGACCGATGCGGCGTGGATCCACAGGTTGTCCGCGGCGTCGCGCCCGGAGACCGGCAACGCGCCGCCGCCGCCGAAGCGCTCGCCCCAGCCCTGCCAGTACGCACGTTCGCGCAAGCCGCGCCACAGCACGCTGCACGACACCAGCGGCAACCCCAGCCACAACAGCAGTGTGTAGAGGCGGCGCATGCGTCAGTGACGGCGATTCACGCCGCGACGCGCCCCGCCGCGGGAGTGCCCGTGGCACGCGCCGCGAAGTACCCGTCGAGCAGCGAGGCCCAGTCGCTTTCGCCGAACCGGTCCACGGGCAGGCGCGCCGCGATCTTCTCCAGCGAACGGTGCAACCGCACCAGATTGCCGTCGCACCACAGGCCGGGCCGCGCGAGACGGCCGCGATCGAAATCGATCAGGCTCAACCTGCCGGCGGGGTCGATCAGCAGGTTGTGCGCGTTGAGATCGGCATGGTTCACGCCCGCGTCGTGGAACCGCGCCAACCGCCGGCCGATCGCGATCCACGCGTCCAGCGGCAGCGGCGCCTGGCCGAGCAACGCCGCCAGCGATTGCGTGTCCGTGATGCGCTCGGTGATCAGCGCCGCGCTGTAGCTGCGGCCGTGGCGCAGGTACAGCGCGGCGATGGGCACCGGCACCGACAGGCCGGCGCGCTGCAACTGGTACAGCAGGTGCCATTCGGCGAACGAACGCGTCGCGTCCTCGCCGCGCCACCAGTATCGATCGCGCGACACGCGCGCCATCAGACCGCCACGGCGGTAATGCCGCAGCACGAACTGGCGCCCGTCCGCGTCGATGAACCAGGAACTGCCGCGACCGCCGCTGGTGGGCTGCACGCGGCCGCGCTGCCGCCACCAGTCGGGATGGAACCAGGTGGCCAGCGCATTGCCCGCACGGGAGGCGTCATATAGCATCGCGCCGCCGGCAACGGGCCGCTGTTGCACTTCCGGTCCGACCGGCCAGGTTCCGCTCACAGGCCTGCCCCGCGTTGCGCACCCATGACCGACACCGCCTCACCACCCAGCCAGCTCTGCATTCTGCGTCTCTCGGCCCTCGGAGATACCTGCCACCTCGTGCCGATCGTGCGCACGCTGCAACAGGCCTGGCCCGCGACCCGCCTCAGCTGGGTCATCGGCCGCGTGGAAGCGAAGCTGCTGCGCCTGTTGCCGGAGGTGGAGTTTATCACCATCGACAAGCGCTCCGTCTGGCGCGCGCGGCGCGAGCTGGCGGCCGCGCTCGCGGGGCGGCGCTTCGATGCGCTGCTGCACATGCAGCTGTCGCTGCGCGCCAGCCTGCTGTCGACGGCGATTCCCGCCACACGCCGCATCGGCTTCGATCGCGCGCGCGCCCGCGAGCTGCAATGGCTGTTCACCAACGAACGCATCGAAGCGCGACGCGATGAACACGTGCTCGACAGCTTCTTCGGCTTCGTGCGCGCGCTCGGCATCGACACGCGCGTTGCCGCCTGGACGCTGCCGGTGCCGCCGGCGGATCGCGCTTGGGCCGCGCAGCGGTTGCCGGGCGATCAGCCCACGCTCATCATCAGCCCCTGCTCCAGCCACCGCCACCGCAACTGGCCCGCGGCGCGCTACGCGGAATTCGCGCGCCATGCGCAGCAGCGCCACGGCCTGCGCGTCGTGCTGTGCGGCGGGCGCTCCGGGCTCGAGCGCGACTACGGCGCGCAGATCGAAGCCCTGGCGGGGGTGCCGCTGCTGAACCTCATCGGGCAGGACACGCTGCCGCAACTGCTGGCGCTGCTGGAGCGGGCCACGGTGCTGTTGGGTCCCGACTCGGGACCGGCGCACATGGCGACGCTGGTGGGCACGCCCGTGATCGGCCTGTACGCCGCGACGCGGCTGCAACGCAGCGGCCCGTACCTGTCGCGGCAGTGGTGCGTGGATCGTTACGAGCTGGCGGCACAGCGGTTCCGCGGCAAACCCGCGGCCCAACTGCCGTGGGCGGAGAAAATCGAGGAACCGGGCGTGATGGAACTGATCGAGACCGCGGCCGCCTGCGAGCGGCTGGATGCGCTGCTGGCCGCGCGCTAGCGATACGGCCGGTAGGACTTCTCTTCGATCAGCGAGGAGTTCAGCGCCAGGTTGATGCGCTTCTTGATCGCGGCGCGCTCGTCGTTGATGACGTACACCGCGCGTGCCAGCCTGATGAAATCCGCGTCGAAGCGCTGCTCGGCTTCGAGGTCGCGGATCTGGTCTTCCACGTCCCACAGCCGGCCGTTCACGCCTTCGAGCGCCTGCTCATCCGCCGCCAGCCCGCCGCCCCCGGGCACCGATTGCTTCCAGGTCTGCTCCAGCGCCGCGAGTTCGCGCCGCACGTTCGCGAGCTTGGCCGCATCGCTCATGCGCGCCGATTTGATGCGCAGGATGGTGATCTTGTCGAGCAGCTCGCCCGGGGAGATCGGGACCAGGATGTCTTGCACGGGCGGCCGTCAGCGCTTGAGCGTGTATTCAGCGCCGCAGTACGCGCACTTGGCCGTGCCGGTCTGCTCGATGGGCAGGTAGACGCGCGGGTGGGAGTTCCACAGCGTCATGCCCGGCATCGGGCAGGACAGGGGCAGGTCGGCCTCCGTCACGTCGTAGTGGTGCTGGGCGTTGGCCTGGATGAGTGCCGGCTTGGTCATGGGCGCATTATAGCGTCATTGTCCGGTCCCAGATCGCGATCACCGCGGCCCGCTCGGCCCTGAACACCGTGTCGGGCACCACCGGCCCGGCGCCATCGAGGGCCCGGTGGTGGATCAGCTCCCGGTAGGCCCGGTAGGCGCCGGTCAGCACATCGATGTCCGCCTGGGGCACCAGGTCGGCCGAGGCCACCGATTCGAGCTGCCGGATGGTGTCCGAGAAATGCGCCACGGGCGGGTAGTCCCCCACCCAGCGCAGCGCCCAGTACTGCGCCAGGAACTCGATGTCCGCCACCCCGCCCGGGTCCTGCTTGAGGTCCACCTCGCCAGCTCCGGCCTTCGACAGCTCGTCGCGCATGCGCTGGCGCATGTGGCGCACGTCCTCGCGCAGGCTGGCGAGCTTCACGTGCTGGCTGAGGGCCGCGAGCCGCACCGCCTCGAAGCGCGCCAGCAGCGCCGGGTCGCCGGCCACGCCGCGCGCGTGCAGCAACGCCTGGTGCTCCCAGCTCCACGCCTCGCGCCGCTGGTACTCGGCGAAGGCCCCGATGCTGGTGATCAGCATGCCGCCCTTGCCGCTGGGCCGCAGCCGCATGTCCACTTCGTACAGCCGTCCGGCGGCGGAGTGCATGGTGAGCACGTGCACCAGCCGTTGCACGTAGCGCACGAAGAACACCTGGTTCTCGACGCTGCGCGCGCCTGCGGTTTCCTGGTGCTCCCCCGTGGAATCGTGCAGGAACACGAGGTCGAGGTCCGACGCGTAGCCCAGCTCGATGCCGCCGAGCTTGCCGTAGCCCACGGCGCACAGCTTCACTTCGCGCCGCGCCGCTCCCTCGCCGCACATCGGCGTGCCAAGCTGCCGCACCAGCGACTGCCACGCCATGCGCATCGCGGCCGCGAGGATCAGCTCGGCCAGTTCGGTCAGCCGGTCGCTGACGCGCATCACCGGCAGCTCGCCCGCCAGGTCCGCCACCGCGTAGCGGAACAGCGCGGCGCGCTGGAAATGGCGCAACTGCTCGGCCAGCCGTTCTTCGTCGTCGTCTTCCACCAGCGCGAGCTTCTGCGCCAGTTCCTGCTGCAGTTCCTCGCGCGTCGGCAGCTCGTCCACCAGGCGGTCCTTGAGCAGTTCATCCAGCAGGAGCGGATGGGCCGCGATCTGCGCCGTCAGGAACTCGCCGTGGCGGGCCAGTTCCACCAGCCGCCGCCGCGCCGCGTGGTGCTCCAGCAGCAAGGCGAAGTAAGCGGAGCGCGCACCGATGGCTTCGACGATGCGCAGCAGGTGGCGCAGGGCCTCGAGCGGCTGGGGACCCTGCCCCGCTTCGGCCACCAGCACCGGCAGGAGCTGGCGCAGCCGACGTTGGCCGGTGTCGTCGAGTCGCCGCAGGAAGGTGGAGGCGGCGAGGTCGCGCAGCACCTGCGCGGCGGACTGCGCATCGGCGTAACCCAGCGCCCGCAGCGGTTCGAGCCACTCGCCTGGCGTCGCTTCCGGTCGGGGCCAATCGGCCAGCACCGCTCCGGCGGCTGTGGTTGCTGCGTCCGCCGCGCGCGTTCCCGGCGCCGCGCCCCCCGAAAAAATGATGGCCTGGAAGTGCGCGCTCACGCGCTGGCGCTGCGCCTCCAGCTGGGCGCGCAGCGCGTCCCAGTCGGCGCAATCCATGGCGGCCGCGATCTGCGCCCGCGCAGCCGGCGTTGCGGGCAGCTCGTGCGTCTGGGAATCGGTGCGCATCTGCAGGCGGTTCTCCAGCCGGCGCAGGAAAACGTAAGCCGCCTGCAGTTCCGCGCCCGCGGCGCCCGGCAGCAAACGCGTGGCGCCGAGCGCCTGCAGCGCGCGCAGCAGCGACACCGTCTGCAGCCGCGGATCCTGTCCGCCACGGATCAGCTGCAGCGCCTGCACCACGAATTCGATTTCCCGGATGCCGCCCTCGCCCAGCTTGATGTTGTCCTGCAGGTCGCGGCGCACCACTTCGCGCTCGATCAGGGCCTTCATTTCGCGCAGGCTCTCGAACACGCCGAAATCCAGGTAACGCCGGTACACGAATGGCCGGACGATCTGGCGCCAGAGCGTGCGATAGGCCTCCTCGCCCACCACCGCGCGCGCCTTGACCCAGGCGTAGCGCTCCCAGTCGCGGCCCTGCAGCTGCAGGTAGTCCTCCAGCGCCGCCACGCTCGCCACCAGCGGACCGCTGTCACCGAACGGCCGCAGCCGCATGTCGACTCGGAACACGAAGCCGTCGGCCGTGACCGGATCGAGCAGGCGGATGATCGTGCGCCCCAGCCGCAGGAAGAACTCGTCGTTGCCGAGGCGCTGCGCGCCATCGGTTTCGCCCTGGCGGGTGTAGAGGAACACCAGGTCGATGTCGGAGGAGAAATTCAGCTCGCCGCCGCCGAGCTTGCCCATGGCGATGATGAGCAGCTGCTGCGCCTCGCCCGCCTCGTCGCGCGGCACGCCGTGCACGGCCGTGAGCGCCTGCCACGCGAAATCGTGCGCGGCGCGCAGCGCGTGATCGGCCGCGTCGGAGAGCTGCGCCAGGGTCTGCTGCAGGTCGTCCCAACCCGCCAGGTCGCGCCAGGCGATGCGCACGAACTCCAGCCTGCGCCAACGGCGCAGCTGCGCCATGAAGTCGGCTTCGGCGGCTGCCGCCGGCGACGGCGGCAGGGCCGGCGCCGAGACCCGGGTGGCGGCCAGGCCGTCACGCTGCAGCAACTGCTGGCGCAACTGCCCGTCGCGGTTCAACGCGTCGCGCACGAAATCACTGGCCGCCAGCACACGGGCGGCGCTCGCCTGGATCGCCGGGCTCGCCTGGTCCAGCGAGTGCTGCAGTTCGGGGCAGCGCTCGGCGAGCCAGGCCAGCGAGGGCGCTTCAGGCATGGGACATCAGGCGGCGAGCGGCGTGACGGCGACGCCGACTTCCAGGGTGTGCGACCCCCCGCCCAGCAACACGCCGCGCAGCGGCGACACATCGCCGAAATCGCGTCCCCAGGCCAGCACCACGTGGTCGCGGTCGACGCGCAGGTTGTTGGTGGGATCGAGGTCCACCCAGCCGAACGGCGGCGCCCAGATCGAAACCCAGGCGTGCGAAGCGTCCGAACCGGTGAGCTTGCTGTCGTCCGCGCCGGTGTGGGTGCGCAGGTAGCCGCTGACGTAGCGGGCCGCAAGGCCGAGCGAGCGCAGGCAGGCGATCATGAGGTGCGCGTAGTCCTGGCACACGCCCTTGCGCTCGGTGAACACTTCCACCAGCGGCGTCGCGATCTCGGTGGCACCGGGCGCGTACTCGAATTCGCGGTGGATCTTCGCCATGAGCGCTTCGGCGCCCACCAGCACGGGGGTGTCCGGCGCGAACGCTTCGCGCGCGTAGTCTTCGAACATGCGCTTGATCGGCACGTACGCGGAACCCCCGGCGTAGCGCAGCACGTCGAGCTGCGCCGGCGTCTGGTCGAGCGCGCGATACTGGAGCGCGGCGCGATTGGCCTCCCAGTTCTCGCTGCGTGTGGGATCGATGTCCGCCAGCGCCGAGATTTCCACTTCCATGGTGGCGATGATGTCGAGCGCGCCGTGTGGCCGGTCGAGCTCCAGCCGCGTCACGCCATTGCCGAACGCGTCGAGATGGTCCTCGCGCAGCATGGCCGCCGGATTGACCAGGATGGAGTGGCCGAACGAGCGTTGCCGCTCCGTGACGCGCGGCGTGAGGTGCAGCACCTGGTGCGCGTGGGCCACCTGGCCCTCGTACACGTAGCGCGTCAGGTGGCGCACGCGATAGCGCACCGGCGGCCTCATGTGGTGACCGTCTGCACGGCGCTGTCGACATGCGAGAAATGCCGCTGCGACAGGCGATCCGAGAAATGGGCCGCCGCGCCGCCCAGCTCGCGGATGCTGGCCGCGATCCGCTGGCGCATCTGGGCGCCTTCCGCGCCGCGCTCGTTGGCGGTGGCCAGGGTCACCACGCGCAGTTCGGCCAGCGAGGCGTCGAGCCGTTCCTCGATCGGCGCGCCCAGCTCCTCGTACAGCGAGGCGAGCAGCTGCTTCAGCGCCTGGCACTGGAACGCGAGCCCGCGCGGGTTGCCCTCGTCGAGCACCACCAGCTCCAGCACGCCGGACAGCAGCGGTGCGGCCAGATAGCGGGTGCGATAGGTGATGCTGCTGCTGCAGACGCCCAACAGCCATTCGAGCGTGCCGCGCGCCGGGGCGCGCCCCGAGGCCAGCAGCGCCGCGAACACTTCGCTCAGGAATTGCACGCGCTCCAGCCGCCGGCCCAGCATCAGGAGCCGCCAGCCATTGTCCTGGGTCATGTCATCGAGCGCGAAGCCGCTCAGCGCCGTGAGCGAGAGCAGCAGGCGGTCCAGCGACTCGCCGGGATCGGCATGCGCCGCGCCCGCTTCATGGAACTGGCGCTGCATGAAGGTGATGGAGCGCCAGTGCTCGGCGGACATGCGGCTGCGCGACTGCGTGGCGGACCAGCCCAGCCGGCCGAGGTCCGACGCCAGCCCGAACGTGAGCGACTCGTCGTAGAGATCGGCGGCGGCATCGCCTTCGTCGCCGAGCACGCCCATCTGCTCGCACAGCTCGCGCGCCGCGCGCCACACCGTGCGATCGCTGCGCGTCGCGAGCGTGGCGCGCAGCAACCGGGCCTTGGCTTCGCAGCGCTCCGAGTAGCGGCCCAGCCAGTAGAGGTTCTCCACCAGCTGCGACGGCAGATCGTCGTGGCGGATCTGCCGTCCCACCACCACCGGGGCCGCGCCGGCCCGCGCGTCCTCCTTGCCGAGCACCCACACGTCCTTGCTGCCGCCGCCACGCTGGGTGGACACGATGTTCATCGCCCCCTCGGCCGCGATGCGCGCCAGGCCGCCCGGCATCACGCGATAACCGTCGGCCGTGGCGATGGCGTACAGGCGCAGGCTCAGCGCCCGTGGCGCGAGCCGCAGGCCCGCGCCGGTCTTGCACACCGGCGCCTGCGACAGGCTGACGCGTTCCTGCGCCACGTAGGCATGCGGGCGCGCGCGCAGCCGCTCGCGCATCTGCTCGCGGCCTTCACGATCCAGGTCGCGGCCGAACACCGGCTCGAAGCGCTGGTTGGGGAACACGGGTTTGATCACCAGCCGGTCGAGGTTTTCGATCACGAAATCCAGCGCCGGCGCCTCGCCGCACCACCAGCTCGCCACCGACGGCAGCTGCAGCGTCTCGCCCAGCAGTGACGTGCAGGCGCCCGGCAGGAAGCCCTGCCACGCCGCCGATTCGAGCACACCGCTCCCCAGTCCGTTGGCGAGCACCACGTTGCCGCTGCGCGCCGCGGCCAGCAGGCCCGGCACACCCAGCGCCGAGTCGGCGCGCAGCTCGAGCGGATCGCAGTAGTCGTCGTCGAGCCGACGCAGGATGGCGTGCACACGGCGCAGGCCGGACAGCGTCTTCAGGTACACCATGTCGGCGCGCACGGTCAGATCCTGCCCCTGCACCAGCGCGAGGCCGAGCTGGCGCGCGAGATAGGCGTGTTCGAAGTAGGTTTCGTTGAACGGTCCGGGCGTGAGCACCACCACCAGCGGCATCTCGTCAGCCTCGCACAGCTGCAGCAGGTGCTCGCTCAGTGCGTTGAAGAATCCCTGCAGCGGACGCACCGCCAGCTCGTCGATCAGGCGCGGGAACACACGCGCGACGATCTGGCGGTTCTCCAGCGCGTAGCCCGGTCCCGAAGGCGTCTGCGTGCGATCGGCCAGCACCCACCAGCGGCCATCCGGTCCACGCGCGAGGTCCACCGCGAACACATGCAGCCAGACATCCCCCGGTGGCCGCGCGCCCTGGTTGGCCCACAGGTAATTGGGATGGGAGAACAACAGCTGTGGCGGCACCACGCCCGTGGCCAGGGTCTGCTGCTGGCCGTAGAAATCGCTCAGCAGCGCATTGAGCAGCCGCGCGCGCTGCGCGACGCCCCGCTCGATGACGGCCCATTGCTCGGCGTCGATGAGCAGCGGCAGCGGATCGAGCAGCCAGGGCCGGTCCTTGCCCTGCGGATCGGCGTAGACGTTGTAGGTGACGCCGTTCTCGATGACCAGGCGGCGCGCCAGCTCCACGCCACGCCGCACCGACTCCGGACCGCCCGCCACCAGGTGCTCGAGCAAGGGCTGCCAGTGGTGGCGCACCTTGCCGTTGCTTTCCAGCAATTCGTCGTACCGCTGCTGATTGCCCGGGTAGATTTCCAGTCGGTTCGCCGCCATTGCCCTGTTGCTGCTTCTTATCCGCTGCGTCGCAGGTCCAGAGTAAACGGAAATTCGATGTTGGTCGATTCCGGCGGCACCACCACCCGACCCGGGGTGTGCCCCATGCGGAAGAAGCGCGCCAGGCGGCGGCTTTCGGCTTCGTACGAGTTGACCGGGAAAGTGCTGTAGTTGCGTCCGCCCGGGTGCGTAACGTGGTACTGGCAGCCGCCCATCGAGCGGTTCATCCAGGTGTCGACCAGGTCGAAGGTCAGCGGCGCCTGCACGCCGATATGCGGATGCAGCGCCGAGGCGGGCGACCAGGCGCGATAGCGCACGCCGGCCACGAACTCGCCGGTGATGCCGGTGGGCCGCAGCGGCATGCGTCGCCCGTTGCAGGTCAGCGCGAAGCGATCCGGCGGCATGCCGTCCACTTTCACCTGCAGACGCTCCACCGACGAATCGACATAACGCACGGCACCGCCGGCCCCGCCCTCCTCGCCCATCACATGCCAGGGCTCGAGCGCGTGGCGCAGCTCGAGTTCGAGGCCGTGGGTGGCGAAATCGCCGTGCTTGGGAAAACGGAACTCGAAATGCGGTGCGAACCACGCCAGCTCCAGCGGGAATCCCGCCTGGTTCTGCTCGGTCACCACGTCCCGGAAGTCCTGCTGCACGAAGTACGGCAGCATGAAACGATCGTGCAGCTCGGTGCCCCAGCGCGCGAGCCGCGCGGGCTGGTAGGGTTCGCGCCAGAAGCGCGCCACCAGCGAGCGCAGCAGCAGCTGCTGCGACAGGCTCATCTGCGCATGCGGCGGCATTTCGAAGGCGCGCAGCTCCAGCAGGCCAAGCCGGCCGGTGGTGCCGTCGGGCGAATACAGCTTGTCGATGCAGAACTCGGAGCGGTGCGTGTTGCCGCTGACGTCGATCAGCAGGTTGCGCAGCAACCGGTCGGTGAGCCAGGGCGGCGTATTCTCGCTGCGCGGCGGCACGCGCTGCATGGCGATCTCGAGCTCGTACAGCGAATCGTTGCGCGCTTCGTCGACGCGCGGCGCCTGCGAGGTGGGCCCGATGAACAGCCCCGAGAACAGGTACGACAACGCAGGATGGTTGTGCCAGTACGCGAGCAGGCTGGTGAGCACGTCGGGCCGCCTGAGGAACGGCGAATCGGCCGGCGTCGCGCCGCCCATCACGAAGTGGTTACCGCCGCCGGTGCCGGTGTGGCGGCCGTCCATCATGAATTTCTCGGTGGTCAGCCGGGTCAGGCGCGCGGCTTCGTACAGGTGCGTGGTGCGCTCCACCAGCTCTGGCCAGTTCTGCGCCGGATGCACGTTGGCTTCGATCACGCCCGGATCCGGCGTGATGCGGAACACCTGCAGCCGCGGGTCGCGCGGCGGTTCATACCCTTCGAGCATCACCGGCAGGTTCAGGTCGGCGGCCGTGGCTTCGATCGCAGCCACGATCTCGAGGTACTCCTCCGTGCGCTGGGTGGGCGGCATGAACAGGTACAGCACGCCATCGCGCGCCTCGGCGCACAGCGCGGTACGCGTGATCCAGCCAGCGGACTGCCCGGCCAGCGGCTGGCGCTGCGCGGCACGTTGCACCGCGGCTTCGGCCGCGACCTTGAGGGCGGCGCGCGCGGCGGCATTGCCCGTGGCGCCTTCCCGCGCTGCCCGATCCGCCTCGCTTTCGGCCCGCAACGGATCGCGCAACTGCTGCACCAGCTGCGCGTGCGCCGGCAGCGGCGGAAACGCCTGCATGGGATCGGCTTCGTGCAGCCACGGGTAATCGGTGGCCGTGACCCAGGGTTGCGAGTCCAGCGGCAGCCGGTAACCCATGGCCGAATCGCCCGGCAGCAGGTAGCAACGCTCGCTGCGCAGGAACCAGGGTCCCGTCTGCCAGGCGTCACCGCCCGCAGTGCGCGACAGCGGCAGCACCTGGCCCGCGATGTGATCCAGGCCCTGGCTGAACACTTTCATCAGCCGTGCGCGTTCCTGCTGGTCCTCGAGTTTCGAATCGAACGGATCGACGTTGCCTGGCAGGCGGCGCTCGCGCCACAGGTAATAGAACACGTCCTCGAATGCCGGGAACACGTACTGCGGGTCGAGACCCAGGCGCGTCGCCACCTGCGCCAGGAACTCGCCGGCCGCGTCCGCATCGGCGCCGCTGTCGTGCTGCTCGTCGGCGATCAGGTCGCGCTCGTGCCAGATGGCGTCGCCATCCTTACGCCAGTAGCAGTTCAACGACCAGCGCGGCAATTGCTCGCCCGGGTACCACTTGCCCTGCCCGAAGTGCACCAGTCCGCCCGGCGCATAGTGGTCGCGCATGCGGTGGTACAGCTCGGCCGCCAGCCTGCGCTTGGTGGGCCCGAGCGCCGCCGTGTTCCACTCCGCGCCGTCGGGATCGTCGGCGGCGACGAAGGTCGGCTCGCCGCCCATGGTCAGCCGCACATCGTCGGCTTCGAGCCGATCGTCCACCGCGTGGCCCAGCGCCTCGATCGCGGCCCATTGCTGCTCGGTGTACGGCTTGGTGACACGCGGCGCTTCCCACACGCGCTGCACGCTCATGGAATGCTCGAATTCGACCTCCGCCTGGTCGACGGTGCCGCTGATCGGCGCCGCACTGCCCGGCTCGGGCGTGCACGCCAGCGGGATGTGCCCCTCGCCCGCGAGCAGGCCCGAGGTGGGATCGAGGCCGATCCAGCCCGCGCCCGGCAGGTACACCTCGCACCACGCATGCAGATCGGTGAAATCCTGCGCCGCGCCGCTCGGCCCATCGAGCGATTTCACGTCGGGCTTGAGCTGGATCAGGTAGCCCGACACGAAGCGCGCCGCAAGCCCCAGGTGCCGCAGCAGCTGCACCAGCAGCCAGGTGGTGTCGCGACAGGAGCCCGAGGCGCGCGTCAGCGTTTCCTCCGGCGTCTGCACGCCCGGCTCCATGCGGATCAGGTAGCGCACATCGCGCGACAGCTGGCGGTTCAGGTCCACCAGGAAGTCCTCGGTGCGCCGCGGCTCACGCGCAATCCTCGCCAGATAGGCCGCGAACAGCGGTGTCAGCGGCTGCTTGACCAGCAGGTAAGGCGCGAGTTCGCGCACTTCCTCCAGCGCGTAACGGAAGGGCGTTTTCTCCGCGTGCGGCGCGAGGAAGAAATCGAACGGATTGAGCACCGCCATCTCGGCGACCAGGTCCACTTCGACGCGGAATTCACGGGTTTTCTCCGGGAACACCAGGCGGGCGAGATAGTTCGCCTGCGGATCCTGCTGCCAGTTGATGAAATGCTGCTCGGGCCGCACGCGCAGCGAGTACGACAGGATGCGCGTCCGGCAATGCGGCGCCGGGCGCAGCCGCACCAGCTGCGGTCCGAGCGCGACATCGCGGTCATAGCGATAGTGGGTGACGTGGTTGAGGGCGACGTGAATGGACATGCATCACATGATGCCTCAAGCGCGGGCGCCGCAACGCAAACGCACACGCGCTGTGCAGCAGGCCTGCGGGCTCACCGGGACGGTGCAAAAAAAAAGCCCCGCAGAGCGGGGCTTGAGGTATTGCGTGGAAACGGGGGGGGTCTTGTTCCACGACTTTCTGGAGTCCGTCCGGCGGGCGCCGGACTTCATCCATGGGTGCCATCTTAGACCTTTCTTTTGGTTTGTAAAGTGAACTGTTCGTTACATTCACATTACCGAGAGCACATACCAGCGCCTTGTGCGACACAAAAGCGGTCGCGTCCAAAAATATCTCCCAAAAACAGCCACTTGCATTACCTTCTGCATTTTTTTACTCGGTGCAAAACTCCATTGCAATCAACTGACAAGCGCTTTTTCTTGCGCTGCAGCACGATTCACACCGGAAATGATGGCCATCACCGAGGCCGTGACGAGGCTGGCGTGGAGCCCCACGCCAAACACCGCCGGAGCGCCCGGCGCGGTCGCGATTTCGACATAAGCCACCGCCTGCGCGCCACTGCCCGCGCCCCGCGAATGCTGCTCGAACGAGACCAGCGTGAGCGATCGCCCGAGCGCCCCGCGCAACGCGTCGACCAGCGCATCCACCGGTCCTGAACCGCGTCCCGCAACCTCCAGCTCCACGCCGTCGCGCCGCAGGCGCAGTTCGAGCCGCTCGCCACCCTCGCCATCGCGCCGCAACTGGTGATCGACATACTGCAGCGGCGCCCCATCCGCCAGATACGCGCCGCCGAATAGTTCCCACAACTGCGCCGCGCTCAGCTCGCGCCCGCTGGCGTCGGTGCGCGCCTGCACGATCTGGCTGAATTCGATCTGCAGGCGCCGTGGCAGCACGAGCTGGTAATCGCGCTCCAGCAGGTAGGCGATGCCGCCTTTGCCGGACTGGCTGTTGATGCGGATCACCGATTCATAGCTGCGCCCGAGGTCGACCGGATCCACCGGCAGGTACGGCACTTCCCACAACCCTGCCGCTGACTGCGCCGCCATGCCTTTTTTCACCGCATCCTGGTGCGAACCCGAGAAGGCGGTGAACACCAGATCGCCCGCGTACGGATGGCGCGGATGCACCGGCAGCTGGTTGCAATGCTCCACGGTGCGCACGATGTCATTGATGGGCGAGAAATCGAGGCCCGGGTCGATGCCCTGGGTGTAGAGGTTCAGCGCCAGCGTCACCAGGTCGACGTTGCCGGTGCGCTCGCCGTTGCCGAACAGGCAGCCTTCGACCCGCTCCGCGCCCGCCAGCAGCGCCAGTTCCGCCGCCGCCACCGCCGTGCCGCGATCATTGTGCGGGTGGACGCTGAGCACGATCGAGTCGCGCCGCGCGAGCCGCCGGTGCATCCACTCGATCTGGTCGGCGTAGTGGTTGGGCGTGCCCAGCTCCACCGTGGCGGGCAGGTTCAGGATCATCCTGTGCGCCGGGTCCGGATCCCACGCATCCACCACGGCGTTGCAGACCTCCAGCGAGAATTCAAGCTCGGTGGCGGTGAAGGTTTCGGGGCTGTACTGGAACACCCATTCGGTCTCGGGATGGCGCGCCGTCAGCGCCTTGATCTGGCGGGTGCTGGCCACCGCCAGTTCGCGCACGCCCTGGCGATCCATCTGGAACACCAGCCGCCGGAAGTTCGCGGCCGTGGCGTTGTAGACATGCACGATGGCGCGTCGCGCGCCCAGCAGCGATTCGATGCTGCGCTCGATCAGCGCCGGACGCGCCTGGGTGAGCACTTCGATGGTGACGTCCTGCGGCACCAGCTGCTCACGGATGAGCTGGCGCACGAAGCCGAAGTCGGTCTCTGATGCCGCCGGGAATGCCACTTCGATCTCCTTGAAACCGATGGCCACGAGCTGCCGGAACATGCGCAGCTTGCGCGCCGCGTCCATGGGCTCGAACAGCGCCTGGTTGCCGTCCCGCAGGTCGGTGGACATCCAGATGGGCGGCGCCGCGAGGCGGCGCGTGGGCCAGCGGCGGTCGGGCAGGTCGACCGCGGTGAAGGGGCGGTACTTGGTCGCAGGGTCTCTCAGCATGGCGCTACTCGCTCAATCGACGGACGGATTTTCCCCGCTGGTGTCGGGGTCTGGGAGTTCCGGTCTGGTGGGCGCCGACCGGTGGCGCGGGGTGGATGCGCCTAGCGGCGCAGCAGCAGCGTCAGCGACCGCAGCGGGCGGCGGTCGGCGGGAGCGGGAACGAGCATGCGCGAAATCATTTCGCTTGCAGCCTACCACAACACTTGTCAGGAACGGCAAGCGTGTGGTTATCATCCTTGGCCGCGCAGCTGCGCGGCTTCAATCATCCGGAGGGCAACGTGGACGCTGGCTATCGCGGATCCTTTGTCTGGCACGAACTGATGACCGCCGATCCGGCTGGTGCATCGGCCTTCTATTCCAAGCTGATCAAGTGGAAAGCCGAGCCCTGGGACGCGGATCCCAGCTATACGCTGTTCATGGCGGGCGGCATGCCCATCGCCGGCGTCATGAAGATGACCGACGAGGTGCGTGCCATGGGCGGGACGTCGAACTGGCTGGCCTATATCGGTACCCCCGACGTCGACGCCACGGTGAACGCGGCCGTGAAGCTCGGCGCCAAGGTGATGAAGGGCGGAATGGACATCCCCAAGGTCGGGCGCATCGCCGTCCTCATGGACCCGCAGGGCGCCTGTTTCGGCGTCCACAAGCCGGCGACGGAAATGCCCGCTCCTGCTGCGCCGCTGCCGGGCGATTTCTGCTGGCACGAGCTGGCCAGCGCCGATCCCGAAGCGAGCCTGAAGTTCTACGGCACGCTGTTCGGCTGGACCGAATCGCGCCGCATGGACATGGGCGCGCATGGCACCTATTACATCTTCGGCAAGGGTGGCAAGGATCTGGGCGGCCTGTACAAGAGCGCGCCTGACGTGTCCGGCCCGCCAGTCTGGCTTTCCTATTCCGATGTCAGCGACGCCAGGCAGGTGGCGGGACTCATCAAGGCCTCGGGCGGCCGCGTGACCCAGGAACCGCACCAGGTGCCCGGTGGCGGCTGGATCGTGATGGGGGTGGATGCACAGGGCGCGTCATTCGCGGTACATGAAGCGCCACCGGCGGCCAAACCCGCGGCAGCGCCGGCCAAGCCGGCGGCGGCCCCGAAGCCCAAGCCCAAAGCCAAAGCCAAAGCCAAAACGAAGACCAAGGCCAAGCCGGCCATGAAGCGCAAAGTCGCGGGCAAGTCGAAGCCGGCGAGCAAGCCAAAGCGCAAGGGCGTGAAGCCGCGGGGGAAGAAGAAAAAGGCGGCCATGAAGCGCCGTCCCGCCCGCAAGGCCGCGGCCCGGAAAAAATAGCCCGACGGCAGCGGGTGGAGTCTACGTGGCGGCCAGCAATGGCCGCCGCAGCAGCAGCCCCACGCCCATCACGATCGCCACGGCTGCCAGGTGCAGCGCGAGATCGATCACGGTCACGTCGAAAGGATGGAAGAACTGCAGGATGAACGCTGCGGTGGCCGCCACGCCGAGTGTCCCCAGCGCCGCCACGGGCAAGGGAGCCAGCGGGCGGGCGTGCCTCAGCATCCAGAACAACCCGGCCGCCATGGGCACGCTGGCGCCGGCGATGAACATCAGGCAGTGCACGCTATCGCCAAAAAAGCCGGCGGGACCGTGCAGGCTCAGGCCGTTCTTCAGGCAGCCGAGGCCGCTCGCTCCCAGCCACAGCAGCAACGGCGGCACCGGCAGCCAGGCCCAGCGCGAGGAGCGTCCCGGCACCGACAGGATGAAAGCCGCGAAGATCGCGGCCACACCCGTCAGCGCCGTCGCCAGGCATTCCAGCGCGATGCGCGGCTGCGCCAGCCGCTGCGCCACGATATCGAGATGCGCGAAGCGCAGGATGAGCGCGAGCGCCACCAGGGCCACGACCAGCAGCCAGCGCAGCGCGCGCCGCGCCGGGGGCGCCAGGCGCCGCACAGGCCGGAGTTCCGCGCCCAGCGAATCGATCAGCCGCTCCGTTTCGTCCAACGCTTCCACCTCAGCTGTCATCCTTTCGGCTCATCCAGCCCACCGCTCCCGAACAGCGCACGCAGCGACTTGAGGGCGCGGTGGGTGTTCACTTTCAGCGCCGCCACCGACTGGCCCGACGCCGCAGCCGCCTCCACCAGGCTCAATTCCCTGAGCTTCAGCGCCTCCAGCGCCTCCCGCTGCCGCGGCGGCAGGTGTTGCAGCAACGCCTCGACCTCCTGCGCGGAACGCACGCCGTCCATATCGTTATTCGCGGCGGCATCGCCAAAGGTTTCATAGACGCCCGCCTCCGGGGTCTCGAACCGCGCGATGCGGATGCGGCGCCGCAGGCCATCGATGCCACGCCGGGCCGCAATGGCCGCCAGCCAGGGCAAGAACGCCCGCGCCGGGTCATACGTCTGGCGTACACGGTGCACGGCCAGCAGGGTGTCCTGGACCATCTCCTCGATGTCATGGTGGTTGTTGCAGTGACGCCGCACCAGCCCGCGCACGAACGGCGTGATTTCGCGCAACAGCCGTTCGTAGCTGCGACGATCACCCGCCTGCGCCGCCACCATGAGCTGCGCCCAAGCCTGATCCCTGGCGTCGAAGGTAGATTCGGTCGGCACGATCGGCAGTGTAACCTTTTCGCGGCGATGTCGAACTTACCCGTGTAGCCCGGATACCAGGGCTGGCTTCTTCCGTCACAACTCCAAGGGGAACATCATGAATCGCTATGCACTGGCTGCTTCGACTTTCACCGCCGCCCTGGGCCTCGCCGTCGCGCTGCAGGCGCCGGTCCGTGCCGCGGAAACGCCGCAGGTGGTGAAGGACAACATGGCGCGCGCCATGAAGGACAAGCTCGAGAAGTGCTACGGCATCAATGCCGCCGCCAAGAACGATTGCGCCGAAGGCGCGCACTCCTGCGCGGGCCAGGCAACCAGCGCGCGCGATCCGAAGTCGTTCGTGCTGCTCCCGGCCGGCGATTGCGCCAAGATCGCCGGCGGCTCGATGAAGGCGATGTAAGGCGAAGCGCTTGGTCGACGCCGCCCACAGTGCCAGCCAGGACGTCCTGATTCCCGCCACCGCGGGCATCGGGCTGCGCTTCCCGCATCACGAGCAGGTGGTGCAGACACGACCCCCCGTGTCCTGGTTCGAAGTCCACGCCGAAAACTATTTCGGCGGTGGTACCGTGCGGCGGCATCTCGACGCCGTGCGGCGCGACTATCCGGTCGCGTTGCACGGCGTCGGTCTTTCGCTCGGCAGCGCCGAAGGCCTGGACCTGCGGCACCTGGCGCGCATCGCGGAGCTGGTGCGGCAGCTCGAGCCGGGACTCGTGTCCGAGCACCTGTCGTGGAGCGTGGTCGGCGGCCAGTACCTGGCCGATCTGCTGCCGCTGCCCATGACCGAGGAAGCGCTCGATGTGGTGTGCCGTCATGTCGTGCAGACGCAGGACACCCTGCAGCGGCGCATCCTGGTCGAGAACCCTTCCACCTATCTGCAGTTTCCGCATTCGACGATCCCGGAGTGGGAATTCATGGCCGCGGTGTCCGCGCGCACCGGCTGCGGCATCCTCTGCGACGTCAACAACATCTTCGTGAGCGCGAGCAACCATGGCTGGGAGCCGCAGACCTACCTCGATGCCCTGCCTGCGGCAGCGGTGGGCGAAATCCACCTCGCCGGCCACGCGGTGCGTGAACTGCCCGACGGCCGTACGATCCGCATCGACGACCATGGCTCGCGTGTCGCGCCTGAAGTGTGGGCGCTGTATGAAAAAGCGCTGCGCCGCTTCGGCGCCACGCCGACGCTGATTGAATGGGATACCGAGATCCCCGCCTTCGAGGTGCTGGTGGATGAAGCCGCGCAGGCCACGGCCGCGCTCGCAACCTTGACGCCCGCCCATGCCAACGCTGCTTGAGACACAACGCGAGCTGCAGGGTCTGCTGCTGGGCGATGAGCCCTTGCCGACGCAGCCGCACTGGCTGCAGCGCCTGTCGATCTACCGCAATACCTGCTTCAGCACGCTCGTCAGCGCGCTGCGCCTGTCCTTCCCGGCCGTGCAGCGGCTGGTGGGCGACGAATTCTTCGAGGGCGCCGCGCGACAGTTCATCGCCGCGCAACCACCCACCAGCGCCTATCTGAATGAATACGGGGCGCGGTTCCCGGCGTTCCTGCGCGGCTTCGCGCCGGCTGCGGGACTGCCGTACCTGGGTGACGTGGCTGAACTCGAATGGGCCGTCAACCGTGCGCTGCATGCCGAAGACGCGGCGGGAATCGGGCTCGCGCAGCTCACGGGGCTGGGTGAGGCGGCGCTGCCCCATCTGAGGTTCGTGCCGCATCCTGCGCTCACGCTGCTGCAGCTCGCGACGCCCGCGGACGTGATCTGGAATGCGGTGCTCAACGCGGACGACGCTGCGCTGGCAGCGCTGACGCTCACCGGCGACGCGGTGCTGCTGCTGGTGGAGCGCGATACCACCGGCGTGCAGGTGCGGCGGCTGCAACCGGAAGCGTGGCAGTTCACGCGGTTGCTGTGCGAAGGCGCGCCGCTGCATGCGGCGCTGGCCGGCGACGCGGTGACGTTGCAGGCGCTGCTGGCCGATCACCTGGTGCGCGGCCGGTTCGTGCAGTACCGACAGAATCCATGAACGATCGCAGGGGAGTAGGCACATGACTGGCTCATCATTCAACGCCCGCATCGGCAGCGTCATCGCGTGGCTGGATCGCGTGCCCTACACGCTGCTCGCGCTGCCGCTGCGCTTCGCGGTGGCGACGGTGTTCTGGAATTCTGGCCAGACCAAGATCGCCAACTGGGACGCGACGCTGCAGCTGTTCGAGGACGAATACAAAGTGCCGCTGTTGCCCCCGGACCTGGCGGCGCACATCGGCGCGACCATCGAGCTCACCACGCCGGTGCTGCTGGTGCTGGGCTTCCTGACGCGTCCGGCTGCACTGGTGCTGCTCGGCATGACGACGGTGATCGAAGTGTTCGTGTATCCGCAGGCCTGGCCCACGCACATCCAGTGGGCGGCGATGCTGCTGGTGCTGGTGTGCCGTGGCCCCGGCAAGCTGTCGGTGGACTACCTCATCCGGCGGCGGTTCGGCCCGCAGCCTTAGCGCCAGTGCCGCTCCAGCGCCAGCTTCTCGGCCGCCGCGTCGAGCGGCTCGCCCTCGATCTGCTCCGTGACGCGACCGAGCACGGCGGCCGGCAGTTCGCTGCCGGCCTGCCGGAAACCGCCACCCTGCGCCGGGCCTGTGGCACTCAACACGTCGACCCGCCAGTCGTCGCCGCGATGGCAGGCGACGCCCGCCATCGAACCCGCGTCGCTGATCACGAAAGTGCGGCAATATTCGCCCGCCTTGTCGCGGAAACTCGCGTTGAGCTGGATGGCGGTGCCGGTTGCGCCCGATGGCTGTGAATCCAGCGCGGCAGTCAACGCGCCGCGCGCCAGCAGCTGACCGGAGCGGTTGCCGATCAAACCGGCGTCCCGGCTGTTCATCGCCAGCATGCCGATCACTCCGCCAATGGCGAGGCTCGCGGCCACGGCTGACACTTGCGGCCACGCCCAGCCACCCGGGAGCCGCGCGCGCTGCCGATCCAGCCACTGGCGCAGTCCGCCGCGCGGGTGGGCGCGCGCCGCCTGCCCGCGCACCGCGGGCGAGCGCGACGTCGGCGTGGAGGAGGCGTTCGATTGCAGCGCCTGCAGCAACCGCTCCGGCACCGGCTCGCTGAGCACGCCATCGAATGCAGCCCGCAGGCTGCCTTGCAGCTTGCGATGCTGCGCGAGCCGTGCGGCCAGCGCGGGATCCGCGGCCACGGCGCGTTCGACGGCGGCGCCCTGCTCTGCATCGAGCTCGCCGTCCGCGAAGGCCATCAACAGTTCGTCATCCACTCGCATGATTCGCTCCCGGCGCACCGCCCAGCAACTGCTGCAGGGCTTCGCGCCCTCTCGCGAGGCGGCTGGTCAGCGTTCCGATCGGGACCTGCATGACCTCCGCCGCCTCCTTGTATGAAAGCCCCTCCACCAGCACCAGGCTCACCGCCGTGCGCTGCTCTTCGGGCAGGCGCGCCATCGCCGCCTGCACCGACAGCGCGTCGGTGAGCGCGTCGCCGCCCTCGCCCGGCACGAAGTCCGCGAATTCGTCGACGTCCAGCTGGGCGCCACGGCGACGACGCGCGCGGACTTCGTCAATCCAGGCGTTGCGCACGATGCGGTACATCCAGCGATCCAGGCTGGTGTCCGCCTGCCACTGCGCCTGGTGTTGCAGGGCCCGCTCGATGGCGAGCTGAACCAGGTCGTCCGCGTCGGCCTCGTGGCGCGTCAAGGCGCGCGCGAAACGCCTCAACCTGGGCAGCAACCCGAGCAGTTCCTGTCCCATGTCACTCAAACGACGCACCCCCTGGTTTTCTTCCATAACTGGTTCACAGACACGGACGGATCCGGCGGCTGCGACGTTATCATGACCATGCAGATGAAAAAGTCAGCCCTGAGGCACATTGCGGGAGTGGCCCTGGCCGCCACGGCGGCCATGGGCGCCACCGTCGCTGCCGCGGCGCAGCTTGCTGTGCCCACACTGCCGGCCTTGCCCGTGGCGCCGGCGGTAGCGGCTGTGACGGCGCCCCTGGGCGCGGTCATCGATACGGCGAATTCGCAGCTCAGCAGCACGGCGCAGGCTGCCCGGCGGCTCACGCAGATCCGCACCTTGCTGGCGAACAACCGCACGACGCTGGAAGCCGATCCTGCCGGCGCACCCATCCTGAGAAGCCAGATCGTCGCGGTGTCGCCCAGCGACGCGGCGCTCACTGCGGCGCGTGCCGCGGGCTTCACGACCCTCGACGATCAGACACTCGACGGCGTGGGCCTGCGCATGGTCACGCTGCAGGTCCCTGCTGGCCGCAGGACCAACGCAGCGCTGCGGCAACTGCGCAGGCTGGATCCGAACGGCAGTTACGACTTCAACCACGTGTACATGCCCTCGGGCGAATCCGCCGCGAACGACGCTGCGACGCCGGTGACTGCCGCGCCGTCCGCTGCAGTGACAGCCAACGCGCAGCTGCGGATCGGACTCGTCGACAGCGGCGTTGAAACCTCGCATCCAGTGTTTGCCGCTTCGAAAGTGCAGACCTGGGGCTGCAACGGACAATCCCTGCCCACGGCGCACGGCACCGCGACGGCATCGCTGCTGATCGGCAACGCAGCGCATTTCCACGGCGCGGCGCCCGGCGCGGGACTGCTGGCGGCGGATGTGTATTGCGGTCGGCCCACGGGGGGCTCGGTGACGGCGATCGCGCAGGCGCTGGCGTGGCTCGCGCAGCAACAGGTGCCGGTGATCAACATCAGCCTGGTGGGCCCCGCCAATGGACTGCTGGAGCAACTCGTCAGGCGCCTGCTGGCCAGCGGTCATCTGCTCGTAGCCGCCGTCGGCAACGATGGACCGGCGGCGCCACCACTGTATCCAGCCTCGTACGCGGGCGTGATTGGCGTCACTGCGGTCGATGCGCACGATCACGTGTTGCTCGAAGCCGCACGCGGCAGACAGGTGAGCTTCGCCGCACCGGGCGCCGACATGGCAGCCGCTGCGCTGCTGTCAGGTTATGCATCCGTGCGCGGCACTTCTTATGCGGCGCCTGTGGTCGCAGGCCTGCTGGCGCTGCGCATGGGCGATCACCCCGATGTCGGCAGTGCGCAGAGCGCTGTGCAGCAGCTCGCCGCGCAGGCCGTGCACGCAGGCTCGAAGGCGCGGGACAACACTTATGGATACGGCGTGGTGGGCGAACTCGCACGCGTCGCGCCCAGCGCCGCATTGGACATAAAACAGCCATAGGAATTTTCCGGCCGGGGGAAGAAACCGCCGCCCCCGGGCGTTGTACCAGCAAAGGCCACGGATTGTCCGCGGCTGGTCAACCGGAGAATCATCATGAAGACTCAGAACCTCAAAGCTTCGCTGCTCATCGCCGCCACGTTTTCACTGGGCTCGATGGCGCACGCCGGCGGCCTGATCGGTGGCATCGCGGGTGGCGCGACCAACGGCCTGGCGGGCGGCGGCGCGCTGTCGGGCGGCTACAGCCAGGGCGTGCTCTCGGGCGCGGCCAACGGCAACATCGCCGCATCACCGACGCTGGACACCACGCCCGTCACCAACACGGTGGGCAGGGCGCGCGACAGAGCGCAGGACACGGCGCAGGCCGCCAGGAACAAGGTGCAGTCCACGTCTGACACCGCCAAGTCTGCCGCTGCGAACTCGACCGCCCAGGGCAGCACGGCCGTGAACGGCGCCTCCGCCACCTCCAGCGCCGGCGCGAATGGCGCTGCCGACGGCGCCGCCGGACTCGACTCCTCCTCCCTGTCCGTGACACCTCAGCTGGGCGCCGCAGGTTCGGCGAGCAGCGGTTCGGCCAGCGGCTCGACGGGCAGCACCACCAGCGGCGGCGCTTCCGCCAGCCATGGCCAGAACGCCGGGGCTGCCGCCAACCAGAGCAGCAAGTAGCCCGGCATGGTCGGTGCGAAGGGGCGGCGGCAGGCAACTGCCGCCGCACTTTTTCCGGGGGCACCTTGTCAGGAACCAGGGCCCCAGTTGCGCAGCGTCTGCCGCTGCCGGATGCGCGAGACGTCCATCAGCATCCGCCCCGCCCAGCGATACACATTGTTCTCGGCCACCGTGCGCCGCATGAGCTGCATGCGCTTGCGGCGTTCGTCGCGCGGCATGTCCAGCGCCGCGAGGATCGCGGTGGCGGTCGCGGTGACATCGAAGGGATTGACCAGCAACGCCTCCACCAGTTCGCGCGATGCGCCGGCGAAATTGCTCAGGATCAACACGCCGTCTTCATCCTCGCGCGCCGCGACGAATTCCTTCGCGACCAGGTTCATGCCATCGTGCAGGCTGTTGACCAGGCAGAAATCGGCGGCGCGATACAGCTCGAACACCTGCTCGGGCTGCTGGTGCTCGCCGATGAGCAGGATGGGTTTCCATTCGGGTGTGCCAAACTTGTCGTTGATGCGTTGCAGCTCCGCCAGCGTCTGCTGTTGCAGGGCCTGGTAGGCGGGCAACTTGCTGCGCGAAGGCGCCGCCACCTGCAGGAAGCTCAGCTTGCCGCGCCATTTCGGATTCCTGTCGAACAGCGTTTCCAGCGCCAGGAAGCGTTCGATGATGCCCTTGGTGAAATCCCAGCGCTCCACCCCCACGCCGAGCTTGAGTTCCGGCGCCAGCCCCAGCCGCTCATGCACGGTGGTGCGCGCGGCATCGGCCGCGGCCACTCGCGCAAGGCGCTGCGGCGGCCATTCGATCGAGATCGGATAGGCCGTGACCCGGCACACGTGGCCCTGCAGCGTCACCGTCATCTGCTCCTGGTCTATCTGGCACTCGATGTAGCGATCGACGGTGGCGAGGAAGTTCTGGCAGTGGTAGCGCGTGTGGAACCCCAGGATGTCGGCGCTGAGCATGTGCGTGAGGAGCTCGTTCTTCCACGGACAGACGCCGAAGGTTTCGGCGTTGGGCCAGGGGATGTGCCAGAACAGCGCGATGGTGGCCTTGACGCCGCGCTCGCGGATCAGCCGTGGCAGCAGCGCGAAGTGGAAATCCTGGATCAGGATCACCGATCCCTTGCCGCCCGACTCCTGCGCGACGACATCGGCGAAGCGACCGTTGACGCTGACGTAATAGCGCCAGTCGCTCTCGCGGAACGCGGGCCGCACGTAGGCGAGATGGCACAGCGGCCACAACCCCTCGTTCGAGAACCCGTAGTAGTAGCCCTCTTCCTCTTCGGCCGAGAGCCACACACGCCGCAGCGTGTAGCTGGGATCGTCGGGGGGCACCTGCACGTGATCGTTGCGATCGACCACCGCGCGGTCCGCATCGCCGCTGCCGTGCGCCACCCAGGTGCCCGAGCAGGCGCGCATGATCGGTTCGATGGCGGTGACCATGCCGCTGGCCGGGACCTGCACGCGCGGATTGCCGTTGCGGTCCAGCGAGTGGATGTAGGGCTCGCGATTGGAGACCACCATCATCGGCGTGCCCTGCAGCTGCTCGCGCACCACCTGCTGCAGCGCCTGGGGCGTCCAGTTCTCGTGGAATTCGATTTCGAGCCGCTGCGTCGCTTCCAGCTCCTTCATCACCTCGCGCACCCGCGCCAACACGGGCGTGGAGGCGTGCGAGGAATGCGCGTCGTCGAGGAAGCGCTTGCTGCGGATGTCGCCCAGCAGCAGCCGGATCCAGCGATTGAGCAGGATGCGGATCGCAAGACCCACCAGCACCGCGAGTGCGACCGCCGCGAAGGCCGCGCTGGCCAGCACCAGGTTGCGCGCCGTGGTCTGGCGGCGGTTGATGAAGCTCAGGTCGTGGACCAGCAACACCCGGTAGGGCTTGCCCGAGGTGCTGTTCATGGAAAAGCGCGAAATCTCGATGAGCCCGGAAGGGGCCTGCGTCACGGTGCTGTCGCTGGCAGCGGCCCCGGTGGCCGCGTCGCACTTGACCACCGAGGGCACCATGTCGGTCTGGATCACCGCCTTGCCGGCGCGGTCGCACACCACGGCGCCGAGCAGGCGTTCATCGCCGGCGACCCGCGACAGGTACGCCTGCGCCTCGTCGAGGTTGCGCCGCTCCAGCAGATCCGCGAGGCGTTCCTCCATCGGGTTCATGAGCAGTCGTGCACGCAGTTCGACGTCCGAGCGGAACCAGCCGGACAGCAGCCGGTCGAGATAGGGCACACCCACGAACGCCACGAGGCTCACCGCACCTGCGATGGGGAGCAGGTAGCGGATCAACAGCCCGCGGATCACAGCACCTCTTCCCAGTGCCTGCTGATGCGCAGCGCGCAGCTGATGACACCGACCATGCTGTAGGTCTGCGGGAAGTTGCCCCACAGCTCGCCCGTGGCGGGATCGACGTCCTCCGACAGCAGTCCGAGATGGTTGCGGCGCCTGAGCAGCTGCGCGAAATGCTCACGCGCCTCCTCGCACTGTCCCGCTGCCACCAGCGCGTTGACGTACCAGAACCCGCACACCAGGAACGCCGCTTCGGGCCTGCCGAAATCGTCGCTGTGGCGATAGCGGAACAGCAGGTCGCCGGAGCGCAGTTCGCTGCCGATGGCCGCCAGCGTGGCCTTGAACCTCGGATCGGTGGCGGGCAGCAGTCCCAGCTCCGGCAGCAGCAGCAGCGCCGCGTCGAGCTGTTCGCCGTCGAACGCGGCGGAGAACGCGTTGACCTTGGCGCTCCAGGCGCGCGTCAGAATGCGTTCGCGCATGGCGTCGGCCCGCTCCCGCCAGTGCCGGGCGCGCTCCGGCAACGACAATCGCGATGCGATCAGCGCCAGGCGATCGCACGCCGCCCACGACATCGCGGCCGAGAACGTGTGGACGTGCTCGGTGCCGCGGAATTCCCACGGACCCGCATCCGGCAGCTCGTACACCGCGGCGGCGCGCTCGCCGAGCCTTTCCAGTTGCTGGAACAGCGCATGTTCACCGGGACGCACCAGCCGCTCGTCGAAGAACAGCTGCGTGGCCGCGAGGATCACCGAGCCGTACACGTCGTACTGGATCTGTTCGGCCGCCTGGTTGCCCACCCGCACCGGACCCATGCCCAGGTAGCCGGGCAGCGAATCGAGGCAGCGCTCCGCCACCTGCGTATCGCCCGTGAGCCGATAGAGCGGCTGCAGGTCGCGCGAACTGGAGCGTGCCACGATGTGGTCGATGTAGTGCAGGTAGCCTTCCATGGTGCGCGTCGCGCCCAGCCGGTTCAGCGCCTGGATCACGAAGTACGCGTCGCGCAGCCAGCAATAGCGGTAGTCCCAAGTGCGCCCGCTGCCGCGGCTTTCCGGGATCGACGTGGTCAGCGCGGCCATCACCGCACCGGTGTCTTCGTAAGTGCACAGCTTGAGCGTGATGGCGGCGCGGATCACTTCGAGCTGGTAGTCGACGGGCACGGCCAGCGTGCGCACCCAGTCCTGCCAGTACTGCCGCGTCTCCTCGAGGAAATGCCGCACCAGGCCGGCGGGAGTTTCCTCCACGGTCTCGTCCGGGCCCAGCACGAAGCTCAGCGATTCCTCGATCATCACCGGACGGTCCTCGAGCAGCGCGCTGATCGAAGCGTCGGTGGTGACGCGATAGCGCAGGTCGACGCCGGCGAAACTCAGGTGGTGGCTGCCGCTGGTGACCACCGCGTCGTGGGCGCCGTAGTGGCTGGTGGGCTTGAGGCGCACGCTGAACAGCGGGCGGCCGGCCACCCGCTCGATCAGGCGCACCAGCGTCATGGGCCGGAATGTGCGGCCGCGGGCCCGGAAGCGCGGACAGAAATCGGTGACGCGGATGCTGCCGCCGCGCGCATCGTGCAGCACGGTTTCCAGGATGGCGGTGTTGCGCAGGTAGCGCTGCTCGGTGCGCGCGAGGTCGATCATGTCGATCGCGAACACGCCGCGGCTCGCGCGGCCGAGATCGGGCTGCAGCAACGCGGAGAACACCGGGTCGCCGTCGGGTTTGGGCAGGCACATCCACACGATGCTGGCACTGCGATCCACCAGCGCGGACACTTCGCAGTTGCCGATCACGCCCAGGTCGAGGTTCTGCCCGCTCTGCTCAGCCATGCCTGACACCCGCCTGTGTGATCCTGCGCAACCAGTCCAGCACCGCGGCCGGGTCGGCCAGTTGCCACTGCGCATGGACGCGCGTGCCCACGGCCACCGTCACGCCCGCGTGATTCTCGACGGCGCTGAAGGCGTCGTAGTCGGTGATGTCATCGCCCACGTACACCGGCCGGCGCCCCTTGAAAGGCGCCTCCGCCATGAAGGACTCCACCGCGAGTCCCTTGTCGCACGCGGCAGGCTTGATCTCGAGCGCCATATCCCCGCGCAGCAGTTCGTAACGCGGCGACAGCGGCGCCACGATGGCCGGCACCAGCGCGTACACCTGCTCCTTGAGATGCGGCGCGGCACGGAAATGCACCGCCAGCGCCGAGCCCTTGTCTTCGATCAGCAGGCCCGGATGCGCCGATGCCATCTGCGTGAGCGCGACCCGCGCCGCGTGCAGCTCGCTCTCCTCCACGCCCGACTGGTGCAGCATACCCTGCGCGTCGCGCCGCTCCAGCCCGTGGACGCCGGCTGCGGGCAGGCGCAGCGGATGGAGGATGCGGTCCATTTCAGCGATGCGGCGGCCGCTGATCAGGGCCAGCGCGCCCTCCAGCGCGGCCTGCAGCTCCTGCAGCGATTCGATGAGCAGGCCGTCGACGCGCACATCGCGCGGATGGTCGGCGAAATCGATCAAGGTGCCATCGAGGTCCAGAAACAGGCAGATCTCGCGGGGCAACAACACCGCCGGCGCGGCTTTCTTCGGCTCATCCATGGCTGAAAGCAATGTCCTTGAGTGGCCGGGGGATGGCAACTGCCGGTTGTCCTACTTGCTCGTAGGAAATGCGGAAGCTCCGGCGCGGCGCGTCTTCAGGCTCCGGAGGGTTGCGGCGCGGGCTGGCGACGCGTCCTCAAGCTGTGGCACCAGGCGCCGAAGCGATCCAGGTACAGGTACACCACCGGCGTGGTGTAGAGCGTCAGCAGCTGGCTCACCAGCAGGCCGCCGACGATCGAGATGCCCAGCGGCTGACGCATCTCGGCGCCATTGCCGGTGATCAGCGCCAGCGGCAGCGCGCCCAGCAACGCGGCCAGGGTGGTCATCATGATCGGGCGGAAGCGCAGCAGGCAGGCGTGGTAGATCGCATCGTGCGCGCTCAGGTGGCCCGCGCGCTGCGTCTCCAGCGCCACGTCGATCATCATGATGGCGTTCTTCTTCACGATGCCGATCAGCAGGATCACGCCGATCAGTGCGATCAGGCTGAACTCCGTACCGAACACCAGCAGCGCGATCACCGCACCAACGCCGGCCGACGGCAGCGTCGAGAGGATGGTGATGGGATGGAAGTAACTCTCGTACAGGATTCCCAGCACGATGTAGACGGCGAGCACGGCCGCCAGG
Source organism: Steroidobacteraceae bacterium (assembly GCA_035499515.1). GTDB lineage: Bacteria > Pseudomonadota > Gammaproteobacteria > Steroidobacterales > Steroidobacteraceae > FEN-1191. The sequence goes on along the minus strand of DATJYR010000010.1, from coordinate 49,422 downwards.
ATCAACCACGGCTCGCTCGACAGCGACTGCTGGAACACGCGCGCGGTGCCGGCGAACGAGCCGTGCACCGACACCGGCACGCGCAGGCTCCGCATGGTGTTCTGGATGGCGGCGATCGCCGTGCCCAGCGATTCGCCCGCCGGCAGGTTGAACGAGAAGGTCGTGGCGACGAACGGTCCCTGGTGATTGATCGACAGCGGCGTGAGCCCCGGACCGTACTGGCTGAAGGCCGCGAGCGGCACCATGCTCTCGAGCTTGGTGCTCACCGATGCGCCCGTGGAAGCGCCACCGCGCGCGCTGTTGGTGAGCTGGTTCAGCGCCTGGTTCTGCGCCGATGATGTGTCCAGCCCGGTGATGGCCTTGCCTGAGGCGTCGGTCAGCACGGTGGTGCCCGCCACCGCCGCCGTGGCCTCGCTGCCGCTGACCGCACCGCCCGCGGTGCTGACGTACACGTCCTTGAGCGTGTCGGGGCTCTGCCAGAACCCGGGCGCCACTTCCATGACCACGTGGTACTGGTTCAGGTCATTGTAGATGGTGGAAACCTGGCGCTGGCCGAATGCGTCGTACAGCGTGTTGTCGATCTGCGAGGTGCTGACGCCGAGCCTGGCGGCAGTGCTGCGATCGATGCTCAGCGCGATGTCCAGGCCCTTGTCCTGCTGGTCGGAATTGACGTCCTGCAGCTCCGGCACGTTCTTGAGCGCCGCGGTGATCCTTGGCGTCCAGGTGTTGAGGTCCTCCAGCGTGTCGGCCAGCAGCGTGTACTGGTACTGCGAGTTGGACTGCCGGCCACCGGCGCGGATGTCCTGCACCGACTGCAGGAACAACCGCGCGCCGGCGATGTTCGCCAGCTTCGCGCGCAGGCGCGCGATGATCTGGTCGCTGCTGACCTTGCGCTCCGAGAGGGGCTTGAGGCCGAGGAAGATCGACGCGGAGTTACTCGAACCGCCCCCGGGACCGCCGCCGCCGCCGGTGAAGCCCACCACGTCCTGCACCGCCGGATCCTTCTGCAGCACGTCCATGAACTGCCGCACCTTCTGTTCCATGGCCTGGAAGGAGATGCTCTGGTCGGCGCGCAGCCCGCCCATGAGCGTGCCGGTGTCCTGCTGCGGAAAGAATCCCTTCGGGACGATGGTGAACAGGTAGACGTTGAGCACCACCGTGCCGAGCAGCACCAGCATCACCAGCGCCGGATGGCGCAGCGCTCGCGCCAGCGTGCGACCGTAGAAATCGCGCGTGGCTTCGAATCCCCGCTCCACCGCGTCCAGCAGCCTGCCCTGCGCCGCGGCCTGCCTGCGCAGCACGTAGGCGCACATCATGGGCGTGGTGGTGAGCGACACCACCAGCGAGATCAGGATGGCGACCGACAGCGTCAGCGCGAACTCGCGGAAGATGCGGCCCACCAGGCCACCCATCAGCAGGATGGGGAGGAACACCGCGATCAGCGACAGCGTCATCGACAGCACGGTGAAGCCCACTTCGCGCGCGCTCATGAGCGCGGCCTGCAGCCGTGGCACCCCGGCCTCGATGTGGCGCTGGGCGTTCTCCAGCACCACGATGGCGTCGTCCACCACGAAGCCGGTGGCGACGGTGAGCGCCATCAGCGACAGGTTGTCGAGGCTGAAGCCGAACAGGTACATGGCGCCGAACGTGCCCACCAGCGACAGCGGCACCACCACGCCAGGGATCAACGTGGCGCGCCAATCGCGCAGCATCAGGAACACCACCAGCACCACCAGCGCGATGGCGATCAGCAGCGTGCGTTCCACATCGCGCAGCGAGGCGCGGATCGTGGCGGTGCGGTCGTTGGTGGGAATGATGCGGATGCTGGAGGGAATGGAAGCCTGCAGCTCGGGGATCAGCGCCCGGATGCGATCCACCACTTCGATGACGTTGGCGGAAGGCTGGCGGTTGATGATCACCAGCACCGCATTCTTGCCGTCCGCGAGCCCCAGGTTGCGGATGTTCTCGACGCCATCGGTCACGGTGGCCACGTCGCTGAGACGCACCGCGGCGTCGTTGCGATACGCCACGATCAGGCCGCGGTACTGGGCGGCGGTGGTGGCGGTGTCGTTCACGTAGATCTGGTAGTGCTGCTCGGCGTTCTCGACCGCCCCCTTGGGGCTGTTGGCGTTGGCGGCCGCCAGCGCCGCCCGCACGTCCTCCAGCCCGATGCCGTACTTGAACAGCGCGCGCGGATTGAGCTCGACGCGCACCGCGGGCAGCGAGCTGCCGCCGATGGTCACATCGCCGATGCCCTGCACCTGCAGCAGCTTCTGCTGCATGATGGTCGAAGCGGAATCGTAGATCTGGCCGGCGGTGAGCGTATCCGACGTCAGCGCCAGGATCATCACGGGCGCATCGGCCGGATTCACCTTGCGGTACGTCGGATTGCTGCGCAGTGCAGTGGGCAGGTCGGCGCGCGCCGCGTTGATGGCGGCCTGGACGTCGCGCGCCGCGCCGTCGATGTCGCGATCGAGGTTGAACTGCAGCGTGATGCGTGCCGAGCCGGTGGAGCTTTGCGACGTCATCTCGGACACGTCGGCGATGGCGCCGAGATGGCGCTCCAGCGGCGTCGTGACGCTGGTGGACACGGTCTCGGGGCTCGCGCCCGGCAGCGAGGCCGTCACCGAGATGGTGGGGAAATCGACGTTCGGCATCGGCGAGACGGGCAACAGGAAGTACGAAATGCCCCCGGCCAACGCCAGGCCGATGGTCAGCAGCGTGGTGGCGACCGGCCGGGCGACGAAGGGCGCCGAGATGTTCATGGGCGATGCTTGCGCGCCAGACGATCGAACTGCAGGTAGATCACCGGCGTGGTGAACAGTGTCAGGAGCTGGCTCACCAGCAGGCCGCCCACGATCGCGATGCCCAGCGGCTGACGCAGCTCCGAGCCCGTGCCGGATCCCAGCATCAGCGGCAGGGCCGCGAACAACGCCGCCACCGTGGTCATGAGGATGGGCCGCAGGCGCAGCAACGCGGCCTCCTGGATGGCCTCGCGCGGCGCTTTGCCCGCGCCGCGCTCCGCCGCGAGCGCGAAGTCGATCATCATGATGGCGTTCTTCTTCACGATGCCGATCAGCAGGATGATGCCGATGATCGAGATCACATCCAGATCGTGCCCGGACACCATGAGTGCCAGCAGCGCGCCGATGCCCGCCGACGGCAGCGTGGAGAGGATGGTGAGCGGATGGATGAAGCTCTCGTACAGCACGCCCAGCACGATGTAGACGGTCACGATCGCCGCGATGATCAGCAGCAGCTCGCTGCCCAGCGAGGAGCGGAACGCCAGTGCGGCGCCTTCGAAACGTGTGGTGATCGCGTTGGGCAGGCCGATGTCCTGCTCGGCCTGCTGGATGGCGGCCACGGCCTGCTCGAGCGAGGCCGACGGCGCCACATCGAACGACACCAGCGCTGCCGGAAACTGGCCCAGGTGATCGATCTCCAGCGGCGCCGGCTGCACGCTGACATGCGCCACCGATCCCAGCGGCACCTGGCCGCCGCCCGAGGACGGCACGTAGATGTCGCCGAGCGAAGCCACCGAATCCTGTACCTGCGGATCGCTCTCGAGGATCACGCGGTATTCGTTGGATTGGGTGTAGATGGTCGACACAATGCGCTGGCCGAACGCGTCGTACAGCGCATTGTCGATGGTGGCGGCCGTCACGCCGAAGCGCGCCGCGGTATCGCGATCGACGTCGATGCGCGCCGACAGGCCATTGCTGGTGAAGTTGGTGGACACGTTGGCGAGTTCAGGCGCCTGCGCCAACCGGTCGATGAGCCTGGGCACCCAGGGCGTGAGCTGGGCGGTGCTGGCCGACTCGAGCACGAACTGGTATTGCGCGCGTCCGACGGTGGAATCGATGGTCAGATCCTGCACCGGCTGCAGGAACAGCCGGATGCCGCTGACGCCGCGCGCATCGGCCGCCAGGCGCGCCTCCAGCCCGGCCAGGCTGTCGGAGCGCTGCTCCTTGGGCTTGAGATTGATGAGCAAGCGGCCGTTGTTGAGCGTGGTGTTGGTGCCGTCGACGCCGACGAAGGAACTCAGGCTGACGACGTCAGGATCGCGGCGGATCACGTCGGCCAACGCCTGCTGCCGCTCGACCATCGCCGCGAAGGACACCGTGGGCCCCGCTTCGGTCGTGCCCTGCAGGATGCCGTTGTCCTGCAGCGGGAAGAATCCCTTGGGAATGAACACGTACAGCACCACGGTCAAGGCCATGGTGCCGAGCGCCACCCACATCACGAGCGCCTGGTGGTCGAGCACCCACTCCAGGCGACGACGGTAGTACTGGATGACGCGTTCGAAAGTGCGCTCCGACCAGCGTGCGATCCGGCTCCCTGCGCCGGGTGTGTGATGCCGCAGCATCCTGGCGCACAGCATCGGTACCAGCGTCAGCGATACCGCGGCGGAAATCAGGATGGAAATGGCGAGCGTGATGGCGAATTCGCGGAACAGCCGGCCCACCACTTCGCGCATGAACAGCAGCGGAATCAGCACTGCGATCAGCGAGACGGTCAGCGACACGATGGTGAACGCGATCTCGCCCGAACCCTTCAGGGCCGCGTCCAAAGGTTTCTCGCCCTTTTCCAGGTAACGCGAGATGTTTTCGATCATCACGATCGCATCGTCCACCACGAAGCCCGACGCGATGGTCAGCGCCATCAGCGACAGGTTGTTGAGGCTGAAGCCCAACAGGTACATGGCCGCGAAGCTGCCGATCAGGGACAGTGGCACCGACAGCGACGGAATGATCGTGGCGGGCACGTTGCGCAGGAACAGGAAGATCACCAGCACCACCAGTCCCACCGCGAGGCTCAGCTCGAACTGCACGTCGCGCACCGAAGCGCGGATGGTGTTGGTGCGGTCGGTGATGATGGCGATGTCGACGTTGGACGGCAGCGACGACTTGATGTCCGGCAGCAGCGCCTTGATGCTGTCCACCACCGCGATCACGTTGGCGCCCGGTTGGCGCTGCACGTTGAGCAGCACCGCCGGCGTCGCGTTCATCCAGCTCGACAGCCTGGTGTTCTCGGCGCTCTCCACCACGGTCGCCACATCCGACAGTCGCACCGGCGCGCCATTGCGATAGGCCACGACGATGTTGCGGTATTCGTCCGCGCTCTGGATCTGGTCGTTGGAGTCGATCGAGTAGGCCCGTGCCTTGCCGTCGAAACTGCCCTTGGGCGCGTTGGAGTTGGCGTTGGAGATGGTGGTCCGCAGGTCGTCGACGTTGAGGCCGTAGGCGGCCAGCGCCTGCAGGTTGGCCTGCACCCGCACCGCGGGCCGCTGCGCGCCGTTGATGTTGACCAGGCCCACGCCCGCGAGCTGCGAGATCTTCTGCGCGATGCGCGTATCGGCCAGGTCTTCCAGTCTGGTCACCGGCATCGAACTGGAAGTGATCGCCAGCGTCAGGATGGGCGCGTCGGCGGGATTGACCTTGGCGTAGATGGGCGGCGCGGGCAGGCTCTGCGGCAGCAGGTTGCCGGCCGCGTTGATGGCCGCCTGCACTTCCTGCTCGGCGATGTCGATGTTGAGGCTCAGGTCGAACTGCAGCGTCACGACCGAAGCGCCCGCCGAACTTCGCGAGGTCATCTCCTTCAGTCCGGGCATCTGGCCGAACTGCCGCTCCAGCGGCGCACTGACGGTTGAGGTCATGACTTCCGGGCTGCCACCAGGCAGGAAGGTCTGCACCTGGATGGTGGGGTAGTCCACCTCCGGCAGCGCGGACAGCGGCAGGAACAGATAGCCCACGCCACCGACCATCAGGATAGCCGCCATCAGCAGCGAGGTCGCGACCGGCCGCAGGATGAAAGGGCGGCACGGATTCATTGCGCGTCCTGGTTACCGCCACCATTGCGGTTGCGGCGGCCTGCGCCGCGCTCCCCGCCGCCGCTGCTGCTGCCGTTACCGCCCTGCGCGCCACCCTGCCGCCGGCGGCGCTGGCCCTGTCCTGCGCCCGAAGGTGCCCCCGCCGCGCCCGCCAGCGCGATGCGCGCACCATCGCGCAACTGATCCGCACCATCCACCACCACCGTGTCGCCGGGCATCAATCCCATCGTGATCGCGACCCGGTCGCCGTCGGTGTTGCCCGTCACGACCTGCCGCATGCTCACGGTGCTGTCGCCATTGACCAGGTAGACGAAGGTGCCCGACGCACCGTTCTGCAGGGCCGCGCCCGGAATCACGGTCTGGTCGTGCAACGTGTCCAGCAGCAGCCGCACGTTCACGAACTGGTTGGGAAACAGGCTGGTGTCGGCATTGTCGAACAAAGCGCGCAGCTTCAATGTGCCCGTGGTGGTGTCGATCTCGTTGTCGGCAGTGGCCAGCGTGCCGCTGGCAAGCTTGCGCGTCTGCGCACGATCATAGGCATCGACGCTCAGCTTCGCGCCGCTCTTCAACCGCTCCATGAGTTGCGCCAGGCTGTCCTCGGGGACCGTGAACAGCACCGAGATGGGCTGCAGTTGCGTGACCACCGCGATGCCGGTGGCCGCGCTGGCCTGGATCAGGTTGCCGGGATCGACCTGGCGCAGGCCGACGCGGCCCGACAACGGCGAAGTGATGCGGCAGTAATCGAGATTGAGCTGCGCCGCCTCGACCGCCGCCTGATCCGTCACGATGGCGGCCTCATCGGATTTCACCAGCGCGGCCTGCGTATCGTACTGCTGGTGCGAGACCAGGTTGTCGGTGAGCAGTCCCAGGTAGCGCGTCAGGTCGATGCGCGCGTTGGCGAGCTGTGCCTGGTCGCGCGCCAGCGTGCCCTTGGCCTGATCCAGCACGGCCTGGTAGGAGCGCGGATCCACCAGCGCCAGCACCTGGCCGGCCTTGACCATCTGTCCTTCGGTGAAGGTGACCTTGTCCAGCGTGCCGCTGACCTGCGCCCGCACCGTCACCGTGGCGAGCGGCGTCACGGTACCGAGCGCGTTGAGTGTCAGCGCGATGTCGCCGGTGGTGACCTTGGCCACGCCGACGGTGAGCACGCCGTTCTGGCCGAAGCGACCACCGGTGCGGGTGGGGGTGGCCGTCGCGCTCGCATGGATGCGCCACACGAGCAGCGCCACCAGCGCGACGCCGATGCCGATCCAGAACCATCGCCAGGGAAATCCACGCCGCGCACCGGCCTCCGCCACCTCATCCTGCTTCGTACTCATGTGAATTCCATTCTGCTGGAAAGACCCATGAAACGCCCGACGCGCGCGCGGGTCAGCCAAGCAATGTTAAGACTTGGGCATTACGCGCCCAGGTTAAGAGAATGTCATCCTGCGAGTGCGCTATGCTCGATGCATGGATCTGAAGCTGGCTGGCAAGCGGGTGCTCGTGACGGGCGGCAACTCCGGTCTGGGCGCAGCGATGGTCCGCGCATTTGCCGCCGAAGGCGCGCGCGTCGCGATCAACTACCTGGTCAATCCCGACGCCACCGCGCAACTCATCACCGAGCTGCAAGCCACCGGTGCTGTAGTACTCGGCTTACAAGCGGATATCGCGCAGGCCGACGCGGTGGCCGGCATTTTCGACCAGCTCGACAAGGCGTGGGGCGGCATCGACATCCTGGTGAGCAATGCCGGCATCGACGGGCCGCACGCACTCGCCTGGGAAGCCGACGCCACGGCCTGGAACCGCGTCATCCAGATCAACCTGGTGGGCGCGTTCCTGTGCGCGCGCGAGGCCCTGCGCCGCATGGTGCCGCAGAAATCCGGCGTCATCCTCCACACCAGCAGCGTGCACGAGCAGATCGCATGGAGCGGCTACAGCGCCTACAGCGCCAGCAAGGCCGCGGTCTCGATGATGGCGAAGACGCTGGCGCAGGAAGCGGGGCCGTTCGGCGTGCGGGTGCTGTGCATCGCTCCGGGCGCGATCCGCACGCCCATCAACGCCAGCGTCTGGCAGGATCCCGAGGGCGCCCGTGACCTGCTCAGCAAGATCGCGCTCGGCCGCGTCGGCGAACCGCAGGACATCGCGGGACTCGCCGTGGTGCTGTGCTCGGAGGTGGCCGGGTACGTCACCGGCACCAGCGTGTTCGTGGATGGCGGCATGACGGACTATCCCGCCTTCATGCACGGCGGGTAGCTCGCACATGGGTCAACCAGCCTTTGGTGCGCCGGGCATCGCGCCCACCTGGTGTTCCAGCGACAAGGACTTCGTCACCACCGCGCTGGGCGCCGCGCGGCTGTGGGCCACCATCGGCCACGGCATCATCAACGAAGTCTACTGGCCCTCCACCGGCCAGCCGCAGATCCGCGACCTCGGCTTCTATCTGGTGGGCGATGCGGGCTGGATCGATCTCAAGCGCCTGCGCCGCTATCGGCTGTCGACGCCGGGCCCGTTCCTGCCCGCCCTGACGATCACGCACTACGGCGAGGATTACCAGCTCACGCTCGAAGTGCTGCCCGATCCCGAGCGCGACGTGCTGCTGGTGCGGTTCGAGCTCGAGGGCCCGTATCGACTGGTCACGATCCTCGCGCCCCACCTCGACAGCTCAGGACGCAACAACAGCGTGTGGCTGGGCGACGGCGATGGCATCGCGCGCAGTGGCGAATACTGCGCATGCCTCGCGGCCGACACGCCGCTGCAGAACCTGAGCTGCGGCTACGTCGGCGCCTCGGATGGCTGGCAGGACCTCACGCGCAACGGCCGCCTGACGTATGCCTTCGACAGCGCGAGCGCTGGCAGCGTCGCGATCACGGCGCAGCTCGCCGGCGCCAGCGGAGTGCTCGCGCTGGGATTCTCCGACAGCCCGGCAGGCGCGCGGACCCGCGCGCGCATCGCGCTGGCCATGCCGATCGATCTGCTGCGCGAGCAGTTCCTGCAACCGTGGCGGGACTGGGGCGCCGCGCTGCAACTGCCGCGGCCCAACGCCACGCTGGGCGACGCTGCGCTGCTGTCGGCCGCGGTACTGAAAATCCACGAAGACCGTGCCTATCCGGGCGCCGTGGTGGCGAGCCTCAGCATTCCCTGGGGCAACAGCACCGACACGCTGGGCGGTTACCACCTGGTCTGGCCGCGCGATGCCACGCTCACGGCGTTCGCGCTGCTCGCGGCCAACCAGCGCCTCGATGCCAGCCGCATCCTCGCGCACCTGATCGCCTCCCAGCGCGGCGACGGTCACTGGCCGCAGAACTACTATCCCAGCGGCGAGCCGTTCTGGAACGGCATCCAGCTCGACGAAGCCGCGTTCCCGATCCTGCTGGCCGCGAAGTTGCGCGAACTCGGCGAACCCGAGACGCCAGGCACGCCGCAGATGGTGCGTGCCGCCGCCGGCTTCATCGCGCGCACCGGTCCCGCGAGCCCGCAGGATCGCTGGGAGGAGAATCCGGGCGTGAATCCGTTCACGCTGTCGGTGGCCATCTGCGCGCTGGTGGCGGCCGCGCCCTGGCTTGCGGATGCGGAACGCGCCGCGGCGCTGGATCTCGCCGACGACTGGAACGAACGCCTGGAAAGCTGGTGCTACGTACACGACACCGCGCCGGCGCGCAAATTCGGCGTGGCCGGCCACTACGTGCGCATCGCGACGCCGGACAAGGCCGGTGATCTGACCACCTGGGTCGAACTGCGCAACCGCCAGGGCGAGACCATCCTCGCCTCGGCGCTGGTGAGCCTGGATTTCTCCTACCTGGTCAGGCTCGGCCTGCGCAAGGCCAGCGATCCGCGCGTGGTGGACACCATCAGGATGGTCGATCGACTGCTCAAGGTCGAAACCCCTTCGGGTCCGGTCTATCACCGCTACAACGATGACGGCTACGGCGAATACGCCGACGGCCGGCCATTCGACGGCGCTGGCATCGGCCGCGGCTGGCCGCTGCTGGTCGGCGAGCGCGGTCATCTCGCGTTGCAGAGTGGCGAGGATCCCCTGCCCTGGCTGCAGACCATGTGGCGTTGCTCGAGCAGCGGCGGACTGCTGCCGGAACAGGTGTGGGACACGGCGCCGATCCCCGAGCTCGGCCTCGAACCGGGTCGGCCTTCAGGCAGCGCGATGCCGCTGCTGTGGTCGCATGCCGAATTCCTGAAGCTGCTGGTGGCGCGCGAACAGGGCAAACCGCTGGAACTGCTGCAGGCGGTCGAGCAGCGCTACGGGTCGCAGGAACGCCCGCCGATGGCGTGGCGCTGGCGCGAGGAAACACCCGTGAGCCACCTGCACATCGGGCGCGAACTGATCATCGAGGATCGCGAGGCGTTCGTGCTGCACCTGGGCTACGACGGCTGGCAGCGCGTCGAGGATCGCGTCGCCGTTCCAGGCGCCTTCGGCTTGTGGTCGGTGCAGCTGTCGATGGCGGACCTGGCGAGCGCCGACGAACTCAATTTCACGCGCCGCCGCGCCAGCGGCTGGGAAGGCGTCGATCACAGGGTCTCGTTGGGCCACGACGAGATCAAGCATGCCCTCAAGCCCGCCTGATCGTCCGCTGCACGGCGCGCCGGCGCCCCGCAATCGTCTTCATCCCGGGCTCTATCTCGCCGAAGCCGCGGGCACCGCCTTGCTGGTGCTGTCGGGCCTGTCGGTGGTCATCGCGTTCTTCGGCAGCGGCACGCCGCTCGCGGCCTGGTGGCCGGACGCAGCGCTGCGCCGCGCGATGGCCGGCGCCTGCTTCGGCACCTGTGGCGCGCTGATCACGATTTCCCCGTTGGGAAAGATCAGCGGCGCGCACCTCAACCCCACCATGAGCTTCGCGTTCTGGCTCGAAGGCCGCCTGGCGTGGCGCGACGCACTGGGTTACGTCATCGCACAGTGCCTGGGCGCGATCGCAGGCGCGGTGCCGCTCCTGCTGTGGGGGTCCTTCGGCGCGAGCGTCAACTACGGCGCGACGCTGCCCGGCGCCGGCGTCGCGCCTTCGCTGGCGTTCGCCGGCGAAGTGTTCGCCGGTTTTGCGTTGGCGCTCACGGTGCTGATGATGGTGGCGCACCGTCGCACGCGACGCTTCACCCCCTGGACGATGCCGCTGCTGTTCGCCTGGCTGGTGTGGTGGGAGGCGCCGCTGTCGGGTGCCAGCGCGAATCCGGCGCGCAGTCTCGGGCCGGCGCTCATCTCGGCCCACTGGAGCGGGTTCTGGATCTACGCGCTGGGACCACCGCTGGGCGCCGTGCTTGCCATCGCGCTGCTGCGGCTGGAAGTGATCGGCCGACACCATGTGCCGGTGGCCCGGCTGTTCCACTTCGGACCGGACACCGTCCCCTTTGCCTGACGTGTCGCGTCGGCCCGCGACCGCTGCTCAGCGCAACGCGATGGCGGCCGCGCCCTGCACGGCACCCTGGTTCACACCCTGCACCAGCACGGCCACGCCGGTCGCATCCCGCGGCAACGCCGAGCGCGGCAGCGTGAATCGCTGCATCTGGCCGTCCAGCAAACCCAGCGGATGCACACTGCGCACGATGTTGAATTCAGTCAGCGTGCTGCCGCCGTTCTCACCTCGACCCACGCGGGTCGTGGCCCTGGCCAGATAGGATACTGCGACGACTTCCGATGGGACCGCGGCCGGCGCGGCCACGCTGATCGACACGGCCTGGTCGTCCAGCGACAACTGCACCGGCACGCCGCTGCGCGGCGTCGCCAATGCGGACCGCAGTGCCCGCGCATCCGAGCCCACGACGCTCTGCGCGCCATCGATGACGAGCTGCGGCGTGAAGCTTCCGGCGCGCGACAACGCGTTGGCATAGCGCTGCTGACGGGGAGCCGATTGCGGCAGCTCGAAGGCGTCGCGCCAGCCGAGGTAGTCCCAGTAGTCGACATGGAAGGCCAGTGCGATCACGTCCGGCCTGCCCGCGACCTGCCCCAGCAGCGCGTCCGCGGGTGGGCAGGAACTGCAACCCTGCGACGTGAACAATTCGAGCACCACGGGACGCGTGGCGGGCGTGGCTGCCCGCGCGGGCAGAAGCGCGGCCAGCAGCAGCACGGACAGACCATTGGCAGGCGAATGGCGGTTCATACCTTTGCCATTCGCGTCGGCACGGCCAAAGGTTACCTGCGCCCGGCTCCCCCGAACGTCGCCAGCACACCATCGCCCGACAGTTCCGTCCGGAACCCGGCGCGCTGCAGCCGTCGCGCCACCTCCGTGGGCACATCGCGCCCGCTGGTGAGCCGGTTCGGGCTGCCGGTGTAGTGGAACAGGCGGCCGCGCGGGCGAATGACGCGCGCCAGATGGTCGTAGAAGGCCTGCGAGTACAGTTCGCCCGCAATGCCGAAGCGTGGCGGATCGTGCAGGATGGCATCCACGGAACGATCGGGCTGTCCGGCGATCTGCTGCGCGACATCCGCCTGCTGCAGCACCCATCGCGGGTCGGGCGCCGGCGACCAGGGATTGAGGCTTTGCAGCCAGAGCACTTCGGCATTCTTCTCGCACGACAACACCTGTTCCGCGCCGCCCGCCAGGCACCAGGCGGCGAAGTAGCCGAGACCTGCGCAGGTGTCGAGAATCCGCTTGCCGCGTGGCGCGATGAACTCCACCTTGTTCCTGGCATCCTCGTACGGCGAGACGCGGGCCGTGGGCAGCATCTTGATGCCGTCGATCTCGAAGGTCGGCGCGCCCCATTCCGTCGGCACGAGCTTGAACAGCGCATGCGTGAAGCGCGCGAGCGGATGGAATGCGCCCTTCTCCCACCAATAGATGGTGCGGTCCCTGCACCCGTCCAGATAGGGATAGCGCTGAGTGCCGACCTGCCAGGCCTCCGCGTCGACGCGCACGGTAGTCCGTGTCCGCCCCAGATCGAGGGAGCAGTCCAGCGTGGAGCGGCCGGCGGCCGCGGCAGCGCGCAGGCTGGCATCGACTGCCAGCGTCAGCAGTGGATTCAGGAGCCGACGCCCATGCGCCTGAATTCGGGCTCGCGGTCGAAGAACTGGTGCTTGAGCGCGGCTCCCACATGCAACACCAGCAGGCCCACCGCGATCCAGCCCCCGATGGAATGCGCCTGCACCAGCGATTCGTGCGCCGCCTGCTGTGCATTCACTTCCATGTGCGCCACCGGCGAAATCGCGGGCACATGCAGCAACCACCAGATCGTGGGGCCCATGCCCGGTCGGTAGGGATGCGCCGAAATGAGGGCCCAGCCGGTCAGGGGCATGCCGATCATGATGAGATACAGCGCGAAATGCACCCCATGCGCGGCGCCGCGCTCCCAGCCAGCCAGCGTCGCGAAGAACGGCGGTGGCTTGTGCGCCAGCCGCCACAGGATGCGCAACACGGTGAGCGCCAGCACCGTGAGGCCGGAAGAGATGTGCATCGGGATGATCACGCCCTTGAGGGAGGGTGGGTACCCTTCCATGAAGAACCCGAAACCCAGATTGAACAGGATCAGGACGGCGATGGCCCAGTGCAGAACGATCGCCACAGTGGTGTAGCGCTGATTTACCATGTCGTGTTCACTCATGGAGCGCAACTTTATTGGAGCGCCTGCCGATATGAAAGTCGTTCATGCATGCGAACGCGGACCGTGCCGGCCAGACTGAAACTGCTGCAGGTTCCGGCTTATCTGCTCAACGGCCTGCTGGTGGCGCTGGGCGCGGGGTGCGTGCGGCTCGCGGTGGGCGCGCTGGCCGGACCGCTGGCGGGGCAGCTCGCGCTGAGCGGCGCATTGTGCGCGAGCCTGGCGGACAAACCCAATACACTGGCGCGCACCTGGCGCCCGGTGTTCGTCGCTGCCACGCTCAGCTTCGTCGCGGCGCTGATAGACGCCGCCCTCAAGACCCACCCGATCGGCCTCGGCGTGGGTATTGCCGTCATCGGGTTCGGCGCGACCCTGCTGCTGGCCTGGGGGCAGCGTGCCGGGCCGGTTTCGTTCGCACCGGTGCTGGCGCTGATTTTCTCGATGGCGGTGCCGTTGGGCAGCACCCCGCCGTGGAACGTGGCCCTGTGGAACGGCGTCGGCGGCCTCGTCTACCTTGGATGGGCGATCCTGACCTGCCGGTTGATGCAGCGACGCTACCGCACGCTGGCGCTGGCCGACGTGCTGCAGGCCGCGGGCGACGCGGTGAACGCGCGCGCGCAACTGCTGCAATCGCGGACCGCCGATTTCACTGACAGCGTCACGACGCAAGCCTGGGTCCGCAGCGAATCCGCACTCGCCGACGCGTTGCAGGCGGCGCGCGATTTCGTGTACGTGGCGCCCGCGGGCGCGGAGTACGAGCGCAATTGCGCCCTGCTGCTGCGCATTTTCGACCTGCGCGACCTGCTGCTCGCCAGCCGGCTGGATCTCGACCTGGTCGGCACCGACGACGCGGGACGCTGGATCCTGCGCCGCATCGCGCAGGCGCTGCGGCAGGTGGGGCTGGCGATGGAAAGCGCCGCGGTCGCATTGCGTACCGGCACGGCACCCGTCGAGCCCGCCGGCGGGGAGCTGGACCCGCAGTCGTTGTTCGACTCGGCCCCGCTCGCGGCGGCTGACCCGCGCGTCCGGCTGCTGCCGGCCATGGTGCACCGCCTGCGCAATCTCGCCGGCGACGTGCGGCGGATCCACGCGTTGCTGCGGGGGGCCAGCGAAACCCCGGCGTTGACGCGCGTGCAGCTGCAGCGTTTCGTCGATTCCGACCGCTGGTCCCTGGGCGAGCTGACCGCACAGCTGTCCTGGCAATCGCCCGTACTGCGTCACGCGTTGCGCTTCTGCGCGGCGCTGGCCGCCGCCTATTACATTTCCTTCGCGCTGCCCTGGGCTTCGCATCCCCACTGGCTGATCCTGAGTGTCGCGGTGGTGCTGCGCGGCAACCTCGAGCAGACGCTGTCCCGTCGCAACATGCGCATCTTCGGCACGTTGCTGGGCTGCGCCGCGGTGGTGGTGCTGATGCGGCTGCAGTCCAGCTTCGTGCCGACGCTGGTGTTCCTGCTCGCGGTGGGCGTGGCGCACGCCTTCGCCCTGCGTCGCTACTGGGTCGCGGCCACCGCCGCCACCATCATGGCGCTGCTGCAGGCCCATCTGGTCAATCCCGGCGGAAGGCTACCGATCGGCGAACGCGTGGCGGACACATTGCTGGGCGCACTGCTCGCTTGGGGTTTCAGTTACGTCCTGCCGTCGTGGGAGCGCCGCCGGCTGCCGCAGACCATCGGGCGCACGCTGCAAGAACTCAAAGCCTACGCGCGCTACGCACTGCAACTCGACACCGGATCCGACGCGGTGGAGCAGCGCCTCGCGCGGCGACGCGCCTACGAATCGCTGTCCGACCTCGCCGCGCTCATGCAACGCAGTTCGGCGGAGCCGAAGGCGGTGCGCGTGCCCTCCGCCCAGCTCGCGGTATTGCTCGACCACGGACAACGGCTCATGGCGCACCTGTCGATGGTGCGCATGACCCTGACGCGTCGCCGCGCGGAACTCCCCGATCCCTCCACGCGACCGCTGCTGGGCGAGGCATTGCAGGAAGTGCAGGCGCAGCTCGACCTGCAACGACCCTCTGGAACGCTGCCGCCACCGCCCGGCATCGATGAACTTGCGCTCCTGCCCAGCGAAACGCCGACGCAGGTGATCACGCCCTGGCTGGTGCGCCGCCTGCAACTGCTCGTGCACGAAGCGGGACTGATCCACACTGCTGCACGACTGGCCAGCACGCCGCCGGAGACGAGGACATGAAACGAAGATGCCCGCCGGCGCTCCCCGACGCGCATGAAATCGATGCGCGCTACGGACTGGAGCCCGTGATCGAACCCTCGGCCGCGTCGCCCGATGCGAGCGGCTTCGTCACCGTGCACTGCCCGTATTGCGGCGAACCGTTCGACACCCGTGTCGATCTCAGTGCAGGCTCCGCCCGCTACGTGGAAGACTGCCAGGTCTGCTGCCAGCCCATCGAGATGGCGCAGGTCGTGGACCTGAACGGTGGACTCGTGAGTTTCGAACCGCAGCGGCTGGATCAATAATCCGACGCGGTTTCGGCGCACGCCATCGCAGCACCAGTTGTCTCCAGACGACAACTGACGGATCTCCACACTTCTTACAGTGGAGTCGGAGTCCGGCGCATTGGCGCAACAGCCCCCGACGCTCAGCCTCCCTGCACAGTAAATGGTTGCAGTGAGGATCCCACCATGAAATCTTTGACCACGTTCGCGTTGCTCGGCTCGCTCGCCGCCGCCCCTGCGCTCTGTCTTGCCGACGGCACGGACAACCCCAGCGGCGCCTACATCGGCGGCGCGGTTGGACGCTTCAACCTCGACATCCAGCATCTGGACGACGTGCCCGATGCGGTGCAGACCATCCACCATTCGGACGACAACTCGTGGAAGGCCTACGTGGGCTATCGCTTCAACCCGTATATCGGCCTGGAAGCCGATTACATCAACTTCGGCAACAACCAGGACGAATTCGAAGCCACGGGTTCCAATGGCAACTACGAAGTGAAGTTGAAGGGCTTCGCGCCCTCGCTGGTGCTGTCGCTGCCGCTCGGACCGGTGGAGATCTTCGGCAAGGCCGGCGAGTATTACTACGACGTCGACACGCACATCAATTTCGACAATCCGGGCCCGAACGTGACTTCCAGCCACAGCCGCAACGACTTCATGTGGGGCGGCGGCCTGGGCTTCGTGGTCTTCAGCCACCTCGCGCTGCGGGCCGAGTACGAGAAGCTCGAGATCGACAACGGCGGCAACACCGACGCGCTCTGGCTCGGCGCCGGCTACCGGTTCTGAGGGAGCGCAAGGGGATCTTCATCCCTGTCGGTCGCCACTGACAGGCCCTAGCGGGGCAGGCCGATAGGGGCGTGACGGCATCGCGACTACAGTGCACCCCAGCCCGATTCCTGTTCCCCATGACTGGAGACCCAAACATGATCAACACCAAGTCCCTGCTGCTCGGCGCCTGCGTCGCCATTTCCCTGGCGGCCACCGGTGTTCACGCAGCCGATACCTCCGCGGGGGTCGTGATCGACGACAGCATCGTGACCGCCAAGGTCAAGGCCGCGCTGGTCAAGGATCCCGAGGCCAAGGCCCGTGAGATCAACGTCGAGACGCACGGTGGCACCGTGCAGCTCAACGGCTTCGTCGATTCCCCCGACGCCCGCACGGCTGCCGTCGCGGCTGCGAAGTCGGTGGAAGGCGTGAAATCGGTGGATGACAACCTGCAGATCAAGAACGGCGACCACCCGGTGGGTGCGGCCGTGGACGATTCGGTGATCACCGCCAAGGTGAAGAGCGCCCTGATCGGCGACAAGCGCACCAAGGCCCATGAAATCGAAGTGAAGACCTACAACGGCGTGGTGAGCCTGGGCGGGTTCGTCAGCACCAGCAGCGAGAAGCAGGCTGCGGAACGCGTGGCGATGAACGTCAAAGGCGTGACCAAGGTCGAGAACGGTCTCACCGTCCGGAATTAGGCCAGCCCCCACCCGTCGCTACGGCACGGACTCCCTTGGCCTACCTTGGCGCCGGGAACGAAAGTTCCCGGCGCTTTCTTTGGTGCGGTCGGTGACGTCCTACTGCGGGTCATAGCGTCAGCTGACTGCCCTCCCGCACGCGTCGGCGCACCATGCTCCCAACTTGATTGTGATTATCTGGCGCCGACAGCGCCCTCGGGAGGATCCATGTTGCACTATGCCGTCGTGTTCTTTGTCATCGCTCTGGTCGCCGCGCTGTTCGGCTTCACGGGCATCGCCGTTGGCGCCGCCAGCATCGCCAAGCTGCTGTTCATGATTTTCCTGGTGATGGCGATCGTCACCTTCGTCGTGAGCCTGTTGCGCCGGAGCTAGCAGCGGCCCTGCTGATCGCCGCCCGAAATGATAAAGGCAGCCGGGCCTCGCAGCCCGACTGCCTTTTCTGCGCCCGCCTGATCAGGGCAGCTTGCGATCCAGGCCTTCGAACACCACGGAGTCCGAGTTGGTCGGCACGTGCAGATCCCAGTGATCGACGATTTTTCCGTGATTGACGCGCAGGATCATGATCATCTCATCCGGTCCCTTGCCATCGCCCTGCATGCCCGGGCCACCCGGACCCTGGGCGCGCATCGCGCCACCCGGCGGCGGTGCGCCCGCACCTGCCGGCGGAGCCCCTGCGGGCGCTGCACCCGCAGGCGCGGCGGCGGGAACGCCGGTGGCAGGTCCGACGCCGCCCTCGCCATGCGAAGCAGCGATGTGCACGAACACCAGGTTGCCCTGCGCGATCAGCTGCTTGAACACGAATTTGGTGTTCGGGCCGGCGGCCCGTGACTCTTCCTTCTTCTCTTCCTCGAAGGTCTTGTTCACCGTCTTGGTGGTCGCGTTGTAGACCGCGTGGTTCATGTAACCCTGGCGCGCAACGTACTTGTCCCAGGCAGCTTCGGCCATGTGCTTGTTGAACCACATGTCGATGAAGTCGTACACCAGTTTGCCGTTCGGCGTGGTGAGACCGATCATGTTGCCATTCGGATCCGCGGCCGGCGCCTGGTCGGCGGCGAGCGCGGTCGCCGTCGCAACCATCCCCAGCGCAGCCATCGAAATCAGCAGTTTCGCTTTCATCACGTTCCTCTTCGGTTCTTGGATTTGGTTTGGAGAACGTGCAGCACCCTAGCTGCGGATCAGCGCGGAATCAAGGCAAAACGCTCGCGCGCAGCGCGGCGTTGATTGTGAGGAAATTGTGCAGGCCGCGACGCGCAAACGGCGCGGCGCGCGGAGATGTCAGCGCGGCACGAAGTGCATCGCGCCGGAGTTCATGCAGTAGCGCAGGCCGGTGGGCTTCGGCCCGTCATCGAACACATGGCCCAGGTGCGCATCGCAACGCGCGCACGACACCGCGGTCCGTGTCATGCCGTAACTGTTGTCCGTGGTCTCCACGACATTGTGCCTGGACAGCGGCTGCCAGAAACTCGGCCAGCCCGTGCCGGACTCGAACTTGGTGGCCGAATCGAACAGCGCCGTTTCGCAGCAGATGCAGTGGTACAACCCTGCGGCGTGCTGGTTCCAGGTGGCGCCGGTGAAGGCAGGCTCGGTGCCTGCATGGCGCGTGATGTTGTACGAATTCGCGCCCAGCTTGGCTTTCCACTGCGCGTCGGTCATGCTCACCTTGGGCACCTTGACGACGCCGAGCGACTTGCCATCGGCGGAGAAGTTCTCGATCAGCACTTCGACGGGTTCCGCGGCGTGCAGCGGCCGCAGCAGGACCGACGCTGCCAGCGCGCCCGCGCAGGCGCCGCCATAGCCCAGCACCTGGCGGCGCGTGAAGGCGGGAAGTCGGGTGCTGTCGATTGCCGAGTCGATGTCTTTCATGACCTGCGTCCTGACGTGGGGTGGGCCTATCCGAACGTGAAGGAGGAAGCCTGCACGCCCGGGTCGAGAAATTCAATCGTGAAGGTACGATCCTGGACCGCGTGCGTCTGGCGAATCAGCTGGTACAGCCGCTGATCCCGGACCACGCCGTTGCCGGCGGCATCCACGTCAGCGCCGTGATCCTCGCCCGGCGGCTTGCCATCCAGCAGCACGCGGAACCGCACCGGCTTGCCGTCCGCAGCCGGGCCGAGCACGAAGTGCAGGTCGCGCGCGTGGAAGCGGAAGCTCACCGTGCCGGGCGCCTTCACCAGCACCGCCTGTTCGCTCTGCACGTTCCACAGGCCGCCGAGGCCCCAGTGGTTGAGCGCCAGCGTCGCGGGCGTGGTGAACGTGTTGGGCTTGTCGAACACCTGCGGGCCGGTGTTCTCGAAATTGCTGGCGCGCCCGTAACCCACGTAGGTCTCCGGTGATTGCATCGCACTGTTGTCGGCCGCGGCTTCGGCACCCGAACCCGAGGGCGTGAGCATGCCGCCTGGCACGTCCTGGTTGCCCGCCTCCGCCAGCAGCCTCTGGATCACGCGCTCGGACTCGGCGTAGTCGCCTTCGCCGAAGTGATGGCCGCGCAAATGACCGTTGGCATCGATGAAGTAGTGCGCGGGCCAGTACTCGTTGTTGAAGGCCTGCCAGATGGCGTAATTGTTGTCGACCGCAATCGGATACGTGATACCGAGATCCTTGACGGCCTTGCTGACGTTGTCGAGATTCTTCTCGAAGGCGAACTCGGGCGCATGCACGCCGATCACCACCAACCCGTGGTCCCGGTACTTCGCGGCCCAGCCGCGCACGTAGGGCAGCGAGCGCAGGCAGTTGATGCAGGAGTAGGTCCAGAAATCCACCAACACGACCTTGCCGTGGAGGCTGGCCAGCGTGAGCGGCGGGCTATTGAGCCAGGTCACCGCGCCATCCAGCGCCGGCGCCATGCCTTCGTCCGGCAGTGCACCGTCGGCCGTGGCAGCGGCGGCGCTGCCCTGCTTCGCGGCGTTGGGTCGCAGCCGATCGAGCAGCGACTGCTCGATGCTCGAAGTGCGCGCGATGGACAGCCGCGTCAAGAGACCCGTGTCCATGCCGAGCGCGATGACCGCCACCGCCAGCAGAACCGCCACTCCGAGCCCGCGCCGCACCCACTCGCTGGCGCCCAGCGAGCGCTTCAACGCCGTGAACACCTTGCCGCCCACCAGCAACGCCAGCGCCAGCGAGGTGGCGGCGCCCGCAGCGTAGGTGAGCAGCAGCAGCGAAGTGGTGGCGTTCGCGCCCTGCAGCGCGGCGCCGGTCAGCAGCAACCCGAGGATCGGGCCGGCGCACGGCGCCCACAGGAAACCTGTCGCGATGCCGAGCAGGAACGAAGAAGCTGGCGATCCCGCCTGCCCCGCCGGCGCATTCTCCGTGAGGCGATTGCCCAGCCGCACGAACGGACGCGTCAGGTGGTCCGACAACGCGGGCCACAGCAGCATCACGCCGAAGACGGCCAGCAGCACCATGGCCGCCACGCGGCCGTAATTGTTGGCGCGCACCGCCCAGCCACCGCCGACCGCCGCCAGCGTGGCCACCGCCGCGAAGGTGATGACCATGCCCAGCAGCAGCGGCAACACGCTGCGCACGAACGGCTGCCCGGCACGCGCGAAAACGAACGGCAGCACCGGCAGGATGCACGGGCTCAAGATCGTCAGCGCGCCGCCCAGATAGGCGAGGATGATCAGGACCATTTGTCGACCTCGATGCTTGAGGCAGCATATTGGTCTTTTCGTTCACTGCAGCGCAAGGTTACGGCGCTTTAAGAAGGTGCAATCTATCCCCGGGGAGCGGCGCGCAGCCGTCGCCCCACCCCTGAGGTGAGCACGGCCGCGGTGCGGCAACCGCGGGGGCTCAGCTCTGCTTCGCGGCCTTGGCGGCCAGCGCGTCGGCGCGGGCGGTCTTCAGGGCCGCGTCGGCCTGGTCCTTGCAAGCCTGCTGGGCGTCGCCGGACAAGGCCTTGCATTTCTCGGAGTCGATTTTATATTTCCCCTCCGCCTCAGTGACCGCCACGTCGTAGGCGGATTCCGCCTTCTTGTCGTCGGCCTTCTCGGCCGCCTTCGCGACATCCTCGCTGGCATTGGCGTCGACCTTGGCCGCTTCCTGGCTGGCGCGCGCATCGTCCCTGGCCGCGTCCTGTCGAGCGTCCGCGACCGCCTGCTGCACCGAGCCGGTGGAAGCCGGCTGGCTGCAGCCCATGACGGTCATCAGCACCGCAGCGGACAGGACCAGGCACACTTTATTGTTCATGGTAGTCGCTCCCGTTGGTTTACTCAGGATTGCATTGGAGCAACCGTGCAGCGCGCACTCATTCGGCGCAGGGCCCGACCGGTTGTAGGAATGCGGCCGCAAATCCGATGTCGGACGGGGACTACGGCAATTGCGGTTGCGGCGCGTTGTCCCCTGCTCCCAGCTCCTGTCTACTGCCTTCCTGCACCGGAGAGCGCCGCATGAAACTGTCGACGGAAAAGCGCCTGGCCCGTGAACTCAGTGTGCTGTCGCTGCAGCGCGTGGATGAAGGCGCCGCGGAGACCTCGCCACAGGTGGCGGTGCTCATTCCCTGTTATAACGAAGCGATCACGATCGCCGAAGTGATCCGTGACTTCGCCTGCCACCTGCCGCACGCGCGCATTTACGTATGCGACAACAATTCCACCGACGGCACGGCGGAGGTCGCCGCGGCCGCCGGGGCGCAGGTATTCCATGAAACGCGCCAGGGCAAGGGCAATGTCGTGCGGCGCATGTTCGCCGACGTCCAGGCCGACGTCTATGTGCTGGTGGATGGCGACGGCACCTACGACGCCGCCAGCGCACCCCGGCTCATCGATTTCCTGCAACGTGGGTCGCTGGACCTCGTCAACGCGGCGCGCGTGCCCGTGTCGGCCAACGCGTTTCCGGGTGGCCACAGCTTCGGCAACCTCGGCTTCAGCCGGCTGATCGCCGCCGTTTTCGGCAAGCAGATCGGCGACGTGCTGTCCGGCTATCGCGTCATGTCGCATCGCTTCGTGAAGTCCTTCCCGGCGCTGTCACGTGGCTTCGAGACCGAAACGGAGCTGGTGGTGCACGCGCTGGAACTGCGCCTGCCGATCGGCGAACTCAACACGCCCTACAGCGAGCGGCCGGACGGGTCGCTGAGCAAGCTGCACACCCTCCGCGACGGCACGCGCATCCTGCGCACCATCCTCGCGCTCATCAAGGACGAGAGGCCGATGGCGTTTTTCTGCACCATCGGTGCGCTGCTGGCAATCACTTCGATCGTGCTCGGCGCGCCGCTGGTCACGCACTACTTCCACACCGGCCTCGTGCCCCGGCTCCCGACGGCGGTGCTGGCCACGGGCGTCATGCTGCTGGCGTTCATCAGCGTGGTGGCGGGCCTGGTGCTCGACACGGTGACCCATGGCCGGCGCGAGCTCAAGCGCCTGCACTATCTCTCGCTCACGCATTTCAGAAACGCGGCCGCGCGATGACCGCCCGCAGCCTGGTGCGCATGGCCGGGTTCGCACTCGCGGGGGGCGTGGGTTTCGTGGTCGATGCCACGATTCTCACGCTGCTGGTCGACGGCGCCGGGTGGTCGCCGCTGTCCGCACGCCTGCCTTCGTTCCTGCTGGCGGTCAGCGTGACCTGGTTGATCAATCGCCACTTCGCTTTCGCGGACCGGCGGGCGCGCCTCGTCCGCGCGATGGCGGGCGAATTCTGGCGTTACCTGCTCATCCAGGGATCCGGTGCGGTCCTCAACTTCGGCATCTTTGCGGCGCTGCTGTGGCTGGTGCCGGCGTGGAATGCGCTGCCGGCGATCGCGCTCGCCATCGCCTCGGCCTGCGCCATGGTCTTCAACTACGCGGTGCTGCAGGGTTTCGTGTTCAGGCCGCGAGCCGCTGCAGCGGACAGAGCTGCAGGTCTTCGCCGATATTGGAGCTCACCGTCCGGCACTGATCGGCCCGCAGCGTGAGGCCGTAGCTCGCGGCCGCGCCGGTCGCGCGCGCGCGTTCGTATTCCACGAACAGCATGTACAGCGGGCCGGTGTGGTCCGCGACGCGCTGCCGCATCTGCAGCGCGAGGCCGCTGCTGCGATCTTCCTGCGGCACCATCCAGCCATCGACGCGCAGGAACGGGATCGCGGCCGGAAAGCTCGGAATGACGTACGACATCGGCGCCGTGCCCGCCATCAGCACCATGCTGTGCTGCGGATCGGTCAGCGGCGGCACCCGCACGCTGACGTAGCGGCCCGCCCAGTCGCTGCGTTCCAGGCTCATCCGCGTCACTGACTGCAGAGCCACCAGCACCGCGGCGATGAGCACCACACGCGCTGCGCGGGGCAGCGGCCATTGCAGCAGCGCGAGCACGATCAGCAAAGGCGCCAGCATCTCGAGCGGCAGCAGGTAGCGGTAGATGCTGAACATGTGCAGCCACGCCAGATAGCCCACGGCGGCGAAGCAGAACAGGAACAGCGTGCGGCGGGACGCCTGGCTGAAGACGCCATGGCGATGGCGCACCGCCATCAGCAGCACCCCCAGCGGCACCAGCACATAGGCGGCCAGCACATGCGCGTCGCGGAACGCCCATTCCGCCGCGCGGTGCGAATCGTGCGTGAACAGCCAGGGGAACAGCAGCTGCGTGCGCAGGTCGTGGTTGAGGTAGGTCACGTCGCGGTAGGCCGAGTCCGCGGCCAGCCGTGAGTGGAACCAGTGGTTGAAATACGGGAACAGCGGATTGCCGCTGAAGCGCCACATGCGCCACAGCCACGGGCCGGCGCAGGCCAGGAAGCCGGCGCCCATGCCGGCGCCAAGCGCCAGCACTGCGCGCGACCGCGCGCGCCAGTCGGGCGGCGGCAGCAGCACCGCCACCAGCAGTCCCAGGGCGAACACTGCCATGGTCAGCTTCAGGCCGACCGAGATGCCGGCGCAGCATCCGGCCAGCAGCAGGACGCGCCACAGCGTCGGCGTGGGCCGCGCCGACCGCAGCGCCGGATAGTGGCGCAGCAGGATCCACAGCGCGGCGAAGATGCCGATGGCCACCGGCACGTCGTTGGCGACGTCACCCAGCGCCGGGAACGCGCCGCCTCCGATCGCGCCCGCCGCGGCAAGCAGCATCGCGAGCGACAACCGCCAGCGCGGCTCGACCTGGTCCATCATCTCCCACGCGATCGCGCCCACGAGCGCGACGGCAAGACCGAACAGCGCACCCAGCACCGCACCCGTGACCCACGCGGGCGCGTGCGTGCCGAACCAGTACAGCGGCAGATCCGCGAGCGGGTTGTAGTAGGTGGCGACGTGGCCCACCGCCACATCGAAACCCAGCCGGCCGTGCAACAGCGCGTAGGGGTTGTACCAGTGGTAGTTCTCCAGGTCCCAGCCCGTGGCTTTCCCCAGCAGCAATGCGGTGGCCGCGAAGATCAGCGGCGCCGCGACGAACGGCCAGAGACTGGCGATGGAAGCCGGACGGTTCACCCGTCGTATTTAGCAGAAAAGCCCGGGCATCGCTGCCCGGGCTGGTCCGGTTCGCGCCTACGCCCGAAAACGGCGCACGGCGCGACGTGCAGATGTCACCATCGCACCTTCCTGAGGCCCGCACCGCTGGCGGGCGCGCTGGACGTCAGAACGTGAACCCGGCGTTGACACCGAAGGTGCGCGGACCGTTGATCACATTGCGGTTCAGCGGGAAGTCGCCGAACTGCACCTGCGCCTTGTTCTCGATGTTCTTGACCCACAGCGACAGCTGCCAGACCTTGGGCGCTTCATAGCCGAGGGTCACATCGCTGCGCGTGTAGCCAGCCTGGTTGGAACCCGGCCGCGAACCGCGGTTATTGACCGAGCTGATGTACGAGGACGACAGCTTGGAGTCCAGCCGCGCCGAGAACTTGCCGCCGCCGGTCACGAACCAGTCATGTTCGTAACCCACGATGCCGGTGGTCTTCGGCGTGTTCGCCATCACCGCGCCATTGAGCGGGATGGTGCCGGTGCCGGGATTGACCAGGCCCGGGTCCGTCACCGGATTGAAGTTGCCGTAGTGTGCGTCGACATAAGTGCCGCTCAGGTCCAGCTCGTCGCTGGCCGTCACGCGGTACTTCATCTCAACCTCACCACCCTTGTTGACACCGGTGGCCGCATTGGCGACGTACTGCTGGAAGTTCACGCCGCTGTTGGTGAAGCCGGTCGGCAGGTAGTCCGCGGGCAGCGGATAACCGGCCTGGAACGAGTACTGCACCTGCAGCTGGTCGTACTTGTAGTAGAACAGCGCGCCGTTGATCTGCAGCGAGTCGTTCAGGAAGCGGTTCTTCGCCCCGATTTCGTACGCCGTCACGTACTCGGGCTTGTAGGAACGCGGCGGGTTCGCCGTGGTGTCGAAGCCGCCGGCCTTGTAGCCCTTGGTGGTCTGCACGTACAGCATCGACTCCGGAGCGAGGTCGTACTCGATGCCGGCCTTGTAGGTGAACGCGCTGTAGTTGGCCTTCTCCACGATCAGGCCCGTATCGTAGGGCGCACCCGTGGTGGTGGGACATCCCGCGCTCGGGCAGTAGACGCTGGTGATTTCCGTGGCCTGCGACTTGGAATCCTGCGTGTAACGCGCGCCGCCCGTGAGGCGGAAGGTGCTGGTGAGCGGGAACGTGATCTGCGCGTACGGCGCCTTCGACTCGGTCGGGCTGGCACCGGCCGAGCTGGTGTTGTAGAGGGTCACGATGTCGGTCGGGCTGCCGGGCGGACCTGGCGGCGCGATGTTGGCCGTCGTGGCCGTCAAGCCGTTGCCGAATGTGCTGCCGTTGTTGCTCCACAGGTAGTAGTAACCCACCACCCATTTCACCGACGAGCTGTCCGGCGACGTCAGTCGCAGTTCGCCGGTCTTCTGTGTCTCCGTGTCCTTCCCCGTGTTGAGCGAGCCGCCGAAGAACGGATCGTCACCGACCACCAGGTTGGTGGTCACAGTGCGGCTGCTGCGCGTCCAGGTCGGGATGAACGTCAACGTACCCCAGCTCATCACCGTGTCGCTCTGCAGCGCCGCGGTCAGGAACTTGTAGTTGATCGTGTCCGCCGGGTGGCAGGGATCGACGTACCAGGGGTTGCCGGGATCGGTGTTGAGCCAGCCGCCGTTCGGGCCGGCGCAGAAGTCCTTAGAGCTGTTGAACAGCGCCGCGGGAGGGCCCTGGAACGGATTCGGCACCGGGACCGTGGTCGTCGCATGACCGGTCTGGTGTGAATAATCGAGCAATGCGTTCAGCGTCCAGTTGCTGGTCGCCTGGTACAGCAGCTTGGCGCGGCCAGCCTGCACGTGCGAGGCGGAACCGTCATTGGTGAAATAGCCGTTGCGGTCTTCCTTCATCGCCGCCAGGCGCAGCGCCAGCTTGTCGCCCAAGGCGATGTTCTGCGCGATGTCGCCATGGTAGAGGCTGTAATCGCCGGCCTGCAGGTTGATGCGCGTCTCGTTGCTGCCGATGACCGGCGAGTTGGTGACGAGGTTGATGCTGCCGCCGTCGGCGTTGCGGCCGATCAGCGTGCCCTGCGGACCGCGCGCGACTTCCACGCGCGACACGTCATAGAGGCCGGCGGACAGGCGCTCGGAGCGGCCCGAGTAGACGCCGTCGATGTTGAGCGCCACCGAGGGATCGATGAAGTTCGAATCGCCATTGGTGCCCACGCCGCGCAGATAGACCGCGCCGCCCTGCGGCGTGGCCTCGATCTGCAGCGATGGCACGTCACGCAGCAGCGTGTCGAGCTGGTCCTCGCCCTTCTGCTGGATGTCTTCGCCCGAGATCGTGGTGATCGAGATCGCGGTCTTCTGCACGTTCTCGGGACGCTTCTGCGCCGTCACGATCACTTCCTCGAGCGTATCGCTCGGTGCACTGCTGTCTGCTGCCTGCGCCACACTGAACAGGCTTGCGCCAAACAGTGACAAGGCCCCGCCCAGGGCCGCAAGGCCCCACTGGTTCCGTCCCGACATGTGATTTCCCCCGCCGTCGAAAAGTGCTGGCTTTTGCCACCCCTGCGATTACCCTAGCACGTCACTGCACACGTGTGCAACGCATGCGATGTTGCGGCGCAGATAGCAACAGCGCCAAACTGGCGCCGACCGGTCGCTACCGGAAGGGGGAGGCTCTGTGAGTCAGAAGCGGGCGGCGACCGCCGAGCAGGTCGCGCGGCTGGCGGGCGTGTCGCGTTCGGCGGTGTCGCGCGCGTTCACCGAGGGCGCGAGTATCTCGCCGGCGACGCGCGCCAAGGTGTCCCGGGCCGCACGCAAGCTCGGCTACCGGCCGAACCTGTTCGCGCGCTCGCTCAAGACGCGGCGCTCGAACATCGTGGGCCTCGCGGTCACCGCGCTGGACAACCAGTTCTACCCCGGATTCGTGCAGCGCATGTCGGAAGTGGCGAGCACCGCGGGCTACCGGCTGCTGCTGTTCATCACCCACGGCATCGAGGGTCCCGACCCGTTGCTCGAGGAGCTGCTGAAGTACCGGCTCGATGCGCTGATCCTCGCCTCCAGCTCGGTGTCGTCGAAGCTGGCCGAAGAATGTCGCGATGCCGGCGTGCCGGTGGTGATGTTCAACAACGTCGATCCGGACAGCAACATCACCACCGTCACCAGCGCGGATGCCCTGGGAGCGCGCACCATCGCCCGCTTCCTGATGGCGGCCGGCCACCGGCGCTTCGGCTACATCAGCGGAATGGACGCGGACTCATCCAGCTACGTCCGCGGCACCGTATTCACCGATACCCTCATTGGCGCCGGCCTGCCTGCGCCCGCGCGCGCCGCCGGCAATTTCAGTTTTGATGGGGCCTGCGAGGCCACGCGCACGCTGCTGCGCCAGCCGGACGCGCCCGATGCCATCTTCTGCATCAACGATCAGATGGCGTTCGCGGCGCTGCAGGTGGCGCGGCATGAATTCGCGCTGCAGCCGGGCACGGACCTTTCCATCGTGGGCTTCGACAGCGCCCCGATCGGCGCCTGGCCCAGCTTCGGACTGACCAGTTATTCACAGCCCACCGAGCGGCTGGTGGCGCGCATCGTCGAACTGGTCAGCCTGTCGCTGGCGCAGCAGTTGCCCCGCGATGTCCACGAAGTCATACCGGGCGAGCTGATGGTGCGCAGCTCGGCCCGCCTGCCCGCCACCGGGCTGCTCGAACTCGCCGATGGCCAGCGCGTCTGGCGCGATCCCGGCTGAGCCCATGCCCAACACCGCCACCCTGCTGGCCACCGGCTGCGCGTTCGGCATCCTGGCATGCCTCACGCGGCGACCGATCATGGCACTGCTGCTGTGCCTGTACCTGCTGGCTGCGATCCTCATCAGCTCCGCGGTCATGCAGTCCTACCTTGGCATGCCGCTCACGCTGGCGGACGTGCAGTTTTTCTTCCGCGACCCGATCGACGACCTGGAACTGTTCGTCAACTATCCCGCGCTGGGCTGCAGTTTTGTCGGCGTCATCGCCGGCGCCGTGTTGCTGCTGGTGTTCGGCTATCGCCGCGAGCGCTGGCGCGTGACGTTGCCGCTGTGGCTGCAGGTGCTGCGCTTCGCGCTCGCCGCCGTCCTGGTCGGCGTGCTGTGTTGGGGCTATGAAGCCGCGCCCCCGATGGCGCACACCGGTACCGTCGACGATCGCGACGCGTGGAGCGCGTTCCTGGCCTTGCGCCGGCTGGAGCTGGCCGACCACTGGATGGAACGGCTCAACGTGTTCTTCGACAACCGCGACATGCTGGCCACGCTCCCGCCCGCGCACGCGCAGACGCGCTTCCCCCAACCGCCCGACGATCTCCCCGCGCCGGATGCCGTCGCGCACCTGCCCGACGTGCTCATGGTGCTGGAGGAGAGCACCTTCGATCCGAAACTGGTCGCGCGCTGCACGTTTCCCGCCTGCGACAGCCCCATGTTCCAGGCGCCCGCCGGCGCCCTGCGCACCTTGCAGGGCCCGTTCCTGGTCCACACCACCGGCGGGGGCACCTGGCTCACGGAATTCGGCTTCCTGTCGGGTTTCGACTGGCGCACCTTCGGCCGCGGTGGCGCCTATGCACCCATCTCGCTCGCGCCGCGGCTGCATCGCTCGCTGCCGCAATACCTGCGCACGCTGGGCTATCACACCGTCGTCGTCTCGGCGGTGGGCGCGGATTTCCTGCGGGCCCGCTCGGCGTACGGGTACTACGGCTTCGATGAGTTCTATGCTTCGCAGGATCTCAAGCTCTCGAGCGACTGGCACGCTGTGCACGACGGACAGGTGTTCGACAAGGCACTGGCCATCGTCAATGCGAGCAAGGATCCGCGACCGGTGTTCGTGTTCATCCTCACGATCCGCAATCACGGCCCGCACGGGGATACCCGGGGTGCATTGCCAGCGCGCGTCACCGCGGTGGAGAAGTCCCTGGGGCGACCGATGGCCGATTACCTCGCGCGGCTGGATGATTCGGCGCGTGAGATCGATGCGTTGCGCCGCAGCTGGCTGGCCTCGCCCCGTCCGCGGGTGCTGGGCTGGTTCGGCGACCACGAGCCCGAGTTCGCCTGGGATTTCATCGACCGGATGAGCGACATCAACCCCTCGCGGCTGGCCACCAACGTCGGCGAAGCGCAGCTCAAATACCTGACCTACCACCAGCTCAGCGCCAACTTCGGCACGCCCGGAGTGACGACGTCCACCGAAGCGCTGGACGTTCCGTTCCTGCCCACGGAATTGCTCGAATTCGCGGGCATCCCGCTCGACGCGGGCGCGCGCGCCACGAGCTTCGTCGCCGCGCGCTGCCACAAGCTGCTGCTCGACTGCGCCGATCGCGAGCTGGTCAGCGACTATCTGACGTACCGCATCCACGACCTGCAGTCGGTGCGCTAGGAAATGTTGCGGTTCCGTGTCCGCCGGCCGACCCGACCCGGCGCGTGCGGGCCAGCGCCGGCGTCTGTCACCTGTTTGTCATATTCGAAGGGCAGATTCAGGGATTCGCCGATTTTTTGCCGGGGGCATGTGCCATGGGTTTTGCGGAAGATTCCGATGAGCTGGTGCGGGGCATCCGCCGCGACCTCATCGACGGTTACGACGAAGAGCTGGAAATGGAATTCGGCGAGGGTGACTTCACCCACACCGACGCCGATGGCATGCCCCGCTACGACGAACACGAGCGCGCCGAGCGCCGCATCTATTTCCGCGAGCTGTTCCGCCTGCAAGCCGAACTGGTGAAACTGCAGGACTGGGTGGTCAACGCGCGGCAGAAACTGGTGGTGGTGTTCGAGGGCCGCGACGCCGCGGGCAAGGGCAGCGTGATCAAGCGCATCACGCAGCGCTTGAACCCGCGCGTCTGCCGGGTGGCGGCCCTGCCCGCCCCGAGCGAGCGCGAACGCAGCCAGTGGTATTTCCAGCGCTACGTCGCGCACCTGCCGGCCGCCGGCGAGATCGTGCTGTTCGACCGCAGCTGGTACAACCGCGCGGGCGTGGAGCGCGTGATGGGCTTCTGCACCGACGACGAGTACGAGGAGTTCTTCCGCTCGGTGCCCGAATTCGAGAAGATGCTGGTGCGCTCGGGGATCCGGCTGCACAAGTACTGGTTCTCGATCACCGACGCCGAACAGCACGCGCGCTTCCTCGGCCGCATCCACGATCCGCTCAAGCAGTGGAAACTGAGCCCGATGGACCTCGAATCGCGCCGTCGCTGGGAGGCCTACACGCGCGCGAAGGAAATCATGGTCGAACGCACGCACATTCCCGAGGCGCCGTGGTGGGTGGTGCAGGCGGTCGACAAGAAGAAGGCGCGCCTGAACTGCATGGCGCACCTGCTGTCGCAGATTCCCTACCACGAGATCGAACACGCCACGATCGAGCTGCCGGCGCGCATCCGCAACAAGGATTACAACCGCAAGGCCGTGCCGGATTCCATGCTCGTGCCCGAGATCTATTGATTGGAACCGGTCTGGGGTTCCGACCGGCACGGCCTGGTCTGGGCCTACCGCTTCGCGCCGGGCGCCGCCGCCCTCGAGATCAACTCGGACACAGCCGCCGCGCTGCTGCAGGCGTCGCCCACGGACACGGACGGCGGTTTTCTCTGGTTGCACTGGTCCCTGTCCAACACGGCCTCCGAACGCTGGCTGCGCACGCATCTCGCGTTGCCGGAGGCCTTCTACGAATCGCTGCGCGACGACCAGGTTTCGACGCGCGTCGAGCAGGATGGCAGCGCTTTGATCGCCGTCGCCCACGATGTGCTGTTCGATTCGGGCCTCGACTCTTCGAATATCTCCACGGTGAGCCTGTGCATCACGCCGCACCTGATGATCACCGCACGACGTCGACCGCTGCGATCCGTCGACCGGCTGCGCGAAGCGGTGCGCGCCGGCCGCGTGTTCCGCTCTCCCGGTGAGCTGCTGGGACACCTGCTGCACGACCAGGCTGACGTGCTGGTGGACATCACGCGACGTTCCACGGTGCGCGTGGACGAGATCGAGGACAAGCTGCTCGCGGCGCGCATCTCCTTCAGCCGGCGCGAATTGGGAACCCTGCGTCGCACACTGGTCCGCTTGCAGCGACTGCTCGCGCCCGAGCCCGCCGCACTGTTCCGGTTGCTGAACCGGCCACCGGCCTGGGTCGGCGACAGCGACCTGCAGGAACTGCGTCAGGCCGCCGAGGAATTCTCCGCGGCCATCGTGGATTCGGGCGCGCTGGTGGAACGCGTCCGGCTGCTGCAGGAAGAATTTTCCGCGCTCATCAACGAACGCACGTCGCGCACGCTGTTCGTGCTGACGGTGGTCACGGTATTGGCGCTGCCCATCAACCTGGTGGCCGGGCTGTTCGGCATGAACGTGGGCGGCATTCCCCTGACTTCCCACCCGCACGGCTTCGTGGTGATCGTCAGCACGCTGGCTGCGATCACCACGGTCCTGGCCTGGCTGGCGCTCGGCCGCCGGCGCGACTGACGTCGGATCCGCGACCGGCTACTTTTCGACCGTGATGGTGATCTTCTTCGACACCACTGGCGGATTGAACGGGGTGTGCAGGTAGTCGCCCAGCACCAGCTGCAGCGTGTGCTTGCCGGGCGCCAGCGTCAGCGTGGTTTCAGTCTGGCCCTTGCCGAAGTGCAGGATCTTGTTCTCCACCACCGGCAGCGGCTGCGTCAGGTCGGCGGGCAAATCGGTGTCGATCAGCAGATGGTGATGACCCGTGTTGTCGAACTGCACGCCGGCGGGCGCGACGCCCATCCCCTTGAGACCGAAACGCACCGTCACGGGATTCCTGACCTTGGCGCCCGCAGCGGGCGAGATGATGTAGACCTCGGCGCCGGCCGGTGACGGGGTCGTGGCCTGCGCGAGCAATGGGCTGACTGACAGCGCGACGGCGGCCAGCAACATAAATGGCTTCATAGCGGCTCCCATAGAGTAGTACTGTCCAATCATACGCCCGGAGCGCACGGCAACGGCATTGAAAATTCTGCTCTATATCGTCGGCGCGATCCTCGCCTGCTGCCTGCTGGCAGTGCTGGCGGGATTGTTGTTCGTGAATCCGAACTCCTACAAGCCAGCGATCGAGGCGGCGGCCTCCGAAGCCCTGGGCATGTCCGTGCGCATCGACGGGCAGTTGCGCTACCAGCCCGGCTCGCCGCTGCGACTGGCGATGGACCGGGTCACCGTTCGTAACCGCGACACCGATCTGGCGTTGATTCAACAGGCGGAACTGGCGGTGGCGCCGCTGTCGCTGTTGCGCGGCGAGCTGCGCTACAGCGACATCACGCTGCGCGGGGCGCAGATAAGCCTCCAGCGGGATGCCGCGGGGCACTACAACTATGAAAAGACCGTCGACACCAGGCGCGTGGCCCACGAACTGAACCTGCCACGCGTCGTGTTCAAGGATCTGGTGGTGAAGTACACCGATCTCCCGGGCGGCGGCGGATTTGAATTAAGCAGATGTAATGGAGACCTGACCGGGCTGCACCATCCGGGGGCTGCGCCGTTCCTGATGCGCCTGTCGCTGCAGGGCGAGCTGGCGTGCGACGAGCTGCGCAGCAAGGCCACGGCAACCGACGTGAAGTTCACGCTCCGGGCCCGCGACGGCGTGTTCGACTTCAATCCACTCACCCTGCGGCTGTTCGGTGGTGAAGGCAGCGCGAACGTCCGCATGGATCGTTCGGGGGAAGTGCCGATCATCACCGGCAGGTATTCGCTCAGGCAGTTTCGCATCGAGGATTTCTTCGCGGCGGTGTCGCCCAGGAAATCGGTCAGCGGCCGGATGGATTTCAACGCCAGCCTGAGCATGCACGGCAGGACGCGTGCCGAGCTGCGTGCCAGCGCCACCGGCGATCTGTCGCTGTCGGGGAAAGACCTGCAGTACAGCGGCGCCGATCTCGACCGCGAATTCTCCCGCTACGAATCCAGCCAGAATTTCAGCCTGTTCGATCTCGGCGCGATGCTGTTCGCGGGCCCGCTGGGCCTTGCCGTCACCAAGGGATACGATTTCTCCACGCTGGCCCTGGAGCACGGCGGCACCACCCGGATCCAGACGGTGGACACCACCTGGAAGATGTCGAACGGCATCGCGCACGCACAGGATGTGGCCATGGCGACGCGCGAAAACCGCGTAGCGCTGCAGGGTGACCTGGATTTCGTGACCGACCAGTTCGACGGCGTGGTGGTGGCGCTGGTCGATGACATGGGCTGCGCCAGGCTGCGCCAGAACGTGAGCGGTCCATTCGGCAAACCGGCGGTCACGAAACCCAGCGTCCTGGAATCACTGGCGGGCCCGGTGACCGGCCTGCTGAGCAAGGCGAAGCAGCTATTGCCGGGCCGCGCGGGGTGCGAACCCTTCTACTCGGGGGCGGTGGCCGCGCCGCACTGACCCTGCCCTGCGGCGCTTGCCGGCTCAGCGCACGCTCACCCGGACGCCCACGCGAGCTGCCGTCGGGCCGGCGGCGTCGGCCGTATCGGCCGCCGGCCCAACCGACGCGGGTGCGGTCAGCTCGGTGCGCGATGCGGGCACACCCAGTGATTCCAGCAACGTCTGCACCGCCGTCGCGCGTCGCCGCGCCAGCTCCGCTGCTGCTCCGGAATCGTCGCCACTGTCGAAGTAGCTGGCGATGTCCGCTTGCGCGGTTTCATTGGCGCGCAGGTAAGCGCCGATCCCGCGCAACTCGCTCGCGGCCGCCGCATCCGGCTGCTCGGCGCCGGCCTCGAACTGGACCAGGACCGGCACCGGAACCGGTAACGTGGCCGAAGCCGCTGCCGCGCCTGCCCGCGCCGTCTGCTGCACGAAGTTCGACGTTTCCGCCGCGGCGGACGCTTCAGGTGGCGTCGTCTTCGCATCCGCCACACGCGCCGCCGCCGGAGGGCTCGCAGCCGCGGCCCTGGACTGCGCCACCTGGCCGGTTGCGACTGCCGGCGCGTTGTCGGGCGCCGCCGCTGTCGCGGGCACTGCCGTGGCAGCCGGCGGCGTGGTCTTGGACGTTGCCGCCGCCACCGGCGCCTGCGTGTCCGACCGTCGCAGCTGCATCACGATGGCGACGCCGACCGCGACCACCGCCAGTCCAGCCACGGCACGCAAGCGCCAGTGACTGTCGTTGGCCGCGGGCGACCGATCGCTCGCCACCCTGGGTGAAGCGCCCGCCGATGCTCTTGCTGCGGGCACGGCCAGCTGCTTCCAGGCCTGTGCGCGAATCGCGGTGCGCAGCGCCGCCGGGGGGCGACTGTCCTCGGCCGCGCTGGCCGCGCGATAGCGCTCGGTGAGCGCATCCTCGCCAGCGTCTTCGTCGTTGTCAGGGATCTGCGTCACACCGACTCCCGCAACCATTCCTGGAGCTTGCCGCGTGCGTACCGCAGGCGGCTCTTGGCGGTTTCGAAACTGCTGCCCGTGGCCGCGGCGATTTCCTGCACGGACAATCCGCCTTCCGCCTGCATCAGGAACGCTTCACGCTGCTCCGCCGGCAAGCGCTCCACCGCCTCGAGTATCGCGCGGGTGGCATCGCGCGATTCGAGTTCCTGCATCGGTTCGGGATTGCCGGTGTCCGGCAGCTGCTCGAGCTGCTGCGGCAGTCCCTCGCCCGCCGCGACCGCAGCCGGTCGCGCGCTGGCCGCGCGATGCGCGTCGATCATGCGATGATGGGCCAGCGTGAACAACCAGGTCGTGAACCGCGCGGTCGGCCGGTAGCGCGCCGCCTCGCGCGCCACCGTGAACCACACGTCCTGCATGAGTTCGTCCGCCGTGGCCCGGTTGCGGACGCTGCGCTGGAGAAAGCGCCACAACTTCAGCTCGTGGCGCCCGTACAGCGCGTCGAATGCCGCCATGTCGCCGCTCGCGTAGCGGGCCATCAGCGTCTCATCCGGCTCGGAGGCTCCAGCCATGCCTCACTTTAACGCAACTCCGGCGGATCGGGCACGTAGCGCGCCAGCGGCGCATCCGGGAACGGATCGGGTGCCAGGCCCGGTCCGCGCGGCCGCGGCACCACGCCCAGGGCGATCAGGTTTTCCATGCTGTCGTAGCGGATGCGTACGACTTCATCGGGCGTGTCGCGCAGTCGATCGAAATCCGTGCTCGCCACCTGCGATGCCTCGCGCGGTCCGTGACCGGTGCCGAGTTTCCTTGCCGCGGCTTCAGCGCGGCCGCGGCTGGCTCCCGCCGCCGCTTCGGCCATCGAGTCCGCCGCCTGGTCGGCGAGCGGCGCCGGCGCTTCCTGCGCAGCCGCCAGCGGCACGCGCTGCGGCGGTCGCTCGCGGAACAGGGCCACGCCCACCACGCCGATGTTGGCCGCGCGCCCCGTCCGGGCCGCGTAGGAATCCGGTGCGGCGCTGAATTCGAAGTCCGCGACCTCGGCATCACTCTTGCGCCAACCCGTGATCTCGTAGCGCTGCCAGGGCGCGTAGACATAGCCCGTCTGCAGCCACGCCGCGGTCTGTCCGGAGATCACGTTGACGCCATCGACGGACATCACCGCCAGCAATCGCTGGCCGGTCTGGTTGCGTACGGCAATGGCGTAACGTGCGTCGGGCACGCCGGCCACCCAGTATTCACCGCGATGGTAGTAGGTGTTGAGCGTGGCGCCGGTGTTGCGATCCACCAGCGTGACGTCGGCCAGGCGACCGATGGCGTGCGCCTGCACGCAGGGCAGCAGCACCAGCAAAGGCAACAGGCGGGATTTCATGATCGACTCCGTTTCGTGGGTGACTGTCCCTTGAAACGGAGGCGGCTGGCAAAAGGGGTTGGGGCTACTGGTGCGCGCTGAAAAAAGCGCGCACCGCGACCAGGCAGAACGGGGGCACCAGCGTGCTGTGATAGGCCGCCGCCACCGCGGCCGCACCGCCATCGGTGGCGCCCTGTGCCACGGCCGCCGCTTCCACCAGCAGCTTGGCCGCGGCGAAGCCGTTCTTGTAATCGGCGTAAGGATCATTGGCGGTGATCGCCGCGTCGACATCCAGCACCGCGACCAAGGGTGAGGCGGGGGCCTGCCGCGCCCAGTAGTCCTGCATGAGCTCGGCATTGAGCCAGAGCACCGTCGGATCGCCATCGCCTCCGCACAGCAGCGTGGGCGCTGTCGGCATCCAGTCTCGCAAATCGTTGTCCTTGAGCGCGGCACGCAACGGCGACGCCGGGGCCGCGGCCGCGACACCGGTGGTGAGCGTGGGCCAGCCGCCGTCAGGATGCGCCACCGCGTCCTGCAGGTAATCGAGGCGGTACGCATTGGTGATCAGGTTGCCGTCGCCGAAGCCCGCCGCGAATACTGGCGCGAGATTGGCGGGGGTGGTGGCCGGCGTCATCGCGGCATACGCGGGATCCGGTGGCATGGCACTGAACAGCGCGTATTGCGGCAACTTGCCTTCCGCATAGAGCTGGCTGCGCGGTTCGGTGCCGGGCAACAGCGAATCGATGCCGCTGGCGTACTGTGCTTCGAAGATATCCGTCGTGTCCTGGTAGATGTCGCCATGGGATTTCTGGTACGCCGTGATCATCAGGGTCGAGAACACGGGCGCGCCCGCGTTCACTTCGCCGCCGAACACCGCATCGACGAAAGCGGCGATGGCATACGGGCCCGACATGGGCGCCGCCGCGGTGACCGTCATGCCCGCCGCCTGCATGGCGCGCTGCGTGGCCATGGCCACGTAACCGCCCTGCGAGTAACCGGTGATGAACAGCTCGCCACCGTCGGCAGCCAGCAGCAGGCCGGCCGGAATGGCTCTGCGCGCGGCGGTCAGGGCATCGATCATGTCCTTGGACTGCTGGTCGCCGACCAGATACGGATGATAGGTCAGCGTCGAGGTGTCATAGCCGGCATAGTTGGGGGCCACCACGATGTCACCCTGCGAGGCGAAGAACGCCGCCATCAGCAGCCCTTCGGCGTTGGCGGAATCCTGCAGGTTCGAGATGTCGAAGCCGCGGTCGGTGGTCGTGCCGTGCGCGTACAGCACGATGGGCCGACCACCGTGGCAGTCGGTACCGGCGCCGGAGGGCACCATCAATGCCGCGGAAGCCGTGGTGGCTTCCCCCTTGCCACCGACGGTTTCGTACTCGATGTGATAGACCCTGATGTCGCACACCGGCGAACCCGCGAGCAGCAGCAGTTGTGCGTTGGCCGGCGCGCCCAGCTGCTGCAGCAGATCCGCGGCCGACACGGTGCTGACCAGGTGCGGCGTGCCGAGCAACGTGCCGCGCGGCGGGTCGGCCGGCGTGCCTGACGAACCGTGATCGCCGCCACCGCAGCTGGCCAAGGCGGTCGCACCCGCGAACAGCAGCGCCGGGCACCAGCATCGCAACGCTCGCGACGCCTCCGTCATGACTCTGTCAATGGGCCCCGGCTTCACGCGCTCTGCCTCCTTGCCTCAGGCAGCCATCCGAGACCCGATGATAGGTCTGTGGACGCGTGAAGCGAAGGCCGCTGGCGGAACAGCGGTATCGTCCTACAGGGCTGTTGCCGGTCGTGGAAGGACTGCTATCCTGCGGCGCACTTTCACCGTGGGGATGCGCCGAGCCGTGAACACCTTGAAGCTGCTTTCCTCGATGGCCACGCGCGAGGTGCTCAACGAGCTTGCGGCCCAGTTCGAACGCGAGCGATCGCAGTCCGTCACGGCGGAAGCCGCCGGCGGCGTCGATGTCGCAAAGCGTGTCCAGGCGGGCGAGTCCGTGGACGTCGTGGTGCTGGCGAGCAGTGCCATCGACAAACTCATCGCCGACGGCAAGCTGCGCGCGGGCAGCCGGGTGGATCTGGTGCGTTCCGGCGTGGCCATCGCGGTGCGCGCGGGATCGCCGCGGCCGGACATTGCCACCGAGGCCGCGGTGCGGCGCGCGGTGCAATCTGCGCGCACGCTGAGCTACTCCACCGGCCCGAGCGGCGTGTATCTTGAGAAGATGTTCGAACGCTGGGGCATCCTGGGCGACCTCAAGGCGCGCATCGTGGTGCCGCCACCGGGCGTGCCGGTGGGATCGCTGGTGGCCAGCGGCGCGGCCGAACTCGGCTTCCAGCAGCTCAGCGAGCTGCAAGCGCTCGCCGGCATCGTGGTGCTGGGACCCCTCCCGCCCGAGATCCAGAGCATCACGGTCTTTTCCGGCGGCGTCGCCGCCGGCAGCGCTGCGCCTGAGGCGGCGCGCGCATTACTGGACTTCATGGCGTCACCCGCGACGGCGGCGACCAAGCAGCGGCACGGCATGGAGCCGGCCTGAGCTGCGGCCCGCGCTGCGCCACTGGCGCCGTTCGGCCGCGCGAACCGGCGCTGCGCCGCTGGCGGCGGCGCCTCAGGCGCTCGCCAGCGCGCGCGTCATGATGGTTTCGGTGAGCGCGCGCGGCTCGGAGAGCTGCAACAGCATGGCGCGGCACTGGCGCGCAGCGATGGGACGGCTCAGGAAGTAGCCCTGGGCGTAGTCGCAGCCCAGGCTGGTGAGGATCACGAGCTGCTCCGGCGATTCGATGCCTTCGGCGACGGTCTTGTGGCCGAGGCTGTGCGCCATGTCGATGATCGCCTGCACGATGGGCCGCCGCGTGCTGTCGATGACGATGTCCTTCACGAACGACTGGTCGATCTTGAGCGTGTCGACCGGCAGCTGGTTGAGGTAGTTGAGGCTCGAGTAGCCGACGCCAAAGTCGTCGATCAGCACCTTGGAACCGGCGGCCCGCAGCTCGCGCAGCGTGTTGACCACCCGATCCGGGCGACTGAGCAGTACGGTCTCCGTGATCTCGAAACTGAGCCACTTGCGATCGATCCCCTGTGCGCCCGCGAGCTGCGCCACCAGCGCGGAAAAATCGGTGCGCTCGAGCTGGCAGGCCGACACGTTGACCGCCACGGGCACCATCGGTACGCCGTTGTCGAGCCAGTCACGCAGGTCGTTGACCACCATCTCGAGCAGCGAGCGGCCGAGTTCGAGGATCAGGTCGCTCTTTTCGGCAGCGGGAATGAACTGCGCGGGCGGGATCGGCCCGAGTTCGGGATGACGCCAGCGCACCAGCGCCTCCAGCGACGCCACCAGGCCGGTGTTCATGTCGATGATGGGCTGGTAGTCGAGATGGATCTGCGGCGTCCCGATCGCCCGGCGCAACGCCAGTTCCAGCGCGAGCTGCTCGCTGGCCTGCAGGTTCATCTCCAGCGAGAACACGCGGTGGCAGCGCTTGCCGGCGCCCTTGGCCTGGTACAGCGCGATGTCGGCGTGCTTGAGGATGGCCTCCATGTCCAGGCCGTGGTCGGGATACAGCGCGATGCCGATGCTCGCCGATACTTCCACCGCGTCGTCGCCGATGACGATCGGACCCTGCACGGCCGCCTGCAGGCGCAGCGCGAGTCCATCGGCGGCCGCCAGATCCGGCAGCTGCGCCGCCACGATCACGAATTCATCACCACCGATGCGCGCCACGATGTCCTGGCCATTGACCGCAGCGCGTAATCGCGCGGCCACCACCTGCAGCAGGCGATCGCCCGCGCTGTGGCCGCAGGAGTCGTTGACCTGCTTGAAGTTGTCGACGTCGAGGTACATCACCGCGACGATGTGTCCGCGGATGGCCGCGGTGCGGATCAGGCGCGGCAGCTTGGCGTGCAGGTACAGCCGGTTGGGCAACCCGGTCAGGGGATCGTGGCGCGCCAGGTGTTCCAGCTTGCGCTGGTTTTCGCGTTGCTTCTGTTCCGCTTCCTGGCGATGCGTGATATCGGATCCCACGACGCACAACAGCTTGCGATCCTCTTCGCGGAAGCGGGTCACCGTGATCTCCATCGGGATCGAGGCGCCGCTGGAGGGGTTGAGGGTGGTGAGCTGCCGCGGCAACGACGCCGTGTCCGAACCGGTCGTGGTCAGTTCGCCGAGCTCCAGATTCGGATACAGGTCCGCCAGCTGCATTTCGCGCAGCCGCGCGAGATCGCAGCCCAGCCTGCCAAGCAACGCGTCGTTGGCGTCGACGATGCGCAACGAGCCCGAGTCCGCCAGCACGATCAGTTCCTGGACCTGGCCGCTGATGCGCCGCAGGCGTGCCTGCGTGGATTCGAAAGCCGCGAGGCTGCCGCGCAGCCGCTCCAGCAACGTCAACAGCGCCACCACGAAGATTCCCAGCAACGCCGCGATGCCGCCCAGCATGCCCCAGGTGACCTGCCGGCCCAGCGCGTAGGCATTGCGTGACAGCGGCGTGATCAGGATCGCGACCGGGCGATGGTCGACGTCACGCAGCAGCGCGCCGGCGTCGATCTCGTCGTTGCCGCGTGGCCAGGCATTGATGTTCGACTGCGTCGTGCCTGTTGCCCAGGTGCGCGCCTGCGCAGGGATGGCGCTGGCCGCTGCACCCGGCGCCGCGAGAGCGGTCACGGTGAAGTCGAGCTGGCTGGTCGCGCGCACGCGTTCGATTTCCGCCTGGCCGATGAGACGGCCGAACAGCAGCACGGCGCCGGTGGGGCCACTGTGGTCGGTGCGCGTGATCTCGATGGCCGAGATGGCCATCAGGCCCGCCGAAGTCTGCACGATGCGGTCCGCGGCCGCCCGGTTGCGCAGCGTCGCGTCCGGCTTCGCAAACCGCTGCAACTGCGCGAGCAGCGTCGGCGATGCGGGCGACGCCAGCATCTGGGTGCGGCGATCGAACCAGCCGGAATACAGCTGCGTGCCATCCGCGCCGACCACCCACACCAGGTCGACGTGCAGGTTGGACAGGGTCTCACGGGTGAAGTTGGCCGCCACGAACTGCGGGTCGCGCGTGACCACGAAGCGCGCCGCGTCGTCCCATTCCGCGTAGTCGCGGTTGCCGATCGCGAGCTGGCGCAGATCGGAATCCACCACCTGGTAGAGTTGCGCGGCCTTCTGCAACGCGTCGGCGCGCTCGATGTTCTCGAAGCTGCTGGCCAGATAGTGACCGCCGAGCGCCATCGCCCCCGCCATGAACAGCAGTCCGCCCGCCAGCAGCAGACGCAGGGTCCGCAGCTGACCCGATCGGCTTATGTCAGGCGCCGCGCCTTTGTTCCTCGATTTCGCCACGCCCACTTATCGGCAGCACACGACGGCGATAAAGCTACTTGTGGCGAGGTCGGCAGGCTGTGATGGAGTTGGCAACCACGTCCGCGCCGGGTGTAACGCCGGCAATCAGGTTAAAGTATCGTCAGGCCACCCCCTCGGGATTCCGAATTCGTGAACGAGGCACCCTCCGACTGGATCACCCTGCGCTCCGCCGAGCTGAGCGCCGCCATCCAACCGCTCGGCGCGCAATTGTCGCTGTTGCGCGATCGCGCGGGCCGCGACCTGCTGTGGAATGGCGACGCGCGGTTCTGGTCGGGGCGCGCGCCGCTGCTGTTCCCCATCGTCGGCGCGCTCCATGACGGCGGATACCGCGTCGCTGGCCAGCGCTACGCGCTCGGCCGCCACGGGTTCGCGCGCAACCGGATGTTCGAGGTGATCTCGAGCAGCGTCGGCGCGGCGACGTTTCGCCTGCGCTCCAGTGCCGAAACCCTGGCGATGTATCCGTTCGACTTCGAGCTGGAAGTCCGGTTCGTCCTCGAAGGCGCCGCGCTCGACATCGAAGTGTCGCTGCGCAATCCGCGGGCGCGGGAGCTGCTGGCCAGC
The DNA here is from genome assembly GCA_035499515.1 of Steroidobacteraceae bacterium. GTDB lineage: Bacteria > Pseudomonadota > Gammaproteobacteria > Steroidobacterales > Steroidobacteraceae > FEN-1191. The sequence continues at coordinate 7,277 of DATJYR010000010.1, read as the reverse complement.
TTTGGCTTCCATCCCGCCTTTCGCTGGCCGCTGCCGTTCGGCCAGAGCCGCGAGGCGCATTCCATCGAATTCGAATCCGATGAGCCGGACGGCGCACGTCGCATCGATGCGCAAGGGCTGCTGCTGCCTGAGCGGGTGCCCTCCCCGCTGCGGGAGCGTCACCTGGCGCTGGACGATGCGCTGTTCGCGGACGATGTGCTCATCTTCGATCGGGTCAGGAGTCGCCGCGTGCTATTTGGCGGCAGATCCGGACCACGGCTCGACATCCATTTTCCTGATACTCCCTTCCTCGGTGTGTGGTCCAAGCCCGGCGCACCGTTCGTCTGCATCGAGCCCTGGCACGGCATCACCGACCCGCAAGGCTTCACCGGTGATTTCCGCGACAAACCCGGCGTATTCCCGCTGGCTGCAGGTGGCGTGAAGCGGATGCGGATGAGCATCAGCCTCGGCGCGTGACCTCGACACCTGCGGGTGTCCGCGTGTGCGGGCCGCGATGCGCGCTGGCCAATTGACCGGCCGGGAGTGCGGTCGTAGCATCCCACGCGCTGCTGCAGTCCGCAGCAAGCTCCTCGATGACCCACCAACAACTCGAAGGGGGCTCCAATGTCGATCAAGCTCAAACTGGCCGCCTGCGCGGCCGTCGCGTGTGTTTCGTTCTCGAACGCGGTGCTGGCGGATGGTTATCCCTACTCGGAGGGACCGGTCGTCAACGTCGCCGCCATCCGCACCGAGCCTGGCCGGTTCGATGACTATATGAAGTGGGTGGACACGGTCTGGAAGGCCGAGCAGGAAGCCAGCAAGAAAATGGGTGATGTCCTCAGCTACCAAGTGATCACGGTCGAGCCCCGCGGGGAGAACGATCCGGATCTCTATCTGGTGGTGTACTTCAAGAACTGGGCGACGCAGGACGGCTTCATCGCCAAGGGGGACGCCATCGCCAAGGCCACCGAAGGCTCCGTCGATGCGGCCAACAAGAGCACCATTGACCGGGGCAAGCTGCGGCGCGTGCTGGGATCCTGGACGGGTCAGGAGCTGATGCTGAAATAGCACAGCCACGACAGGGCAAATGCCAGGCGGCCAGGGTCCGGGTCTACGCTTCGGGCCCTGGCGCTGCCCGGGATCCGGACAGCGCTGACCTTTCACGCCGACTCAATTGACGCTCGGATTGGCGGACGGATTGGGCGCCGGCCTGGGTCCGCCAATCGCATCCGCTTCCTGGCCGCACGCCGGCGTGGCAGCCAGCAGCCTGGTGCCCTCCGGCAAGACCAGTGAATGCAACGAGCCGCTGTGACCGCCGTTCTTGTGCGGACTGAACTGGATGGCGACCTTGTCGCCCTTCTTGACCACGTTGCGGCTCCAGCGCTTGTCGATCTCCATCATCTGGATTGGCGCCGCGGCTTCGAACGCCCAGGTCACAGGCATGTCGTCCTGGACGGCGTCGATCCACAGCCAGGAATGCGGGAAACTGTACTCGAAGGCGCGCACGGTGCCTTCCAGCTTCATGCACCTGCTCATGTCGAACATGGCCTGCGAGTGGTGTGCGAAGGCGGGACTGCCCGCCACGCCTGCCAGCGCGAACAGCGTGAACATTCTCAGCCTGCGGCTCGTCATGTCTGGATATCCTCGGCGTGTCGATCTATTCATCCGGCGGCGGCGGCGTCATGTCGACATCGCCGGCCGCGTCGTGGGTGTTGCACAACAGGGTTTCCTGCAGCGGCAGTTCCGAGCGCTTGAAGCGGCGCGTGAATTCCCAGGGTTGGCTGAAGACCTGCGGGTCGGTGATGAGGTACGCGATCTGCATGTGATCGCGGTCAACCCGCGTGATGCGCTCGACCAGATGCGTGGCGAGCGTCGCGCGCACACCGTTGTTGGCGAAAAACTCGCCGCGCGGAAAACCGATGGTGTCGACCACCAGTGTCGCGCCTTCCCAGTGGCCGATGGAGTCGCCCATGTAGCTCTGGCGCAGTTCGTCGAGATCGAGATGCGCGCGGCCATCGGTGTGTATGCGACGCACTTCGCCGTCTTCGTACAGGATCGTGACGCGACCCTTGCTGAACAGGTACTCGTGCAGCACGCCGTGCGCGAGGATGCCGATCGGACCCGCGGCCTGGCAGCGACCCATGTTTTCCAGCGGCGTCCTCGCGCTCTCGCGCGCAGCGTTGGCCGCCGCGACGATCGCGGCGTACTTCGGCGTCAGCGGCGCGCTGGTCACGCCACCGCTGCGACCCGGAGGGCCCTGGTTGTCGGAAACCCAGACTCCGGACCAGTCGGGCAGCCGTTGCGGCGTCGATCGTGACGCAGCCGCAGCGACGCCCTCCGCCAGCATCACGATCGCACCGAATGAGAGAAGCGCCTTGATCGCCGACCGCCGCATCACTCCAGCCCCTGCGAATGAATTGTCGAGAAAGTGTGAACGTCCTGTTCAATACGCTACTCCATTTCGCGACGACCGGGCAGAGTGAATGCGCGCTGCTATGATCGGCGCATTCGACAACAACACGCGCGGGGGTGAAATGGAATCAACAATCATCGGGCGACGCGCTTTTCGCTGTTTTCACCGACACTTGAGCGTCGTGCTGGCGATGTCCTGCGCCGCGCTTGTGTCTGGCCTGTGCGCCCGCATGGCGGTGGCCGCAGAGACGGCCGTTCAACAGATTGAACCCGCCGCGCAGAAGCTGCCCGATTGGTCGGGTGTGTGGGCACTGGATCTCGAGGGCCACGAATACGCAGGCGTCGAGTCCGGGCCCAACGGCACGATCGAGCGCATCGATCCCAACTACGCGTCGCTGTACACGCCCGAGCAGATCGCCCACCTGCGCACCGCCAACAAGAACATTCCCTTCACGCCCAAGTGGCGCAAGCTGTGGGGCACGCGCCGCGCCGGCAAGGAGAATCTCGCATCCTGCCTGCCCGCCGGTGTGCCGGGCGTGATGCTGCACACCATCAAGATGGAATTCCTGTTCACACCCGGGCGCGTGAGCATCCTCACCGAGAACGGCGAAGTGCGCCGCATCCACACCGATGGCAGGCAGCATTCGACGCTCAGCGAGATCGGTTACACGTACGAGGGCGAATCCATCGGCCACTGGGAAGGCGACACGCTGGTGGTCGACACCATCGGCTTTCCCTATGGCGAGCTGTTCCAGAACGGGGCGCTGCGCGGCACCCGCCATACCCACTACGTCGAGCGCATCCATCTCCGCGACCAGGACAACCTGCAGATCGACAGCACGCTGGACGATCCGGAGATCTTCACCGCGCCTTACAAGGTCACGCGCAATTACGAGCGCGTGAACGATCCCATGGCTGAACCGCAATGCAGCCAGACCACTCACGACAGTGGTCATTCCATCACCCTGAACGCGCCACCGGAGGATTGACGTGAAGAGCTGGACCAGATTCGGATCGTTGCTCGGGGTGGCTGCCGCCCTGGGCGCGGGAGCACCGCAGGCTCGGGCGCATCACTCCGACGTGCAGTTCGAGATCGGCAGCTGCACCACCATCCAGGGCGCGGTGCGCACGCTGGAATGGGTCTATCCCCATGTCTGGCTGTGGATCGTGGTACCAAAAAAGGACGGAGCCGCGGCCGGCGCGGACGGCGGTGATATCTGGGGCTTCGAGTTTCCTTCGCCCACCCAGGTCATGCACCTCGACAAGCACTGGTCGAAGACGGCATTGCAGAAGGGCGAGCAGGTCACCGTCTCCTACAGCCCGATGAAGGACGGCAGGCATGGCGGCTGGATGCATTCCGTCACCACGCCGGACGGGACCGTGCTCGCCGGTGCACCCGGACGTTGCGATCGCAACCTGCCTCCTGCTGTGCCGACCAGGACCAGGCAGTAGACTTCGCCTGCGTAGCCCGCCGCGGGCAACAAGCCGGGCTTGCGCCCGGCCACCGGTACAGGTCAGGCTGGGCGTCGCCGTCACATCGGCGTGGTGGAACCGGAATCCAGCTTGAACACTTCGGCAACCTCCGCGGCCCTCATCAGTCCGCGTCGCCTGATGATGGTCCTCAGCACCCTGGTGGCGTTCGGTCCGTTCGCCACCGACATGTATCTCGCGAGCTTTCCGCAGATCGCGGCCAGCCTCGGCAGCAGCCTGGCGCTGGTGCAGCTCACGCTGTCGGTGTATCTCATCGGCCTCGGCGGCGGGCAGGTCCTGTACGGCCCGGTGATCGACCATTTCGGGCGGCGCCTGCCGCTGCTGGCCGGCATCGGCGTGTTCGCCCTGAGTTCGCTGGCGTGCGCGGTCACCACCGATATCCACGTCATGATCGCCATGCGGCTGTTGCAGGCGGTGGGCGGCGGGGCGGGCATGGTGATCGGCCGCGCCATCGTGCGCGACCTGTTCGAAGTCACCGAAGCCGCACACTTCATGTCGGTGTTGATGATGGCGCAGAGCCTGGGTCCCATCCTGGCGCCCGCGCTGGGCGGCGTGTTGCTGCTGGTGGGCGACTGGCGGCTGCTGTTCGCCATCATGGCGGCCTACGGCGCGGTGTGCTGGACGACGGTGTTCAGGTTGCTGCCGGAGACACTCCGGCCGGAGCGCCGCAAGCCCCTGTCATTTGCGGAATTCCTCGCCGCGTTCGCCTGGCTGCTGCGCCATCGTGAGTTCATCGTCACGGCGCTCACTTCGAGCGTCGCGATGTCGAGCATGTTCGCCTTCATCACCGGTTCGCCGTTCGTGTTCATGAAAGTGTATGGCGCCAGCGCGCAGGGCTTTGGCTTCCTGTTCGCCGGCACGACGCTCGGCATGCTGGTGGCTGCGACGGTGAATCGGATGCTGCTGCGGCACTTTACTCCGGCCACCATTTTCAAGGGCGCGGTGCGCTTCCACCTGGCGGCGACGACCGCGCTGGTGTTGGCCACCGCAACGCATTCCCTGGCGATCACCATGGTCCCGTTGGCGCTGTGCGTCTCCACCGTCCCGATACTGCTGGCCAACGGCAGCGCACTGACGATGCAGGCCAGCGGGCCGTACGTGGGCAGCGCCTCGGCCGTGTACGGCTTGCTGCAGTTCGTGATGGCCAGCGTCACGAGCTCGCTGATCGGCGTGTTCCATGACGGCACGGCCTGGCCGATGGCGGAGGTCATGCTGGGTGTCAGTTTTGCGGGCAACGCGGTGTTCCTGCTGCGCTCGCGCGGGCCGCGCCGCGTGCCATCACGGTAGCCTTGCGGTTACGGCGTTGCCTGCAGGCCGTTGGGACCGAACAGCGCCACGAACTCGCGGTGCGCAAGCAAGGGTTCGGCCTTGGCATCGCCTGCCAGCTGCGCGGCACGATAGCCGGAGCGCACCGCAAGCACCCGGATGCCGCGGCCTTCCACCACGCCCTGCACCCGCCACTCCTTCACCGCGAGCTGCAGGGACGCGCCGTCGCGCCGGATGCGGCGGTAAGGGTGCGGTTCGGGTCCGAGCGCCAGCGTCGTGGTGATGCGCTCGTGCAACGCCAGACCGGTGCGGGCTTCGATCCACTCGGCCTGGCGCAAGGCCAGCGGATCCATCACCACCTGCCAGGCGGAGCGCGGATCCTCCGGTGCACCCTCGAGCCAGCCACTGCCCGCATCCGGAATCGAATCGGTGTAGGCCACGTAGGGCTTGAGGTCGAGCACCGGCGTGCCATCCAGCATGTCGACGTTGCGTACCAGCAGGGTACGCGGCGCTGCGACGCGCTCCAGTCGCACCACGGAGAGTCCCAACGGATTGGGGCGATGCGGCGAGCGCGTTGCGAGCACGCCTTTGCGGCCACTGCCGCTGCGCGGCGGCAGCACCTTGGGCCGCCAGCCTGCGTTGAGATGGAACCAGAAAATCACCCACAGGAACTCCCAGCCCTGCAGATCCTCGAGCGCGTGCTCCAGATGGCGCCCCGGAAGCAGCTCGATGCGGCCCGCCACGCCTTCGGCCGCGCGCGGCTGTCGCGCCGCTTCCACGCGCGTCCGCAGCTCGCAGCGCACGTGGCCGATGGGTTCGAGCACGAGCTTCGGCATGCAGGTCGTTGAACGGGTTCCAGACATGCCAGTACTGTACACGCACGCTGCGACAGTGATGCCGTTCACCCTTTTCGCAGCTGGCGCCCGCCTGCCCCCGCAGAGCACAACGCCAACCTAAAGATTCCAGCGGGAGTGCCAATACCGGAAACCAGAACCGACCCGGATGGAAAAGCCCGGGTTGCCCGAAGCTTATGTCAGGCGGTGCATCATGTCGTCCATCATCTCGCTGCTCAGTGCCGATCAGGTTTCCAATCTCTCCACGACGCAAATCGCATCGTTGGGCGTCAAGGACGCCGCCGCCTTCACCAGCACCAACATCGTCGGCCTGTCGTCGTCGCAGGCAGCTTACCTGAGCACGGCGGATGTGGTCAGCATCAGCACGGCCGCCCTGGCGGCGCTCGCCAATGCGACTTACGGCGCGACGCTGGATGCCATCTCGAGCAGCCTTTCCGCCAGCCAGCTTTCGACCGATGTCATCAGCCAGCTCGAGACCGATGGCGACCTGGGCAATCTCGCCACCAAGAGCATCGCGGGCCTGACCACCGTGCAGGCGGCCGCGCTCACCTCCACGCAGATCGAGGCGCTCACCACGGCGCAGATCCACGTGCTGACCAGCAAGGACGTGGCGGCGCTGTCCACCACGGAACTGGGCGCGCTCGTGACCGCCGATCTCGACAAGTTCAGCGCCGCGCAGATCGCCGCGCTGACCAGCGACCAGGTCACTGCGGTCGCCGGCAGCCTCTCCAGCACCCAGGTCGCGAATCTCGTGGCCACGCAGCTCACCAGCTCGTTGCTCGACACCCTCAATACCGCCAGCACGCTGCAGTCGGTGTCGACCAAAGCCATCGCGGGCCTGACCACGGTGCAGGCCGGTGCGCTGACCTCGACGCAGATCGAAGCGCTCACCACCGCGCAGGTCCGCGCGCTCACCAGCAAGGACGTCGCCGCGCTGTCGAGCACCGAGCTGGGCGCCCTGGGCACCGCCGCCATCGACGAGTTCAGCGCGGGTCAGATCGCCGCGTTGACCAGCGACCAGGTCACGGCGTTCTCCGGCAGCCTGTCGAGCACTCAAGTCGCGAACCTCGTGGCTCCGCAGCTCACCAGTTCATTGCTCGACACCCTGAACACCGCCAGCACACTGGTGTCGGTCTCCACCAAGGCCATCGCCGCCCTCACCACGGTACAGGCCGGCGCACTGACCTCGACGCAGATCGAAGGCCTGAGCACGGCGCAGATCCACGCGCTGACCAGCAAGGACGTCGCGGCGCTGTCCAGCACGGAACTGGGCGC
>DATJYR010000009.1:0-40093 GCA_035499515.1 Steroidobacteraceae bacterium | reverse complement strand
GCGCTTCACGGCGCGCGCGGCGTGATAGCCCTCGACCACCTGGCCGATCTCCTGCAGCGCCGCGTCCACCGACAGGCCGCGCGCCAGCAACAGGCCGAAGCGGCGGTTGCGTGACTGGTCGTCGGTGCAGGTCAGCACCACATCGCCGAGACCCGCGAGTCCCATGAACGTCTCGCGCTGCGCGCCAAGCGCTTCACCGAGCCGCGTCAGCTCCGACAGCCCGCGCGTGATGAGCGCGATGCGCGAGTTGGCGCCGAAGCCGAGGCCGTCCGACAAGCCGGCGCCGATCGCCAGCACGTTCTTCACCGCGCCACCGACTTCGACGCCGGTGATGTCGGTGGAGGTGTAGGCGCGGAAATTCGCGGAGGAAAAATCGTACGCCAGCGTCTCGGCGTATTCGACGTCGGTGGCGGCGATGGTCATCGCGGTGGGCAGGCCCGCGCCCACTTCGCGCGCGAAGGTGGGACCGGACAGCACGGCCATGGGCCGCGCGGCGCCCAGCACTTCATGCGCCACTTCGTTGGGCAGGCGCCCCGTCTCGATTTCGAAACCCTTGGTCGCCCAGCACAGCCGCTGGCTCTTCTTCAGCAGCGGCTTGATCCGCAACAGCAGTTCGCGAAAGCCCTGGCTCGGCACCGCCACCAGCACGTCATCGACGCCCTCGAGCGCGGCAGGCAGTTCGGCTTCGAGCTGCAGGTTGTCCGGGAACGGCGCGTTGGGCAGGTAACGGCGGTTGCAGCGCTCGGCGTCCATTTCGAGCACGTGCCCGACATCGCGGCCCCAGAGCCGTGCGCTGCGGCCGCCGCGCGCCACCTGGATGGCCAGCGCGGTTCCCCACGAGCCGGCGCCCAGCACCGCGATACTCGCCAGGGATTCCGGCCGGCGTGTCACTTCAGTTCGTGGCCTGGGGTGCCGCGTTGGCCGCCGCGCCGTCGTACAGCGCCTCGAAATTCACCGGCGGCAGCAGCAGCTGCGGGAAACCGCCCTGCGTGATCAGCTGCGAGACCATGGCCCGCGCGTACGGGAACAGCACGCCCGGGCAGATGATGGCGGCGGCGCGCTTCAGGTCCTCCTGGCCGAGGTTCTGCATCAGGAACGCGCCGGCCTGCTTCACTTCGGCCAGGAACAGCGTGCGATCGCCCTGCTTGGCGGTGACCGTCACGGTGAGCAGCACTTCCCGCACATCGCCTTCAATGACGTTGACGGTGGTGTTCAGATCGAACCCGATCTGCGGGTTCCATTCGCCGTTGCCGCGCGGTCCCTGCGGCGCTTCGAACGAGCAGTCCTTGAGATACACGCTTTGCAGCGCGAGCTGCGGGCCCGTGGGCAGATCGCCCGGATTCACTTCGTTGGCCATTGGCTATTCCTGTTTGAGAAATCCTGAGAAACCGGTTGGTGGAACCCTTCAGTCCGCGTCCGGCGCGTCACGCATCCGCCGCCAGCAGCCGGTCGAGCTCGCCGGCCGCCTGCAGCGCATGCAGGTCGTCCGAGCCGCCGACGTGGTGGGCGCCGATGAAGATCTGCGGCACGGTGCGCCGGCCGCTGCGGTCGATCATTTCCTGCCGGCGCTCCGGTTGTGCTTCGATGTCGATTTCCTCGAAGGCCACGCCCTTGCCATGCAGCAGCTGCTTCGCCCGGTGGCAGTAGGGACACCAGGACTTGCAGTACATCACCACTTTCGGGCCTGCGCTCGGGTCCAAGATTCAGTCGCGCGTCAGCGGCAGGTGTTCGGCGCGCCAGGCGTTGAGCCCGCCGCGCAGGGTGAAAACCCGGCTGAAGCCCTGGTCGGTGAGCGAACGCACGGCGGCCGCGCCGGCCACGCCCTTGTCGTCGCACACGATGATCTGCTTCTCGCGCAGTTTCCTGAGCGCTTCGGCGCCCGCGATGATCTGGTCGCCCGGCACGTTGCGCGCACCGCTGATGTGCCCGGTCGCGAAACTCGCCGCATCGCGCAGATCCACCACGGTGGCGCCATCGTTCATGAGGCGGATCACCTGCTGGGGCACGATGCTCGCGCGCGAGGCGATGCGCCAGCGCGTTTCGTACACGGCCACGGCCGTGGCCACCGCGACGGTGAACAGCAGCAGCAGGGGGTGCAGGGAGATGTAGTGCGACAGGTGATCCATGGGGCGTCCGGGCGACGAAACAGCGCGGCATTATATTAGACTTTGACCCCAACCATGCGCCGCCACGCTTATGTTTGCCTCCTGCTGCTGCCCGGGCTGGGCCTCGTGGCGGGCGCGGCGCTGGCGGCCTCCCAGGGCCAGACCGAGAGCCAGCTCAAGGCGGTCCGCGAGCAGATCCAGAAGATCACCCAGCAGATCGGACGCGACGCGGTGGAGCAGGACCGGGTCGCGCAGCAGCTCAGGAACGCGGAACTGTCGCTGGCGGCTACCCGGGCCGAGCTCGCCCGGCTCAGGGGCCAGGCCCAGGAGCGCACCGCCCGGCGCGACCAGCTGGCCGCGGAGCGCGACCGCGAGCAGCAGGCGCTGGTGAAGGAGCGCGCCAGCCTGGCCGGCGAGGTGCGCGCCGCCTACTTCATCGGCCGCGAGGAGCCGCTGCGGTTGCTGCTGAACCAGCAGGACCCCCAGCACTACGGCCGCATGCTGGCGTACTACGGTTACTTCGGCCGGGCACGCGCGGCGCAGATCGACAGCATCCACGAGCGCCTGGCACGCATCGCAACACTGGACACGGGCCTGGCGGGCGAGCAGCAACAGCTCACGGTGCTGCTGCAATCCCAGCAATCCGAGCTCGCGAAACTCGAGCAGGCGCGCGGCGACCGCAAGCAGGCGCTGGGCCGGTTGCAGCAGGAATCGCAGTCGCGCACCGCCAGCCTCAACCGTTTCAGGAGCCAGCAGGCGGCGCTGGAAAAGCTGCTGCAGGAGCTGAGGCGGCGTCTCAGCACTGCGCCGCTGGACAACAACACGGCGTTCGGCCGCCTGCGCGGCCAGCTCAACTGGCCGGTGGAAGGCCGCACCAGCGCGCGTTTCGGCGAGAAGCGCGCCGGCGATGTGCGCTGGGATGGCATGGTCATCGTCGCCGAGCGCGATACGCCGGTGAAGGCGATCGCCGCGGGTCGTGTGGTGTATGCCGACTGGCTGCCGGGCCTCGGCCTGCTCGTGATCGTCGATCACGGCGAAGGCTATCTGAGCCTTTACGGCTACAACAGCCAGATCTTCAAGAAGCCCGGCGACAGCGTGGCCCGCGGCGAGGTCCTGGCAGGGGTGGGCGACACCGGCGGCCAGAGCCAGCCGGAGCTGTATTTCGAGATCCGGCGCGCCGGCAAACCCGTGGATCCCGCCGGCTGGTTCCGGCGGCCGAACCCGGGCTGACAAACGTGATGCGGTTCACATCCGACCCGGTCCGGCGGCGGACCTGCATCACTCATAAATGTGACCTTCTTGGCGACAATCACTGGCAATTACCGTCACGCGCACGCACTGGGCATTGCCTAAGCGATGAACAATCCAGCTTCGACGATTGCCGAGATCATGGAGCCCTACGCCCAGCTGCTGCGTGCGCTGCAGCCGCGTACCGACAGCATCAGCCTCTATGACTCCGTGGGCGAGCTGCGCTGGACCAGCGATGGTTCGGTGGGGCCCGATGGCCATGAGCTGGTCAGCGCGAGCCTGCGCGCCGCGCAACACGACGCGGGCCGCGGCGAGATGCGCACCACCGATGGCGACGAGCCTGTCTACCTGTGCTGGCTGCGGCGCGAATCGGCCGCGGCGCACGAACCGCCGTTCGCGACGGTGGTGCTGCGCCAGCGCAATTCCGCCGATGCCGTCGCGCGACCGTTCGATCTCGTGTATTCGCTGCTGCGACCGGCGCTCGAGTGCCTGCGCCGTGAACTGCAATCGCAGGAAGAGATCCTCACGCTGCATTCCTCGCTGCTCGAGCACGGCCAGGACCTGGCGATGCTGCTGTCCGTCTCGGCCGCACCCAAGGTGGCCACCGAGGGCGCGGTGGACGAACTCAAGCAGCTGCTCGAGAACGTCACCGAACACCTGAAGGTCGGTCTCTCCGCGCTCATCATTCCCGAGAAGGGCCTGGCGATGATCCAGCCTTCCAAGGTGAGTCCGCTCAATCCGGGCCTCGTGGCCAAGGCGCATCGCCATCTCGTGTCGCTGGCGCAGCTGCGCAACGAGCCGGTGATCGCCAACAGCATGGCGATGGGGAGCGGCGACCAGGCCGTGAAGTACCGCATCCTGTCCTGCCCGGTGCTGCGCAATGATTCGCGCACCATGGGCGTGCTGGCATTGTTCCGCGCGCAGTCGGCGCCCGAGTTCACCGTGCACCACGCCAATCTCGCGGAGCTCCTGGCGCGGCGCGTCGCCGCCGTGATCGCCAACAGCTACGACACGCTTTCGGGCCTGTACAACCGTCCCGCCTTCGAGCAGCGCGTGCACATGCAGCTGTCGGGCGCGGCGAAGAATCCCTGGAGCGCGCTGTTCATCGACATGAACCGCATGCACCTCATCAACGACAACCACGGCATGCACGTGGGCGATCGCGCCATCGCGCAGCTCGGCGAGCTGATCCGCGGGCGCCTGCCGCCGGGTGCGATCGCGGGCCGCATCTCGGGCGATCGTTTCGCGGTGCTGCTGCCCGCCGTGATCAACGATGCCGCGGGCTTCGCCGAATCGCTGCGCGCGGGCGCCGAGCAGATCGGCGGCAATCTCGGCGAGGGTCCGCTGCAGGTTTCGATCAGCGTCGGCGTGGCGGCGGTGGATCGCCGCACCCATGAGTTCGCGCACGCGTTCGCCGCCGCGGAAACCGCCTGCAAGGCCGCCAACGATCGCGGCCGCAACCGCGTCGAGGTCTACCAGGAAACCGACCAGAGCATCGTGCGCCGCTTCAGCGACATCAACTTCGTCGACGCGTTGCGCCTGGCGATCAGCGATGAACGCCTGCTGCTGTACGCGCAGCTCATCGCGCCCATGAACGGCCGCGGCGCGCCGCATTTCGAGCTGCTGCTGCGCATGCTGGACGAGAACGGCCAGATCCAGGGCCCGGATCGGTTCCTGTCGGCCGCGACGCGCTACCAGTTCATGCCCGACATCGACCGCTGGGTGCTCAAGGAGGCGATCCGCCAGCTGCGGCCGCTGGCGGAAATGCTGCGCAAGACGCCGGCCGTGTTCGCCATCAATTTCTCCGGCCAGTCGCTGAAGGACGAAGGCTTCGGCGCCGAAGCCATCCAGCTGCTGACCGACAGCGGCATCAAGCCCGAATGCTTCTGCCTCGAGCTCACCGAGAGCGCGGCGATCGGCAACCTCGCCAACGCGGAAGTGCTGATGCGCAAGCTGCGCGCGCTGGGCTGCAACGTGGCGCTCGACGATTTCGGCACCGGCCTGAGCTCGCTGGCCTACCTGCGCTCGCTGCCCATCGGCATGCTGAAGATCGACGGCAGCTTCGTGCGCGACGTGCTGGTGGATCCCAAGGCGGACTCGATGGTCCAGGCCATCACGCAGCTCGCGCATTCCATGGGCCTCGTGACCGTGGCCGAGTACGTGGAAACCGAAGAGATCCGCGCCCGCGTGGCCGCCATCGGCGTCGACTACGGCCAGGGCTTCGCGATCAACCGCCCGCAGCCGCTGGTCGATCTGCTGCAGGAGCTGCCGCTGTACCTGGCGGCCACCGAGCCCAGCGGCGCCTGGGCGGTCAAAGAGTCGCAACTCGCCAGCACTGCGGACAGCGGCGAAGCCCTGATCCTGCGCTCCACCGGCTGACGATGCGGCTGCTTCGCACTGCCGCCGGCGCGCTGTAAGATCGGCGCATGTCTTCCCGCGCCCACTTGCTGTTCGGTCTCGCCCTGGGCCTGGTGCTGGGCGTGGGCGCGGCCGTGTCCGGCAGCGTGTTCGCCAGCCGCAAGAGCGATGGCGGCACATCGCCCGCGGTCAGTGCGATCCCGGGCGATGCGCCCGCCCCGGTCACCCTGCCCTGGAACGACGCGCGCCTGCTGGCCGAAGTGCTGCAGCGGGTGCATGAGAACTACGTCGATCCGGTCGGCGATCATGAACTGTTGCAGCAGGCCGTGCGCGGCATGGTCAGCAGCCTCGACGAACACTCCACGCTGCTGAACCGCGACGAATACAGCGACATGCTGGTGAGCACCAACGGCGGCTACGCCGGCATCGGCATCGAAGTGCAGGCCGTGGACGGGCGCATCGACGTGGTCCGCCGCATGCGGGGTTCGCCGGCGGAGAAAGCCGGCATCCAGCCCGGCGACACCATCCTTGACATCGATGGCGTGCAGCTCACGGCCGCGGACCTGCAGAGCGCCATCGGGCGCATGCGCGGTCCGGTGGGCAGCCTGGTGCACCTCGCGGTGCGGCGCGCGGATCGGGTGCTGCAATTCGCGTTGCAGCGCGACCAGGTGGCGCTGCAGAGCGTGCGCGCGCAGCTGCTGGCGCCGGGCTACGGTTACCTGCGCGTCAGCAGCTTCAGCGACAACACCGCCACCGAAATCGAACGGTCGCTCAGGGATCTGCAGGGCGGCGGCAGGAATCCCGCCGCGCTGCGCGGCCTGGTGATCGACCTGCGCAACAATCCCGGTGGCGTGCTCGAGAGCGCGGTGCAGGCGGCCGACGATTTCCTCGACAGCGGCACCATCGTCAGCGCCGAGGGGCGCAGCGCCGATGCGCGCTTCCGCATGGAGGCCCATCCCGGCGATCTGCTGCACGCGGCGCCGCTGGTGCTGCTGGTGAATGGCGGCTCGGCTTCGGCCGCGGAAATCCTCGCCGCCGCCCTGCATGACAACCACCGCGCCACGCTCATCGGCCGGCGCACCTACGGCAAGGGCACGGTGCAGACCATCATTCCGCTGTCCGACGGTGAGGCGCTCAAGCTCACCACCTCGCGCTACTACACGCCCTCGGGCGCCTCCATCCAGGGCACGGGTATCACGCCCGACACCGTGCTGGATGGCTACGAGCAACCGCCCGGCGAATTGGACGCGAACGACCAGCCACCGACGCTGGCCCGGCGCGACACCGAAGTCGGCCTCGCACTGCAGACCTTGCGCTCCCGCTAGCGGCCATGGACTGGCTGCATGCGATCGCAGACCTGGTGCTGCATCTCGACCGACACCTGGCGGATGCGCTCGCCGCCTATCACCTGTGGGTATACGCGCTGCTGTTCTTCATCGTGTTCGCCGAGACCGGCTTCGTGGTCACGCCGTTCCTGCCTGGCGATTCGCTGCTGTTCGCCGCCGGCGCCCTGGCGGCCATCGACCGCAGCGGCAACCTGCGCGCGGTGCCGGCGTTCCTGCTGCTGGCCGTGGCCGCCAGTGCCGGCAACTCGCTGAACTACCTGATCGGCCGCAAGGTCGGACAGGTGGCTTTCAGTGGCCGATACCGCTGGCTCAGGATGGATCACCTGCAACGCACGCACGACTATTTCGAACGCCATGGCGGCCTCGCGGTGCTGCTGTCGCGCTTCGTGCCGATCGTGCGCACTTTCACGCCGTTCGTGGCGGGCATCGCGCGCATGGGTTTCGCCACCTTTCAGCTGTTTAACGTCGCGGGCGCCGTCGCGTGGGTAGGATTGCTGCTGTCCAGCGGATATCTGTTCGGCAATCTGCCGTGGGTGAAGGGCAATTTCGGCCTGGTCACGCTCGGCATCATCGCCGTGTCGCTGGCGCCGCTGGCGCTGGTGTGGTGGCGCGACAGGAGTGGTGCGCGTGCCTGAGGGAGTTCGAGGTTACGCCAGTCGCATCGACATCGCGGCGCCGCCGGCGGTGGTGTGGCGCGCGCTGGTGGACCCGGTGTTGCTGAAGGTCTGGTATGCGAGGGACGCGCATGTCTCGCCGCAGGTGGACGGGCGTTACTGGGTGCTGCTCGAAACCGGCGTCGAACGCGAAGCGCATATCGACGTGTTCGACCCCGAGCGTCGCCTGCGACTGCTCTACATGCACCCGCCGGGCATGCCGCCGGTCGAGGATGTCATCGTCGACGATTTCCTGCTCGCCGTGGAAGACGGCGTGACCGCGCTGCGGTTGCTGGGATCGGGCGTGCCGGTGGGCGGCCCGTGGGACAGCTACTTCCTCAAATTGCGCGCCGGCTGGGAGCGTGCGCTGGCGCGCCTGAAGGTGGCCAGCGAACGCGTGGTCAAGGATGGCATGCCGCCCTGGCCGGTGCCGCCACCGCCACCGCCACCGCGCGAACCGCTGCGTCGGCGCTGAGCGGGTTCGCTACGCGCGGCGCGGAGGGTGACGCCGCGCAGTGGTTCAGCTTGCGGGCCGCGTCGCGGCGCGATACAGCGCCCAGCCCAGGCCCGCCAGCAGCAACATGCCCAGCCAGCTCCCCATCTGCAGCACCTCGGGCAGCGCCAGCACATCGGCGCGGCCCGTCAGCACGATCGGGATCGCGATCAGCACGCCCATCAGTGATTCACCGGCGATCATGCCCGCTGCGTAGAGCGTGCCGCGGCGCGCGATGGATTCTTCGTGAGGCTTGCCTTGGCGCGCGCGCTCCGCGAACCAGGCGAGCACGCCGCCGAGCAGAATGGGCGACGTGACATCCAGCGGCAGGTAGATGCCCACCGCCACCGCCAGCACCGGCGTGCGGAACGTGCTGCCGCGCTTTTCCAGCAGCACATCGAGCAGGATCACGGCCACGCCGATCACCGCGCCGATCGCAATCAAATTCCATTGCAGTTGTCCGCCGAACAGGCCTTGCGCGACTGTGGCCATCAGCGTGGCCTGCGGCGCGAGCAGCGGCTTCGGATGTGCGGCGTCGGCGATGCCGATGCCGTAGGCGCTGGCCAGCAGGTTCAGTACCGGCGCGAGCACCAGCGCCGCGGTGCAGGCGCCGACGGCGAGCATGAGCTGCTGCCGCCAGGGCGATGCGCCGATCAGATGGCCGCACTTGAGATCCTGCAGGTTGTCGCTGGCGAGGCACACGCCGCAGCACACGGCCGCACCGACCATGATCGCCGCCACCGGACCGATGGCGGCATTCGCGCCCGTGAGGCCCAGCAGGATCACCGATGCCGACAGCACCGTGGCGATGATCATGCCCGACACCGGATCGTTGGAGCCGCCGACGAGACCCGTCATGTACGCGGACACCGCGCAGAACAGGAATGACAGCGCGATCATCATCAGTGCCATCACCGCGCTGAGCGCGAAGCTGTCCACCACCGAGTGGTACATGAACAGCAGCGGCAGCGTGCAGGCCGCGATGCCGATCAGCACCCAGCGCATCGGCAGGTCGCGCTCGCGTTCGTCGAGGGCCGCGGCGGCCGCGCCGCTGGTGGCCTTGAGCGCGCTCTTCACGCTGTTGATGATCGAACCGCGCAGCGCGATCAGCGTCCAGACACCGCCCACCAGCATCGCGCCCACGCCGAGATAGCGCAGGTGCTGGCTCCACAATGCGTACGCGGCGTCGATGCCCGCAGCAGTGCCGGCCGACACGAAGTGGCTGTAGATGGGCAGCGCGATGTTCCAGGAAATGATGCTGCCCGAGATGATCACGATGCCGACGTTGAGGCCGCACACATAGCCGACACCGAGCATGGCGGCCGACAGGCTGGTGCCGATGTAGAGCAGGCTCTTGCCCGCGAAGCCCGCCGCCGCGGCCGCATCGGGCACCAGGCGCAGTCCGTTGGCGCCCGCCAGTTTCAGCAGCGCGCCGCCGGCGCCGGCCAGCGCCAGCAGCCTTGCGCCCTGCTGCGGATCATCGCCTGCGCGCAGCACCTCGGCCGCGGCCGTGCCTTCGGGAAACGCGAGCTTCTGGTCGATGATCAACGCACGCCGCAGCGGCACTGAGAAGAGCACGCCCAGCACGCCGCCCATCGCCACGAAAGCGACCACCCACAGATAGGGATAGTGGTTCCAGTGGCCGAGCATCACCAGCGCCGGCAGCACGAAGATCGCGCCGGTGGCGGTGCTCGAACCGGCGGAGCCGCCGGTCTGCACGATGTTGTGCTCGAGGATGCTGCCCTGCGCGCCCAGCAGGCGCAGCACCGCCATCGAGACCACCGCGGAGGGAATCGCCGACGCGATGGTCATGCCCGCGAACAGGCCGAGGTAGGCATTCGCGGCCGCCATCAGGACCGCCAGCACCACGCCCAGCAGCACCGCGCGCCAGGTGAGCTGGGCCACCGCCGCGGCGCGGGTGTTCATGGGCTGCTTCTCTGGATCCAGCGGTGGATGGCGAGACCCGCGAACAGCAGCAGCACGGCGCAGACGATGCCGAACCAGAAGATGTTCAGGTACTGCCCGGGCATGGCGGCGACGTTGTTGGCGTCGAAGTCACCCGCGATGCGGCCCGCGATGAGATTGCCCAGCGCGGTGCCGAGGAACCACACACCCAGGCTCTGGCCCACGAAGCGCGTCGGCACGAGCTGCGAGACGGCCGAGAGACCCACCGGGCTCAGGCACAGCTCGCCGAAAGTGTGGAACAGGTACGTGAGCGTGAGCCAGCTGATGCCGACCTTCTGTCCCGCCGCGACGTAACGCGCCGCCATCGCCATGATCACGAAGCCGAGCGCCATGCCGACCAGTCCCAGCGCGAACTTCACGGGCGAGGAGGGATCGAGGTTGCGCCGTCCCAGTCTCACCCACAGCGCCGAGAACACCGGTGCGAAGATCAGGATGAAACCGGGATTGACGAACTGGAACCAGCCGGCCGGAATCTGGAAGCTGCCGATCATGCGGTTGGTGTAGCGATCGGCGAACAGGTTGAACGAGGAACCTGCCTGCTCGAACCCCGACCAGAACAGGGCGCAGCCCAGGAACAGCACCAGCAGCAGGCACACTTTCTTCAGCTCGAGCGGCTTGAGGCCTGCGAACACGAACAGATAGAAGAAATAGCCGATCGACATCGCGACGATGACCCACGTGGCCACGACCTGCGCGCCGATCGGATTGACGTTGAGCTGTCCGGTCCACGTCAGCGAGAACAGCACGGCCAGCAGCACGCCGCCCACGATGAGCCAGCGCCGCAGGGTGCGGGCGGGGACGGCGCCGCCATCCGCCGTGTGGGGCTTGAGTCCGGCGCCGCCCAGCCGGTGGCGCGTCAGCAGGAACTGGAACACGCCGAAGATCATGCCGACCGCCGCGGCGCCGAAGCCCCAGTGCCAGCCGTAGGTCTGCGCCAGCCACGCCGTCACCAGCGGCCCCAGCGTGGCGCCGACGTTGATGCCCATGTAGAAGATCGTGAAACCGGCGTCGCTGCGCGTGCCGCCTTCCGGGTAGAGGCCCGCGACAATGGCGCTGATATTCGGCTTCAGCAGCGCCGTGCCGAGCACGATCACCATCAGGCCCAGGTAGAAGGCGCGCGCGTCGGGCGCGACGCCGAGGGTGATGTGGCCGAGCGCGATGATGATGCCGCCGATCAGCACCGCCTGCTGCGCGCCGATGAGCCGGTCGGCGATCCAGCCGCCCGGCAGGTTGAACAGGTAGGCCGAAGCCGTGTAGAGCGCGTAGACCGCCGTGGCGGTCTTGTCGCTGACGCCGAAGCCGCCGTGCGCGACGCTGTCGACCAGGAACAGCACCAGCAGCGCGCGCATGCCGTAGTAGCTGAAGCGCTCCCACATCTCGGTCATGAACAGCGTCCACAGGCCGATGGGCTGGCCGAACAGCTCGGCCTGCGCCGCGCGCGGGGCGATTGGCTCCCCGATGGCAGGAGCAGTTCCGTTGGTCACGTCGCCTCCCCTTCTTTTTTATCCTCGCCGTCCTTGCGCCCGCGCAACAGGATGCGCGCGAAGATGATGCCACCTTCATACAGCAGATACATGGGAACCGCCATGATGGTCTGCGACACCGCGTCAGGCGGGGTGAGGATGGCCGCGATCACGAACACCGCGATCAGCACGTAGCCGCGGATGCTGGTGAGTTTTTCGATCTTCACCACTCCCAGGCTCACCAGCAGCACCACGGCCACCGGTACCTCGAACGCAGCGCCGAACGAGAACATCAGCACCAGCACGAAGTCGAGGTACATGTCGATGTCGGCCATCAACGTGACGTTGGCGGGCGCGGTGTGCACGAAGAAATTGAAGATCAGCGGGAACACCACCCAGTAGGCGAAGGCGCAGCCGCAGTAGAAAAGGATGATGGCCGAGACCAGCAGCGGCATGGCGTAGCGCTTCTCGTGGCGGTACAGGCCCGGCGCGACGAACGCCCAGGCCTGGTAGAGCACGTACGGCATCGCGATCAGGATCGAGACGATGATGGCGAGCTTGATCGGCGTGGTGAACGGCGCGGTGATCGAGGTGGCGATCAGCGAGGCGTTCTTCGGCATCTGCGCCAGCAGCGGCTTCGCCAGGTACTCGAACAGCTCGTTGGATTTCCAGATGCAGGGAATGCTCACCAGCGCGACCGCGAGGAACGCGCGCATCAGGCGATCGCGCAGTTCCAGCAGGTGGGAGATCAGCGTCCCTTCGCGCAGCGACTCCGGGTCGGAGCTCATGGATCCTTGGGTGCAGCCGGCGGCGCGGCAGCCGGCGGCGCGGCAGGCGGTGGCGAGGCCGGCGGCGGTGCCGGGCGCGCGTTCAGGTCCACCTTCAGGTCATCCAGCTTGACGCCGGACTTGAGGGTGCTCGCTTCCTGGTCGAGCTGGTCG
Organism: Steroidobacteraceae bacterium; assembly: GCA_035499515.1. Taxonomy (GTDB): domain Bacteria; phylum Pseudomonadota; class Gammaproteobacteria; order Steroidobacterales; family Steroidobacteraceae; genus FEN-1191. Next base: position 27,521 of record DATJYR010000009.1, on the reverse strand, counting down.
CGGAACTGGCGCGCCATGGCGCGCGCGCGTCCCACCCAGCGGCCCACGGTGGCCGCGACCTGCGGCAGCTTTTCGGGGCCCAGCACGACCAGCACCAGGCCGAAGATCAGGACGATCTTGGAAAAGCCGATTTCGAACATGCGAACTCGAAGACCCGGGCGCGGGCCTCAGGCGTCCGGACCGCTCTTGGGCTTGCTGCCGGCGGCCACCTCGGGAAATTCGGCGTCGGGCTTGTGGCCGGTGCTCTGCGCAGCGTTCTGGGCCGCGAGCTGCTTGGCCGATTCCTCCGAGTCGCCTTCATTCATCGACTTCTTGAAGCCGCGCACCGCCGAGCCCAGGTCCGAGCCGATGGTCTTGAGCTTCTTGGTGCCGAAAACCAGCAGGACGATCACCAGGATGATGAGCAGGTGGCGGGGTGAGAAAAGGTCCATAAATCACGCTCCAGATTAAGTTTCCCATCATAGGCCAAGTGGCGGCCCGGATTCGACCCACAGGGTCACAGGACCGTCATTGGTGAGGCTGACCTGCATGTCCGCCCCGAATTCCCCGCTCGCCACGGGTCGCCAGGCGGCGACAGCGGCGGCCAGCAGCGCCTCGAACAGCGCCCTGGCCTGGGCGGGGGGCGCGGCGGTTGCGAAACCCGGGCGGTTGCCGCGGCGCGTATCGGCCGCGAGCGTGAATTGCGGCACCAGCAGCAGGCCGCCGCCGTGCTGGCGCAGGCTCAGGTTCATGCGGCCCGCCGCATCGGGGAACACGCGATAGTCGAGGATGCGCTCCAGCAGGCGCATGGCGGAGGCCGTGTCATCGGCTGGCACCACGCCGACCATGACCAGCAGTCCGGCGCCTATTTCGCCGACGATGCGGCCCGAAACGCTCACACTCGCCCCGCTCACGCGCTGTATCAGTGCAATCATGCAGTGGTAAATCCTGTGCTGAATCCCGTACACTTTGCGCCGTTTTCGGGAGTCGGGTATGCCATCGCTGAGTCCGTCCTGCATCCAATTCCGGGCCCTGGCCGCGGCCGCGTCGCTGTGGCTGGCGCTGGCCATCCATGCCCCGGCCCATGCGGCGGGCGACGCCCAGCGCGGCAAGGTCCTGGCCTACACCTGCCTTGGCTGCCACGGCATCGAAAACTACAAGAGCGTCTACCCGACGTACAACGTGCCGCGCCTGGCCGGCCAGAATGCCGACTACATCGTCGTGGCGCTGAAGGCCTACAAGGCCCGCGAGCGCTCCAACGGCACCATGTACTCCCAGGCCAGCTCGCTGTCCGACCAGGACATGCAGGACGTGGCCGCCTATCTCTCCGGCATGGCGGTGAAGAGCACCGGGACCGTCATCGGCACCACGCCCGACAAGGTGACGCAGCTGTGCGCCTCCTGCCACGGCAGGGACGGCATCGGCCTGACCAGTACCTATCCCTCGCTCACCGGCCAGCACGCCGACTACCTGGAACGCGCGCTGCTCGATTACAAGCTCGGCAACCGCAAGAACCTCGTCATGGGCACGTTCGTCAACACGCTCAACGAGGCCGACATCAAGGTGATCGCCGACTATTACTCGAAGCAGCAGCCCGCGCTGCAGACCGTGTATCGCCGCACCTGGCTGTTCTCCGCCCAGCGCTGAAGCGCGTATGGGCGAGGCTCCGCGCGCCGCGCTCGACCCTCGCACCGGCCAGCGCGCAGACAACTTGCGCTTCGATGCCGATGGCATCCCCCGCAGCACGGACGTCAGCAGCCTGAGCCCCGCGCATGGCGGCCTGTCCTACCGCGGCTACCGGCTGAGTGACTGCATCGCCCACGGCAGCTATGAACAGATCGCCTGGCTGCTGCTCACGGGCGAGCTGCCCACCGCGCCGCAGCTGGCGGGCTTCCGGCGCCAGATCCGCGCCGCGCGCGTGTTGCCGCTGCCCGTGCGGCGCCTGCTCGAGTCGCTGCCGGCGCGCGCGCATCCCATGGAAGTGCTGCGCAGCGGCGTCTCGCTGCTCGGCAACCTGCATCCGGAAACGGCCTCAGCCACGCCGGCCGGCTTGTGCGCGCGGTTGCTGGGCGCCATGCCCGCCATGCTGCTGTACTGGCACCACTACCACGCCGGTGGCCGCCGCATTGCGACCGCCGGCGCCGAGCCCTCGGTGGCGGCGCACCTGCTGCGGCTGCTGCGCGGTCTGCCGCCCGACGCGGACAGCGCGCGACGGCTCGAACTCTCGCTGCTGCTGTACGCCGAGCATGTGATCAACGCCTCGAGTTTCACGGCCCGCGTGATCGCCTCCACGGGCGGCGATTACCACAGCGCCATCGTCGGCGCGCTGGGCGCGCTGGGCGGCCGTGCGCACGGTGGCGCCAATGAAGACGTGCTGCGCGCGCTCAAGCCGCTGCGGTCGGTCGCGCAGGCGGAAGCGGCCGTGCGCGCCCTGCTGCAGCGGGGCGAGCGCGTGCCCGGCTTCGGGCATCGCGTCTATCGCGACGTGGATCCGCGCAGCCTCGTGCATCGCGAGCTCTCCGCGCAGCAGTCGGCCGCCAGTGGCGACACGCGCCTGCACGAGGTGGCGGTGGCCGTGGAGGCGCTGGTGCGCGAGCGCAAGCGCCTGCCTGCCAACGTCGACCTGTACGCGGCCACGCTGTACGACGCGCTCGGCATCGATGCGCGCCTGTTCACGCCGCTGTTCGCCATCGCGCGCCTGCCGGGCTGGACGGCGCATGTCTTCGAACAGCGCGGCAGCGCGCGGCTCATGCAGCCCACGCTGGAGGAAACCGGTGACGCGCCGCGCGCATGGCCCGCAGCGCCCGCCAGCCGGAGGGCGCCGGCCGCGGCCGGGCCACGCCGGGCATGAGCGGGGCTGCGCGGGCCGATGCCGAACCCGCGGCGCTGGTGCGCGACGCCGCGGCGCTCGGTGTCGGGCTCGACGCCACCGCCGTCGCACGGCTGCTGCAGCTGCTGGATGAGCTGCAGCACTGGAACCGGGCCTACAACCTCACTGCGCTCACCGGGCGCCGTGCCATGGTCACCCATCATCTGCTCGACTCACTGTCGGCCGCGCCACTGCTGGCCGGCACGCGCGTGGCGGATGTGGGTACGGGTGCGGGCTTCCCCGGATTGCCGCTGGCAGTGGCGTGCCCCGGGCGCCATTTCACGCTGATCGATTCCAACGGCAAGAAGATCCGCTTCGTGGCGCACGCGGTGCGCGCGCTGGGGCTGAAGAACGTCACGGCCGTGCACCAGCGCGCGGAACAGCACGGCGGACCCTACGAGTGTGTCATCGCGCGCGCCTACGCGGCGCTGCCCGAGCTGCTCGCCAGCGTGCAGGGACTGTGCGGCCCGGCGACGCGGGTGATCGCGATGAAAGGCCGGTTGCCCGCGGCGGAAATCGCGGCGCTGCCTCAGGGATGGCGCCTGCTCGACGCGCGGCGCGTCGAGGTGCCCGGCCTCGCGGCCGAGCGTCACCTGCTCACGATCGCGCGGACCGGCTGAGCGCCGGAGCCGTTCACACCGGCGCCGGGGCCGCGTCGTCCGTGGCCGGCGGCCCCTGGTGCAGCAGCTTGGCCGGCAGGTGCAGCGCGCTGATCAGCGAAACGCACACCGCCGCGAAATACGGCGTGGACTGGATCAGCAGCGCGATGATCCACATCGACAGGTCCGGGCTCGCCACCTCGGTGGGAATCAGCCGCACGCCGATGGCCGACACCCACAGGCCCAGCATGATGATGAACTCCTCGCGCGCGGCGCCCAGCGCCGAGAGGATGGCGCTGGCCTGGGCGCGCTTGGGCGTGCGGAAGAACGGCATCGACCGGGTGACGAGGCCCTTGAGGGTCGCGCGGCCGATGGTGTGCGACAGCGCGAGGCCCGCCAGCGCCGCAGCGCAGGTCTGGCGGAAATTCACGCCGACGCGATACACGTAGAGGTGCACCAGCTTGATGAGCTTGAACAGGAACAGCGACAGCGGCAGCAGCGAGAAGATCATCAGCGGCGGATCGACCTTGTCGGGATAGCGCACCATGGCCACCGACCAGGCGATGGCCGCGAGGTTGAACAGCAGGTTCACGCCATCCGCCACCCACGGCAGCCAGCCGGCGACGAAGTGGTAGCGCTGGCCGGCGGTGAGCGTGCTGTGGCTGGGCAGCAGGATCGAAGCGGCATGCGACTTCAGGATCTGCATCGCGCCGTATGCCCAGCGGAAGCGCTGCTTCTTGTAGTCGAGGAAGGTGTCCGGCATCAGGCCGCGGCCGTAGCTCTTGGGCAGGTACAACGCCTCGAAGCCGGCCTCGAACACGCGGATGCCGAGCTCGGCGTCCTCGGTGATGCACCACTCCGACCAGCCGCCCAGCGAATCCAGCAGCGTGCGCCGCACCAGCGTCATGGTGCCATGCTGGATGATGGCGTTGCGCTCGTTGCGCGTGATCATGCCGATGTAGAAAAAGCCGCGGTACTCGGCGAAGCACATGGCCTTGAAGGCATTTTCGCCTTCGTCGCGGTAATCCTGCGGCGCCTGCACGATGCCGATGCGCGGGTTCTGGAAGCTCGGCACCAGGTCGGAGAGCCAGTTGGGTTCGACGCGGTAGTCGCTGTCGATGACCGCGATGATCTCCGAATCGGAGGCGGTATGCGCCTGCGCGAAATTCAGCGCGCCGGCCTTGAAGCCGGCCAGCGGCGCGACGTGGAAGAAGCGGAAGCGTTCGCCGAGCTTCGCGCAGTGCGCCTCGACCGGCCGCCACACCGCTTCATCCCGGGTGTTGTTGTCGATCACCAGCACTTCGAAGTTCGGATAGTCGAGCTGTGCCAGCGCATCCAGCGTCTCGATCATCATCTCGGGCGGCTCGTTGTACGCGGGCACCTGGACCGTGACCTTGGGCGTGTAGCTGCGGTCGTGCTTCTGCGGCACCAGCAGGCGCTGGTGCGCGCGCGCCCAGTGCGCTTCGGCCCATTCGTGCGCTTCGGCGAACAGCACCGCGATCACGCCCAGCATGCCGAGGATCAGCACCGCGCCCACGATCACCGTCGCGGGCGTGATGTACTGCTGGCTGTAGTCGTAGATCACCCACACCATGACGGTCGCCGCGGCGTACACCACCAGCGCCAGCAGCGTGCGGCCGCGGTTCTTGAGGGCGCCGCTGTGCTGGTAGAACACCAGCAGCAGCAGCGCGGCCAGTCCCACCGACAGGCCCGCCAGCAGGCGCCAGTCGGGGATGCGCACGATCGGCTGCACGAATTCGAACTTGGCCTGGCGGTGCACGTCGTAGATGCCCCAGTAGGCGCCGACGCCGCCCTCGCCCGCCGCCTTCCACGGCTGGTCGAAGGCCTCCATCACGTAGTAGCGGTATTCCTTCTTCTCCGCCTGCGCGAGGAAGCGGCGCAGGAACAGCGCCTCATTGGCCGGCGAGGCCACGGCCGACTGGCGCGTGCGGCCATCGGAGGGCCAGCCCACCTCGCCGATGATCACCGGCTTGCCGGGGAAGCGTGCCTGCACCAGCTGCAGGCTGCGGATGCAGAAGTCCACCGCGCTGTCGACGTCGAGGCCTTCCCAGTACGGCAGCAGGTGGATGGCGATGAAATCCACGTGCGAAGCGAGCTCGGGATACTTGAGCCAGGTGCTCCAGGTTTCGGCGGTGCCCACCGGCTGGCGCACCGCCTTGCGCACGCGATCGAGGTAGGCCGCGAGATCGGTGACGCTCAGGTCGCCGCGCAGCAGCACCTCGTTGCCGACGAACACGCGCACCACGTTGCGGTTGGTCTTCGCCAGCGTGATGGCGCGCGCGATTTCTTCCTCGTTGACGGCCAGGTCCTTGTCCAGCCACGCGCCCACCGAGACGCTCATGCCGTGCTTGGCGGCGAGATCGGGGATGTCGCCCAGCGTGCCCGAGGTGGAGTAGGTGCGCACCGCATGCACGTGCGGCGCGAGCAGCGCGAGGTCGGAGTCGATCTCGGTGTCGGTGGGGTATTGTCGCAGGTAGGCGTTCTGGCTTTCCTGGTAGGGCGAGAATGCCACGCCCTGGATCATGTTGGGCCAGGCTGGCTCGGCATTGGGCCGGTTGGCCCAGGCCCACACCCCGATGGTGATCGCGGCGAAGATCGCCAGCACCAGCAGTCCCGAAAACATCCTGCGCATGGGCCGTTAGTTTAGCTGCAGTGGCAGGCCCGTGCCGGTTACACTTTTGGGATGAGGCGCGTGATCGCAGTGGCGAACCAGAAGGGTGGGGTCGGCAAGACCACCACCGCCGTCAATCTCGCGGCGTCGCTGGCCGCGACGCGTCGCCGCGTGCTGCTGGTCGACATGGATCCGCAGGGCAATGCCACCACGGGTTGCGGCATCAACAAGGCCGAGGTCGCGCAGGGCAGCTGCGAGCTGCTGCTCGGAGAATGCACGGTGGCGCAGTGCATCCGCAGCCCCGACGGCCTGAACCTCGACGTGCTGCCCACCAACCAGGATCTCACCTCGGCCGAGGTCGGGCTCATCGGCCAGGGCGCCGGCCGCGAGCAACGCCTGCGCGAGGCGCTGGCGCCGGTGCGCGAGCACTACGAGGTCATCATCATCGACTGTCCGCCGGCGCTGAACATGCTCACGCTCAACGCGCTGGTGGCCGCCGACAGCGTGCTGATCCCCATGCAATGCGAGTACTACGCGCTCGAAGGCCTCTCGGCGCTGGTCTCGACCATCGAGCAGATCCGCGCCACCGCCAATCCGGCGCTCGAGATCGAAGGCATCCTGCGCACCATGTTCGACCCGCGGAACAACCTGTCGAACGAGGTGGCCGCGCAGCTGCTCATGCACTTCGGCGACAAAGTGTTCCGCACGGTGATCCCGCGCAACGTGAAGCTGGCCGAGGCCCCCTCGTTCGGCAAGCCGGCGCTGCTGCACGACAAGGAAAGCCGCGGCGCGCTCGCCTATCTCGCGCTCGCGGGCGAAATGCTGCGCCGGGAAGACGGCTCGCTGCCCGCCGACGATTCGTTATCATTGTTGCCATGAACCAGAAGAAACCCACGCTGGGCCGTGGACTGGCCGATCTGCTCGGGCAGGCGCGGCCGGCGGCGCCGGCTGCCGGGGCGGGGCAGGCGCCGCCGGGCAGTGGTGCGGGCGCCGGCGCGGGTGCCGGCAGGGCCGTTCCGGCGCCTGGCGAGCAGCTCGCCCGAGTGCCCGTGGACTTGTTGCAGCGCGGGCAGTACCAGCCGCGCAGCGACATGCGCACCGAGACCCTCAGCGAGCTGGCGGATTCGATCCGCTCCCAGGGCATCGTCCAGCCCATCGTGGTCCGTCCCGTGGGGGTGGCGCAAGCGGGGGGGCAGCAGCGCTACGAAATCATCGCCGGCGAGCGCCGCTGGCGTGCCGCGCAGATGGCAGGATTGCAGGAAGTCCCGGTAGTTATCCGCCAGATCCCCGACGAAGCCGCCATTGCGATGGCGCTGATCGAGAACATCCAGCGCGAGGATCTCAACCCGCTGGAGGAGGCCCGGGCGCTGGAAAGGTTGATCGCCGAGTTCGGACTGACCCACCAGCAGGCGGCCGAAGCCGTGGGCCGCTCGCGCGCCGCGGTGAGCAACCTGCTGCGCCTGCTGGAGCTGGCGGCGGAGGTGTCCGAGCGGCTCGAAAGGCGTGAAATCGAGATGGGCCACGCGCGCGCCCTGTTGTCGCTGACCGGCAAGCGCCAGCAGATCGAAGTCGCCGCCATCGTGGCGCACAAGGGATTGTCGGTACGCGAGACCGAAGCGTTGGTGCGCCGGCTGCTGGAACCGAAAGCGGCGGGGCCCGCGGCGGCCGCTGGCAAGGGCGGTCTGGACCCGAACATCCGGCGCCTGCAGGATGACCTGGCCGAGCGGCTGGGCGCCACGGTGAAGCTGGAGCACGGCGCGCAGGGCAAGGGCCGCCTGATCGTGACCTACAACAGTCTCGATGAATTGGACGGAATCCTGAACCACATCCAGTAACTTCTTTTAGGGCGGTGCTTTTGTTGAAGACGGCACTTCCCGCCCCTATAATCGCGCGCCTTTGTCGCCCGGGCGAAACCGCTGAAATGAATGCAGTAGAGCCTTCGGCCGACACCGTCATCCGGCCTCTTGCCCTGCGCATCCTCAAAGTGCAGCTCGGCGTTGCGCTGGCGGCGGGACTGATCGGGCTCCTCGCGAGGGGCAAAGCGGTCGGGCTGTCGGCGCTGGGGGGCGGTCTGATTGGCGTCATCGCCAATCTGTACATGACCTTCAATGCCTTGCGACCGTCAGCCACTGCTGGGGGTGCCCTGGCGCGGCTGCTGTTTGGCCAGCTGGTCAAGGTCGGCCTGACGGTGGCGATGTTTCTGGCCGCGGCACGGGTGCCGTGGCTGTCCTGGCCGGCGCTGCTCGGTTCGTACCTGGCGACGCTGGTGGTGTTCTGGTGGGTTCCGCTGCGCGCGGGACGCAATGGGAATTGAGTTCCGGATGGCCGTAGAGCAAGCCGAATCGCCGACCGAATACATCTCGCACCACCTGACGCATCTGCAGGTGGGCAAGGGTTTCTGGACGTGGAACATCGACACGCTGATCATGTCGGCCGCGATGGCCGCGCTCATCGGCGGTCTCCTGTACGCGGCCGCGCGCAAGGCCACCACCAGCCAGCCCAAGGGCCTGCTCGCGTTCGTCGAGTTCGTCTATGACTGGATCGACGGCCAGGTGGCCGACATCTTCCACGGCAACCGCGAATTCCTCACCGGCCTCGCGTTCACGCTCTTCACCTGGGTCGTGGCGTTGAACTGCCTCGACCTGCTGCCGGTGGATCTGCCAGGCAAGGTGGCTGCGGGCTTCGGCGCCGGCCACTGGCGCGTGCTGCCCACGGCCGACATCAACGGCACGATGGCCATGGCTTCGGTGGTGCTGCTGCTGGTGATCGGCGCCGGCATCTACGCCAAGGGCCTCGGCGGCTACCTGCACGAGTGGTTCGCGGCGCCGTTCGGCATCTGGCTGTTCCCGGCCAACCTCCTGTTGAACCTGGTCGAGCTGCTGGCGAAGCCGGTTTCGCTCGGCATGCGACTCTACGGCAACATGTACGCGGGCGAGCTGCTGTTCATGCTGATCGCGCTGCTCGGCCTCGCCGCCACCGGCTTCACCGTGGGCAGCACGCTCTCCGTGCTGCTGCAGATCCTGCTCGGCGCCGGCTGGGCGATCTTCCACATCCTGATCGTGCTGCTCCAGGCCTACATTTTCACGGTGCTGCCGATCGTCTACATCTCGATGGCCCAGGAACACCACTGAGTCCATCGCCCAAGTTCAACGAAGGAGATCATTGACCATGGAAGCTATTGCAACTGTTCAGGCCTACACCGCGCTGGGGATCGGCCTCATCATCGGCCTGGGCGCCATCGGTGCCTGTATCGGCATCGGCATCATGGGCTCGAAGTTCCTCGAGTCCGCCGCGCGTCAGCCCGAGCTGACCCCGATGCTGCAGACCAAGATGTTCCTGCTCGCGGGCCTCATCGACGCGGCGTTCCTGATTGGCGTGGGTCTTGCGATGTATTTCGCCACCGGCAACCCGCTGCTGTCCAAGCTCGCCGGCTGAAGCCCGGTAGCCCCTCCGGCAGGAAACCATGGAAATCAACGCAACATTCATCGGGCAGATCATCGTCTTCCTGATATTGCTGTGGTTCATCAGCAAGGTCGTGGTGCCGATGCTGGCCGGTCCGATCGGGGAGCGGCAGCGCCGCATCGCCGAAGGGCTCGCGGCCGCGGAGCAGGGCCAGAAGGACCTCGCCGAGGCGCAGAGCCGTGTCGATGCGCTGGTGCGTGAAGCCCGCGAGCGGGCCCGCGCCGTGGAAGACCAGGCCGCGCGCCGCGCCAACGAGACGCTGGAAGCCGCCAAGCAGAACGCCACGCAGGAGGGCGCGCGCATCGTCGCCGCCGCGCAGGCCGAAGCGGGCAACGAAGTGCAGCGCGCCCGCGAGGAACTCGCGGGCAAGGTCGGCACGCTGGTGGTGGCGAGCGCATCGAAGCTGCTGGGTCGCGAAATCGACCCGCAGGCGCATGCGCAGCTGCTGGAACAGCTCAACGCCGACATCGCGCGCGGCTGAGCGCAGGTAGCGGACCCGCATGGCAGACATCGCAACCACCGCCCGGCCCTACGCCCGCGCCGCCTTCGAAGCCGCGCAGCAAGCGAACTCGCTGCCCGCCTGGGGCGAGTTGCTGCAGCGTGCGAGTGAAGTCGTGGGCGATGCCCGCGTGACGCCGCTGATCGGCAGCCCGCGCGTGAAGTCCGCCGAGCTGGTGGCGTTCATCGCCGAGCTGGCGGGCGCCACCACGGACCCGCAGCGCAACTTCCTCGCGCTGCTGGCCGAGAACGGCCGGCTCGCGCTGCTGCCGGAGATCACGGCGCAGTACGCGATCATGCGCGATGAAGCGGAAGGCGAGGCGCACGTGCAGGTGAGCACCGCGCTGGCGCTCACGCCCGGGCAGCTCGCCGCGCTCGAGGCCACGCTCACCGCGCGCTTCAAGCGGCGCGTGCATCTGGAGCAGACGCTCGATGCCTCGCTGGTCGGCGGCGCGGTGGTGCGCTATGGCGATCTGGTATTCGATGGTTCACTGCGCGGTCGCGTCGAACGCCTGGCGCAGAGCATGACCGCGGCCTGAGATTTGGCGGAAAAGAAGTTTTTTCGAGGTACCCATGTCGATCAAGGCATCTGAAATCAGCGAGCTCATCAAGCAGCGCATCGACCGTTTCGAGTCGGCTGCGGAAGCGCGCAATGTCGGCACGGTGGTGTCGGTGACGGACGGCATCTGCCGCATCCACGGCCTGGCCGATGTGCGCTACGGCGAAATGGTGGAGTTCCCGGGCGGCGTGTTCGGCCTGGCGCTGAACCTCGAGCGCGACTCGGTCGGCGTGGTGGTGCTGGGCGACTACAAGGGCATCCGCGAGGGCGACACCGTGAAGACCACGGGCCGCATCCTCGAAGTGCCGGTGGGCCCGGAACTGCTGGGCCGCGTGGTGGACGCGCTGGGTACGCCGATCGACGGCAAGGGCCCGCTCAATGCCAAGGCCACGGCGCCCATCGAGCGCGTGGCGCCGGGCGTGATCTACAGGAAGAGCGTGAGCCAGCCGGTGCAGACCGGTTACAAGGCCGTCGATTCGATGGTGCCGATCGGCCGCGGCCAGCGCGAGCTGATCATTGGCGATCGCCAGACCGGCAAGACCGCGATGGCCGTCGACACGATCATCAACCAGAAGACCTCCGGCATCAAATGCATCTACGTGGCGATCGGCCAGAAGCAGAGCTCGATCGCCAACGTGGTGAGGAAGCTCGAAGAGCACGGCGCCATGGCGCACACCATCGTGGTCGCCGCCTCGGCCTCCACGCCCGCCGCCATGCAGTACCTCTCGGCCTACGCCGGCGTGACCATGGGCGAGTACTTCATGGACAGCGGCCAGGACGCGCTCATCATCTATGACGATCTGTCGAAGCAGGCCGTCGCCTATCGCCAGATCTCGCTGCTGCTGCGCCGCCCGCCGGGCCGCGAGGCGTTCCCCGGCGACGTGTTCTATTTGCACAGCCGCCTGCTCGAGCGCAGCGCGCGCGTCAACGAAGAGTACGTCGAGATGGTCAGCAAGGGCGCCGTGAAGGGCAAGACCGGATCGCTCACGGGGCTGCCCATCATCGAAACGCAGGCCGGCGACGTGACCGCGTTCGTGCCCACCAACGTGATCTCCATCACCGACGGCCAGATCTTCCTCGAGGGCGATCTGTTCAACGCCGGCATCCGTCCCGCCATGAACGCCGGCATTTCGGTGTCGCGCGTGGGTGGCGCGGCGCAGACCGACATCATCAAGCGCCTGGGCGGCGGCATCCGCCTCGCGCTCGCGCAGTACCGCGAACTCGCGGCGTTCTCGCAGTTCGCCTCCGACCTCGACGAGGCGACCCGCAAGCAGCTCGAGCGCGGCCAGCGCACCACCGAGGTCATGAAGCAGAAGCAGTACGCGCCGATGTCGGTGGCGGAGCTGGCGCTGTCGATCTACGCCGTGAACAACGGCTACATGGACAAGGTCGAGCGCACCAAGGTGGTGGATTTCGAAGCGGCGCTGCAGAAGTTCGCGCTGTCCTCGTTCAAGGCCGACATGGATGGCATCAATGCCAACCCGGTGCTGAAGGCGCAGGAGGCGAAGCTCAAGGCCATCTGCGAGGAATTCCTCAAGACGGGCACGTACTAAGGATCCCCTGAAGCACTCCCATGCCCGGCACCAAGGAAATCCGCACCAAGATCGCCAGCGTCAAGAGCACGCAGAAGATCACCAAGGCCATGGAAATGGTGGCCGCCAGCAAGACGCGGCGGGCGCAGGATCGCATGCGCGTGGCGCGGCCGTATGCCGAGAAGATGCGCGAAGTGATCGGCAAGCTCAACCACGCCAATCCCGACTATCGCCATCCGTTCCTGGTGGAGCGCGCGGTGAAGTCGGTGGGCCTCGTCATCGTGTCCACCGATCGGGGCCTGTGCGGCGGCCTCAACACCAACATCTTCAAGCTGGCGCTGAACCAGATCCGCGAGTACCAGGCGCGCGGCGTCGCCGTGAACCTGTGCGTGCTGGGTACCAAGGGGCTGGTGTTCTTCCGCCGCCTGGGTCTGCCCATCCTCGCGACCACCACCGGTCTGGGCGACAAGCCGCACATCAAGGACCTGATCGGCGCCGTGACGGTGATGCTCGACGCGTTCCGCGACGGCAAGATCGACCGGCTGGTGCTGGTGAACGCGCAGTTCGTGAACACCATGACGCAGAAGCCGGAAGCGCAGCAGCTGCTGCCGGCGCCGGCGTTCGAGGTCAGCGGCCTGCAGGAGCACTGGGATTACATCTACGAGCCGGGCGCGGCGCAGATCCTCGATGGACTGCTGATGCGCTACGTCGAGTCGCAGGTGTACCAGGGCGTGGTGGAAAACGTGGCGTGCGAGATGGCGGCGCGCATGGTGGCGATGAAGAGCGCCTCCGACAACGCGGGCAAGCTGATCGGCGAGCTGCAGCTCATCTACAACAAGGCGCGACAGGCGGCCATCACCAAGGAGCTGGCGGAAATCGTCGGCGGTGCGGCGGCGGTCTAGGCGCGACGCGGATTACGGCAAGGGATTTTTGACACGCTCGCGAGGGCGTCCGAGGACAGAGAACATGGCCACAGGCAAGATTACCCAGATCATCGGCGCGGTCATCGACGTGGAATTCCCGCGTGGTTCCGTGCCGCAGGTGTACGAAGCGCTGAAACTCACCGACGCCGGCCTGACGCTGGAAGTGCAGCAGCAGCTGGGTGACGGTGTGGTGCGCGCGATCGCGATGGGCGCCTCCGAAGGCCTCAAGCGCGGCCTGGCGGTGGAATCCACCGGCGGCCCGATCTCGGTGCCGGTGGGCAACGGCACGCTGGGCCGCATCATGGACGTGCTGGGCACGCCGCAGGACAACCGCGGCGAGGTGGTCACGAAGGAGCGCTGGGCCATCCACCGCCCGGCGCCGTCGTACGACGAGCAGGCCGGCGGCCAGGACCTGCTGGTCACGGGCATCAAGGTCATCGACCTGCTGGTGCCGTTCGCCAAGGGCGGCAAGGTGGGTCTGTTCGGCGGCGCCGGCGTGGGCAAGACCGTGAACATGCTCGAGCTCATCAACAACATCGCCAAGCAGTACAGCGGCCTGTCGGTGTTCGCGGGCGTGGGCGAGCGCACCCGCGAAGGCAACGACTTCTACCACGAGATGGCGGAGTCGGGCGTGATCGACCTCGAGAAGCTCGAGAACTCGAAGGTGGCGATGGTGTACGGGCAGATGAACGAGCCGCCGGGCAACCGCCTGCGCGTGGCGCTCACGGGCTTGACCATGGCCGAGTATTTCCGCGACGAGAAGCAGGCCAACGGCCGCGGCCGCGACGTGCTGTTCTTCGTCGACAACATCTACCGCTACACGCTGGCCGGCACGGAAGTGTCGGCGCTGCTGGGCCGCATGCCCTCGGCGGTGGGCTACCAGCCGACGCTGGCCGAAGAGATGGGCGTGCTGCAGGAGCGCATCACCTCCACCAAGACCGGTTCGATCACCTCGATCCAGGCCGTGTACGTGCCTGCGGACGATCTCACCGATCCGTCGCCGGCCACGACCTTCGCGCACCTGGACGCCACCGTGGTGCTCTCGCGCCAGATCGCGGCGCTGGGCATCTACCCGGCGGTGGATCCGCTGGATTCCACCAGCCGCCAGCTCGACCCGCTGGTGGTCGGCGAGGAGCACTACACCGTGGCGCGCGGCGTGCAGTCGGTGCTGCAGCGTTACAAGGAGCTGCAGGACATCATCGCCATCCTCGGCATGGACGAACTGTCGGAGACCGACAAACTCACCGTGTACCGCGCGCGCAAGATCCAGCGCTTCCTGTCGCAGCCGTTCAACGTCGCGAAGGTGTTCACGGGCCAGGACGGCAAGATCGTCCCGCTCAAGGACACCATCCGCGGCTTCAAGGGCATCCTCAACGGCGACTACGACAGCCTGCCGGAGCAGGCGTTCTACATGGTCGGCGCGATCGAGGAAGCGGTCGAGAAAGCGAAGGCGCTGAGCTGACGCTGCGGCAGCAAGAGTTCACGCACCATGGCAGAACCCCACACCATCCAGGTCAACATCGTGAGCGCGGAAGGCGAGATCTTCTCCGGTCCCGCCACGATCGTGTTCCTGCCCGCGAGCGAAGGCGAAATCGGCGTCACGCCCCGCCATGCGCCGCTGCTCTCGATGCTCAAGGCCGGCGAAGTGCGGGTGAAGACGCCCGATGGCGGCGAACAGTATTTCTTCGTCGGTGGCGGTGCGCTGGAGATCCAGCCGCAACAGGTCACCGTGCTGGCCGACACGGCCGCGCGCGCGCACGACCTGGATGAAGCCGCCGCCGTGGCCGCCAGGCAGCGTGCCGAGGAGGCCCTCGCCGGCAACCTCACCAAGCTGGAACAGGCTGAAGTGCAGGCCGAGCTGGCGCGGGCCACCGCGCAGCTGCGCATGCTCGAGCGGCTGCGCAAGATCCGCAGCTGAGCCGCGCCGCGCCGGCCCATCCGGCGCCACGCTCCGCGCCCGATCCGGCGCTGTCACAGGTTTGCCATCCCCGCTGATTACAGTGGCGCGCGCATGCCGGAACCGCGCCCGTGAACAGCAACCCCGTGGAATTCTGGTGGCAGTGGCTGCGCGTCGCCGCCGTCGTGAACATCCTCGCGTGGCTGGCCTCGGCGATCGCGCTCAAGCGTCGCAACGCCCGCTACGGCGCGGCCGAATACCGCGGCCGCTTCTGGCTGCTGGCGCTGGCGGCGGGTTACGTCGCAGGCTGCGCATTCCGTTCGATCCTGCCCCGGGTCGATCTGACGCGCGTGTGCCTGGACGCCTCGCCGCTGTCGAGCATGGTCATCGGCCGCAGCGTGGCCACGGTGGCCGAGCTGTGTTTCATGGCGCAGTGTGCGCTGCTGCTGCACCGGATCGCGCTCGACGCCGGCAGCCCCACCGCCCGGCGACTGGCGCTGCCGCTGTTGCCGCTGATCGTCGTGGCCGAGTGTGCTTCGTGGTACGCCATCCTCACCACCAACTACCTCGGCCACGCGGTGGAGAATTCCATCTGGACGCTGTGCGCAGCATTGCTGCTCGCGGGCCTGCTGGCGCTGTGGCCCACCGCCGCGCGCCGCCAGCGCCAGTTCCTCGCCGCGACGGCCATCCTGTGCGTCGCATACCTGCTGTTCATGACCACCACCAACGTGCCCATGTACTGGCATCGCTGGCAGGCGGAGCAGGCCGCGGGCGCGCACTACCTGAGCCTTGCGCAGGGCCTGGTCGACGCGGCGGGACCCTGCCGCGTCGATCGCTCATGGTCGACGTGGCGCGAGGAGATCCCCTGGATGACGCTGTACTTCACCATCGCGGTCTGGGTCAGCATCCTGCTGCCGCACGCGCCGCGATGGCCGGCGCAGCCGACACCCGGAGGCGGACATGAATCCTTGGACAATCAACCTTCACAGCACTCTCACTCAGGTATCACTTGAATGTCACATTCGACGCGCATGCTGCGGCCCAGGATGCCGAACCGCAGGTGCAAACAGTGCAAGTGATGGCGACCAGCAAGCAGCCACCGATCCACGTCCGTACCGCGTTCCTGTCCGACATCCACCTGGGATCGCGCGAATGCCGCGCGGATCTGCTGCTGGATTTCCTGCATCGCGTGCAGCCCGAGGAATTGATCCTGGTGGGCGACATCGTCGACCTGTGGAGCCTCAAGCGCAGCTTCTACTGGCCGCAGGCGCACAACAACGTGCTGCGCACGCTGCTCGGCAAGGCCAAGCACGGCACGCGCATCGTCTACGTGCCCGGCAACCACGACATCGAGCTGCGCGAGTACGCCGGCATGGCGTTCGGCAACCTGGAAATCCATCGCGACTACGTGCACACCACGGCCGAAGGCCTCAAGCTGCTGGTGCTGCATGGCGATGAATTCGACGGCGCCGTCAAATGCAGCCGCTGGCTGGCGGCGGTGGGCTCATCCGCCTATGACTTCACCATGTTCCTGAACCGCCACTTCAACGCCATCCGCCACCGCCTCGGTTATGGCTACTGGTCGCTGGCCGGCTACCTGAAGTCGAGGGTGGGGAACGCCATGCAGTACGTGCGCAGCTTCGAGCAGGCCGCGGCCCACGAGGCGCGCCGCCGCGGCCTGGACGGCGTCGTGTGCGGCCACATCCACCGTCCCGAGCTCGCCACCGTCAACGACGTGGTCTATTGCAACGACGGCGACTGGGTCGAGAACTGCACCGTGCTGGTCGAGAAGCGCAATGGCCGGCTGGAGCTGTGGAACTGGGCCGAGCACCAGCGCAGCGCCGCGGGCAGTCCGCCGGCGGCGATCGTGCGCGCCGCCTGAGCGCGGTGACTACCGTTGACCTGGTCTATTTCAATGCGGGCGGCGGCCATCGCACCGCGGCGCTTGCCCTGGACGCATCGATCCGCGAACAGGGCCTGCCCTGGCGCGTCCGCCTGATCGATCTCACGCGCGTCCTCGATCCGCAGGAGCTGTTCCGCAAGGCCACCGGCTTCGCACCCGAGGACCTGTACAACGGCCGTCTCGCGCGCGGCTGGACGCTGGGACTGGCGCAGGAACTGAAACTCCTGCAGGGCATGATCCGTCTCGGCCACCGCGCGATGGTGCGCAAGCTGCGCCGCCACTGGCAGGACACGCGGCCCGACCTGGTGGTCTCCCTCATTCCCAACTTCAACCGCGCGCTGTACGAGTCGCTGCGCGCAGCACTGCCGGACTGTCCCTACGTCACGATCCTGACCGACTTCGCGGACTATCCGCCGAACTTCTGGATCGAGCCCGGACAGCGGCAGCATCTGGTCTGCGGCACGCCGCGCGCGGTCGCGCAGGCCCAGGCCGCGGGCTTCGCGGCCCATCAGATCCACGCCACCTCCGGCATGATCATCCGTCCCGAGTTCTACCGCGATTCACCGCTCGACCGGCCAGCGGAACGGGCGCGGCTCGGTCTCGACCCGCAGCGCCTGACGGGGCTGGTGATGTTCGGCGGCCATGGCTCGCGGACCATGCTGCGCATCGCGGAACAGCTGGCCGACACGCCGCTGATCCTGGTCTGCGGTCACAACGAGACACTCGCGCAGCGGTTGCGCAAACTGAAATCCGCGGCGCCGCACGTGGTGGTCGGTTTCACGCCGCGGATCCAGTACTACATGCGGCTGTGCGATTTCATGATCGGCAAGCCGGGCCCGGGCAGCCTCAGCGAAGCGGTGCAGCAGGGCCTGCCGGTGATCGTGGTGCGCAATTCCTGGACCATGCCGCAGGAGCGCTACAACACGCAGTGGGTGCGCGAGCACAACGCCGGCCTGGTGCTGCCCGGGTTCCGCAGACTCGATCGCGCGGTGGGCGAGCTGCAGTCACGGCTGCCGGAATTGCGCGCCAGCCTCGCCGCGCTCGACAACCGCGCGGTGTTCGAGATTCCCGATCTGCTGGGCGAAATCCTCGAGGGCTCGCGCCGCGCCGCGCGCCACGACGCTCAGTCGCCCCTCCAGCGCAGCAGCGGCTCGCCCATGCGCAGGGTCGAGCCGGAATCCAGGCCGGGTTGAGGCTCGAAACCGGGCGGCGCGAACAGCAGGATGGTCGAGCCGTGTTCGAACCAGCCCATCTCCTCGCCCTTGGACAGCGGCACGTCGCAATGGAACGCCGCCGGGCCCTGGTAGCGCAGGTGGAGCCGCGTATCGAGGCAGTGCAGCCGGATGCTCGCCACCAGGATGGCCGCCACGGGCACCAGCGTGACGAGCTGGTCGGGCGCATCGAGCTGGCAGCGGATCACGGCGCGCTCGTTGCGACAGAACAGCCGTGCCACGCGTTGCAGGGCCGCCGGATTCACGTTCCAGGTGTCGCCGCTGAAATAGTTCACCTGCCGGACGCGGCAGTCCTGCGGCGCGTGGAAGCGGTGGTACATGCCGGCGGTGAGCCGCAGCGTCACGTAGCAGCCGCCCTGGTAGCGGCGCGCCAGCGCCTGGTCGCCCAGCAGCTCGGCCAGTTCGTAGGGCTGGCCCTTGGCCTGCAGCACGCTGCCGTTGCTGACGCGGCCCAGGGCGCCGACCAGGGCGTCGCACGGGCTGGTGAGCACGTCGGGTGCCGGATCCACCGGCCGCGCGCCCGGCTTGAGCTCGCGCGTGAAGCAGTCGTGCAGGCTGTCGAAGCGGGTCTGCCGCGCATCGCGCAGGTCCACGTCGGCGAAAAAGCGCCACAGCGCGATGCTCGGCCCGCGGATCCACGGCTGGCGCAGGCCGCTGAACCAGCCCATGAACAGCGTGAGGGCGCGGCGCGGAATCTGGTTGGTGAGCGCGAAATTGAGGTGCTGCTGCTGCAGCAGGCGGCCGATGGCCGTGCGTAGAGTCATCTGTGTGTCACGAAGCTGCAATAACGTGAGGGCGGAGGAACAAATGACGATGACCGCCGTGTACTGGGTGTTGGGAGCAGGGCTCGCGGGCGTGCTGCTCCATCGCGCGTGGCTGCGACTGCAGCTCTCGCGGGCCAAGCATGGCTCGCTGGCGGGGCATGCACGCATGGCGCGGCGGGTGGCCGGCCTGGTGCCGTTCTACGAATACGACGACGAGCGTTTCTTCCGGGCCGATGGCGCGCCCGAGGCCATCGAGCGGCAGCGGCGCACGGCGTTCCAGCGGCTGGCGGCGCTGTACGCGCAGCGCTTCGCCGCCACGGTGCGCCAGACGAAAGAAGCGCAGTCCCGTCTCTCCGATCTGCAGTTCACCGCGCGCTACCGCGTGCCGTTCCAGTTCAGCGCCCGCGTGCGACAGCAGCTCAACGCGGGCGCGTTCGTGGCGGCCTCGCAGGGCACCACCGTGACCGACCTCGACGGCAATCCGCGCTACGACCTGACCGGCTCGTACGGCGTGAACGTGTTCGGGTACGACTTCTACAAGGAGTGCATCGAGCGCGGCAGCGCGCGCGTGCGCGAGCTGGGACCGGTGCTGGGCGCGCTGCATCCGCTGGTGGCCGACAATGCGCGGCGGTTGTGCGAGATCTCGGGACTCGACGAGGTGTCGTTCCACATGTCCGGCACCGAGGCGGTGATGCAGGCCGTGCGCCTGGCGCGCTACCACACGCGTCGGCGTTACCTGGTGCGCTTCTGCGGCGCCTACCACGGCTGGTGGGGCGACGTGCAGCCCGGGGTCGGCAACCCGCAGGCGGCGCGCGACACGCTCACGCTCGGCGACCTGGACGAGCGGAGCCTCGACGTGCTCCGCAGCCGCCGCGACATCGCCTGCGTGCTGGTCAATCCGCTGCAGGCGCTGCATCCGAATGTCGCCGCGCCGTCGGACTCCACGCTCATGGACAGCTCGCGCAACGCGCACTTCGATCGCGAGGCGTACACGCGCTGGCTGCAGCGCCTGCGCCAGGTGTGCAGCGAGCGCGGCATCGTGCTGGTCTTCGACGAGGTGTTCCTCGGCTTCCGGCTGGCGCGCGGCGGCGCGCAGGAGTACTTCGGCGTGCGCGCCGACCTCGTGACGTATGGCAAGACCGTGGCGGGCGGGTTGCCGATCGGTGTGGTGTGCGGGCGCAGCGAGCTGATGCGACGCTTCGACGCCGACCATCCGGCCGACATGTGCTTCGCGCGCGGCACGTTCAATTCGCATCCCTACGTGATGGGCGCGATGCAGGAATTCCTGCAGCAGCTCGACACGCCGCGCATCCGCGGCCTCTATGCCGCGCTCGACAGGGTGTGGGACGAGCGCGCCGCGCGCCTGAACGGCCTGCTGGCCGCGGCCGGCCTGGGCGTGCGCGTCGCCAACCTGTCGTCGGTGTGGACGGTGCTGTACACCGTGCCATCGCAGTACAACTGGATGTTCCAATATTACCTGCGCGCCGAAGGCCTGGCGCTGAGCTGGGTGGGGACCGGCCGGCTCATCTTCAGCCTGGACTATGCGGAGGCGGACTTCGACGCCGTGGCGCAACGCTTCGTGGCCGCCGCCCGGCAGATGCAGGACGACGGCTGGTGGTGGCAGGACGCGACGTTGACCAACCGCTCCATCAGGCGTCGTGTGTTGCGAGAGATGCTGCGGGCGCGCGTACGTCGTGCATCGGATCGATCAGCTCGCCCCGCAGCAGATGAAGCGGCGCTCGGTAATAAAGCATGACGTCGTGGAACGGATCGGTGAGGATCTTGGTGAGCCAGACCAGGCCGGTCTGCACGTCCTTGAGGAAGAACAGCTGCACCGTGCGGAACAGCAGGCCGCCGACCCCGATCGCCAGCCACATGTCGCCGATCCGCTGCAGCAGGCCCACCTGCTGGAAGCTTGCCGGAAACACGCCGAACAGCGTCGGGCTCGCCCACAGCAGCAGCGGTGCCAGCGCCCAGATCGACATCAGCACCACTTTGCGGTGCAGGTTGTAGCCCACTTTGATGTCTTCCTTGTGCTCGTGGGTCGCTTCGTTGACGGTGTCATAGCCCTTGGGCTCGAAGAAGAAGTGGCCCGACTGCCGCGCGACCATGGCCACCAGCCAGCCGATCAGGGCCGCCATGGCCGGATTCCTGAACATCAGCGCATAGGCGGTGAGGAAGGACAGCGCGCTGACCAGGTGCAGCGTCTGGTTGATGCGGCTGTGATGGTAGTAGCGGTGATCGTCCCAGCGCTGCGTGTGCAGCGCCTCTGCAAAACTGGTCATTGACATTGCACCTCGCGGATTGGTCGCGTCGGACCGTTGGCGCACAGATAAATATAGCAATCGTGTTGCGGTTGCGTGACAGCACGCGGTGTGGCCGTCACGCAATTGCTGCCTATCCGTCACGGGGCCGTAAAGCGGCTGCGAGAGGATCGGATCAATGAGAGTCCTGATCGTCACGGACGCGTGGTTCCCGCAGACCAATGGCGTCACCACGACGTTGGCACAGACAGCGGCCTGGCTCGGCCGGTTCGGTTACGAAGTGCGGCTGCTGACGCCGCAGGATTTCAGGACCCTCGCCTGCCCGACCTACGGCGAGATCCGCGTCGCCGTGTTTCCCTATCGCAAGCTGGCGCAGCGCGTGGCGAGCTTCAAGCCCAACGCCATCCACATCGCGACCGAAGGCCCACTGGGCTGGGCCGCGCGCCGCTATTGCCTGCGCCATGGCCTGCGTTTCACGACTTCGTATCACACGCAGTTCCCGCAGTACCTGAATTCGCGCCTGCCGATTCCGATCGACTGGTCGTACGCGCTGCTGCGCAGGTTCCATGGCGCCGCCGTGCGCTGCATGGTCAGCACGCCGACGCTGAGCGCGGAACTGGTGCAGCGGGGCTTCCGCAACCTCGTGCGCTGGCAGCGCGGCGTCGACACGGAACTGTTCCGGCCGCGCAGCAAGGATTTCCTCGATCTGCCGCGGCCGATCGCGGCGTACGTGGGACGCGTCGCGATCGAGAAGAATGTCGAGGCGTTCCTGCGCATGCCGTGGCAAGGCTCCCGGCTGGTCATCGGCGACGGGCCCGAACGCGCGCGGTTGCAGGCGCAGTATCCAAAGGCGCACTTCACAGGCTTCAGGTTCGGCGAGGATCTCGCCGCGCACCTGGCGGCCGCCGACGTGATGGTGTTCCCGAGCCTCACCGACACGTTCGGGCTCGTGAACCTCGAAGCGATGGCGTGCGGCGTACCGGTGGCGGCGTTCCCGGTCACCGGGCCGATCGATGTGGTGGAGGAGGGGGTGACGGGCGCGCTGGATGTGGATCTCGCCACGGCCGCGCGACGTGCGTTGCGGGTGGATCCGCAGCGTTGCCGGCAGCGGGCGCTGCGCTCGGGCTGGGACGTGTGTGCCCACGAGTTCGAGCACAACCTGGCTTCCTGCGGTGGCCAGGGCGTACCCTGGCGCGTGCGATCGCGCACACTGAGTGGCAGCGTGCCGGGTTAGCAGGACGCGCCGGGGCTTGATCGTGCGCCTGTCAAGAGGGGCGCGAGCCAAGGCATGATTTGAAGGGGCGAGGGCTGCTCCCAACCGCTGGCAGCCTGCGGGCGAGTGCTGGCCGCGTGCGGGCCGGGCGCCGTTCCAGGCGCATTGGGTGCTTCCGGGACATGGGTTTGAACCCCCATCACGGTCCGGCAGCGGGCCGCTGTGGTAAATTTCCCGGCCCCATGAATCTGAACCGCACCAAAAAGGCGCCCCTTTCGGTCATCATCCTGGCGGCCGGCCAGGGCAAGCGGATGAAGTCCGACCTGCCCAAGGTGCTCCAGCCGCTCGCGGGCCAACCGCTGCTCCAGCACGTGATCAACACCGCCCGCTCGCTCGAGGCCGCGGCACTGCATGTCGTGTACGGGCATGGGGGCGAGCTGGTGCGCGCGCATTTCGGGGCGGCGGGCGCCGGCTCGAAGGACGGCGCCGCCAAAGGCGCCGCGCCGAAACGCGCCGCCGACGACCTCAAATGGGCGCTTCAAGACCGGCAGCTCGGCACCGGCCACGCCGTCCTGCAGGGCATGCCCGGCATCCCCGACGACCATCTGGTGCTCATCCTGTACGGCGATGTGCCCCTCATCAAGGCCGACACGCTGCGCGCGCTGCTCGCACTCGCGGGACCGAAGTCGCTCGGACTGCTCACCGTGAAGCTGGAGGACCCGACCGGCTACGGACGCATCATCCGCAACGCGCACGGCCAGGTGCGGCGCATCGTCGAACAGAAGGATGCCAGCAAGCGCGAGCTCGCGCTGCGCGAAGGCAACACCGGCGTGATGGCCGTGCCCGCGCAGCTGCTGCGCAAATGGCTGGGCAAGCTCGGCAACAGGAACTCGCAGGGCGAGTACTACCTGACCGACGTCATCGCCATGGCGGTGAAGGACAGGATCAAGGTGTCACCGCTGGTGGCGGCGACGGAAGCGGAAGTGCTGGGCGTGAACGACAAGCTGCAGCTCGCGCAACTGGAAGCGGAGTATCGCCGCCAGCGCGCCCGCGAACTCATGCTGGCCGGCGTCACGATCATCGACCCGGCGCGCCTCGACATCCGCGGCGAAGTCAACGTGGGCCGCGACGTGGTGCTGGACGTGAACGTCGTGCTGCAGGGACCCGTCACGCTCGGCGATCGCGTGCGCATCGGCCCCAACAACGTGATCAGCGACGCCAGCATCGGCGCCGACACGAACATCAAGCCCAACTGCGTCATCGAGCGCGCGCGCATCGGCGCGCGCTGCGAGATCGGCCCGTACTCGCGCGTGCGACCCGACTCCACGCTGCATGACGAAGTGCACCTCGGCAATTTCGTCGAAGTGAAGAATTCGGAACTGGCGCGCGGCGCCAAGGCCAACCACCTCACGTACCTGGGCGACAGCAGCGTCGGCGAGCGCACCAACATCGGCGCCGGCACCATCACCTGCAACTACGACGGCGCGAACAAGTGGCGCACCGAGATCGGCAACGACGTGTTCGTCGGCTCGGGCAGCATGCTGGTCGCGCCGATCCAGATCGGCGATGGCGCCACCATCGGCGCGGGCTCCACCGTCACGCGCAGCGCGCCCGCCGGCAAGCTCACGCTCGCGCGCTCCAGGCAGCTCACGCTCGAAAACTGGCAACGGCCAAGGAAGGGATAGTCGAATGTGCGGAATCGTAGCGGCCATTGCCGGCAGAGACATCGTTCCCATCCTGCTCGAAGGCCTGCGCCGCCTGGAATACCGTGGCTACGACTCGGCCGGCATCGCGGTGCGCGACGCCCGGGGCGAACTGGTGCGCGTGCGCACCGTCGGCAAGGTCAAGATGCTCGAGGACGCCCTGAAGGAAACGCCGGTGAGCGGCATGCTCGGCATCGCGCACACGCGCTGGGCAACGCACGGCGTGCCGAGCGAGCGCAACGCGCATCCGCATATCTCGAAGGATGGCCTCGCCATCGTGCACAACGGCATCATCGAGAACCATGAGGAACTGCGCGAGGAGCTGAAGAAGCTCGGGTACGAATTCACCTCTGAGACCGACACCGAAGTGGTGGCGCACCGCATCCACATGCACCTTGCCAAGCTCAACGATCTCTACAAGGCCGTGCGCGCCACCGTGGCCGAGCTCGAAGGCGCCTACGCGCTGGCCGTGATCCACGGCAATGATCCCGATCGCGTGATCGTCGCGCGCATGGGCTGCCCCGTGGTGGTGGGCCTCGGCGTGGAGGAGAACTTCGTTGCCTCCGACGTCGCCGCGCTGCTGCCGGTGACGCGCCGGTTCATGTTCCTGGACGAAGGCGACGTGGCCGAGATCACGCGCACCAGCGTGCGCATCATCGATCGCGAAGGCAACAGCGCCGAACGGCCCGCGCGCGACAGCGAACTGTCGGCCGACGCCGCCGAGAAGGGCCAGTACAAGCATTTCATGCTCAAGGAAATCCACGAGCAGCCGCGCGCCGTCGCCAACACCCTGCAGGAGCGCGTCGCCAACGGCCGCCTGCTCGAAGCCGCGTTCGGACCGGCCGCCACCGAGATCTTCAAGCGCGTCGAAGGCGTGCACATCGTCGCCTGCGGCACCAGCTACCACGCCGGCGTCGTCGCGCGGTACTTCATCGAACAGATCTGCCGGCTGCCATGCCGCGTCGAGATCGCCAGCGAATACCGCTATCGCAATGCCGTCGTCGGCAAGAACTCGCTGATGGTGTGCATCTCGCAGTCGGGCGAAACCGCCGACACCCTCGCGGCGCTGCGGCTCGCCAAGCAGAGCGGCTACCTCGCCACGCTCGCCATCTGCAACGTGCCCGAGAGCTCGCTGGTGCGCGAAGCCGACCTCGTGATGCTCACGCGCGCCGGGCCGGAAATCGGCGTCGCCTCCACCAAGGCGTTCACCACGCAGCTCACCGCGCTCGGCATGCTCGTGATCGCGCTGGCCCGGCACAACAGCGCCGACGCCGAGCGCGAACGCGGCCTGGTGCAGCGGCTGATCGAAATTCCCGCACTGCTGGAGAAGACGCTGGAGCTGGATGCGATCATCCACCGCCTCGCCCTGCGCTTCGCCGACAAGCACCACGCCCTGTTCCTGGGCCGCGGCGCGCTGCATTCGGTGGCGATGGAAGGCGCGCTCAAGCTCAAGGAAATCTCGTACATCCACGCCGAAGCGTACGCCGCGGGCGAGCTCAAGCACGGCCCACTGGCGCTGGTCGACGCGGACATGCCCGTGATCACCGTCGCCCCGAACAACGACCTGCTCGAGAAGCTGAAGTCGAACCTGATGGAAGTGCGCGCGCGCGGCGGCGAACTGTACGTGTTCGCGGACCCGGACTCGGGCTTCGAATCGAGCGACGGCGTGCACGTCATCCAGATGCCCAAGCACGTGAGCTATTTCCAGGCGCCGATCATCTATTCGGTGCCGCTGCAGCTGCTGGCGTATCACGTCGCGATCCTGAAAGGGACGGACGTGGATCAGCCGAGGAACCTGGCGAAGAGCGTGACGGTGGAGTAGCGGCCGGCGTTGGCGGGCCAGCAGTCATCATGAAAAGGGGAGGGGTCGCATGTCAGTCGCAATGCTCCTGAAGCGGTTCAGCGTCGTGCTCGCACTGCTGCTCGGCGCGGGATGGTCGAGCGCCCGGGCCGGAATCTACGCCGACGACATGGCGCGCTGCCTGGTGGACTCCTCGAGTACCCAGGACAAGACCACGCTGGTGCGCTGGATCTACGTCGCGCTGTCGCAGAATCCATCGATCTCCTCGCTGAGCAAAGTGACCAGCGCGGATATCGAGAAGTCGAACGCCGAAGTGGGCGCGCTGTTCATGCGGCTGCTCACCGAATCGTGCGCCGACAAGACGAAGAAAGCGATCCAGTACGAAGGCAACGCAGCGATGCAGACCTCGTTCGCCACGCTGGGACAGGTGGCCGCCGCACAGCTGTTTGCAAGCCCTGAAGTCAACACCGTGCTGGAAGGGCTGAAGAAGTACGTCGACCCGAAGAAGCTCGAAGCACTCAAGTCCGGCACACCCTGACCAGGCCCTCCCGACGTGACGTGCCCCCAACCTGGGGTGGCCGCACGTCACGCCGGATCGAACGGGCTGCGCACCGCATTCGCGCCCTTCTGCATCACATGCGTGTAGATCTGCGTCGTGGTGACATCCTTGTGGCCGAGCAGCTCCTGCACCGTGCGGATGTCGTAGCCACGCTCGAGCAGGTGGGTCGCGAAGCTGTGGCGGAAGGTATGCGGTGAAGCCGGCTTGGTGATGCCGGCGCGCCGCACGGCCTCGCGCACCGCGCGTTGCACGGATTCCTCGTGGATGTGATGGCGACGCCGCGCGCCGGAGCGCGGATCGCGCGAAGGCTGCGCGGCAGGGAAGACGTACTGCCAACCCCATTCCAGGTGCGCGTTGCGGTACTTCCTTGCGAGCGCGTAGGGCATTTCGACGCCGCCGTAGCCACCCTTGATGGCCAGCTCATGCTGCTCCTTCACGCGCGCCAGGTGGACCCGCAACGGAGCGACCAGTGACTGGGGGAGCATGGTCGAGCGATCCTTCGCGCCCTTGCCATCGCGGACGATGAGCTGCAGGTAGTCGAGGTCGACGTCCTTGACGCGCAATCGCAGCGCCTCCAGGATGCGCAGCCCGCTGCCGTAGAGCAGCGCTGCGATCAGCCACTGCGTCCCGTCCAGGTGGCCGATGACCGCGCGCGCCTCCTGCTGCGTCAGGACCACCGGCAACCGCCGGGGGCGGCTTGCCCGGACGATGTTTTCCAGCCACGGCAAGTCCACCTTGAGCACTGCTTTGTACAGAAACAGGATGGCAGCCAGCGCCTGCGCCTGGGTCGCGGGGGCCACGTGGCGTACGGTCGCAAGATGCGACAGGAAAGCCTCGATCTCTGGTGCGTGCAGACTCTCCGGATGCCTGCGACCGTGGAAAACGATGAAGCGATGCACCCAGCCGGCGTAGGTCTTTTCAGTCCGGTAGCTGTAGTGGCGGATGCGGATCTGGGCGCGGAGCCGGTCCAGGAGCTTTGGGGGTTCGGGCATGACGCATAACACTCCGACGCTATTGACGTGTTAGACGTCAAGTGGTGTAGTCAGATCAAATGGTTGCGTGGCTCCAAATATGTTATGCGTCACTTATGACGGTTTGTAATACGTCGTTTCGGCTGTCTACTTGTAGTTAG
>DATJYR010000008.1:0-15392 GCA_035499515.1 Steroidobacteraceae bacterium | reverse complement strand
ATCGACATCGTGCTCAAGGCCGATCCGAAGACGGTGCGCGTCGTACCCTGGACCGCCGAGCCCACCGCGCAGGTCATCCACGATTGCTACTACTCGGACGGCCGGCGTGTGACCATGGCGCCGCGCCAGCTGCTGCAGCATGTGCTGGAGCTGTATTCGGCGCGCGGCTGGGAGCCGGTGGTGGCGCCCGAACTCGAGTTCTATCTCGTCGATCCGAACATCGACGCCGACTATCCGCTCAA
Organism: Steroidobacteraceae bacterium; assembly: GCA_035499515.1. Classification (GTDB taxonomy): domain Bacteria; phylum Pseudomonadota; class Gammaproteobacteria; order Steroidobacterales; family Steroidobacteraceae; genus FEN-1191. The sequence goes on along the minus strand of DATJYR010000008.1, from coordinate 15,150 downwards.
ACCGCCGATCGGTCGTTCGGGTCGTTCTGAGCCGGGCCGCCAGTCGTACAGCATCGCGGCGGTGAACGAGTTCGATCCGTTGTTCGACGACGTGTATGCATTCTGCGAGGCGCAGGACATCGAGATCGACACGCTGATCCACGAAGACGGTCCGGCGCAGATGGAAATCAACCTGCTGCACGGCTATCCGATGGATCTGGCCGACCAGGCGTTCCTGTTCAAGCGCACCGCGCGTGAGGCCGCGCTGCGCCACAAGATGTACGCCACGTTCATGGCCAAGCCGCACGCCAAGGAACCCGGCAGCGCCATGCACATCCACCAGAGCATCGTCGACAAGACCACGCGCAAGAACATTTTCAGCAACGACGACGGTACGCCCTCGGCGCTGTTCTTCTCGCATATCGCCGGCCTGCAGCGTTACCTGCCCGACGCCATGGGCCTGTTCGCGCCCAACGTGAATTCCTACCGCCGCATCTCGCGCTTCCAGCTCGCGCCCATCAACGTGGCGTGGGGCTATGACAACCGCACCGCGGGGCTGCGCGTACCCAATTCGGATCCCGCCAACCGTCGCATCGAGAACCGCCTCGCGGGTTCGGATGCCAACCCGTACATCGCCATGGCCGCGTCGCTGGCCTGCGGCTACCTGGGCATGATCGAAAGCCTGCAGCCCACCGAACCCATCACCGGCAGCGCCCACCACCTGCCGTTCGCGCTGCCGCGTTCGCTGGACGAGGCCATCAACCGGCTGCGGGGCTGTGAGCCGCTGGTGAAGCTGCTGGGCGAGCCGTTCGTGACCGCCTACAGCATCGTGAAGGAAGCCGAGTACGAAGTGTTCCTGCAGGTGATCAGCTCGTGGGAGCGCGAGCACCTGCTGCTGAACGTCTGAGCCGGCGCTAATTTCTTCCCAGCCTCCGCGCGCTGGTATATAAATACCGCACGCGGCGTCACCGGCCGCGTCCCCCATAGCCGCCTGGCAACGGAGAACTCGGCTCGTGCAATTGCGTCCCCTCGTATCGCTCCAGTGCCTGCTCGTGGTCGCCCTGGTGCTGGCAGGCTGCGGCTCGAAGCCGGCGGGCGGCGCGGCGGGGAGCGGCGGGGGCTCCGGCGAGGAAGAGAAGGTCCTCAACATCTACAACTGGGTCGACTACATCGGCCCCACCATCATCAGCGATTTCGAAAAGCAGACGGGCATCAAGGTCAACTACGACACGTTCGATTCCAACGAGCTGCTGGAGACCAAACTGCTGTCGGGCACCACCGGTTACGACGTGGTGGTGCCCTCGGCGTCGTTCCTCGAGCGCCAGATCAAGGCCGGCGTGTTCCAGAAGCTCGACAAGTCGCAGCTCCCCAACCTCAAGAACATGGATCCCGCCATTTCCGCGATCATCGCGCGCCACGATCCGGGCAATGAACATGCGGTGAATTATTTCTGGGGCACCTCGGGCATCGGCTACAACGTCGAGAAGGTCAAGGCGGCCATGCCCAACGCGCCGGTCGACAGCTTCGCGATGTTCTACGACCCGAACGTGATCAGGAACTTCAAGGACTGCGGCGTCACGGTGCTGGATGCGCCCGATGAGGTCATCGCCACGGTGCTGCTGTATCTCGGGCTGCCGCCGATGAGCGAGAAGCCCGAAGACCTGGCGGCGGCGGAAAAGGTGCTGATGTCGATCCGGCCGTACATCCGCGAGATCAAGTCGGCGGGTTACATCGAGGACCTCGCCAACGGCGAGATCTGCCTGGCGCTGGGCTGGAGTGGCGACGTCGGCCAGGCGGCGACGCGCGCCGCCGAAGCGCACAAGCCCTACACCATCCGCTACAACCTGCCCAAGGAGGGCGCCATCATGTTCTTCGACATGCTGGCCATCCCGGCCGATGCGCAGCACGTGAAGAACGCCCACCGGTTCATCAACTACCTCATGAGCACCGAGGTGGCGGTGAAGAACACCAACGCCCTGCGCTACACCACCTCCAATGCCTCGGCCATTCCGCTGCTCGACAAATCGCTCACTGACAACAAGAACTACTACCCGACCGCCGACGCGATCAGGAAGATGTCGCCCAACCTCGCGCGCTCGCAGGAATTCACGCGCCTGCTGAACCGGACCTGGACCCGGTTCAAGACCGGCAAGTAGACTGCGACCCACCGTGGCCGGCCCCGCCAAGTCCAAGCACGAACCCTGGCTCGACCCGGCGGCCGTCCCCTACCTGCGCATCGAGGGCGTCACCAAGCGCTTCGGCCAGTTCACGGCCGTCGACAACGTCTCGGTGAACATCTACAAGGGCGAGATCTTCTGCCTGCTGGGCGGCTCCGGCTGCGGCAAGACCACGCTGCTGCGCATGCTGGCCGGGTTCGAGCAGGCCTCCGCGGGCAAGATCTACATCGACGGCCAGGACATGGCCGACATTCCGCCGTACCAGCGGCCGGTGAACATGATGTTCCAGTCGTACGCGCTGTTCCCGCACATGACGGTGGCGAAGAACGTGGCGTTCGGGCTGGAGCAGGAGAAGCTGCCGAAGGCCGAGATCGCCGAGCGCGTGGCGCAGATCCTGGGCATCGTGCACCTGGGCGAGTTCGCGGCGCGCAAACCCCATCAGCTCTCGGGTGGCCAGCGCCAGCGCGTGGCGCTGGCGCGCGCGCTGGTGAAACGGCCCAAGCTGCTGTTGCTGGACGAGCCGCTCGGCGCGCTCGACAAGAAGCTGCGCGAGCACACGCAGTTCGAGCTCATCAACATCCAGGAGAAGCTCGGCGTCACCTTCGTGGTGGTGACGCACGACCAGGAAGAGGCGATGACCCTCGCTTCGCGCATCGGCGTCATGAACCGCGGCGAGATCACGCAGATCGGCACGCCGCGCGAAATCTACGAATTCCCCAACAGCCGCTTCGTGGCGGATTTCATCGGGTCGGTGAACCTGTTCGAGGGCCAGCTGCTGGAAGATGAGCCGCAACTGGTGCGCGTGGGTTGCCCGGAACTGCCGGTCCCCGTCCTGATCGACCACGGCGTGAGCGCGGCCCCGGGTGCGAAGCTGTGGGCGGCGGTGCGGCCGGAAAAGATCGTGCTGCAGGGCGCGCGGCCCGCCGCCACCGACAACTGGGCGCACGGCACCGTGCGCGAAATCGCCTACATGGGCGACCTGTCGATCTTCATCATCGAGCTCGACTGCGGGCGGCGGGTGCGCGTGACGCAGGCCAACAGCGCGCGCAAGCCCGAGGAGCATTTCACCTGGGAAGACCAGGTGTACCTGGTCTGGGACCCGTCCGATCCCGTGGTGGGGACCAGCTGATGCGCGGGGCGTGGGGCAGGCGCGCGGTCACCTCGGTGCCGATGCTGTGGCTGCTGCTGTTCTTCCTGGTGCCGTTCATCATCGTGTTCAAGATCTCCTTCTCGGAGGTCGTGATCGCCATGCCGCCGGTGGCGCCGCTGTTCGAATCGATCAACGGCCAGATCCACGTGCACCTGCGGCTGGAGAACTTCCACCGGCTGCTCCAGGACGATCTCTACGTCCTGTCCTATCTGTACTCGATCCGCGTGGCGGCGATCTCGACCCTGCTGTGCCTGCTGCTGGCGTACCCCATGGCGCTCGGCATCGCGCGCGCCACGGGCCCATGGCGCAACGTGCTGCTGATGGCGGTGATGCTGCCGTTCTGGACTTCGCTGCTGCTGCGCGTGTACGCCTGGATCGGGCTGCTGCAGAACAATGGCGTGGTCAACAATGTCCTGATCTGGCTGGGGTGGATCAAGCAGCCCATCGTCATGATGCACACCGACTTCGCGGTGTACATCGGCATCGTCTACAGCTACCTGCCATTCATGGTGCTGCCGCTGTATTCCAACCTCGAGAAGCACGACCCGACGCTGCTCGAGGCCGCGGCCGACCTGGGTGCGCACCCTGCCAGGTCGTTCCTGCGCATCACGCTGCCGCTGTCGGTGCCGGGCATCGTGGCCGGCTCGCTGCTGGTGTTCATCCCGGCGGTGGGCGAGTACGTGATCCCGACGCTGCTCGGGCGGCCGGACCAGCTGATGATCGGCCGCGTGCTGTCGGATGAATTCTTCGCCAACCGCGACTGGCCGGTGGCGAGCGCGGTGGCGATCGCGATGCTGTTCCTGCTGGTGGTGCCGATCCTGCTCTTCCAGCGCTACCAGAACCGCGAACTGCGGAGCCACGCGTGAACCGCCGCAGCTTCCTCGTGCCGACGCTGCTGGCGTTCGGCTTCGCGTTCCTCTACATCCCCATCCTCACGCTGATCGTGTTCTCCTTCAACAACTCGCGGCTGGTCACGGTGTGGGACGCGGCCAATTCGCCGACCCTGAAATGGTACGGCCGCCTGTTCCAGAACGAGCAGATCATGGGCGCGGCATGGCTGTCGGTGAAGATCGCGCTGTTCAACGCCACCGGCGCCGCCATCCTGGGCACGCTGGCGGGCTTCGTGCTGGCGCGCTACCAGCGTTTCAGGGGCCGCACGCTGCTGTCGGCCATGATCACGGCGCCACTGGTGATGCCCGAAGTCATCACCGGCCTGTCGATGCTGCTGCTGTTCGTCTCCATGGAGGCGCTGGTGGGCTGGCCGCGCGGCCGCGGCGTCACCACCATCACCATCGCGCACATCACCTTCTCGATGTCGTACGTGGCGGTCATCATCCAGTCGCGGCTGTCGAACTTCGACCAGTCGCTGGAGGAAGCCGCGCTGGACCTGGGCGCGCGGCCGGTGACGGTGTTCTGGCGCATCACGCTGCCGCTGATCATGCCGGCGGTGGTGTCGGGCTTCCTGCTGTCGTTCACGCTGTCCTGGGACGACGTGGTGATCTCGCAGTTCGTGTCCGGGCCCGGCTCGAGCACACTGCCGATGGTGATCTTCTCCAAGGTCAGGCTCGGCATCAGCCCCGATGTGAACGCGCTCGCGACGCTGCTGGTGCTGATGGTGGGCACGGGGGTGGTGGGCGCAGCCATCTGGATGCAGCGGCAGGACCGGCGCCGGGCGCGCGAAGCACGCATGGCGGCCGCGCAGGCCTGAGATGCAGCCGCCGGATTCGAAGCTGCCCGACGTCGGCACGACGATCTTCGCGGTGATTTCACAGCGTGCGGCGGAGCTGGGCGCCGTGAACCTGGGGCAGGGCTTCCCCGACTACGAGATCGACCCGCGGTTGGGCGAACTGGTGCACGAGGCGATGCGTGCGGGCTTCAACCAGTACGCGCCGATGGCCGGCAGCCTGGCCCTGCGCGCGCAGATCGCGCTCAAGCTCAAGCGCAGCTACCACATCGACGTCGATCCGGACCGTGAGATCACGGTCACCGTCGGTGCGACGGAGTCGCTGTTCTCCGCCGTGCAGGCCCTGGTCATGCCAGGCGACGAGGTCATCGTCTTCGACCCGGCCTATGACGCCTACGACCCGGCCGTGCGGCTGGCCGGCGGGCGCTGCCTCCACCTGCCGCTGCTGCCGCCGGCGTTCGGCCATGACTGGGAGCGGGTGGCGGCCGCCATCACGACGCGCACCCGGCTGATCATCCTCAACAGTCCGCACAATCCGGGCTGCAGCTGCCTCTCGCCTGCCGACCTGCCGCAGCTCGCTGCCCTGGTGCGCGACCGGCCGATCCGCATCGTCTCCGATGAAGTGTACGAACACGTGGTGTTCGACGGCGGCACGCACCACAGCGTGCTCGCCCTGCCCGAGCTGCGCGAACGCAGCGTCGCCGTGTTCTCGTTCGGCAAGACGCTGCACGCCACCGGGCTGCGCGTGGGCTATGCCGTCGCGCCGCCCGCGCTCACCGCCGAGCTGCGCAAGGTGCACCAGTTCAACACGTTCTCGGTGGCGCATGCGCTGCAGCAGGCCATCGCGCATTACCTGCAGGAGCAGCCGGATTGCGGCGTGCGCCTCGCGGGTTTTTTCCAGCAGCGGCGCGACCGGCTGCGCAGTGCGCTGGCCGGCAGTGGGCTGGAATTGCCGCCGGCCGCGGGCGCGTACTTCCAGCTCGCGGACTACAGCCGCTGGTCGCGGCAGGACGATGTGGCCATGGCGCGCGAGCTGCTGGAGGAGGCGGGTGTTGCGACGATTCCGCTGTCGCCGTTCTATCGCGAGCCGCCGCCGCTGCGGCTGTTGCGGCTGTGCATCGCCAAGCGCGAGACTACGCTGGACGCGGGCGCGCAGCGGCTGCTCGAGTATGCCGCCAGGCGGGGATGGGCATGAAAGACGAAACCAGGGTCACGCATCCGCCCGCGGCGCCACTGCCCGCGGACAATCACCCGCTCGTGCCGCCGCTGTACCAGAGCGTCAAGTTCGAATTCGACACGCTGGAGGACACCCTCAGCCATCTGCGCGGCGAACGCCCCGGTTTCTACTACACGCGCAGCGCCAATCCGACCTTGCGGCAGCTCGAGCTCACGCTGGCCGCGATGCAGGGCCGCGAGGACTGCGTGCTGGCCGCCACCGGCGTCGGCGTGGTCTCGCAGACGTTGCTGGCGCTGGCGAAGCAGGGCGAGCACATCCTGTGCTTCGTCGAGAGCTACGGCCCGACGCGCGTGATGATCCGGCGCGTGCTGGCGCGCTATGGCGTGCGCCACACCCTGCTCTCGATCCTGGATCTGGAGGGCATCGAACGCGTGCTGGCCACCGAGCCGACGCGGCTGGTGATCTTCGAGTCGCCCACCAATCCGGCCAGCCGCATCGCCGACCTCGCGCACCTCACCCGCACGGCGCGCGCCCACGGCGCCCTCACGGTGCTGGACAACACGCTGGCGGGACCGCACCAGCACGGCCAGTTCGATGTCGACCTGTACCTGCACAGCCTCACCAAATACGCCAATGGCCATGGCGATGTCATGGGCGGGGCGGCGATCGGCAGCGCTGAGCTGGTCCGCCAGCTGAAGTCCGAATTCTCGCTGCTCGGCGGCTCGATGGACCCCCATGCCGCGTGGCTGATCCAGCGCAGCCTGCGCACCTACTACGTGCGCTACCGTGCGCAGAGCCAGAGCACGCAGCAGATCGCCACGTACCTGGCCCAGCATCCGGCGGTCGAGGGCGTCAGCTACCCGGGCCTGCCGCAGCATCCGCAGCACGCCCTGGCGCGGGCGCAGATGAGCGATTTCGGCGCCGTGCTGACGTTCGAGGTGCGGGGCGGCGCGGACGCGGCGCGCCGGGTGGCCGAAGGCCTGAAGCTGTTCGCGATCGCCGCGAGCCTGGGTTCCACCGATTCGCTGGTGCTGCCCTCGCAGCTGCTGGGCTCGCGCGATCTCACGGCCGCGCAGCAGCTCGCCACCGGCGTCGCACCCGGTTCGCTGCGGCTCGCGGTGGGCCTGGAAAACCCTGCCGATCTGCTGGCGGATCTCGAACAGGCGCTGGCGGCGCTCTAGAGCGTGACGTATTGCGCGATTCGATGACGCCGCGATGGACGTGCGCGCGGATCGTTGGCAAATGAAGAGTCATGCGCACGCACACCACCCGACGCGGACCGGATCCCGCCGCTGCCGCCCGATACCGGGCCGGACAGCAGCTCGCGGACGCGTTGCGCGCACTGCCATCGCGGCCGCTGCTGCTGGACGCGGCGATCGCGCACCTGGCGGCGGGCGCGCCGGCGCGCGGCCAGGAAGACATGGCGCTGCGCGGCTATCGCAACCTGCGCGTGGCACTGCTCGGCTCGCTGCCCGCCTCCCCTGAACTGGATCTGCTGTGGCGCTCGGGCGTGGCCTGCGGCTACTACACGGCGCAGCTGGCGTACGCGCTCGGCTTCGAGCTGCGCGATGCCGCCGCCGCCGGGCTGCTGCATCGTGCCGGCGAGTGCCGCCTGCGCGTGGCGCTTGCCCAGCTGGGCGCGCCGTTCGAATCGCGCTCCCTGCTCGAACATGACGCCGAGCTCTGCCAGCGGCTGCTGGGCGCATGGACCCTGCCGGCCTCCGTCATCCATGGCGCCGCTGAATGGCGCACGGGTGGCGGCAACAACCTGTCGCGCCTGGTGTACCTGGCGCACCTGCTGGCGTTGGGCGAGCTGGATCCCAGCTGCCTGCCACCCGGCGTGGAACGCGCGGCCGCATTGGAACTGGGCGTGGACACCGCCCTGCTGGATCGGCTCGCGGCCGGCCGCCAGAACCTGCTGCACTGGCTGAACCGGACCTAGACCGCCTCCCGGCCTCCGCCGGCCGCCCGGGATTGCACTGGTGAACGGTGACGAAGCGTATGATGCGCGGCTTGTCACCAGACCCCGGGCCGTTCGAGCATCCCCGATGAATCATTCAACCCGCTGGCTGCCCACGCTGACGCTGGCCTTGCAGGCGCTGCTTTGGCCGGCATTGGCAGCGGCCGCGCCGTTCGGCAACGGGCAGCGCTACGCCGAGGATGGCCCGTTCGCTGTCACGAAAACGGAACTGGAAATTCCCGTCACGGGCTCCACGCTGCAGGCCGCGATCTGGTATCCCGAGCGCACCACCGCGCCGGTGCCGCTGGTCATTTATTCGCCAGGCCTGGGCGGCACGCGCGCCGCGAGCGCCTTCCTGCTGCACCACCTGGCGACCTACGGTTTCGCGGTGCTGGCGTGGGATCCGCGCGGTGAAGACGAATCCGGCTACTGGCAGGGCGCGGTGACGCGCCAGCAGGACATCCGCTCGCTCATCAGCTGGGCCGAACGCACCAGCGCCGCGGGCAAGCTCGGCGTCAAGCTCGACCTGCGTCGTATCGGCGTGGCGGGTCATTCCTCGGGCGGCTGGAGCGCGCTGATCGGCGGCGGAGCGCGCATGGACTTCCGCTGGTGCGGAGCGCATCCGCTCGAATCCGAAACGCCCGGCAGCGACTGCGCCGAGTTCGTGCCGCACGCCAAGGACATCGCCAGGCGCCTCGGTCTCAAGCGCGTGCCCACCGCATTGTGGCCCGCCACCAATGACAGGCGCGTGGCGGCCGTGCTCGCGCTGGCGCCCGACGGCGACATCTGGGGCGACCAGTACCAGGGTGTGGCGAAACTCACGGTGCCCACCATGGTGATGTGCGGCACGCAGGATCGCTCCAACAGCCCGGAGCAGAGCTGCTATCCGGTGTTCGAGCACCTCGGCAGCGCGCGCCGGACGCTGATCAAGCTCAAGGGCGCCGATCACGGCATCTTCACCGACGACTGCGACGGCGCTGGCGCCGGCGCCGGCACAGGCACAGGCACCGGCTGCGAGGGTGGTATCGCGCACCGGCTGATCGACAGCTACGCGACCGCGTTCTTCCTCGCCAACCTGAAGCGCGATGCGGTGGCCACGGCGATGCTGGATCGCGACGCGAACGTGGCCAGCCACCAGACCGAATCGCTCGGCTATGGCAGCAGCGAACCCCAGAACGGCACCGAGACCCGGGAAAGCAGCAGCGCCGCGCCGATCGTCGAATCGCCCAGCGCACAGTCCAGTCCGCCCTGACGGATCACGCTCACGGCGGCGAACCTCGGCGCCATCAACGCAGTCACGTTTGGAAATCGCCGGAGCAGGGGGCAGGAGCGATGAAGGATCTCGTCAGCACCGACTGGTTGGCCGCAGCGCTCGAGGCCCACGACGCGCACGGCAGGCCGGCGGTCTTCGATGCCTCGCTGTACCTGCCTGGCGAGCAGGTCGACGCACGCGCGCGCTTCGAAGCGCAGCACATTCCGGGCGCACACTTCTTCGACATCAACGACGTGGCCGACGTGGAGAGCGACCTGCCGCACATGGTGCCCGCCACGGGACGGTTCGAGCGGCTGATCGGGGCGCTGGGCGTCCACAACGGCACGCCGGTGGTGTTCTACGACCAGCGCGGGTTGTTTTCCGCGGCGCGCGGCTGGTGGCTGATGAAACTGTTCGGGCACACGCAGGCGGCGGTGCTCGATGGCGGCTTGCCCAAGTGGGTGCGGGAGGGTCGCGCCGTGGACCGCGGCCAACCCGCGCCGGTCGTGGCGACGCGCTATCACGCGCACTTCAATGCCGCGCGGCTGCGCGGGCTGGGGGACATGCTGGCCAACCTCGAGACCCGGCGCGAGCTGGTGCTGGACGCGCGCTCCGCGGGGCGCTTTGCCGGCACCGCGCCGGAGCCGCGACCGGGACTGGCCAGCGGCCACATTCCAGGCAGCAGGAACCTGCCGTTCGGCGAACTGCTGCACGCCGACGGGACCCTGCTCGCGCCGGAGCAACTGCGGCAGCGCTTCGCCGCGCTTGGCGTGGGGGCGGACACGCCGGTCGTGACCAGTTGCGGCTCGGGGGTCACAGCCACCGTCATCACGCTGGCGCTGGCCGTTGCGGGCCTGGGTCCCGGGGCCGTTTACGACGGCTCCTGGGCGGAGTGGGGCGCCACGCCGGACGCGCCCAAAGCCTGAACGGCCGCGGACGCCCGGCGCTTCGAGCTCAGTAGGGCTCGGGTGGTAGCGGCAATCCTTCGTAGTGCCGCGCGGGATCGTACGGATCGTGGAACGTCGTGGGCGCATCGCTGCGCGGCGCCGCCACTTCATCCTGTCCTTTGATGGTGCTGCCCGTGATGTACGGCTCCTGCACCCAGCCCTTGTCGAACGAGGAGCGGATGATCAGGTGCGCACGGAAGTTCAGGAACTTCCAGGCGCCGTCCTCCTTGACGAAGGTGTGGTTGTAGCGCAGCGATTGCCAGATCGGGATCAGGCCGCGCTGCGGGTGGTTGTTGGTGTTGGCGCCCCACGTGAACCACATGCCCTTCGCCGTCCTGCCATCGCGGGCCACTTCGATCACGGGCGTGGTGAGTTCGTGCAGCGCCAGCATGCCGGGATAGTTGTAGAGCTTGCCCAGCATGTCGACGAACACGCGCCGCACGCCTTCGGTGCCGTGGAACACGCCGCTCTCGGCCACTTCGGCCGTGACGCCCGGCGTATGCTGCGCGAACATCGCGAGGATGGGCTCCCAATGGTGGCCCAGCACCAGGTGGTTGTAGCGGCCGTGCAGGTTGGAGATCTCCTGGTAGTCGGTGACCCGCTGGACCTGGCGTTCCAGCCGTTCAAAACGTTCCGCGTCGATCATGAAGGGATGTCCTCAGGCGCGTTTGATGAGCCGGATCAGGAACAGCAGGATCACTGCGCCCACCGTGGCGACGATGATGCTCGGCAGCAGGCCGCCGTTGGGGACCAGGCCCAGCCCGCGGAACAGCAGGCCACCCAGCAGCGCACCCACGACACCCACCACCAGATCGCCCAGCGGACCGAAGCCGCCTCCCTTGACGATCTTGCCGGCCAGGAAGCCGGCCAGCATGCCGATCAGAATGAACCAGAGCAGCGCCATGTGTTTCTCCTTGCCCGTCGCGGGCGGCGTGGGGCGCCATGGTACTCCGCCCGCGCGAGCTCAGGGCGGTTGTCGTCCTGCGAGGGTCCCGAGCGCAAGCGTGATCCGCCGGCGGCTCTGCGGGTCGCGCACGGACGTCGCGGAACGTCAGAAGTGGATGCCGCGCGCCATGAGCGTGGCGCAGGCCGCGATCAGCAGCAGACCCAGCAGCTCCAGGCGCAGCAACAGCACGAGCCGCGAATACTCGAGGGCCGCGACCATGGGCGGCTGGCCGATGCGCGTCTGCTTTCGCCAGGCGAGGAAGCGTACCGTGGGATAGATGGAGAGCAGGCCCACGATCGCGAACAGCGCGATCTTGAGACGGAAGAACGGGTTGATCAGGTAGAAGTCCTTGCCCTTCTCGAAGAAGTACACCCGCATCAGCCCGGCCGCGACCAGCACCGCGGCCAGGATGCCGTACCACGCATCGCAGCGCTGGATGCGGCGCGCTTCCTGCAGCGTGGGGGCCGGGCTCAGCGTGAGCCACTCGAAGAACAGCGTGGCCACGATGCCGAACACCGCCGCGAAATGAATGAAGGAGAACAGCGCGCTGTACACGTCAGCCGGCCCCGGTGGGCAGCCATTTCTCCAGCCGGATCCCATCCTCGATCCCGAGGTAGCGGCCCCTGGAGATGACACGCTCATGATAGCCAAGCTCGGCGTAGAAATTGCGCGCCGCCACGTTGTTGCGGCGGCACTCGACATGGATGCGCTGGTTGCCGAGGTTCCGCGCCACCGTTTCGAGCCAGTGCAGCACCGCGCTGCCAACGCCCCTGCGCCGGTGCGAGGGTCGCACCGCGAACAGCAGCAGGTGCGCATCCCTGTCGGCGTAGCTCATGATGCCGAACGCGATCAGCGTGCGCCGGTCGACGGCCACGGCGACATTGGTGTCCGGGTCGCGGATCGCGCGCACGATGCGGCCCTCGCGCCAGCTCCAGGGCAGGCCGTGCTCGATGAAATCGCGCGACATCGCAGCGATGTCGGCGGCGTCGGCCTGCGTGGCCAGGCGGATGAGCGTATCGGTGATCATGGGCGTTCCGTCGCGATCACGAGGGCCTGGATCGTGGCGGGAGAGGGTCTTGGGCGCAACGGCGCCCTGCCTGCCGGGACGGGCGGGTCATGCGGCGCGCCGGCGCAGGAACATGTGGGTGGCGCGCTCCCCCGTCACCGGGCTCGCGCACTCGTAGCCGAGCGCGTGCGCGTCCAGGCCCTGCCAGAGCGATTCGCCAGCGCCCATGAGCACCGGGCGCACCGCCAGATGCAGTTCGTCGATGAGTCGCGCGGAGAGATATTCCCGCACGGTGTCCACGCCGCCACCGATGCGTACGTCCTTGCCGCCGGCGGCGTCGGTGGCCTGTCGCAGGGCCGAGTGGATGCCGTCCGTGACGAAATGGAACACCGTGCCGCCGGCCATTTGCAGCGGCGGCCGCGCATGGTGCGTGAGCACGAACACCGGCGTGTGGTAGGGCGGCTCCTCGCCCCACCAGCCTCGCCAGCTCTCATCGGGCCATGGACCGCGTACCGGGCCGAACATGTTGCGGCCGAGGATCCACGCGCCAATGTTGTCGAAACTGCGTTCGGCGATCCCGTTGTCGACGCCGGTCTCGCCGGCGCCGCTGTGATCGCCCTGCATCTGGCGGAAAAAGCGGGTGGGAAAGAACCACCCCATCAGCTCGGGCCCGCGCACGCCGAGCGGGTTCTGCAGGTCCTGCGCCGGACCCGCGCTGAAGCCGTCAAGCGAGATGGAAAAGCAGCGCACGTGGACCTTGCCCATCGCCAAAGAGTAGCGAATTCGGCGGCGCGTGACACCCCGTCCGGGGCTATTCTTCTTCCGATGGATAGCGGTGCGCGGCGCGATAGAGGCGCGTGGCGTCCGGCTTGAGGGCGTAGAAGAGCAGCACCACCGCCGAGCCGTTCTTGCCGGGGTGGGCGACCACCGTGATCGCATCGCCCGGCTTGAACGTGGAGCGGGTCCAGCCGCGGCTGATCATGAGGCTGATGCTCGATGCCTCGACGTCCCAGGTGCCCACCGTGGACGGATCCGCCGCGCCAGGTGGCACCGTGATGAGGATGTGGCTGTGCGGATTCTGCCAGCGGTACTCCTGGACGACGCCCTTGTAGGTGACGTTGCGGGTCATGTCGAACATGGCGCGGGAGTGATGGGCGAGGGCGGGGGAGGCGGCCAGCAGGAGTGCGCAGGCTGATGGGCCGATCAGGGATCGCTTTGGGTTTGGCATCTGGCGGGACATGTCAGGCCCAATGCCTGAGATCAGGGAGCACTCGGCAGTAGCGCCCGCTGACCCGGGAGCCGATACGCAGGAACAATCTGCAAGTTTGCGCTCGATGGATCGAACGCAGTGACACGGTTTTGCTTCATAACTTCTGACCTTTCAACGCAGTCAGCCAAAGACAGCGGCATCGCTCCGGCGTCGGCGCATGAGCAAAGTACGCCCGCGCTGTCACAGCACCAAGGAGCGAATATTCGAGTTGCATCGGCAGGAAGCGCAATTGTTGCCTCCGACGGCAGGTTGCGTTGCGCTACTTGCTGGACGCGGAACTGCGGCACCACCACGCCCAACCGAACAGCGTGAGCACAAAGACGGGGTAAGCGAAGAACGGCAGGGGCTTGGACAGCGGAGTCAAGCTGTGCCCGGCGAAGATCTGCAGTGCCGTGATGGCGAACAGCAGTGCCGCGACCCCGCCCAAGGCGCGCACCAGCGGAGGCATGATACTGGCACCGCTGATGAGAACGAGAGCCGCCGCCCAAAGCGCCGCACCGGCAGCGAACAGCGGGCTACTCGCCTCGAGTGACATGGCGGACCCCGAGAGCACCAACGTTTGCCCAGCGATGAAGACCAGGAAACCAGAGGCAGCCGAGTGGTGGCCTTGGCGCAGGCAGTGAACGACAAGTAGCGCTGCCGCGACGATGAGCGCGACGCCATCGATACCCCAGGCAAGTCCGCGCAATGCAGCGGACGGAGCAAAACTCCCGGCCAGACCGAGAAGTGCCCCGATAACGAGGCAGGTGGGTGCGATTTTGGACAGACCGTTGGTTGACATGTGGTTCTCCTTGGGAGCGTACCTGCGCTCCAGCGCCTTGTTGGGCTGCTATGCCGCCAGACGCGCAACTTTCAGTGACTTGCGCCCCTTCTCTGCCAACCACAGGTCGTACTGAACCTGCTGATTCAGCCAACTTTCTGCCGTTGTGTCGAAGGCGATTGAAAGCCGCACGGCCATTTCAGGACTGATGCCAGCCCTACCGTTAAGCACCGCCGAAAGAGTTTTCCGACTAACGCCCAAAGCCTTTGCGGCGTCGGTAACCGACAATTCCAGAGGCTCGAGGCAAAGACTCCGAAGAATCTCACCTGGATGAGGAGGGTTATGCATTTGCATTGCCATGTCAGTGATAGTCCTCATAGTCGACGTCTACAGCATCTTTGCCGGCGAAGGCAAAAGTGACTCGCCAATTGTCACTGATCGTGACCGACCATCTGCCCTTCAGCTTTCCCTTGAGAGAATGCAGCCCAAGGCCGGGTAGGTTCATATCTTGGGGTGAAGCGGAAGTAGCCAAGCGACCCAGGACCAACCTAAGCCGATCGACATGCTCCGGACGAATTCCAGCCTTTGTGCCTGAGACAAAGAACCGCTCCAGACTGCGGTGGCGAAAACCCAGAATCACGTGCCTAGTGTGACGTTACGCGTTACGGTGTCAAGCTGCCTAACTACCAAGCTGAGCGGCGGCGCGCAAACGCCGAACATTGCGTGGCTGTTTGACCGTTCGCTCGAACGCGTAGTTAGGCCACATGCTTAGGACTCCGGTTTGAGCGGTGCACATTCTACCTTGTGATCGCGACAAAGCACGGAGCCGAAGTACACAGTCT
>DATJYR010000007.1:0-198116 GCA_035499515.1 Steroidobacteraceae bacterium | reverse complement strand
GGCGGCGCGCACATCGAACTCACGGGCGAGGATGTGACCGAGTGCACCGGCGGTGCGCGCGGCCTCACCGACGCCGATCTGCAGCGCGCCTACCGCTCGCAGGTGGATCCGCGCCTGAACTACGAGCAGGCGCTGGAGCTGGCCATGCTCATCGCCGGGAAGGCGAAACCACGGTCGTGAGCGACCCGGGCGATCCGGGTCAGGCGCTGCGCGCCTACGTCGCACAGTTGCCGCGACGACCCGGCGTGTACCGCATGTACGACGCCGAGGGCACGCTCATCTACATCGGCAAGGCCAGCAGCCTGCGCGATCGCGTCGGCAGCTATTTCAGCAAGAGCGGACAGGCGCCCAAGGTGGCGGCGATGGTGCGCCGGATCGCGCGCATCGAGGTCACGCTCGTCAACTCCGAGACCGAAGCGCTGCTGCTGGAATGCACGCTGATCAAGGCGCACCACCCGCGCTACAACATCCTGATGCGGGACGACAAGACCTTCCCGTACATCCTGATTCCCGAAGGCCATCCATTTCCGCGGCTGGTCTATCACCGCACGCCGCGCCGGCCCGTGGGACGGGTATTCGGTCCGTTCCCGAACGCGCAGGCGGCCAGGACGGTGCTGCAGCAGCTGCAGAAGACGTTCAAGCTGCGCAACTGCCGCGACGCGTTCTTCGCCAACCGCAGCCGGCCGTGCCTGCAATACCAGATCGGCCGCTGTTCCGCACCGTGCGTCGGGTTCATCGACGTCGAGGACTACGGCCGGGACGTGGCGGCCGCCATCGCCGTGCTGGAAGGGCGTTCGGCCGAAGTCGCCGATGGCTGGCGCAGGCAGATGGAGGCGCGGTCGGCCGAACTGGATTTCGAGGCCGCGGCCCTGTTGCGGGACCGGCTGGCGGACCTGCAGGCCGTGCAGAGCCAGCAGCTCACCAACACGCGCGCGCAGGGCGATCGCGATGTGATCGCACTGGCGGGTGAGCCCGGGCAGTACGCGATCTGCGTGCTGCCGGTGCGCGAAGGCAGCACGCTCGGCACGGCGACGCACTTCCCGGCCAGTTCGATCGCCGAACGCGGCGAGGCCCTGAGCGCGTTCATCATGCTCTATTACAGCACCACGGCGGTCCCGCCGGAGATCGTGGTGGGCGAGCAGCTGGAGGATTGCGCATCGCTGGCTGCAGCGCTGTCCAGCCGCGCTGGCCGCCAGGTGCAGGTGCGCGTGGCGCAACGGGGCCTGGGCCGCAAATGGGTGGCGATGGCGCTGGCCAACGCCGAGCAGGCGCTGCAGCAGCACGTGGCACGCCACGATCAGATCGAACTCGCGCTGCAGAGCCTGGCGGATGCGCTGTCACTGCCGGGGCCGCCGGCGCGCGTGGAGTGCTTCGACATCAGCCACACCATGGGCGAGGGCACGGTGGCTTCCTGCGTGGTGTACGGCGCCGAGGGCGCGCTCAAGCGCGACTACCGGCGCTTCAACATCGAGGACGTGGCCGCCGGCGATGACTACGGCGCCATCCACCAGGCGTTGCTGCGCCACGCGCGGCGCATCGTCAGCGGCGAGCGGCCGCGTCCGGACCTGCTGCTGATCGACGGCGGCGCTGGGCAGCTGCAGGCTGCGGTGGCCGCCCTCGCGCAGGCCGGCCTGCACGATGTGCCGATCTTCGGCGTGTCGAAGGGCGCCGATCGCAGGCCGGGACAGGAACGCCTGCATCGCGTCGACGGCGGCGTGCTCACGCTGCCGCCGGACAGCCCGGCACTGCACCTGATCCAGCGGGTGCGCGACGAAGCGCATCGTTTCGCCATCACCGCCCACCGCAAGCGCCGCGCCCAGCGCTTCCGCGAGTCCATCCTCGAAACCATCCCCGGCCTGGGCCCGTCGCGGCGCCGCTCGCTGCTGGGCCATTTCGGCGGCCTGCAGGGCGTGCTCAAGGCCCCGATGGCGGACCTGGCGGCCGCGCCAGGAATCGGAGCAGCGCTGGCCACTTCGATTTATGATCATCTGCACCCGGGAGTGCGATGATCTTCAATCTGCCCAACAGCCTGACCTGGCTCCGCATCCTGGCGATCCCGCTGGTGGTGGTGCTGTTCCTGGTCGGGCTGCGCGAACCCAGCAACCTCGCAGGCCAGTTCGCGGCCATCGTGTTCGCGCTGGCCGCCATCACCGATTCGCTGGACGGCTACCTGGCGCGCCGGCTGGGGCAGATCACGCGCCTGGGCGCGTTCCTCGATCCGGTGGCCGACAAGCTGATCGTCACCGCGGCGCTGGTGCTGCTGGTGAGCCGCAACCCACGGCTGGCGCTGGTGCTGTCCGCCATCGTGATCATCGGCCGCGAGATCGCCATCTCGGCGCTGCGCGAATGGATGGCGGAACTCGGCCAGCGTGGCGCGGTGGCCGTTTCGAGCATCGGCAAGTACAAGACCATCGTGCAGATGGTCGGGCTCACGCTCATGCTGTGGAGCGACCGCCTGTTCGGCCTGCCGATCTACGAAATCGGGCTGTGGCTGACGGTGGTGGCCGCGGTGCTCACGATCGTTTCCGCCCTGTTGTACCTGCAGGCCGCGTGGCCGCATCTGCGCGAACCGCGCGATCTGTGAACCGCGTCTCGGCGCCAACCGAACTGCCCGACAGCTTCGCCCGCGCATTCAAGTAATCCTCTGCCAGTGCCGATAGTCGCAACAGTCGAATTGGACTGTTGTGCGCTTTTCAATCCAGCTGACCGAGGCTTGCCGAATGTCCTGCATCGCGACCCGCACGTCGATTGCGTGTTTCCGGTCGCCAGCCGCAAGCACCGGATGTGCGATCACACATGATTGCCGCCAGCAATCAATCGCCCAGGCACCGAGGACGATCCATGAGCAGTGAGCTGCGCTTCCTGGTGGTGGACGATTTCTCCACCATGCGACGTATCGTGAAGAACCTGCTGCAGGACCTGGGGTTCGCCAATATCGCCGAGGCCGATGACGGCAAGACCGCGCTACCCATGCTGCAGAACGGCAACTTCGATTTCGTCATCACCGACTGGAATATGCCGCTCATGCCCGGCCTGGACCTGCTCAAGGCCATCCGCGCCGACGAGCGGCTCAAGGCGCTGCCGGTGCTCATGGTCACGGCTGAAGCCAAGCGCGAACAGATCGTCGAGGCGGCTGCGGCCGGTGTCAGCGGCTACGTGGTCAAGCCTTTCACCGCCGAGGTGCTCAAGCAGAAGCTCGAGAAGATCCTGCAGGCGCGCGCGGCCACGGTGAGCTGAGGCGCCATGGTCGACAACGAACGCAACCTGGAGCGGCTGCGGCCGCTGCTCGAACGCCTGACCGCCGCGGTTGGGGCCGATGACGCGCCGGAATTCGAGCGCCTGCTGGATGACCTGGTGCACGCGCGCCGCAAGGACCTGTTCGCGGAACTGCGCCAGCTCACCTCGCGGGTGCGCGAGGCGCTCAATTCCTTCCAGCTCAATGCCCGTTTCGCCGATCTGGCCGAGCGCGAAGTGCCCGACGCGCGCCAGCGGCTGCAGCACGTGCTGCAGCTGACCGACAGCGCCGCGCACCAGACCATGGACCTGATCGAGCGTTGCGGGCCGCTGGTGGAGGTGCTTGCCACGGCCGGAGCGCAGCCACTGCCCGCGGCGGCGCGGGCTGCGGCCAGCCAGCTGCGCACCAACCTGTCCGAAGTGTTGTTGGCCCAGGGTTACCAGGACCTCACGGGCCAGATCGTGCGCGGCGTGATCAGGCTGGTGGATGAAGTCGAGGCGACGCTGTCCAGCCTGTTGCGCATCGTCGGCGAAACCTCCGCGTGCAACGGCGCCGAGGCGCCGGCGGTCGTGAATGGTTACGGGCCGGTGGTGCCGGGCGTCGACCACGGCGCCGCCGTCAGCAGCCAGCAGGACGTGGACGCGCTGCTGTCGGAACTGGGTCTGTGACGGGATGAACATGAACGCATCTGCCCCCGCATCGGTGGTCACTTTCAGGCTCGCGCCCGCCACGGGCATCCGCGAAGCAGCGGCGTTCAGGCAATCGCTGCTGGACCTGCTGGCGGAAGACCATCCGGTGGTCATCGATGTCAGCGAGGTGGAGCGGGTGGACACGGCGGCACTGCAGCTGCTGTTCGCGTTCGAGCGGGACCGCCGCGCCAGAGGCGCGAGCGTGGTGTGGCAGGGCGTGAGCGCGGCGTTCCGCGACGGCGTGAAGACCTTGGGTCTGCCACTGGGAGCCGACCATGGCGCTTGAAATGGCCCAGTTCCATGAGGCCTTCTTCGAGGAGGGCTTCGAATCGCTGGACGCGATGGAAAAAGCGCTGCTGCAACTCGATCCGGGCGCGCCGAACTCCGAAGCCATCAATTCCGTGTTCCGCGTGGCGCATTCCATCAAGGGTGGCAGCGGAATGTTCGGCTTCACCGAAATTGCGTCGTTCACCCACACACTGGAAACCCTGCTGGATGAATTGCGCGCCAGCCGCATGCAGGTGACGGGCGGCATCATCGACCTGCTGCTGAAATCCACCGACGTGTTGCGCGGCATGCTGCAGGCGACGCAGCGCAAGGCGCCGATCGACCAGCAGGTGATGGCCGACGTGCAGTTCGACCTGGAGCAGCTCGTCATCCAGGGCGCGGCCAGGGCCGCGGCCGCACCGCCAGCGCCGTCAGCGCCGCCAGCGCCGGCCACGGCGCCCATGGCGGCCACGGCCGCGACCCCCGCTGCTCCCGCCGTACCGGTCCGCCTGCAGCGCCCGGAGCTGAAGACCTGGCAGATCGAACTGATTCCCAACGAGCTGCTGCTGGTGCAGGGCAATGACCCGCTGCGCATGCTGGCGGAGCTCGCGGAGCTGGGGGAGGTGCAGTGCTCGGTGAACACCGAAGCGGTCCCGGAGCTCGCGCACCTCGATCCGGAGATCTGCTACCTCGCCTGGAACATCCGCCTGGGCACCGAACTGCCGCGCGAGATCATCGACAGCGTGTTCGAATGGGCCGACGGCGATTGCGAGCTGCGGATCACCGAGCTGCCGGCGGCCTCCGCAACGTCCGGGCGTGAGCTGGCCGCGGCGGAAGTGGCCGCGGTGCTGGCCGCCCCGTCCGTGGGACTGCCTGCAACCGCGCCTGCAGCCCATGCGTCTTCAGCCAGCCCGGCCCCCGGGCCAGTGATGGCGGCAGCAGCTCCGGAGCCAGCGCCAGCGCCCGCGCCCGCGCAGCCCGCCACCGCGGAGAAGGCCGGCAAGGCCGCCAGCGGCGATTCCAATTCCATCCGTGTCTCGATCGAGAAGATCGACGAGCTCATGAACACGGTGGGCGAAATCGTCATCACGCAGTCCATGCTCATGCAGTTCGCGCAGGCGGGCGAGCCGACGCGGCTGGATCGGCTGCGCACCGGCCTCACGCAGCTCGAGCGCAACGTGCGCGAACTGCAGGAAAGCGTCATGCGGGTGCGCATGCTGCCGATCAGTTTCACTTTCAGCCGCTTCCCGCGCCTGGTGCGCGACCTTGCGCAGCGACTGGGCAAGCAGATCGAACTGAGGATGACCGGCGAGCAGACCGAACTCGACAAGACCGTGCTGGAGCGCATCGGCGATCCGCTGGTGCACCTGGTGCGCAATTCCATCGACCACGGCGTCGAAATGCCCGAGATGCGCGTCGCGGCCGGCAAGTCGCCGGTGGGTACGGTGTTCCTCAACGCCTACCACCGTGGCGGCTCCATCGTCATCGAGGTCGGCGACGATGGAGCGGGTCTCAACCTCGAGCGCATCCTCGACAAGGCACGCGCCAAGGGCCTGGTCGGACCCAACGACGCCTTGTCGGACGACGCCATTGCCAACCTGATCTTCATGCCCGGCTTTTCCACCGCCGAGGTCACCACCGACCTGTCCGGCCGCGGCGTGGGCATGGATGTGGTGAAGCGCAACATCAAGGATCTCGGCGGCACGGTCGAGCTTCGCACCCGAGCGGGCAAGGGCTCCAGCGTGGTGATCAACCTGCCGCTGACACTGGCGATCGTCGATGGCCAGACGGTGGCGGTGGGCAGCGAGGTCTACATCGTGCCGCTGGTGACCATCATCGAGTCGCTGCAGCTGAAGCCCGGCATGGTCAATCGAGTCGTGGGGCGCGGCGAAGTGTTCTCGTTCCGCGGCGACTACATTCCGCTCATCCGCCTGTACGAAACCTTCGACGTCGAACCGCGCCACCGTGAGCTCCAGCAAGGCCTGGTGATGGTGGTGGAGGGTGATGGCCGCAAGGTCGGCCTGTTCGTGGACGAACTCATGGGCCAGCAGCAGGTGGTGATCAAGTCCATGGAAACCAACTACCGGCGCGTCGAGGGTGTCTCGGGCGCCACCATCCTGGGCGAGGGCAGCGTGGCGCTGATCCTCGATGTGCCCGGGTTGGTGCGATTCGCGGCGGAACGGCAGGCGGCCTAGCGGCCGCGACCAGCAACGGGAGACAGGCATGGCCGAGAACACTGCAAGCGGGGCGCCCCACCAGGTACTGACTTTCTGCCTCGGCGCGGAGACCTACGGCGTCGACATCCTGCGCGTCCAGGAGATCCGCGGCTGGGCGCCGGTCACGCGCATTCCGCAGTCACCGACCCACGTGCTGGGCGTGCTGAACCTGCGCGGTTCCATCGTGCCCATCGTCGATCTGCGCGTGCGCTTCGACCTCGAGAAGGCGGAGTTCACGCCGCTGACGGTGATCGTGGTGCTCTCGGTGCAGTCGGCCGCGGGGCGGCGCGAGTTCGGACTGGTGGTGGACAGCGTTTCGGACGTGGTCGACATCGACGCCAGTGACCTGAAGGAAACGCCGGACCTGGGCGGCAAGGTGAATTCGGAATTCATCAAGGGCCTCGCCACCGTGCAGGATCGCATGCTGATCCTGCTCAACGTCGACGAACTGGTCCGCCGCGATCTGGAACAAGGCGCAGCGCCCGCCCTGGCTGGCGCTGCCTGAGCACGACTTCCCCACAACCCCCCCCCAACCCATCGATTCATTGCAGAGGACTACACATCATGGCAACCAGAAAGACCAAGCCAGCGACGCGCAAGGCGCGCACCGGCAAGATGTCGCAGGCGGAACTGACTGGTCAGGTCGCGGCGATCAACCGTTCGCAGGCCGTCATCGAATTCAGCCTCGATGGCACCATTCTCAGGGCCAACGACAATTTCCTGAACGCGATGGGCTACAGCCTCGAGGAAGTGGTGGGACACCATCACTCGATGTTCGTCGATCCCGCCTACGCCACTTCCGCGGAGTATCGCCAGTTCTGGGCGCAGCTGGGGCGGGGCGAGTATGACGCCGGGCAATACCGGAGGGTGGCGAAGGGCGGCAGGGAAGTGTGGATCCAGGCCTCCTACAACCCGATCCTGGACGTGCGCGGCAAGCCCACCAAGGTGGTGAAGTTCGCCACCGACATCACGGCGGCGAAACTGCAGGCCGCCGACTTCGAAGGCCAGCTGGCCGCCGTGAACAAGGCCCAGGCGGTGATCGAGTTCAAGCTCGACGGGACCATCCTGTCCGCCAACGAGAACTTCTGCCGCACCATGGGTTACAGCGCCGAGGAGTTGCGGGGCAGGCACCACAGCCTGTTCGTCGACCCCGCCTACGCGCAGAGCGCCGAGTACCAGGCGTTCTGGGCCAAGCTCGGTCGCGGTGAATACGACGCCGGGCAGTACCGGCGGCTCGGCAAGGGTGGCAGGGAAGTGTGGATCCAGGCCTCCTACAACCCGATCATGGACATGAACGGCAAGCCATTCAAGGTGGTGAAGTACGCCACGGACATCACGGTGCAGCGCCAGGCGGCGCGCATGAACGCCGCGTTCAAGGGCGCGCTGGACAACGTCACCGCCAACGTCATGGTTGCCGACATGGACTGCAACATCATGTACATGAACCAGGCCGCGTCGACGCTGATGGCCAACGGGCAAGCCGACTTCCGCAAGGACCTGCCCGCGTTCGATGCCAGCCGGCTGATCGGAACCAACATCGACCTGTTCCACAAGAACCCGGCGCACCAGCGCGGCCTGCTGGCCAGGCTCGACAAGACGTTCACCTCGCAGCTGAAGATCGGCGGCCGCACCATGCGCATCATCGCCAACCCGATGCTCGGCGACGGCGGCGAGCGGCTCGGCACGGTGGTGGAGTGGGCCGATCGCACGCAGGAAGTGTCGGTCGAGACCGAAGTGCAGAGCATGGTGAGCGCCGCCCTCAACGGGCAGCTCGAGCAGCAGATCCAGCCGCAGGGCAAGGAGGGCTTCTTCCTCACGCTCTCCAACGGCATCAACGAGCTGACCGCCAACATGGCGGGTGTCGTGGCGCGGGTGAAGATCGCGGCCTCCGAGGTGCATCGCGGAGCCGACGAGATCAGCCAGGGCAACACCAACCTGTCGCAGCGCACGGAGGAACAGGCCTCCTCACTGGAGGAAACCGCCTCCTCGATGGAGCAGATGACCAGCACCGTCAAGCAGAACGCCGACAACGCCGGACACGCGAACCAGCTGGCGGTGGCGGCGCGCGACCAGGCCGAGAAAGGTGGAGCGGTGGTCTCGCAGGCGGTCAAGGCGATGACCGAGATCAACGATTCGTCCAAGAAGATCGCCGACATCATCGGCGTGATCGACGAGATCGCGTTCCAGACCAACCTGCTGGCGCTCAATGCGGCCGTCGAGGCGGCGCGCGCCGGCGAGCAGGGGCGCGGCTTCGCGGTGGTGGCCAGCGAGGTGCGCAACCTCGCCGGGCGCAGCGCGACGGCGGCCAAGGAGATCAAGGATCTCATCAATGACAGCGTCAAGAAGGTCGATGAAGGGTCATCGCTGGTGGCGCAGTCGGGCCAGACCCTGGAACAGATCGTGTCGGCCGTGAAGAAGGTGAGCGACATCATCGCGGAGATCGCCGCCGCCAGCCAGGAGCAATCCTCGGGCATCGACCAGGTCAACAAGGCCGTGATGCAGCTCGACGAAATGACGCAGCAGAATGCGGCGCTGGTGGAGCAGGCGTCGGCGGCCAGCCAGTCGATGGCCGACCAGGCGCGTCAGCTCAACGAGATGATGGACAAGTACCAGGTAGCCCAGGCCGTCACCGACGCGGCGGTGAAAGCCATGACGGTCAGCGAGGCCAACCGGGCGACGGATGGCGTGGATCGCCGCGGCGCCAGCCGGCCGTGGACCGGCGGCGAACCCAAGGCGGCCGCGCGCAAGAACACGGCGCTGTCGCGCGTCGCGGCCAGCGCCCGGCCGCGGCCGGCGGCTGCCGCTGCCGCCAATGGCGGCTCCGAGTGGAAGGAGTTCTGATCATGTCGCGCATCCTTGCGGTCGATGACTCGGCCTCGATGCGGCAGATCGTGAGCACCGCGCTGCAGGGGGCCGGCTACGAGGTGGTGATGGCGGCCGACGGTGACGAAGCGCTGGAGTTCGCGCGCCGCGAAGCCGTGGACCTGGTGATCACCGACGTGAACATGCCGAACATGGACGGCATCACGCTGGTGCGGGAACTGCGGCGGCTCGCGGCGTATCGCATGACCCCGCTGCTGGTGCTCACCACCGAGGCCAACCCCGAGAAGAAGGCGGAGGGCAAGTCGGCCGGCGCAACGGGTTGGGTGGTGAAACCCTTCAACCCGGAACGCCTGCTGGCGACCGTGGCCAAAGTCCTGGTGTGAATCGTGGTCACACCGGAACGTCAGGTCGCGGTGCTGGCCGTCGCGGTATCGCAGCTCGAGCTCGCGCTGCGTGAATCGCAGGGGCCGCTGCAGCACCTCACCGACGCCATCGTGCGCATCAACCAGGCGGCGCGCGCAGCGGGCACGCCGCAGCTCGGCGGTGAGCTGGCGGTCTGCCTCGAGCAGCTGCAGTTCTACGATCGCATGACGCAGCATCTCTCGCACCTGCGCGATTTCATGTCGAGCATGACCGTGGCGATCGAGTCCGGCACGCGCGATGGCCACAGCGAGGCCGACTGGGAACGCATGCGCAACCGCTTCCGCGAACGCCTGATATCCGACGCGCAACGCGGACTGCTGGACCTGATCGCGCCAGCGGCGGGCGCCGGCGCGCCGAGCCGCGAGCCGCAGCTGCAGCACGCCGAACCTGGCAGCATCGAATTGTTCTGAGGGAAATGAGCATGCCGGCCGCAAACAGCAACAGCAGTGCCCCATCCGCCGCCGGGTCGGCGCGCGAGTTTCCGTTCAGCGACGCCGATTTCAGGTTCCTGCGCGATGTGGTCAAGGCCGAAACCGGCATCAGTCTCAACGAGGCCAAGCGTGAACTGGTGTACGGGCGCGTATCGCGCCGCATCCGGGCGTTGGGGCTGAAAGGCTTCGCGGCCTATCGCGAGCTGCTGTGCTCGGGCGATCCGCAGGAGTTCGTCGAATTCACCAACGCCCTGACCACCAATCTCACGTCCTTCTTCCGCGAGCCGCATCATTTCGACTATCTGCGCGACCAGTTCCTGTTGCCGCGCGCCAGCGACCGCTCCGCAGCGCGGCGCATCCGCATCTGGTCGTCCGCCTGCTCGACCGGCGAGGAGCCCTATTCCATCGCGATGACCGTGATCGAGGCGCTGCCCGAGTGGCGCCAGTGGGACATCAAGATCCTCGCCACCGACCTGGATTCGGCAGTGCTGGCGCGCGCGCAGGCCGGCCGCTATCCGGCCGATCGCGTGCGCGGGTTGCCAGGCCGGCGCGTGGCGCAGCACTTCCGGGAAATCCGCCAGGGCAGGGACAGCAGCTACCAGGTGCTGCCGGAAGTCGCGGGCCTGATCACCTTCAAGCAGCTCAACCTCATGCATCCGCTGCCCATGAGCGGCCCGCTGGACGTGATCTTCTGCCGCAACGTGGTGATCTACTTCGACAAGGACACGCAGCGCGATCTGTTCGGTCGCATGTCGAAGCTGCAGCGCCCCGGCGACCTGCTGATGCTGGGCCACTCCGAAAACCTGTTCAAGGTGTGCGACGATTACACCCTGATCGGCAAGACCATCTACCGGCGCAACTGACGTGGCAGGACTGCTCCATCGCGCCGCGGCCGTTCCCAGACCCGATGCCCTGCACGGCTTCGATCACGTGCAGCGCTACTGGGATCCGGCCACCAGGTGCTGGACCGCCAAGATCTTGCCGGGCGAGTTCTACGTCACGCGCGATTCGGAAGCCATCAACACCGTGCTGGGCTCGTGCATCTCGGCCTGTATCCGCGACCCGGCCATCGGCATGGGCGGCATGAACCACTTCATGCTGCCCGAGGACAGCGAGGGCGGCAGCGGCTCGTGGAACAAGGCCGATGGCGGCGCATCCACGCGTTACGGCTCCTACGCCATGGAGAGCCTGATCAACGAACTGCTCAAGCTCGGCGCGCGCCGCGAGCGCTTCGAAGTCAAGCTGTTCGGCGGCGGCAGGATCCTGCCCACCATGACCGACGTGGGGGTCCGCAACATCTCGTTCGCCAGGTCCTTCCTGCGCACCGAAGGCCTGAAGATCGTCGCGGAAGACGTCGGGGATGTCTATCCGCGCCGCGTGGTGTACTTCCCCGAGTCCGGGCGCGTGCTGCTCAAGCACCTGCGCGCGGTGGAGAGCAAGAGCATCGCTTCCACCGAGACCAGCTATCGCGCCAGCATGGGCCAGCAGAGCGCGGGCAACGACGTGGAGCTGTTCTAGCAACCGGTAGCCAGGGGAGCAAGCGCATCATGCCGTCTGCAGGCGCCCGCATCCGGGTGCTGATCGTCGATGATTCCGCGCTGGTGCGGAAGATCCTGGCCGAGCTGCTAGCCAGCGATGGCAGCATCGAAGTGGTGGGCGCGGCAGCCGATGCCTACATCGCACGCGAGAAGATCAAGGAGCTCAACCCCGACGTGCTGACGCTGGACGTGGAGATGCCGAAGATGGATGGTGTCACGTTCCTGCGCAACCTGATGCGGTTGCGGCCCATGCCGGTGGTGATGGTGTCCTCGCTCACCGACCACGGCGCCGAGATCACGCTCGACGCGCTGGCGCTGGGGGCGGTGGACTACCTGCCCAAGCCGAAGATCGACCTGGCGGCGACCCTGGGCGAATATCGCGACGAGCTCATCGCCAAAGTGAAGATGGCCGCGAACGCGCGTGTGCGCGCGCTCGGCAGCAGGGCGGCCGCGAGCGTGCAGCCGGAGCCGAAGCAGACCGCCGATGCGGTCCTGCCCAGGCAACCGCCGCACCCGTTCCGCACCACCGATCGCATCATCGCGATCGGCGCCTCCACGGGCGGCACCGAGGCCATCAAGGCGGTGCTGATGGGCCTGCCGCCGGACACACCCGGCGTGCTGATCACGCAGCACATCCCCAAGGCCTTCAGCACGCCGTTCGCACACCGCATGAACCAGTGTTGCCAGATGACGGTGTACGAGGCCGAAGACGGCCAGCAGGTGCTGCCGGGTCACGTGTACATCGCGCCCGGCGACCAGCACCTGCTGCTGGTGCGCGATGGCGCGCGCTACATCTGCCGGCTCGACTCGGGGCCACCCGTGAACCGGCACAAGCCTTCGGTCGACGTGCTGTTCCGCTCGGTGGCGCAGCAGGCCGGCCGCAACGCCATCGGCGCCATCCTCACCGGCATGGGGAAGGACGGGGCGGCCGGATTGAAGGAGATGCGCGACGCGGGCAGCCCGACCATCGCGCAGGACGAGGCCAGCAGCGTGGTCTGGGGGATGCCGGGCGCCGCGGTGGAGGCCGGCGCGGCCGGCCAGATCTTGCCGCTGGAGGCCATCAGTGCGCGGCTGCGCCAGCTTTCGATGTCGATGGACATCACCCGGCAGGCCAGCGCCGGTTGAATCCGGCTCAATGGCGTCCCGGGACGGCCGATACAGGCATTGAGCATCACCATGAGCATCGCCTTGACCCACCAGCCTGCGACCGCCGGCGCTGGCACGCTGCCCATCCTGGAGGCGGAGCTGGCCGATTGCCTGGCGCAAGGGCGGCTGGCCTTGCCGAGCTTCCCGGACGTGGCGGTGCGGATCCGGCGCGTGCTGGCCGACGAGCGCGCCACGCCCGCCCAGATCGAACGCGTGCTGGGCTCCGAACCCGCGCTGGCCGCGCAGCTCATGCGGCTGGCGAATTCCGCGGCACTCAATCCCGCCGGCCGCGCCGTGACCGCGATCCGCACGGCCGTCGCACGCCTCGGTATCAACATCGTGCGCAGCGCCACGATTTCGTTCGCCATGTCGCAGGTCAGGCATGCCGGCGAGCTCAAGGGACTGGAAACCAGGCTCGACGCCCTGTGGCGGCGGAGCACGCTGGTGGCGGC
Source organism: Steroidobacteraceae bacterium (assembly GCA_035499515.1). Lineage (GTDB taxonomy): Bacteria > Pseudomonadota > Gammaproteobacteria > Steroidobacterales > Steroidobacteraceae > FEN-1191. Next base: position 184,896 of record DATJYR010000007.1, on the reverse strand, counting down.
GCTGTGTTACGTGAGCGCCAGTCATTGCCCCGGCCTGGATCCCGACGAAGCGCTGCTGACCGGCCTGTTGCATGGCGTGGGCCGTCTGTTCCTGCTCTCCAGGCTCAACCGCTATCCCGACCTGCTGGCCAACCCCGTCGCCTGCCAGCAGCTCGAGCAGGCCTGGCAGGTGCGCATCGCGACCGCGATTCTCGAACAGTGGGAAATGCCTCCGGCCATCGTGCGGGCCATCGGCTCGCAGGATGAGGGCGAACGCGAGCACGCCGGACCCGCGGACCTGGCCGACGTGCTGCTGGTTGCGAACCTGCTGGCGTCGTTCCGCGATTCGCAGCCGGAACTGATGAGCGCCCTGCAGCACGTGCCTGCGATGCATCGCATGGGTCCTGACGGCGCCCAGCTGCTGGCGATCATCGACGCCTCGCGGCAGCAGCTCGATACGCTGCAGGCGGCCTTCGGCCCGTAGTGGCGTCGCGGGGTGCGCGCCGTGCGTGACGTGGCGCACGCCTGGCCCGCCAGATTGCGTGCGCTGGTATCAGTTTCGGCGCCAGGCGGCCGATACCTTGCGTGATGAACGACAACACCGCCACCGCTGGCACGCCGATCCGGATCCTGGTGGTGGACGACATCGCCGCGGTGCGCGAGCCGCTGCTGCAGGTCTTGCGGTGCGATGCGGACCTGGAGCTGGCAGGCTGGGCCGCCGACGTCGACACGGCGCAGCAGCTCGTGCAGTCGCTGGCGCCGGACGTGGTGCTGCTCAACGGCGAGCTGGCGCGCGTCGACACGCTGCCGTGGCTGCGCCGTCTGCTGCGCCAGCGCCCGGTGCCGGTACTGGTCTCCGCAGCGGCGACGCCGCGCTCGGCGGCGCTGGCGTTCGGCGCGCTGGAACAGGGTGCCGTGGATCTGGTGGTGCGTCCCCGTCCCGAGCTGCCCGCCGAGCAGGAGCGCTACGCGGGCGACTGCCGGCGCCAGATCCGGATGGCGGCAGGCGCGCGGGTGCGGCCGCTGGGCGCGTCGGCATCGCTCCGGGTAGCGTCGCCGGTGATCGCCCACACCGGCCAGCCTGGCCTCAACGATACGGGCCTGATGCCGTTTCGCGGCACCGACCAGCTCATCGCGCTCGGCGCCGGCGAGGGAGGGGTGGCCGCGGTGCGTGACATCCTGTGCCGCCTGCCGGCCGAAACGCCGGCGATGGTGATCGCGCTGTCGTTGCCGAAGGTGTTCAGCACCGCCTTCGCGCAGCGCATGAACGATGCCTCGCCGCTGATCGTGCACGAGGCGCGCGACGGACAAACCATCCAGATGGGACACGTGTACTTCGCGCCCGGCAACCAGCACCTGCAGGTGGAACGAGAAGCCAAGCGCTATCGCTGCCGGCTCAGCGATGCGCATCCCGTCCACCATCGCCGGCCCAGCGTCGATGTGCTGTTCCATTCAGTGGCGCACGGCGCAGGCGCGCGCGCGATCGGCGTGATCCTCACCGGCGCCGGCACCGATGGCGCGATGGGCCTGAAGGCGCTGCGCGAGCGGGGTGCCGCCACGCTGGTCCAGGACGAGCGCAGCAGCGTGGTCTGGGGCATGCCGGGTGCGGCCATCCAGACGGGCGCAGCCGGCCAGATCCTGCCGCTCGAGCAGATGGCGGATGGCCTGCAGCAGCTGGTGGCGCAGCGGCGCGATGCGGTTGCGGCGCGGGCGTGAGCTGGCGCACAGCCGCGGTATCAAGTTTGCGCGCCGCGCGCCGACAGCCCGCTTGCATGTCATCGATTGCAACCACAGGGATTAATACAGGCCGGAATCAATCGTGAGCGGACTCCCCACACCGATGGAAAGCCGGACGGCGTCGCACCTGAGCAGCAACGTCGAAGCCTTCGAATTCGTGCGCGAACTGGCCGCCGAACTCTCGGGTGGCGTGATCACGCTGCCGAGCTACCCGGACGTGGCGCTGCGCGTGCAGCGCGTGCTGTCCGACGAGGACGCCAGCAGCGAGCGCGTGGTGCGGGTGGTGGGCGCGGAGCCGGTGCTCGCGGCGCGCGTGCTGGCGATGGCGAACTCCGTGGCCATGAATCCCACCGGCAAGCCGGTGGCGGATCTGCGCACCGCGGTCACGCGGCTGGGCTTCGACGCGCTGCGCGCCACCGTGGTCGGCTATGCCATGACCCAGCTGCGCAGCGCCGAGCAGTTCAAGCCGATCGCGAAGGAACTCATGGCGCAGTGGCAGCACAGCGTGTGGATGGCGGCCACCAGCTTCGTGCTGGCGCGGCGCCAGCGCCGCAACAACCCGGACACCGCCATGCTGGCCGGCCTGGTGGAAGGCGTTGGCAAGCTCTACATCCTCACGCGCGCGTCGCGGCACGCGGCGTTGTTCGCGGATGCGGCGGTCTACCACGGCATCGTGCGCGACTGGCACGCCAGCATCGCCCGCGCGGTGCTCGAGCAGTGGCGCATGACCGAGGAGATCATCGTGGCGGTGCAGGCCGCCGAGCAGGCCGGTCGCGAGGAGCGTGGCTACAGCAACCTCGCCGACGTGCTGGCCGCCAGCTCGCTGCTGCTGACCTGCCGCGAAGCGCCCGAAATGCTCGCGCTGCAATTGCCCGATCACCTCGCGGCCCAGCGGCTGGGCATCAGCCTCGGCGACGGCGGGAGCCTGGTGGCCGAGGCGGCGGCGGAAGTGGCCGCGCTGCGCGAGGCGCTCGGACACTAGCCCGCGGCGCGAGCGCCGCTCGGCACACGGGCGCTCAACGGAAGTCCCTCGAGGCACGCCGCAGCTGCGGCAGCCATTCCGAACCATCCTCCAGGCGGCGCGCGAGCACGTGCCGCACGCCCTCCCGGTTCTGCAGCGTGCCGCTGATCACCAGCAGGCTGGCGCGCACCGCCACGTCGGCGAACGCCTCGAACACGTCGGACTGCACCACGGCGTTGGCGATGCCGGTTTCATCCTCCAGCGATACGAACACCACGCCGCTGGCGGTGCCCGGCCGCTGCATGTGCGTGACCAGGCCGCCGATGCGCACCGGCGTGTCATCGGGTTGCGCGCCGAGTTCCGCGGCGCTGAGGATGTGCTGGCGCGCCAGCCTGGCGCGCAGCAGCTGCAGCGGATGGCGGCCGGTGCTGAAGCCGAGGTGGCGATAGTCGGCCATCAGCTCCTGCATCTCGCCCGGCACGGGCAGCGCGGGCGCCTGTTCTGCCGCGGCATGGCCCTGCAACAGCGCCGGCAGCCGCTCGTTCCCCAGCGCCTGCCACAGGGCCGCGTGGCGGTGGGCGGCGAGGCTGCGCAACGCACCGGCCTGCGCCAGGCGCTGCAGATCGCTGCGGGTGAGTCCCGCCTGCAACGCCAGCGCGTCGATGCTGGCCGGCGCGCGCGCGGCGCAGCAGTCGGCGATGCGGCGCGCGAGCGTCTGCTGCAGCCCGCGGATCTGGTTCAGCCCCACGCGCAACGCCAGCGCGCCGTCGCTCTGCCGCTCGAGCGTGCACTCGTACGCGCTGCGCAGCACGTCGACGGGCAGCACGGTGACGCCGTCGCGGCGCGCTTCGGCCAGCAGCTGCGCCGGCGCATAGAAACCCATGGGCTGGCTGTTGACGAGCGCGGCGAAGAACGCGGCCGGGTGATGGCACTTGAGCCAGCACGAGACGTAGGTAAGCAGCGCGAACGAGGCCGCGTGCGATTCGGGGAAGCCGTAGTCGGCGAAACCCTGGATCTGCGCGAAGATGCGCTCGGCGTATTCGGCCTCGTAGCCGTTGGCGCGCATGCCGGCCAGCAGGCGTTCGCGATGCGGCGTGAGCGAGCCCGTGTGCTTCCACGCCGCCATCGAACGGCGCAGCTGGTCGGCTTCGCCGGGCGTGAAATTGGCCGCGACCATCGCGATCTTCATCACCTGTTCCTGGAACAGCGGCACGCCCAGCGTCTTCTCCAGCACCGCGCGCAGCTCGGGCTTCGGATAGCTCACGGGCTCCTGGCCCTGCCGGCGCCGCAGGTACGGGTGCACCATGCCGCCCTGGATCGGGCCGGGGCGCACGATGGCCACTTCGATCACCAGGTCGTAGTAGCAGCGCGGCCTGAGCCGCGGCAGCATGCTCATCTGCGCGCGCGATTCGATCTGGAACACGCCGATGGTTTCCGCGCGGCAGATCATGTCGTAGGTGGGCGCATCGTCGGGTGGAATGTCCTGCATGCGCGTCGGGCCCGTGCCGTGCTCGCCGAGCAGGCGCAGGCAGCGGCGGATCGCGGTGAGCATGCCCAGCGCCAGCACGTCCACCTTCAGCAGGCCCAGCGCCTCGAGGTCGTCCTTGTCCCACTGGATCACGGTACGCTCGGGCATGGCCGCGTTCTCCACCGGCACCAGCCGGTGCAGCGGCTCGCCCGAAATCACGAAACCGCCGACGTGCTGCGAGAGATGGCGCGGCTGGCCACGCAGCTGGGCCACCAGCGCGGCGAGCTGCAGCAGCGTGGTGCGCGCGACCCCCGGCAGCAGTGCGCACAGGTCGGCCGGCAGCGTGCGCGGATCGCGCCAGTCGAGCCGCGCGTGCGCGAGCCGCTCCACCTGCGCGGCATCGAGGCCGAGCACCTTGCCCAGGTCGCGCACCGCGCTGCGCCGGCGGTAGCGGATCACGGTGGCCGCGAGCGCGGTGCGTTCGCGGCCGTAGCGGCGATAGATCCACTGGATGACTTCCTCGCGCCGCTCGTGCTCGAAATCCACGTCGATGTCGGGCGGTTCGCCGCGCTCGCGGCTCAGGAAGCGCTCGAACAGCAGTTCGGTGCGGGCCGGATCGACCTCGGTGATGCCGAGCACGTAGCACACCACCGAGTTGGCCGCCGAACCGCGGCCCTGGCACAGGATGCCCGCGCCGCGCGCGTACGCGACGATGTCGTGCACGGTGAGGAAGAAGTTCTCGTACTGCAGCTCGGCGATCAGCGTGAGTTCGCGCTCCAGCTGCGCGCGCAGCCGTGGCGCGGTGCCTGCGGGCCAGCGACGCATTTCGCCCTCGGCCACGAGCTGCCGCAGGTGCTCGAGCGGCGTGCGGCCTGCCGGCACCAGTTCGGCGGGATAGCGGTACTGCAGCTCGGCGAACGAGAAGCGGCAGCGCTGCGCCACCGCCAGCGTCTCGGCCAGCAGCCCGGGCGGGTAAATCCGCTGCAGCGTGGCGAGCGGGCGCAGGTGGCGCTCGCCGTTGGCGAACAGCCGCCAGCCCGCGGCGCCGAGCGTGCAGCCGTGGCGGATGGCGGTGAGCGCGTCCTGCAGTGCGCGGCGTTCGCGCGCATGCATGTGCACATCGCCGGCCGCCAGCGCGGGCAGGGCGTGGGTTGCACCGAGCGCCAGGCAACGCTGCAGCCACGCTGCGTCGTCGGCCTCGCGATGCAGCTCCACGGCGAGCCATGCGCGCCGTGCGAAGTGCTTTTGCACCCAGCACGCCTGGGCGTCGAGCAGTGCCGCGTGGTCGGTGCCGGCGGGCACGCGACGCGGTGGCACCCACAGCGCGAGGCAACGCCCGAGGCCGCTCTCGAAATCGGCGCGCGCGATGCGGTATTCGCCCTTGGGCGCATCGCGCCGGGCCTTGGTGATGAGCTGGCACAGTTCGGCGTACGCCTCGCGATCGGTGCACAGCAGGATGAGCTGCAACTGATCGGGCAGCTGGAACTGCGAGCCCGCGATCAGCTGCGGACGCGTGGCCGCGGGCAGTTCCTGCCACGCCAGCCACGCCCGCACCGCGCCAGCCATCGAGCATTCATCGCAGATCGCGAGCGCCGCATAGCCGAGTGCGTGCGCCGCGTCCATCAGCTCCTTCGGATCCGAAGCGCCGCGCAGGAAGCTGAAGTGGCTGAGCGCGTGCAGCTCGGCGTAGCCGCCAGGCGGCCAGGTCGCCGCCTGGTTCACGAGCACGCCTGGCTCACGACCACAGGCCGTGCAGGTACCAGCCGCCACGCTGGCGATCGAAGTACACCCACAGCCGCGAACCGCGCGCGTCGCAGGCGGCGAAATAGTCGCGGGTGGCATCCTCGCCACTCCACCAGCCGGACTCGATGCGCTCGGGACCGGCCAGCAGCTGCGGGGGCGCCGCCAGCGGCTGCGGTTCGGGCAGCAGCATGCAGGGACGCGGCGCGGCCACGGGCGCGTGATCGCTGCCGGCGGCGTCGGCGACGGGCGCGTAGCGGTACGCGCGCTCGGGGCGATGATCGGCCTGCAGCCGCGGCAGGCTCAGCGCGCCCGGGCCCAGCGCGGCGCGCAGCCGGTCGCAGGTCTCGTGCCACTGCTGTTGCTGCTCGACGGCCGCATCGAACAGGTCCTGCTGCAGCACGCTGGGCGCCGTGAAGCGCCGCGCCTCGACGCGCAGCGCGCGCACGCCTTCGGGCAGCGCCAGCTTCTCGAGCTGCAGCGCGAGCAGCGCGAGCAGCCGGGCCGCGGCGCGTTCGGGTTGCGCCGTGCCCACCTGCAGGCGCGTCTCGGCGTGGTGCGCGTGCTCCAGGCAGAGCGTGAAATCCTGCACCGCGCGGTCGCGGGCGCGCAGGTAGCCCTGGAATTCGCCGAGCAGCCGCTGCAGCGGGAAGCGCAGCGCTTGGGTGTCGTGCACCTCGGCCGCGAATTCGCAGCGGCTGTGGTAGCGCGTGGGCAGGCCGAGGCGCGGCAGCGGTTCGGCTTCCAGGCCCTGCAGGCGTCGCAACGCCCGCGTCGTGGCGGGACCGAAGCGCCGCGCCAGCGCGTCGGAGGGCAGCGCCAGCACCTGGTCGATGCGCGTCAGGCCGCTCGCGGCCAGCGCGGCGAGCGTGGCCTCGGGCAACGCCAGCCACTGCAGGCGGAACGCCCGCCACGAGCGTTGCAGGGCCGCGGTGTCCGCGCACGGCGCGCTGCAGCCGGCGCGGGCACGCAGCAGGGCGGCCGCGGGCGTGGGGGCCATGCCGTGGCGGAACGGATAGTCGAGTTCGCCCAGCGCCGCTTCGATGCGCGCCAGCAGCGCCGCGAGACCGCCGAACAGCGCGAGGCTCGCGCCGATCTCCAGCCACAGCACGTCGTGGCGAAGCGAGGGATCGCTGCGGGTCGCCGCGGCTTCGGCCTCGGCGGCGCGCACGCTGATGTCGCCGCTCCACTGCTGCGCCCACCAGCCGAGGCGCTGCAGCGCCGCTGCATCAAGCGGCGGCGGCAGGATGCACAACCACAGCACCGGGCGCTCCTCCGCGCACTTTCCTGATCCGCACCTGCAATGCGCCCGCGGGCAGGGCTTCGAGCTGCAGGCGCAGCGCGGCGGGCGACGAGGCTTCGGCCGCGTGCGTGGGCCGGTACAGCCAGCCCGCCGAGCCGCCCGCTTCGGCCGCGAGCTGCAGGCGCCTGAGGCTGCGCTCCTCCACCTGCGCGGGCCACGCCAGCACGGCGCCGAAGGCCGGACAACGCAGCGTCTGCTCGGTGGCCCACAGCGCATCGCGCGGCGTCGTGGGCTGCACCAGCAGCAGCTGCGCCAGCGGCAGGCCGCGCTGCGCGAGCGCGGGCGGGTAGGGCAGCCAGGGCGGCGCGATCAGGGCGAGGTAGCGTCCGCTCCGGGCGAGCGCGATCAGCGCCGGCAGCAGCAGCGAGAGTTCGCCGATGCCGGGTTGCGCGGGCATGATCTCGTTGAGCGCGCCCAGCGGCCAGCCGCCGCCGGGCAGCAGCGCGTCGAGCGCGGTGAAGCCGGTGGGCTGGTAACGCGGCGCGGCGCCAGCGGCGCGCAGGCCGTGACGGCAGCGTTCGGCGAGCTGCTCCAGCAGCGCGCTGCGGTTCATGGCAAGGGCCGCATCGGCAACGCGGTGCGCACCACGCCCACCACCAGCCCTTCGATCACGCAGTGCTGCCGCCGCAGATCGACATGGATCGGTTCGAACCCGGGATTGGCGGGCTCGAGCGTGAGCAGCGGGCCACTGCGGCGGTAATATTTCACCGTGGCTTCGTCGCCGAGCCGCGCCACCACGATCTGGCCATTGCGCACGCTGCCGGTGTGATGCACGGCGAGGATGTCCCGGTCCTGGATGTCGGCCTCGCGCATGCTTTCGCCACGCACGCGCAACAGGAAATCCGCGCGCGGCCTGAACAGCGCGGGATCGATCAGCAGCTCGGCTTCGATGTTGGAGTCCGCGAGCGTGGGCAGGCCCGCCGCGATCCGGCCATACAGCGGCAGCCGCGGTGCCAGCGCCGGATGTGGCGGCAGGCCGGCCAGGCCGCTGCCCAGGCCGCCGGCCAGGGCCAGCACCGCCCGCGCGCCCTCGCGCACCCGGATGCCGCGCGCCAGGCCGGCGCTGAGTTCGAGATAACCCTTGCGCGCCAGCGCCCGCAGATGCTGCTCGATGCCCTGGCGATTGCGCAGGCCGAGCTGCCCGGCCAGTTCGCCGCGGGTCGGCGGCAGCCCCTGTTCCGCGAGCTGGCGCAGGATGAGTTCCAGGATCTGCTGCTGGCGAGGGGTGAGGCTGGGCATGGACAGGTTCATGGCGATACCATACATCTGTCTGGTATCGTTTTGAAACCTATTGAACACTTGCGGGTATTACACCCATTAACAACGGGATGGGCGGGGTCGTGAAACATGGATGCTTCAATTCCCCTCTGGCGCCGGCCGCGCTGGGTGGTGACCGCACTTGTATTTTTCCTTTTCAGTGTCATTGGGTTACGCGTTGCACTTAAAGCGATGACTCCGCCACCGGCGGCGGATCTGCCGCCGGTGGTGAGCGTGGTGAGCCCGATGCCGGGCAGCATCCCCACCCGCATCGCCGTGGTGGGTACCCTCAGCGCGCGCAATGAAATGCCCATCAGCCCCGAAGGCGAAGGGGGCCGCATCGCCAGCGTGCTGGTGGAAGCGGGCGACCTCGTCAAAGGCGGCCAGCTGCTGGCGCAGCTCGATCCCACCGTGCCGCGATCGCAGCTCGCGGCCGCCGAAGCTTCGCTGGCGGAGCTCAAGGCCTCGGCCGAGGTGGCCGACGCCGAATACCAGCGCGCGCAACGCGCCGGTGGCGCCTTCTCGGTGGAGGAGTCCGAACGCCGCCGCACCGCTTCCGTCACCGCGCACGCGCGCGTGGACGTGGCCGCCGCGCAGGTGGCCGAAGCACGCTCGCGACTCGAACGCACGCGCATCGTCGCGCCCACCGCCGGCCTCGTGCTCGCGCGCAGCGCGGAGGTGGGACAGGTCGCCACGGCCGGCGTCACGGTGCTGTTCCGGCTGGCGCGCAACGGCGAACTCGAGATGCGCGCGCAGGTGGCCGAACAGGACGTGCCGCGCCTGCGGGACGGACAGATCGCGCAGGTACGCCTGAGCGGCGTGAGCCGCAGCTTCGCGGGACGCATCTGGCAGGTGGGCGCCATCATCGATCCGCTCTCGCGCCAGGGCAGCGTGCGCATCGCGTTGCCCGAGCGTGACCGCGACCTCAGGCCCGGCGCGTTCGCGCGCGCCGACATCGAAGTGGGCGCCAGCGTCGGCGCCATCGTGCCGCAGACCGCGGTGCTGAGCGACGAGCAGGGCAGCTACGTGCTGACGGTGCAGAACGACCTGCATCTCGCGCGGCAACCCGTGACCGTGGGCGGCGCGCAGCGCGAGGGACTCCTGATCACGCAGGGACTGGTGGCCGGGCAGAAAGTCGTGGCCACCGCGGGGGTGTTCCTGCATCCGGGTGAGCGCGTGAGCCTCGCCCCGGACGCCGGTTCGTGAAGAACATCTCCGCCTGGGCGATCCGCCACCCGGTGTTTCCGCTGGTGCTGTTCACGGTGCTCACCGTGTACGGCATCGTCTCGTTCGTGCGCCTGCCCATCAATCTCAATCCGGACATCTCCGCGCCCTTCGTGGAGGTGCTGGTGTTCGAGCCGGGCGCCGTGCCCAGCGAGATGGAGACGCAGATCATGCAGAAGGTGGAGGGCGCCATCGCCGGGGTGGGCGACGTGAAGAACATCACCTCGCGCGCCACCGAAGGCACGGCCTATTTCAGCATCGAATTCCAGATCGGCACGCCGGTGGATCGCGCGCTCAACGACGTGCGCGATGCGGTGGCGCGGGTGCGTTCGCTGCTGCCGTCCGACATCCAGGAGCCCGTGGTGCGGCGGGTGAGCATCGATGGCGGTCCGATCGCCTATTACTCGGTGACCACCAGCCGCTTCACCGAACAACAACTTTCCTGGTTCGTCGACGACACCATCACCAAGCGGCTGCTGGCCGTGCCTGGCGTGGCGCAGGTGGGGCGCAGTGGCGGCGTGAATCGCGAGCTGCGCGTCGATCTCGATCCGGCGCGCATGCAGGCGCTGGACGTCACCGCCGCCGAGGTGAACCAGCAGCTCATGATGGAGAACCTCGATGCCGCCGGTGGCCGGGCGCAGGTGGCGGGCGGCGAGCAGTCGATCCGCGTGCTGGGCGGCGCCGACACCGCGCAGGGCCTGAGCGAGCGGCGCATCGTGCTCGGCAATGGCCGGGTCGCGCGGCTCGGCGATCTCGCCGAGGTCCGCGACGGCAATGAGGAAATCCGCAGCATCGCGCGGCTCAACGGCCGGCCCGCCACCACCTTCGCGGTGTCCAAGAGCAAGGGCGCCTCCGACGTCACCGTGATGGCCGCGGTGCAGAAGGAACTGCAGAAGATCAACGACGAAACGCCGGGCCTCACGCTGCGGCTGGTGTTCACCACGGTGGACTACACCAGGACCACCTACAGCTCCTCGATGAAGGCGCTCATCGAAGGCGCGCTGCTCGCCATCGCGGTGGTGTTCCTGTTCCTGCGCAACTGGCGCGCCACCGGCATCGCCGCGCTGGCCATTCCGCTCGCGGCGCTGCCGACGTTCTTCATCATGGAACTGGCCGGCTTCACGCTCAACCAGATCAGCCTGCTGGCGCTGACGCTGGTCACCGGCGTGCTGGTGGACGATGCCATCGTGGAGATCGAGAACATCTCGCGGCACATGGCCATGGGCAAGAGCGCGTTCCAGGCCGCGCTCGACGCCGCCGATGAAATCGGGCTGGCCGTGGTCGCCACGTCGATGACCATCATCGCGGTGTTCATGCCCGTGAGCTTCATGGGCGGCATCACCGGGCAGTTCTTCCGCGAGTTCGGCCTGACGATTTCCGCCTCGGTGTTCATTTCGCTCCTGGTGGCGCGGCTGATCACGCCGCTCATCTCCGCCTATGCGTTGCAGCCCGGACTGCACCCGGCGGCAGGCTCGCCCGACGGCCCGCTGATGGCCTGGTATCTCCGGCTGCTGCAGAGCTGCATCCAGCACCGCCTGCGCACGCTGCTGATCGGCCTGGGCATCTTCGTCGTGTCGTGCACCGGGCTGATGCTGCTCCCCAAGTCGTTCGTGCCGGCATCGGACCAGTCCTCCTCGCAGCTCAGCATCGAGCTGCCGCCGGGCGTGCGGCTCGAGCAGACGGCGGCCGTCTCGAAGCGCGCCGCCGACATCATCCGCGCCCACCGTGAAGTGAGCGACGTGGTGGAGTCGATCGGCGAGGACAACGACGGCGAAGTGCGCAGCGCGCAGCTGTTCATCACGCTGGTGCCGCCCTCGCAGCGCAAACTGAGTCAGCAGCAGTGGGAGCAGCAGACCATCCGCGAGCTCAAGCGCATCCCCGATGCGCGGCTGCACTTCCAGAGCCAGTCCAGCGGACTGGGGCGTGATCTGTCGCTGTACGTGGTGGGCAGCGATCCGGCACTGGTGCAGAAGACGGCGGAGCAGGCCGTGGAACAGATGAAGGGCCTGAAGCAGCTGCGCGACCCGGACATCAACGGCGATTTCAAGCAGCCGGAGATCCAGATCAGGCCGCGCACGGATCTGGCCGCCGAGATCGGGGTCACTTCGGCCAGCATCGGCGAGACGGTGCGCATCGCCACGCTGGGCGACATCGCGCAGAACAGCGCCAAGTTCTCGCTCTCGGATCGGCAGATCCCGATCCGCGTCAGCCTGGTGGAGTCCGCGCGCCGCGATCCGCAGACCATCGAAAACCTGATGGTGCGCACGGCCAGCGGTTCGAGCGTGCCGCTCAAGGCCGTGGCCGACATCGGCTTCGGCGCAGGGCCGTCCAAGGTGCGGCGCTACAACCAGAACCGCCGGGTCGCGATCGAGGCCGACCTCAACGGCGTGGAAAGCGGCACCGGCATGCAGCTGATCCGTGCGCTGCCCGTCGTGAAGCACCCGCCGGCCGGCGTGCGCTTCATCGAAGTGGGCGATGCCGAGAACATGAACGAGCTGTTCAGCAATTTCCTGATCGCGATCGGCGCCGGCGTGCTGCTGGTGTTCGCGGTGCTGGTGCTGCTGTTCGCGCGCCTGTTCCAGCCCATCACCATCCTCTCCGCGCTGCCGCTGTCGCTGGGTGGCGCCGCGCTGGCGCTGGCGCTCACGGGCAGCTCGTTCTCGCTGTCGGTGGTGATCGGCATCCTGATGCTGATGGGCATCGTCGCCAAGAACTCCATCCTGCTGGTGGACTTCGCGATCGAAGAGATGCGCAAGGGCCGCGAGCGCACCGCGGCGTTGCTGGAGTCGGCGCACAAGCGCGCACGGCCGATCGTGATGACCACGGTGGCCATGGTGGCGGGCATGACGCCGGTCGCGCTCGGCGTCGGCGGCGCCGAAGCGTTCCAGGCGCCGATGGCCATCTGTGTCATCGGCGGCTTGCTGACCTCCACGGGACTGACGCTGGTCATCGTCCCGGCGGTCTTCACGTGGGTGGATGATCTCGAGCGCTGGTCGGCGCGTCACTTCCGCCACGCCGTGCTGGAGGGCGGGCAGGCTGTGGTACCTGCGGCACAGCCGCCGCATTAGAAGCGGTCTAAGTGGCACATAAATGTGCCTTGTTGACACAGTTTGACGATTCTTGTGACAGTACTGCCAGCGCTCCTCACACAAGGAAGTCGGTGACGGGGGGCGTCGACATTTCCTGAAAAAATGGATTTTGGGGGGAAATTACATGCGTAGAGCAAATGTGATGGCGCCTGCCTTTGGGGTGCTGATCGGCATGGCTGCGAGCACCAGCCTTTGGGCCGCCGCCGATACCGGCGGCACGCTGGAAGAAATCGTGGTCACGGCGCAACGCGTCGAGGAAAACGTGCAGAAGACCCCGATGAACGTCACGGTGGTCTCTGGCGAGGACATCCAGAAGCAGGGCCTCAGCAACATGCAGGAGGTTCTCAACAACATTCCAGGCGTCACCGTGCAGGGGCAGGTGCGCGGCTACAACCCGTCGGTGCGCGGCCTCGGCACCGACCTGCCGCCCGGCAGTTCGCAAGGCGCAGTGGCCACGGAAGCCGACGGAGTCTATGACGTGCGTGCCGAGTCCGGTCGCATCGGCTTCTTCGATCTGGCGCGCGTGGAAGTGCTGGCGGGACCGCAGGGTACGCTGTACGGCGTGAACTCCGACGGCGGCGTGGTCAACATCATCAGCAATTCGCCCACGCTGGACCGCATGAGTTCATCCGGTCAGCTGCAGGTCGGCAATTACAACCTGGTGCGCGGTGAGGGCGTGTTGAATGTGCCGATGAGCGGCACGAGCGCGTTCCGGTTCGCGGTCGCCAGCATCAATCGCAAAGGCTACCTGGATACGGGTGCCAACGACGCGGTCGGAACCGGCGCGCGCGTGAAGTACCTGTACAAGCCCAGTGACGCGTTCTCGCTGCTCGCGGGCATCGAGATCAACCGGCTCGGCGGCAAGGGTGCCGGTTCGGTCAACCAGTACAACAACGGTGACGCGACGCATCCGTACTTCAACGGTGCGCCGGTGACGATACCGACGCCGTGGACCGATGCGACCAGCGCGTTCTATGGCGCACCATTCGCGCTGGGTGGCGGCATCAACGACAACGCGCAGTTCGACGACTACCATTCCACGAAGTACTGGGTGGACGTGAACTGGGACCTCGGTTTCGGCTCGCTGCAGATACTGCCTTCGTACAAGGACAACTACGACCAGACCCTGGCCTGCGGCATGGGCCCATGCAACTACGGCGCGGACCCCAGGAAGCTCGAACAGAACTCCGAGGAAGTGCGCCTGAGTTCGCCGGCCGGCCAGGCCTTCAAGTGGGCCGTTGGTCTCTATCACTGGGGCTATCTGCAGAACACCGTCGGTGGTCCGGGCGGCCCCAACGGCACCACGGTCTACCAGACCTCGGATGGCGTGTTTGGCGAAGTCACCGTGCCCTTCAGCGACCGCTTCCGCGGCCGTGCGGGACTGCGTGAAACCCGTGACTGGAAGAACGCCAACAACGTGCCTGCTCCCGCCAGCTGGAATCATCTCGATTATCGCGGGGGCCTGGAATACGACGTCACCGACCAGTCGATGGCCTACCTGACCGTGGCCACCGGCTATCGTCCCGGCGGCTTCAACAACCCGGCGCCTGGCAGCAGTGCACCCCCGCTGTACAAGCCGGAGTCGGTGCGCGATGTGGAAGTCGGCCTCAAGAGCCGTTACCTCGACAATCGCCTGCAGCTCAACGTCGATGCCTTCTACTACAACTACAAGGACTACCAGCTGCTGGACTTCTACTCGGCGGCTGGCAACTATTGCAGTCCGTTCGATCCGCGCAATCCGCCGTTCGCGTTCCCGCCGACGGTGAACCTGTCGGCCAAGAACCTCGGCCTGGATCTCGCGCTGTCGGCGCTCGTGACCGACAGCGACACCATCAATCTGTCGGCCGAATACCTGAACGCGAAGTTCACCAGCAACGCGGTCATCTCGTACAACCCGATCGACAGCTGCGCGGCCTTCAACGCCAACCCGGCGGCGAATCCCGACGAGCAGGTCACCGTCGGCAGCTACGTGATCGACAACGCCCCGCAGCCGCGTGCGCCCAAGACCAGCGCCACGCTGAGCTGGGAGCATCGCTTCAAGTTCGACAGTGGTGCGAACCTGGCACTGCGTCCGGTGGTGCACTACTCGGCCTCGCAGTACGTGCATCCGGTGGAGTACGCGGTGTCATTCCAACCTGCGTACACGAGCTACGAAGCGTCGCTCACCTGGTCCTCGGCCGACGACAAGTGGAGTCTGGCGGCCTGGGGTCGCAACCTGAGCAATGAAGCCATCAAGGTGTCGCTCAATCCGATGATGATCGGTGAGCCACGGACGTATGGTCTGACGATCAGCGCGAGAATGTAAGGGCCCGACCCGAGCCATCGCTGCAACCAGGGGCGCGCCGGGTCCAGACCGGCGCGCCCTTTTTTTTGCGGCTCCGCGGGACCGCGGCGGCCGTCATCGTCGACCGGAAGGCCACCCGACGGGGGTAGGTGGAGTCCGCTTGTATGCACGGCAAAAGCACGACAAACTTGGGGCCGGTCCTCTTTGTGGAAGCGTTGTCACCTTGAAAGTCGTTGCTCCGATCGCCTTGCTTGCGTTGATCCTTTCGCTGCCCTCGCGGGCCACCACCTACACGCTCACCGATCCCCAGCAACAGGTGATCGGCGAGGACCAGCAGGTGGTCACGGTCTACGAGGACACGCTGTACGACCTGGCGCGCAAGTACAGCCTGGGTTCCGAAGAGTTGATCCGCGTCAATCCGGGCGTCGATCCGTGGCTGCCGCCCACGGGCACCGTGTTGACCATTCCGGGCCGGCACATCCTGCCGCCGGGTCCGCGCGAGGGTATCGTCGTGAACCTGCCCGAGCACCGGCTGTACTACTTTCCGAAGTCGAAGAAGGGGCAGCCGCAGCAGGTGGTCACCTATCCCGTCAGCATCGGCAAGATGGACTGGCACACGCCCATCGGTGAAACGCATGTGATCGCCAAGCAGAAGGATCCGACCTGGTATCCCACGGAATCGGTGCGCGCCGAGCACGCGGCCGCCGGCGAAATCCTGCCGGCCAAGGTGCCGCCGGGCCCGGACAATCCGCTCGGCAACCGCGCCTTGCGACTGGCTGCGGGGCAGGGCACGTACCTGATCCATGGCACCAACAATCCCATCGCGGTGGGTCTGGCCGTGACGCACGGCTGCATCCGCATGTATCCGGAGGATATCGAGCAGCTGTTTCCGGAGATCCCGGTTGGCGAGAAGGTGCGCATCATCAACGAGCCGATGAAGCTGGCGCGCGTGGAAGGCGAGCTGGTCATGGAAGTGCATCCGCCCATCGACGCCCAGGGCCAGACCGCGCCCGTGGACGTGGAGCAGTTCTCCAGTCACCTGCGCGAAGTGGCCGGCCCGGATGTGGCCATCCACTGGGACTATGCGCTCGAGGTCCTGGCCCGGGCTGACGGTCTCCTGGCCACCGTGGGCCTGGAGGCCGACCTCAATGACGCCGGTCCGGATCCCTCCGGCCAGAATTAAGTCAAATAGATGCTTCTGCGGTCGCGGGGTTGAACCGCGCCGCAGATCGGCTATAGTGCGGTGCCCCGGCGGGTGCCCAAATAGCGCACAAGCCATTGATTTCCAAGCAGATATCACGACCAAGACAGTGACGATGGAACGCGACAACGAAAACTTCGACATAGACGACGAGTTCATCGTCGAGACCGAAGACAGCACGGATTATGACGGTCTGCTCGCGCGCGTCGACCGTCGGGTACGCACGCAGGGCAAGAAAGGCAAGGCGGCCTGGAGCAAGCTCGAGGAAGTGCTCGCCGATCGCAAGCTGGAAAAAGAGCTGCGCGAAGTCTTCGACGAAGACGACCAGTGACGCGGCCGGTGGCCGCCCTGACTTGGTCCCCGTGTTCACTCCGGGCGCGCGCATGACTTCCTCCTCGACCTCTCCCGCGATTGCCCCGGCGGCGTCGCCGTGGGTGGTCCTCAAGTTCGGCGGCACCAGCGTGTCGACGCTGGCCAACTGGCGCAACATCGCCAGGGTGGTGCGCGCGCGCCTGGCGCCCAACGTGCGGGTGCTGGTGGTCCACTCCGCCGTGAGCGGCATCACCGACCGGCTCGAGAAACTGCTGGCGGCGGCGCTGGCGGGCGCGCATGAGCCGGTGTTGCACGCCATCGAAGAGCGCCATCGCCAGCTGGCCGCCGAACTGGGCGTCGGCGTGAGTGCCGACCTGGAACGCCACTTCGCCGAGCTGCGCCAGATCGCGGCCGGCATCGCGCTGATGCGCGAAACCAGCGAGCGCACCCGCGCCCGCGTGATGGCCGCGGGCGAGCTCATGGCCACCGAACTGGGCAACCGCTTCCTGGTGGCACAGGGCATCGACTGCAGCTGGTATGACGCGCGGCAGGGCCTGAAATCGCAAGCGCGCGACGCCGCGTCGCAGCGCGCCAACTATTTGTCCGCCACCTGCGATTACGCGCCGGACAGCGCGCTGCGGGCGCAGCTCGAGGCGGGCACGCCGGTGGTGCTGACACAGGGATTCATCGCCAGCGACGCCGCCGGCGACACGGTGTTGCTGGGCCGCGGCGGCTCCGACACGTCGGGCGCCTATTTCGCCGCCAAGCTCTCGGCGCAGCGCCTGGAAGTGTGGACCGACGTACCCGGCATGTTCAGCGCCAATCCGCGCGCCACGCCCACCGCACGGCTGCTGCGCGCGCTGCATTACGATGAAGCGCAGGAGATCGCCAGCAGCGGCGCCAAGGTGCTGCATCCGCGCTGCATCCTGCCGGCCAAGTCGCAGCAGATTCCCATCTGGGTGTACGCGACGCAGACGCCCGAATTCGAAGGGACCCACATCAGCGCCATCGCGGGCGACGGCGCCGCGCAGGTGAAAGCCGTGTGCCTGAAGAAGGGCATCACGCTGGTGACGCTCGACAGCCCGGGCATGTGGCATGAGGTCGGCTTCCTCGCGGACGCTTTCCAGGTGTTCAAGCGGCACGGTCTGTCGGTGGATCTGGTGTCGACCTCGGAAACCAACGTCACCGTGTCGCTCGATCCGGCCGCCAACACGCTGGACCAGGCGGCGCTCGACGGGCTGGTGCAGGAACTCTCGCAGCTGTGCCGCGTGCAGGTGATCGGTCCCTGCGCCTCGGTGAGCCTGGTGGGCCGCAATATCCGCGCCATCCTGCACCAGCTCGGCGATGCGCTGGCGCTGTTCGCCGAGCAGCGCATCTACCTGCTGAGCCAGGCGGCGAACGATCTGAACTTCACCTTCGTGGTGGACGAGAACCAGGGCGATCGCCTGGTGCAGGAACTGCACGACCTGCTGATCCGTCCGGTGCGTAGCCAGGAGGTGCTGGGCCCGACCTGGGAGCAGCTGCATGCGCCCGAGGCGCCGCCGGACGCGCAGTCCAGGCCCTGGTGGCTGCAGAAGCGTGCCGCCCTGTTGCAGGCGCTGGGCCAGCACGATGCCGCCTACGTCTACGACCGCGAGCAGGTGCGGGGCGCCGCGCGCGCGCTCAAGCAGCTCAAGTCCGTGGATCGCGTGTACTACGCCATGAAGGCCAATCCGAACCCGGATGTGCTGCGGGTGCTGGAAGCCGAAGGCATCGGCTTCGAATGCGTGTCACGCGGCGAGATCGAGCGGGTGCTGGAATGCTTCCCCGGCATCGATCGCGGGCGCCTGCTGTTCACGCCGAATTTCGCGCCGCGCAGTGAGTACCAGTGGGCGCTGGAACAGCGGCTGGCGCTGACCATCGACAACCTGTACGTGCTGCGAGCATGGGGCGCGATGTTCAAGGGTCGCGAGATCCTGGTGCGCATCGACACCGGCACCGGCCGCGGCCACCACCACCATGTGCGCACCGCGGGCGCCGAATCCAAGTTCGGCATCCCGATGAACGCGGTCGACGAGCTGGTGGCCCTGTCGACGCAGCACGGCTTCAGCGTGGTCGGACTGCACGCGCACAGCGGCAGCGGCGTGTTCGATCCGGCCAACTGGTCGGAAGTGGGCGGCCAGCTGATGGAGTTGGCGCCGCGCTTCCCCGCGTTGCGCAGCATCGATGTCGGCGGCGGACTGGGTGTGCCCGAGAGCCACCTGCAATCGGAGCTCGACCTGCAGCGGCTCGACGTCGCGCTGCTGGCGCTGCGGCAGCGACAGCCGGGGCTCGAACTGTGGCTGGAGCCGGGCCGCTACCTGGTGGCCAATGCCGGCGTGCTGCTGGCGCGCGTCACGCAGGTGAAATCCAAGGACGACATCCGCTACGTTGGCATCGCGACCGGCATGAACTCCCTGATCCGGCCGGCGCTGTATGGCGCGTGGCACGAGATCGTGAACCTCAGCCAGATCGACTCCGCAGCCGGGGAGCTGGTCAACATCGTGGGTCCGATCTGCGAAAGCGCGGATTTTCTCGGTCATGACCGGCTGCTGCCGGAAACCGGCGAGGGCGATGTGTTGTTGATAGCGTGCGCCGGTGCCTACGGGCGTTCCATGAGCTCGCACTACAATCTGCGCAATCCGGCGGTCGAGCTGCTGCTCTAGAAATGCGACGATATCGGCAGATCGCGTGGCAACTTTAGCCGCTCCGACGCGAACTGAGACCGAAGTCACACCGATTGCGTGACATGTTGGAAGAATGACTCCTGCGTAGCGACGCAACTCTCCTGCCGACGTCAGGGGCAGGTGCTTCGCGCGCGAATGGCTAGACAGAGTTCCCAGCATTTTCAGGAGTCAACATGCGCAAGATCGTCCCGGCAGCCCTGGCTGCTGCCCTCATGACTGCGGCCGGTGCGGCCAACGCCGCCACCGCCACCACCTCGTTCGGCGTTTCCGCCACGGTGCTGAAGGCCTGCTCCGTCGCGGCTTCGGCCCTGGCATTCGGCAACTACACCCCGGGCGCCGGCAACATCGCGGCCAACACCGCCGTCAATGTCAATTGCACGAAGGGCACGACCTTCACGGTGGCCCTGAACGGCGGCACGACCACCGGCGGCTCGATCAGCCAGCGCCTGATGACGGCTGGCGGTGCGGACACGCTGCGTTACAACCTCTACACGACTGCGGCGCTCGCCACCCTGTTCGGTGACGGCACCACGGGTTCGACCATGCCCGGCACGGGCGCGGGCCTCGCGGCCGCTAACGCCGTGGCGGTCACGGTGTACGGCCAGGTGCCGGATACCGCGGCCAACCAGGCGGTCACTCCGGGCGCCTACACCGACACCATCGGCGTGACCGTCACGTACTGACCGGAAAGAAGCGGGAACTGATCGGCGGGAGCGACGCAATGCGTTTTGGATGGAAGCTTGCCAGCTCCCTGTTGTCATGCGCCGCGGCGGCCTCGGCCGCCGCGGGCAGTTTCAGCATCGCGCCGATCAGGGTGGAACTCGGTGGCGCCCATCGCACCGAGGCGCTCACCATCCACAACGACGGCGACGCGCCACTCACGCTGCAGCTGCACGTGTCCGCGTGGTCGCAGAGCGGCGGCGAGGAGAGCTACGCCGACACCCGCGACCTGCTCATCACACCGCCGGTGCTGCAGATTCCTGCGCACGGCGACCAGATCGTACGCGCCGCCCTGCGGCGCGATCCCGCGGCGACCCAGGAACTCTCCTACCGCATTTTCTTCGACGAGATCCCCGGCCCCATGCCCAAGGACTTCGTCGGCCTCAAAGTGGCGCTGCATGTCAGCCTGCCGGTGTTCGTGGCGCCTGGCGCGAAGGCGGCGCCGCAGGTCACCTGGCAGGCGCACTGGAATGCCGACGGCACGCTGCGCGTGGATGCCGAAAACCACGGTGCGCAGCACCTGCAGGTCAGCGATTTCGAACTCAACGCCGGCGGCGCCACGGTGCACGCGCCGCTGGCGCGCTACGTGCTGCCGGGCAGCCGCATCAGCTGGACGCTGAAACCGCCGCCGGGCGTCGCGCACGACGCGCCGCTCAGCCTGCATGTGTTCAGCGACCAGGGGGAACTTCGCGCTGATGTCGCGCTCGCCGGGTCATGACAGGTGGCTGATCGCGCTGCTGGTGGCTCTGGCCTGCGCCGGCGGGCAACGGGCCCGCGCACTCGAGGCCACGGGTGAACCAGCCGAGGCGGTGCTCGAAGTCACCGTCAACGACCAGAAATCCAGCGAGATGATGGTGGTGCTGCGCGACGCGGCCAATCACCTCTGGCTCACGCAGTCGGACCTGCAGAAGCTGCGGCTGCGGGTGCCGGATGCGGCGCCGCGCCTTTATGACGATCGACGCTACTTCGCGCTGGATGACATCCCGGGCAGCAGCGTGGTGATCGACGACACGATGCAACGCGCGACGGTGCAGGTGCCTGCGAAGGCGTTCGAGCCCACGCGGGTTTCGGCTGCCGGCCGTGGCGCGCCGGCGCTCACGCCCACCGCGCCCGGCGCGTTCCTCAACTACCAGCTGTCCGCGCAACACATCTCGGGCGACACGGTCTCCGGCGCGTATGGCGAACTGGGGCTGTTCGCAGGTCCTGGTGTGTTGACGAATACCGGGGTGGTGCGCTCGGTGAGCGGCGATGCGGCCGCGGTGCGCCTCGACAGTACGTTCACCAAGGATTTTCCCTCGCGCATGGTACGACTCAGCGTCGGCGATTCCATCACCGATGCCGCGAGCTGGGGCAATGCCGTGCGGTTCGGTGGCGTGCGCTGGGGAACGGATTTCGGGCTGCGTCCCGATCTGCTGACCACGCCGCTGCTGGCGGCCAGCGGCGAGGCCGTCGTGCCCTCGACTGTGGATGTGTTCGTCAACAACCAGCGCGTCTCGAGCGAGGATCTGCCCCCCGGACCCTTCGTCATCGACCGGCTGCCGGCCATCACCGGCGCGGGCGAGGTGCGCGTCGTGGTGCGCGATGCGCTGGGGCGCGAGCAGGTGCTCAACCAGGCATTTTACTCCAGCCAGAGCCTGCTGGCCCCGGGCCTGAGCCAGTACTCGGTGGACCTTGGCGCCATCCGCGAGAACTACGCCATCCACAGCGATGACTACGGTTCCCTGACCGGCGCCGCCGATTACCGTCGCGGCCTGACGGCGCGTCTCACCATGGAGGCGCATGGCGAATTCCTGCTGCACGATGCGCACTCGTTCGGCGCTGGGCTCGCGGCGCAGGTCGGGACGCTCGGCGTGCTGAGCGTGTCGGCCGCCAGCGGTGGCGATGACAACACCACGGGCTGGCTTGGCGGCGTGGGCTTCGAGCACCACGGCACCCGCTTCAGCACCCTGTTGTCCGCCACCTCGGCCACGGTGGGATACCGCCAGGTGGGCGACTCGATCACCCCGGATTCACGCTACCGCCAGCGACTGCTGGCGCAGGCCGGTGTCAGTCTCGATCGCGCCGGTTCCCTGTCGCTGGCATACGTGCGCCAGACCTACACCTCCCAGCACTCGATGCAGACGCTGAGCCTCACGCACAGCGTCACGCTGCGCGAGCGCGCCACACTGGCCTTCACGCTCAGTCGCACCGCAAGCGATACCGCGGCCACCAGCGTCTATCTCGGTCTCACCATTCCGCTGGAAAAGCAGCGCGCGGTGGATTTCGCGGCGTTCGGAGGCAGCGGTCCGGGCGCGCCGCAGAACGAACTGTACGCGACGTACATGCAGAATCCGCCCATCGGTCCCGGCAGCGGCTACCGCCTCGCGGCGTCCACCGCCGGCAACTACGATGCCGACTGGCGCCGCCAGTTCGAAGCCGGCGACCTGGAGTTGCAGGCCGCGCGCAACCAGTCGGTGGATGGCCAGAGCGCGTTCTGGAGCGGCGCCGCGACCTGGATGGACGGCCTCTTCAAGCCCGCGCGCACCGTACCCGGCAGCTTCGCGGTGGTCGATCTCGGCGGCATCGCCAATGTGCCGGTGTACATCGACCACCAGCTCATCACGCACACCGACGACCATGGCCTCGCGCTGCTGCCCGACCTGCTGCCGTACGAGGCCAACCGCGTCAACATCGAACCCGAGGAGCTGCCGCTCGATACGGCCATTTCCGAGCGCACCCTGGTGCTGGTCCCCGCGTATCGCAGCGGCGTGGTGGCGCGCTTCCCGGTGGAGAAGATCCGCGCCGGCACCTTCCGCCTGGTCACCGTGGACGGCGTGCCGGTGCCGGCCGGCGCGATGGTGCGGCTCAAGGGCAAGGTTTTCCCGGTGGCGAATGACGGATTCACCTATGTCACCGGCTATGATCACGGCCTGGGTGGCGTGGCGCAGTGGGAAGGCAGGCAATGCCGCTTCCAGCTTGAGCCACCGCCGGAGGATGATCCACAGCCGGACATGGGGACCGTCGTGTGCATGCCGATAGCGACCGAGCCGGGAGGCAGGGAATGAAGCGCGCGCGCCCACGCCCGGGCTGTCGCCCGGGTGCCCGCCCAGGTCCTCGCGCAGTCGCCGTGCTGGTCGGTGCGATGGCGTGGCTGTCATGGGCTGTGCCCGCCGGTGCGGCCGTGAGGTGCTCGATCACGGCGACGGGGCCGGCCTTTGGTGTCTACAATCCGCTGCAGACGACACCCACCTACGCCAATGGCGTGGTCACGGCCACCTGCACCTGGATGTCGAATCCCTCGCCCGTCACCGTCAGCATCGTCAGCAGCTACAGCACCGGCAACAGCGGCACCTACAGCACGCGCAAGCTGCTGTCCGGCACGTCGGCGCTGGGCTACAACCTCTACTACGACGATGCCTACAGCTCGATCCGTGGCGATGGCACGGGCGGCTCGAGCCAAGGCGGCGGCAGCATCGCGGTATCGAGGAATTCGCCCACGGGCAGCACCAGCAGCGTGATCTATGGGCGCATTCCGGCGGGGCAGGATGTGGCGCCGGGCAGCTACACCGACACGATCAACGTCACCATCACCTACTGAAAGCGATCGGCTAGATGTTTTCCAGCGGCCGCACGCGGAAACCCAAGGGCCAGGGGTAGACGCCCGGGGCGACGCCGCGCGCGATCTGGAACCGGAAGCGCAGGGCGACGTCCACCACCGGTCGTGCCTGCTGCCAGCGCTGCACCAGCTCGCCGCCGTCGGGGCCCAGGGTCACTTCACCATCGAGACCTGCGACGGCCACCGACGTGAACAGGGCTTGCATCGGCAGTACGTTCAGCACATAGCCCTGGCGGCTGTTGCTGCTGATGCGCAGGTTCACCGGGTCCGCCACCTCCAGCCAGCCGCGTCGCACGTCCTCGGGCGTGATCTCCAGCACGGCGGGCGCCGTCTGGCTCTCCAGTCGGGCCACCGCGCGCACCTGCGCGCTGACCAGCAGGATGCGCTGCGCATCGGCCGCGCCGGTGCTGCTCACGCAGGCCAGGGCCAGCACGAATACGGCAAGCAGCAGCCACAAGGGCAGGGGATTGCCGATCGACACTGCAAGGAATGACCGCTTTTTCATGGCTACCCCACCTTAGCGGCGGGGCAGGCGCGGACTTGAGCGAGCTGCCCGGCTTATGTCACAGGCGGCGACAGTCAACCCGTATATATAGAGTAGATCAACCTGGGGTCATCAGCTCGAGGGTGCCTTCGCCAGTCCCGCGCGCGCTGCGTGCCGCTGCCGCAATTCGTCGACCAGCTGCTGCAGCCGCAGGTCGCGGCTCTTGAGCAGCACCAGCAGATGGAACAACAGATCGGCGCCTTCGCTGATGAGCTGCGGATCCGGCTCGGCCACCGCCGCCAGCGCCACCTCCAGTCCTTCCTCGCCCACTTTCTGCGCGATGCGCCGCGTGCCGCTGGCGTAGAGACGGGCCGTGTAACTGCCTTCGGGACTTTCGGCGATGCGCTGCGCGATCAGTTCGTCGAGTTCCACCAGGAAGGCGATCCGGCCGGCATCGCTCCCGGCGTCGTCACCGAAGCAGGTGCGGGTGCCGGTGTGGCACACCGGGCCATGGGGATGCGCGCTGACCAGCAGCGTGTCGGCGTCGCAGTCGAGGCGCACGTCGACGAGCTCGAGGAAGTGACCGGAGGTTTCGCCTTTTTCCCACAGACGCTGCCTGGAGCGGCTGAAGAACACCACGCGGCCGCGCGCCAGCGTGGCCTCGAGCGCCGCGGCATTCATGTAGCCCAGCATGAGCACCGATCCATTGCCCGCATGCTGCACGATGGCGGGCACCAGCCCGTCCGACTTCCGCCAGTCGATGCGCGCAATGTCCGCCTGGGTGATCGTCATGGCCTGACCTCCACGCCTTCGTGGGCGAGGAAACGCTTGAGATCCTGGATCGCGATGCTGCCGCTGTGGAACACGCTGGCGGCCAGCGCGGCGTCGACGGCCGCGGCCTGGAACACCTGCGCGAAATGCTCCGGCGTGCCCGCACCGCCGGAAGCAATCAAGGGAACATTGCACAGCGAGCGCACCGCGCGCAGCTGCGGCACATCATACCCCTGCCGCACGCCATCGGAGGCCATGCAGTTGAGCACGATCTCGCCGGCGCCGCGCTGCTGCACTTCCTGCACCCACGCCAGCGTCTCGCGCCGTGAGTCCTGGCTGCGGGTGGGATCGCCCGTGAACTGGTAGACATGGTAGCCATCGGCGGTGGTCTGGCTGTCGATGCCGACCACCACGCACTGGGACCCGAACCGGCGGCTCAGCTCGTCGATGAGTTGCGGATTCTGCAGCGCGGGCGTGTTGACCGAGATCTTCTCCGCGCCCGCGTTGAGGATTTCCTCCGCATCGCCCACCGAGCGGATGCCCCCGGCCACGCAGAACGGAATGTCGAGCACGCGCGCCACCCGGCGCACCCACTCGCGATCCACCGAGCGACCCTCGGGGCTGGCGGTGATGTCGTAGAACACCAGCTCATCGGCGCCGGCATCGCGATAGCGCGCCGCGAGCTCGAGGATGTCGCCCACCACCTTGTGTTCGCGGAAGCGCACGCCCTTGACCACCTGGCCGTCGCGCACGTCGAGACAGGGGATTATGCGTTTGGCAAGAATGGCCGCAGCTCCTCGGGTTGCATGCGTTGCTCGAGCAGGGCCTTGCCGCTGATGGCCGCGGCGATGCCGAGTGCCGCGAGGGCGCCCAGGTCGGGTGCGCCGCTCACGCCGCCCGACGCCTGCCACTGGATATGCGGATGGCGCCGGAACGCCTCACGGTACAGCGCCAGGTTCGGGCCGGCCAGTGCGCCATCGCGGTCGATGTCGGTGCACAGCACGTGGCGCAGGCCCAGTGGCTCGTACAGCGCGATGGCCTCCCACAGCGACAAGGGACTGGCCTCGCGCCAGCCACGGGTGCGCAGCCGCGGCGTGCCAGCCGCATCGTGCAGCACGTCGAACGCGAGGCAGATGCGTTCGGGGCCGTAGTGCCGGATCCAGCGGCCCACCTCGGCCACGTTGTCCACCGCCGCGCTGCCGACGGCGACGCGCGCCACGCCATGGCCGAGCAGGTCCTCGACGACGGCCGCACTGCGGATGCCGCCGCCCACCTGCAGTCGCACGGCGTCCTGTCCCGCCAGTTGCAGCAGCAGCGCGCGATTGGCAAGCTGGCCGTCACGTGCGCCGTCGAGGTCCACGACGTGCAGCCAGGCCGCTCCCAGCGAGCGGTAGCGATCCAGCAGTGCCCTGGGATCGAGGTCGTAGCGCGTCTCGGCGTCGAAATCGCCCTTGAGCAGGCGCACGCAGTGCCCGCCGCGCAGATCGATGGATGGGATGAGCTGCATCAGAGTTCCAGGAAGTTGCGCAGCAGGCGTGCGCCGGCCGCCCCGGAGCGCTCGGGATGGAATTGCACGCCCCAGAAATTGTCGCGCCGGACCACGGCGGTGAGCGCCCGTCCATAGTTCACGCTGGCCAACGTGGCCGGTCCGCGCGCCGCGGCGAAGCTGTGCACGAAGTAGAAGTAGTCGCTGGCCGAGAAGCCGCGCAGCAAAGGATCGTCCTCGTCGATTTCCAGGGTGTTCCAGCCCATGTGCGGCACGGGCCGTCCCAGCGCGGGTTCCAGCCGCTGCACGTCGCTGTCGATCACGCCCAGGCAGGGCGTGTCGCCTTCCTCGGAATGGCGGTAGAGCAGCTGCATGCCGAGACAGATGCCCAGCAGCGGTTGCGTGAGCTCGGGGATGAGTTCGTGCAGCCCTGGCCTGCGCAGTCGCTGCATGGCGTCCGCGGCCGCGCCGACGCCGGGCAGCAGCACGCGGCGCGCGGTGCGGATCCGCTTCGGATCGGAGCTCACTTCGCTCGGTGTATCGAGACGTTCCAGCGCATATACCAGTGAGGCGAGATTGGCGCCGCCGCTGTCGATGATGACCACGGGTGCGCCCGTGGTCCGGGCCGTCGATCGGGTTCGTGTCACAGCGCGCCCTTGGTGGTCGGCAGATCGTGCCCGGCACGCGCCAGCGCGGGTCGCAGCGCGCGTCCCACGCCCTTGAAGCAGGCTTCGATCATGTGGTGGGTGTTCTCGCCGCGCACACTGATCTGCAGCGCGCAGGCCAGCGCATCGCTCAGTGAACGGAAGAAATGCGGCACGAGCTCGGTGGGCAGCGTGCCGACCTGCTCGCGACCGAACTGGCCCTCCCAGACGAAGTAGGCGCGGCCGGACAGGTCGATGGCCACCTGCGCCTGCGATTCGTCCATGGCCAGCAGGAAGCCGTAGCGGCCGATGCCCTGCTTGTTGCCCAGCGCGCGACGCAAGGCTTCGCCCAGCGCCAGTGCGGTGTCTTCCACGGTGTGGTGTTCGTCGATGTGCAGGTCGCCGGCGCATTTGAGCTGCAATGCGAAGCCGCCGTGCTTGGCGAGCTGCTCGAGCATGTGGTCGAAGAAGCCGAGCCCGGTGCTGATTTCGATGGGCGAAGTGGCGTCCAGCGCCACGCTGACGTGGATGTCGGTTTCGCGCGTCTTGCGCTGCACGGTGGCGCGCCGGGCGAGGATTTCCCGCACGATCGCCGGCCAGCCCTCGGCGGCGGAACCGTGCGCGCGCACGCGCAGCCCGCGGATCCCGAGGTTGGCGGCGAAGGCGAGGTCGGTGTCGCGATCGCCGATGACGAAGCTGCGCTCCGTGGCGATCGCGTGATCGCGCAAGTAGGCATCGAGCATGCCGGTCCCGGGTTTGCGGCAGGCGCAGCCGTCGGCGGGACGATGCGGGCAGAGGCAGATCGCGTCGAACTCGATCCCCTGCGAGGCGAAACTGCGCAGGATGAAATCCTGGCACAGCTCGAAATCCGCCTGTGGAAAACTGGCGGTGCCGAGCCCGTCCTGGTTGCTCACCATGACCAGGGCGAAGCCCGCCGCGCGCAGCTCCTGCAAGGCCGCGAACACGCCGGGCAGGAAGCGGATCTTCTCCAGCCGGTCGACCTGGTTGTCGGCCGGTTCCTCGACCAGCGTGCCGTCGCGGTCGATGAAGAGTGTGGGGCGCGGCGTGTTCATGGCAGGCATGCGAGCAGCTGGTCGTTCTGTTGTGGCGTACCGATGGTGATGCGCAGGCAGTTGCCGAGTCCCGGACTGCGGCTGAAATCGCGCAGCAGGAAGCGGGCCTGGTGTGCGCTGGCGAGCACGGTCGCGGCGTCCCGGAATTCTACCAGCAGGAAATTCGCGGCACTCGGATTGATGCGCACCACCTGCGGGTGGGCCTGCAGGGCGGCGCGCAGCCGTTCGCGTTCGGCCCGCAGCACCTCGAGTCGCCCGGCGGTGGCGGCCAATGGCCCGGGCGCGAGCGCCGCGAACACGGCCTCGATGCTCAGTTGCGCGATGGCATACGGCTGGATCACCCGTTGCAGCATCGACACGATTTCCGGCTGCGCCAGCAGCGTGCCGCAACGCGCACCCGCCAGGCCGTGCGCCTTCGACAGCGTGCGCAGCACGACCAGCGCGGGGTAATCCTGCAGGCGTCGGCTCAGCGAGTCGACACCCGAGAACTCGAGGTACGCTTCGTCCACCACCACCAGCGCGCGGCCTTCCAGCCGCCGCGCCAGCGCCAGCAGGGCGGTGAGGTCGAGCAGGTTGCCGGTGGGGTTGTTCGGCGAGCAGAAGAACAGCAGTCGCGGATCCTGCGCCAGCGCTGCATCGATGCCGGCCAGGTCGAGTGCGAAGTCCGCCGCGCGGCGCAGCGGCACCTCGAGCACGCGCGCGCCCTGGATGCGCGCCGCCACACCGTACATGCCGAAGGTTGGCGGACAGACCAGCACCGCATCCTGGCCGGCGCGGCAGTAGCAGCGGATCAGCAGGTCAATGGCTTCATCGCTGCCGCGACAGGCCTGCGCCCATCCCTGCGGCACGCCATACAGTTCGGCCAGGCGGTGCATGAGCGCGTGGGGGTGCGGCTCGGGATAGACGTTGAGTCCCGCGATGCTGTGATCGACTTCGGACCGCCAGGGCAGTTCGTTGGCGTGCAGGCGCACCAGGCCGGGCTCCCAATCCGCGTGGGCGTACGCCTGCAGCGTGCGGATCTCCGGCCGTGCGATGTCGGTGAGCCAGCTCACGCGGACAGTTCCGCGCTGGCGAGGCGACGCGTCACCGCCTGTTCGTGCGCATCGAGGCCTTCCAGCCGCGCGAGCCGCGCCGCCACCGGGCCCAACGTCTTCAGGCCCTGCGGGCTGAGTTCCTGCACCGTCATGCGGCGCGTGAAATCCAGCAGCGAGAGACCGCTGCAGCTGCGCGCGTAGCCGTAGGTCGGCAACACGTGGTTGGTACCGGAGCAGTAGTCGCCCATGGTTTCCGGCGTCCAGGCGCCGAGGAAGACGGAGCCGGCGGTGTTGATGCGCGGCAACCAGCTGCGGGCGTCGCGCACCTGCACCAGCAGATGCTCGGGCGCGTGCTCATCGGCCAGTTCGAATGCCGCTTCCAGGTCCGGCAACACCACGATGCGGATCGCAGCCGACGACTGCCGCAGGATGTCGCTGCGCGAGAGCGTGCCCAGTTGCGCACCCAGCTGCGCCGCGACGGCCCGGGCCAGCGCCGGCGCATCGGTGAGCAGCACGGCCTGCGCGCCGGGATCGTGCTCGGCCTGCGCCAGCAGATCCGCCGCGACGAATTCCGCGTTGGCCTGTGCATCGGCGATGACCATGACTTCGGACGGCCCGGCAGGCATGTCCAGCGCCGCACCCGCCGGATCGGCGGCCACCAGCTGCTTGGCCGCCGTGACCCAGGCATTGCCCGGCCCGAAGATCTTGTGGACCTTCGGAACGCTTTCGGTGCCATACGCCATGGCGGCCACGGCCTGCGCGCCGCCGATCTTGAAGACCGTGTCGATGCCGCACAGTTGCGCCGCGACCAGCACCGCCGCATTGGCGCGGCCGTTGCGCTGGGCCGGAGTGCACAGTACGCGCTGCGCGCAGCCCGCGATCAGCGCAGGCACGGCCAGCATGATCACGGTGGAGGGCAGGGGCGCCGACCCGGCCGGCACATACAGGCCGACGCTCCCGATGGCACGCGTGAGCCGTTCGCAGCGCACGCCGGGCTGGGTCTCGAGGTCGATGGCGGGGGCGGCCTGCGCCGCGTGGAAGCTGCGCACGTTGCCGATCGCGGTCTCGAGCGCGGCGATGTCCCCGGCCGCAAGTCCCGCGCGTGCGGCCTCGAACTCGGCCTCGCTCACGGACAGCGCCTCCAGCTCGACACCGTCGAACTGCCGGGTCAGCTGGCGCAGCGCGGCATCGCCGGCGCTGCGCACCGCGGCGATGATCGCGGCGGCCTGCGCGGACACACTCTCGCGCATGGCGCTGAGGGGCCGGGCGAGCGCCGTGCGGCGCGCCGCGGCGTCGAGTTGCGTCCAGTCGAGGATCTGCATGTTCAGGCCAGCATCTTCTCGACCGGCAGCACCAGCATGGCGCTGGCGCCGGCCTTCTTCAGGCTTTCCAGCGTTTCCCAGAACACGTTCTCGCGGCACACCGCGTGCACCGCGACGCGGTCGGGATGGCCTTCCAGCGGAATGATGGTTGGCGTTTCGCTGCCGGGCAGGAGCTTGCGGATCGCGGGGAGCGCTGCGCGCGGGGCGTGCAGCATGATGTACTTGCTGCCTTTGACCTGTTCGACGCCTTCGATGCGCAACAGCAACCGCTCCACCCAGTCATTCTTCTCGGCGGGAAGCGCGATGGGCGTGCGGATCAGCACCGCGTGGCTCTCCAGCACGGTGGCGACTTCGCGCAGGTGGTTGGCGAGCAGCGTGGAACCGGTCGAGACCAGGTCGCAGATCAGGTCGGCGCGCCCCAGCCGCGGCGCGATCTCCACCGCACCGGACAGCGTGACGATCTCCGCGCTGATGCCTTGCTGTTTGAGGTATTGCGCGAGCATGCAAGGGTAGGTGGTGGCGATGCGCTTGCCGATGAGCGTGGCGGGACCGTGGTAGTCCATGCCCTCGGGCACCGCGAGCGACAGCCGGCAGCGGCCGTAGTCGAGCGTGCGCAGGACCTCGAAGCGCGCCGGCGTGCCGCGTGCGGCCAGTTCCAGCCGCTTCTCCTCGAGCACGTTGAGGCCCATGAGGCCGAGATCGCACACGTCTTCCTGCACCAGGTCCGGGATGTCGTCGTCGCGCACGAACAGCACGTCGAGCGGCATGTTCTCGCCAAAGCCCACCAGCTGGTCCTTGCCGCGCGAGAGCTTCAGGCCCACGCGGGTCAACAGGTCGAGCGAGGGCTCGGTGAGCCGGCCGGATTTCTGTACGGCCAGCCGCAGCCGGGTCTGTTTATCCATGGGTGTGGGTTCCGATGCGGCGCGCGGCCATGGCGTAGCCGCCATTGCCCTGCGCCAGGTAGCGGGCCACGCGCCCGATGGTGGTGAGACTGACGCCCGTGAGGCGGTGGATTTCGCGGTAGGCCAGTCCCTGTTGCAGGCATTCGACCACCGCCCAGCGGTCGGCCATGGCCTGCAGTTCGGCCGGGGTGCACAGGTCGCGCAGGAACGCCCGCACTTCGTCCACGGCGCGCAGGTTGAGCAGCGCGGCCGCCAGGTTGCGTTCGGCCAGCGCTTCCTGGCGCGAGGAGAGGTTCTTGTGGGCTTTCACTGCGTACCAATGTATTAATGTACTATCGCATTAGTACATTAGCACAAGGGCGGCAGCGCGGCAACTTTGCCTGCCGCGGCCCGTTTCAGCTACACTGGCGCCACTCATCGAGACCGGCTGAGGGATAAGGCCCTTCGACGCCGGGGCAACCGGCAGGCATCTGGCCTGTCATGGTGCCAACTCCTGCGGCGCGATCCGGTGGTACCGGTGCCGGCAGATGAGCGAGTGTCTGCACTGGCCAGCGGGCCGGGCAGGGCTGCCGTTCTGGCAGGCATCGCTGCGGGAGTTCCGAGGGTTGGGGCCTGGAGCTTGCGTGGAGTGCGTCGCTTGAGTTCACCGACCGCCATTTCCGAAGGGGTGCTGGCCCTGGCATCGCCTTTTGCCCTGCATCACGGCGGGCACTTGACGGGCGCGCGCCTCGCGTGGCGGCTTGAGGGCGAGGCGTCCCTGCCGGTGGCGCTGGTGATCGGCGGCATCTCCGCGCACCGGCGGGTGTTCGACACGCTCGACCCGCGCGCCGGCTGGTGGCACGAAGTGACGGGCCCGGGCCGCTCGCTCGACACCACACGCTGCCGCGTGCTCGGCATCGATTACCTCGGCGGCACCGGCCGTTCCACCAGCGCCGGCGACGACCCTGACTATCCCAGCCTCTCGAGCTACGACCAGGCCGAGGCCATCCGCCAGTTGCTGGACCACCTGGGCATCGCAAGACTCCGCGGCATCGTGGGCGCTTCCTATGGCGGCATGGTGGCGCTGGCGTTCGGTGAGCGTCATCCGGCTCGGGTCGGCCGGCTGATCGTCATCAGCGCCGCGGATCGCACCCATCCCATGGCTACCGCCTGGCGTTGCGTGCAGCGTCGCATGGTGCGCTTCGGCCTTGCCAACGATCGCGGTGCGGAAGGACTCGAACTCGCACGCGCGCTGGCGATGGCGACCTACCGCAGCCCGGAGGAATTCGCCGCCCGCTTCTCCGACGCGCCACGCGTGGGAGACGGCGGACGCTTCGTGTTCCCGGTGGAGGAATACCTGTGGGCGCGTGGGCGCAGTTATGCGGGCAAGTACCAGCCGGGTGCGTTCCTGTGCCTGTCGGAGTCCATCGACCTGCACCGCGTCGACGCCGCCCGCATCACGGTGCCGACCACGGTGGTGGCGGTACGCGAAGACCAGCTCGTGCCCATCGGCGACATGCGCGCGTTGTCGTCGCGGCTGCCGGATGCCCGGCTGCACGAAATCTCCTCGCCGCATGGCCATGACGCGTTCCTCAAGGAAGCGGGCCAGCTGCGCCCCATTTTCGATTGCCTCTATGGAGAATGCTAAGTGAATCCCCCTGCCGAGCTCAGCACCCGCGCGGTACGCGCCGGACTGGAATCCGACGACGTCACCGGCGCCGTGGTGCCTCCGCTGCACCTGAGTTCCACCTATGCGTTCCGTGGGTACGGCGACAAGCGCGCCTACGACTATTCGCGTTCCGGCAATCCCACGCGCGATCTGCTGGGCAATGCGCTGGCGGACCTGGAGGGTGGCGCGGGCGGCGTGGTCACCGCTTCCGGCATGGGCGCGGTCAACCTCATCGGCCACCTGTTTCCCGTGGGCGCGCGCGTGATCGTGCCGCATGACTGCTATGGCGGCACCTTCCGGCTGTTCACGGCCTGGAAGAAGCGCGGCGAACTCGAGGTGGAGTTCGTCAATTTCGGCGACGCCGCGGCGCTCGCCAGGGCCCTGGCGACGCCCGCGGCGATGGTGTGGATCGAGACGCCGAGCAATCCGCTGCTGCGCATCACCGACATCGCGGCGGTCTCGGCGCTCGCGCATCAGGCGGGCGCGCTCAGCGTGGTCGACAACACCTTCCTGTCGCCGGCCTGGCAGCGGCCCATCGAACATGGCGCCGACGTGGTGGTGCACTCGACCACCAAGTACATCAACGGCCACAGCGACGTGGTGGGTGGCGCGGTGGTGGCGAAGACGCGCGAACTGCACGAACAGCTCACCTGGTGGGCGAACTGCCTGGGTCTCACGGGCGGCGCGTTCGACAGCTACCTGACGCTGCGCGGCCTGCGCACGCTCAAAGCCCGGCTCGACCACCACGCCGCGAATGCGCAGGCGCTGGCCGAATGGCTGGCCAACCAGTCCGGCGTGAAGCGGGTGTACTTCCCCGGCCTCAAGAGTCACCCGGGCCACGATCTCGCCGCGCGCCAGCAGCAGGCGCCCGGCGCCATCATCACCTTCGAGCTCGCCGGCGGCATCCCGGCCGTGAAGCGTTTCATCGCCGGCCTGCGGTACTTCTCGCTGGCGGAATCGCTCGGTGGCGTGGAAAGCCTCGTGGCCCATCCTGCGTCCATGACGCACGCGGCGATGGACGAAGCCGCACGCGCCGCGGCGGGGCTCGGCGATGGCCTGCTGCGCCTGTCGGTGGGCATCGAAGCGCTGGCCGACCTGCGCGGCGACCTCGCGGCAGCGTTGCAGCGGGCGGGCTGAGCGCGCACGCGGCATGAGCGCCCGCACCCCCAGCGACCAGCGCAAACCGCTCCGCGGCTTGCTGATGCGCAGCATCGTGCCGCGCATCGTGCTGCACCTGTATCGCGCCGTGGCGCACACCTGGCGCTACGTCACGCACGACGAAGAGCGGTTGAACGCGGCGCTGCGCAGCGGACGACCCGTGGTGGGCATGTTCCTGCATGCGCGCACTTTCAACCTGCTGTACTACTTCAGCCGCCCGATCCGCGGGCGCTGGGTGCTGCTGTGTTCGCAGAGCCGCGACGGCGACGCCATGGCGTACATCGAGCAGCGGCTGGGATTCAGCGTGATCCGCGGATCTTCGGGGAAGGGCGGTGCGCGCGCGCTGGTGGCGCTCATCAAGCTGCAACGCGAGCAGCCGGACATCAGCGCCGGCCTGTCGATCGACGGCTCACGCGGGCCACGCGGCATCGCGCAGCTGGGTGGCCTGGTGTTGGCGCAGAAAAACGGGGGGTTGGTGTTGCCGGTCGCGGCGACAGCAGGAAGAAGCTGGATCTACCCCAAGTCCTGGGACCGCATCGTGATCCCCAAACCATTCGCGACCATCCATGTGCAGATCGGCGAGGCGTTCGAGGTGCCGCCGGACCTCGACCAGGCGGGACTGGAGCAGCTGCGCCTCAGGCTCGAACGCGCGACGCTCGACCTGCACGCCGACGTGGATCGGCGTGCAGGTTTTGCAGACAGCGAACCGCTGCGTCTGCCGCTTCCCGAGGGCGCGCCCTCAGAAGTGCCAGACGAGACCGACTGACACCATGTCGCCCGTGGCGTTGCCGTCGAAGTCCGTGTCGACGCTGCGCAACCGGGCCCACTCGAAATTGAGGGTGGTCCCGCCGCGCAGTTGCACGTCGCCACCCGCTCCGAAGGAGAAGCTGGTGTCGTTGGAAATCCCGTCCGGCAAGCCGGGCGACGTGAAACGCAGCCGCGTGCTGGCGATGCCCGCCAGTCCGTACACCGAAAAACGTGGGGCTATCGGCAAACTGCCCTTCAGATAGCCCGCGGCCAGCCGGTCCACACCCACCTTCACGTCGGTGCCGTCCACATTGGTGTAGTCGGAATCGGTGATTCCGGTGCCAATGCGGCCTTCCACCGCGAGAAAAGGTGCGATCGGCACGCCCAGCCGGAAGGCGAATGCGGTGGGATACAAAGTGTCCACGCCGTCTTCCTGGTAGACGAATTGGCCGACTGAACCACCAATGTAGGGCCCGCTGTCGTCGCCATATCCATAGCCCGAATCGGAGTAGCGGCCGCGCGCATTGGCGGCACCTCCTACCAGGGCCAGGGCGGTCAACGAAGCTGCTGCGAAGATCTTGTTCAAGATGCAATCCTCACCAGTGATTCAACACGGGTCCAGCGTAGCGTCCGCTGCCTGAACCCATGCTGAAGCGTTTGTGTCACAGCCGGACCTGTACGCCGATCGAGAACATGTCGCCGGTGGCGTCATTGCCCAGCAAACCGGAAGTGTTCTGGCTGGCCGTCAGATCGCGCAGCCGTGCCCACTCGAAAGTGAACGCCGTGTCGCGACGCATGCCGACCTGTCCGCCGACGCCGTACGAGAACCCGGTGTCGCTCGAAGTGCCGTCGGCCAAACCCGATTGCGACCAGCGCAGCTTGGTGTTGGCGATGCCTGCCAGTCCGTAGAATGAGAAGCGCGGGCCCACGGGCAGACTGAGTTTCGCGTAGCCCGCGGCGATGCGGTCCACGCTCGCGGTCACATCCGACTGACTGAACACGCCGTCGGACTTCGAGAAGCCCGTGCCGATGCGGCCTTCGAGCGCGAAGTATTCGTTGATGGGTACGCCGACGCGGAACATCAGCGCGCCGGGATACAGCGTGTCGGCGCCGGTCTCGTCGTAGACGAAGCGACCAATGGAACCGCCAACGTAGGGTGCGAAGCTGTCACCCCGAGAGCTGTCGTCCGAGTAACCGCGGGCATTGGCGACCGAAGCGGCCAGTGCCAGCGTGCTCAGTGACGCAATCGTAATGATCTTGTTCAATTTGCATTCCTCATCGGTGATTCGACCAACGGCCAGCGTAACCGTTCCTGTCTGAACGGTGGCTGAAGGCGGGGGTTGACGTGCAGCGGGAGCGGACGCGAAGGTGTGTCGGATGGGTCCGACAGCAAGCGAAACCTTGGTCCGATGGGCTCTGCAGCGCAGAATCGCCGGACGGCCCGGACCTGGTCTGAGGGTCCACATCGAGGAGCAGCACGCGTGGAGTTGAGCCTGTTTCAGAAAATACTGCTGTCCACCGACGGCACGGTGACGGATCTGATTGCGCTGTACACCGGCGAGGCGATTCGCGTGCACAAGCTGGAGCAGGTGATCCAGAGCCGGATCGCTCCCGCCATGCTGGGCTGCGAGGGCGAGACCAGGATCATGAGTCGCAGGATCCTGCTGGCCGGCGCCAGTGGCAATCATCTCTATGCCGAATCGCTGTTCGTGTTCGAACGATTCTCACCGTTCCTCCAGCAGCAGCTGCTGGAAACCGACCAGCCCATCGGGCTGCTGTGGAAGGCGGCGCGACTGGAAACCTATCGCGACATCGTCGAGCAGAAGGTTGCGTTCTGTCCGGAAATTGCGGGGCATTTCGCGCTGCCGGCGACGGCGGAATTCGTGTCACGCACCTATCTGATCTATCAGGCGGGCAAACCGCTGGGCGCCATCACCGAAAAGTGGCCGCTGGCATTCTTCCGTGCCTGAAAGGCAATTCGCGTAGCGCGATCTTCAACCCTTGACGGCGCGCTGATCGATGGCGCCGAACATCGAATTGCCGGCGGCATCGAAAGCTTCGATCCGCACGCGTTCGCCGTACTTCATGAACGGCGTGCGCGGCTCGCCGAAGTCAATGATGTCCTGGCCGCGCTTCTCGGTGAGGCAGGCCGAACCCACGCCCTTGGGGTCGCCTTCGGAGGTGGTGCCAAAGCCCAGCACGGTGCCGGCGCGCAGTTCGCGGGTGCGTGCCGCATTCACGATCAGCTGCGACGCCTTGAAGTCCATCGCACCGCCCGAGGGATGGCCGAATGGCTTGCCGTTGTACTCGACGTTCATCCGCAGGTGGATCTTCTCGTCGCGCCAGTCGTTACCCAGCTCGTCGAGCGTCACGGCCACGGGCGCGAACGAAGTGGCGGGCTTGCAGTGGATCAGGCCGAAGCCCCGCTGCATCTCGAATTTCTGCAGCGTGCGCAGCCCCCAGTCGTTGAGCACCACGGCCAGGCGAATGCAGTTCACGGCTTGCGCGGCGGTCACGCCCATCGGCACGTCGCCGAGGATCACGCCGAATTCGGCCTCGAAGTCGATGCCCTCGGACTCGACCGGAAACGGCACGTCGTCGTACGGACCGAGGAAGGCATCGCCTGCGCCCTGCACGGTGATCGGCACGGTGTCGGACATCGGGATCGGCGCAATGCCGAAGGCGCGATCCAGCAGGCGCCCGTGCGCCAGGAACGACGAGCAATCCAGCCACTGGTAGGCGCGCGGCAACGGCGCATGCGCTGCCTGCGGATCGAAGTCGAAGGCCCCGCGGGCGCGGTTGGTGTTGAGTTCGAGGTACTGGCGCTGGAGCGATGGCGCTTCCTGGTCCCAGCGGTCGAGTGCGTACTGCAGATTGGGCACACCCGGGATTTCCAGCGCCTGGCGCAGATCGCGCGACACCAGCACCAGGCGACCGTCGCGCGAATGGGATTTGAGGGTGGCGAATTTCATGACAGGTGTACCTTCACCGACATTTGGGACCGGGCCGCATCAGCGCAGGGCAGCCAGCACCGCGGCGCCGGCCTCGCGCGTGCTGGCGGCCTTCTGGCCTGAGGCTGCGATGTCCGGCGTGAGCACGCCCGCCGACACCACCGCGTTCACCGCCGCTTCGATCGCCGCCGCTTCCTCCACAAGGCCGAGCGAATGCCGCAGCAGCAGCGCGCAGCTCAGGATGGTGCCGTAGGGATTGGCGATGCCGCGGCCCGCGATGTCGGGCGCCGAGCCGTGGATCGGCTCGTACAGGCCGCGCTTGCCATCGCCCAGCGAGGCCGAGGGCAGCAGACCCAGCGAACCGGCCAGCATCGAGGCCTCGTCCGTGAGGATGTCGCCGAACATGTTCTCGGTCACGGCGACGTCGAAATCGCGCGGTCGTCTGATCAGGTGCATGGCGGCCGAATCCACCAGCATGTGTTCGAGCGCGACGCCGGGGAATTCCTGCTGCATCACGCGCGTGGTGGTCTCGCGCCACAGCCGCGACGTCTCCAGCACGTTGGACTTGTCGATCGACACCAGCCTGCCGCGACGCGACGCCGCCAGCTTCGCCGCCACCCGCACGATGCGTTCCACTTCCATCACCGAGTAGCTGCACAGGTCGGTGGCTTCGGTGGCGGTGCGGGTCTTGGCACCGAAGTAGATGCCGCCGGTGAGCTCGCGCACGAAGATCAGGTCCACGCCTTCCAGCACTTCGGGCTTGAGCGTGGACGCCGCGCG
This sequence comes from Steroidobacteraceae bacterium, assembly GCA_035499515.1. Classification (GTDB taxonomy): domain Bacteria; phylum Pseudomonadota; class Gammaproteobacteria; order Steroidobacterales; family Steroidobacteraceae; genus FEN-1191. The sequence goes on along the minus strand of DATJYR010000007.1, from coordinate 146,321 downwards.
CAGGGCGGGGTGCACGGCGACGGGGCGCAAGTTGGCGTAGACACCGAGCTCCTTGCGCAGGCGCAGCAGCCCCTGTTCGGGCCGCACCTTGGCGTTGGGTGCCGACCACTTCGGGCCGCCGATGGCGCCAAGCAGCACCGCATCGGCCGCGAGGCAGGCCGCGAGGGTCGACTCCGGCAACGGGTCGCCGGCCAGGTCGATGGCCGCGCCGCCGAACGGTGCCTCCTGCAGCGTGAATTCATGGCCGTGGAGGCTGGCGATGGCGCGCAGCACCTGCACGGCTTCGCTGGTGACTTCCGGACCGATGCCGTCGCCACCCAGGACCGCGATGCGGGCCTTCATGAGGCGCGACGCCGTTCGAACGCGCCGATGTCGGCGGACTTCGACAGCAGGAAGCCGAGCTCGTCCACGCCGTTCATGAGGCAGTAGCGCGAGAAGCCTTCGATGGGGAACTGCACGGCGCGCCCGCTGGGCAGGCGCAGTTCGGTCCGCTCCAGGTCCACCTCGACCTCGGCGCCCGGATTGGCCAGCAGCCACGCGGCAGTGTCGGCGTCGACCACCACCGGCAACAACCCGTTCTTCAGCGAATTGCTGCGGAAGATGTCGGCGATCTCGGTGCTGATGACGGCGCGGAACCCGTAGTCCAGCAGCGCCCAGGGCGCGTGTTCGCGCGACGAGCCACAGCCGAGGTTGCGGTCGGTGACCAGGATGCGGCAGCCCGCGGTTTGTGGCTGGTTGAGCGGAAACTGCGGGTTGTCGCTGCCGTCGGGCAGGTAGCGCCAGTCGGCGAACAGGTTCCTGCCCAGGCCATCGCGGGTGGTGGTGCGCAGGAAGCGCGCCGGGATGATCTGGTCGGTGTCGATATTGGTATAGGGCAGCACTGCGGTGCGCGAGCGCAGGATGCCGATTTTTTCGTTGCTCATGGTGCGGGTCTCAGGCCTTGAGGAGCTCGCGCGGATCGGTGACGCGACCGCGCACCGCGGATGCGGCGGCGGTCAGCGGACTGGCGAGCAGGGTGCGCGCGCCAGGACCCTGGCGCCCCTCGAAATTGCGGTTGCTGGTGCTCACGGCGTACTGGCCCTTCGGCACGTTGTCGCCGTTCATGCCGAGGCACATGGAGCAGCCGGACTCGCGCCATTCGGCGCCGGCGTCGATGAATACCCGGTCCAGCCCTTCGGCCTCCGCGGCCTGCTTGACCTGCTGCGAACCCGGTACCACGAGCATGTGCACGTTGCGCGCGATCTTCTGGCCCCGCAGCACGGACGCGGCGCTGCGCAGGTCGCTGAGGCGGCCGTTGGTGCAGCTGCCAAGGAACACCATGTCGATGGGATGTTCGCGGATCGGCGCACCGGCCTCGAGGCCCATGTAGCCGAGCGCCTTGTCGAACACCGGATCATTCTTGAGTGCGGGGATCATGCCGCTGATCGGCATCACCATGCCCGGATGCGTGCCGTAGGTGATCATCGGTTCGAGCTTCGAGCCATCGAGCGACACCTCGCGGTCGAATTGCGCGTCCGCGTCGGAGGGCAGGGTGCGCCAGTGGGCCAGCGCCGCTTCCCACGCCGCGCCGCGCGGGGCGCGCGGGCGCGTCGCGAGGTATTCGAACGTGGTTTCATCGGGCGCCACCATGCCGGCGCGCGCACCCGCCTCGATGGACATGTTGCACACGGTCATGCGCTCTTCCATGCCCAGGGCGCGCACCGCGCTGCCGCGGTATTCGAGCACGTGGCCCGTGCCGCCCGACACGCCGATCCTGCCGATGATGGCCAGGATCATGTCCTTGGCCGTGACGCCGGGGTTGAGCTGGCCGTCGACCGTGATCGCAAAACTCTTCGGTCGCCGCTGCAGCAGGCACTGCGTCGCCATCACGTGGCCGACTTCGGTGGTGCCGATGCCGAATGCCAGCGCGCCGAACGCGCCGTGCGTGCTGGTATGGCTGTCGCCGCAGACGATGGTGGAGCCGGGCGTCGTGAGCCCGAGCTCCGGCCCGATGATGTGCACGATGCCGCGCTGCGCATCGCGCAGCTTGAACAGCTCGACGCCGAACTCGGCGCAGTTCTTCTCCAGCATCGAGATCTGCTGCGCGGCCGATTCGATGGTGATGGGCGCGTTGCCGAACACCTGTTCGGTGCGCGTCGGCGTGGAGTGATCCATGGTGGCGAGCGTGCGGTCCGGGCGGCGCAGCTTCAGGCCGCGCTCACGCAGCACCTGGAAAGCCTGCGGCGAGGTCACTTCGTGGATCAGGTGCAGGTCCGCGTACAGCACCGCGGGCGTGTCGGCGGATTCCGGCACCACTTCGTGCTGTTCCCAGATCTTCTGCAGCAACGTCTTCATGGGCAACTCCTGGCGATCAGCCGGCCGCCGCGATGCGCGGCTTGGCCTGCATGTCGACGTAGTCGAGCCAGCCCCACTTGTCGCCGGTCGCCCCGGTGAAGAGTCCGAAGAACGCTTTCTGCAGCGCCTCGGTGATCGGACCGCGCCGGCCGGCGCCGACCTGGATGCGATCCACCGAGCGGATCGGCGTGACTTCGGCCGCGGTGCCGGTGAAGAACAGCTCGTCGGCGATGTACAGCATCTCGCGCGGCACGGAAGTCTCGCGCACTTCCAGGCCGCGATCCTTGGCGAGGCGGATCACGGTGTCGCGCGTGATGCCGCTCAGCACCGAATGGGCGAAGCCCGGGGTGTAGATGACATCGTCCTTGATGACGAACAGGTTCTCGCCCGCGCCTTCACTGACGGTGCCGTCCGGCGCAAGGCCGATGCCTTCCGCGAAGCCGAGGCGCTTGGCTTCCATGCTGATCAGCTGGCTCGAGAGGTAATTGCCGGCGGCCTTGGCCATGGCGGGCAGGGTGTTGGGCGCCACGCGCTGCCAGGAGGAGATGCACACGTCCACGCCTTGCTCTTCGCTTTCGGCGCCGAGGTACTTGCCCCATTCCCAGCCCGCGACCGCCACTTCCACCGGCGGATCGATCTTCGGCGCCACGCCGATTTCGCCATAGCCGCGGAACGCCACCGGACGCAGGTACGCGCCCTTGTTGAGCTGGTTGGCGCTGATCACCTGCCGGCAGGCGTCGTTGATCTGCTCGCCGCTGTACGGGAGCTGGATGCGGTAGATCCTGGCCGAGTCCAGCAGTCGCCGCGTGTGGTCCTTCAACCGGAAGATGGCGACGCCCCTGGGCGTCTCGTAGGCGCGCACGCCTTCGAACACCGAGGAGCCGTAGTGCAGCGCATGCGCCAGCACGTGCACCGTGGCGCTCTCCCAGGCCACGAGTTTGCCGTTGAACCAGATGTAAGGGGTGGCGGGAATGGGCATGGGCGGAACTCCTTATGAACCGGCTTTCGCCATGGCGGGCTTGCCGGGCGCGTCGGCTGCGATGCGCGACGCATTGCGATTGGAATGTTCGATGCGGTTGATCACTTCCAGCAGCGCCTTGCCGCTGGCCTCGATGATGTTGGTGCTGATGCTCGAGCCGCGGTAGCTGCGATCGCCGTATTCCACGTACAGGATGGCCTCGCCCTGCGCGTCCTCGCCGAGGGTGACCGCATGCACCTCGAACTTGCGCACCCGGACCACGACGCCGGTGCCCTGCTCGATGGCCTTGTAGGCGGCGTCGACCGGGCCATCGCCATGCGCCTCGCATTCGACGTTGCGTCCGTCGGCGTGCGTGAGCCTGACCCTGGCGATGGCCTGCTGGCCCTCGTGCACCGTGACGTCGAGCCCCGCCAGGTTCCACGGACCCGGGGCGGCGCCCTCGGCGCGCAGCACCAGCGCCTCGATGTCGCCGTCGAACAGCTCCTTCTTGCGATCAGCCAGCGTCTTGAACTCCTCGAACACGCGGTTGAGTTCCAGCTCGTCCAGCTCGAAGCCCAGCTCCTTGACGCGCTCGCGGAATGCGTGGCGGCCGCTGTGCTTGCCGAGCACGAGGTTGCTGCGCGACATGCCCACGTCTTCCGGCCGCATGATTTCATACGTGCTGCGGTTCTTGAGCATGCCGTGCTGGTGGATGCCCGATTCGTGCGCGAACGCGTTCTCGCCCACGATCGCCTTGTTGCGCGGGATGGGCTGCCCCGTGATGCTCGAGACCAGGCGGCTGGTGGGATAGAGCCGGCTGGTCTGCACGTTGGTCCTGAGATTGAAGAACTGGGCGCGGGTGTTGACCGCCATCACGACTTCTTCCAGCGAGCAGTTGCCGGCGCGCTCGCCGATGCCGTTGATGGTGCACTCGATCTGGCGTGCGCCCGCGACCACCGCCGTGAGGCTGTTGGCCACGGCCATGCCGAGATCGTCATGGCAATGCACCGACAGGCGGGCGCGATCCACGCCGCGCACGTTCTTGCGCAGGTAGCGGAACAGCTCGCCGAATTCGTCAGGCACGGTGTAGCCCACCGTGTCGGGAATGTTGACGGTGGAGGCGCCCGCGTCGATCACGGCCTCGACCACGCGCGCCAGGAAATCCAGCTCGGTGCGCGAGGCGTCCTCGGGCGAGAACTCCACGTCGTCGCAGAGCTCGCGCGCCATCCGCACCGCTTCCACCGCGCGCCGCACGATCTCGTCCTGCGCCATGTTGAGCTTGTACTGGCGGTGGATGGCACTGGTGGCGAGGAACACGTGGATGCGGCGCCGCGGCGCGGGCGCGAGCGCCTTGGCCGCGGCCTCGATGTCCTCGCGTACGCAGCGCGCCAGGCCGGCGATGATCGGGCCCTGCACCTCGCGCGCCACGGCGTTCACCGCTTCCCAGTCACCCCGCGAGGCGGACGGGAAACCCGCCTCGATGATGTCGACCCCCAGCTCCGCCAGCGCACGCGCGACCCGCAGCTTTTCCGGCTGGGTCATGCTGCAGCCCGGCGATTGCTCGCCATCACGCAGCGTGGTGTCGAAGATCAATACGCTTTCCGGTTCGGGAGCCATGGCCGCCTCCAATGTCGTTCAACGGGCCTCTTTCAACCAGGGCATGCGATCGCGCAGCTTCGCGCCCACCTTCTCGATCGGGTGCGTCAGGTCGGCCTTGAGCATGCGCTGGTAATTCTTCGCGCCGCTCTCGCTTTCCTGTATCCACTGCCGCGCGAACTTGCCGGTCTGGATTTCCTTGAGGATCTTGCGCATCTCGTTCTTGGTGCGCGCGTTCACCACGCGCGGACCGCGCGTCAGATCGCCGTACTTGGCGGTGTCGCTGATGAACTTGTGCATCTTCGTCATGCCGCCTTCATGCAGCAGGTCGACGATGAGCTTGAGTTCGTGCAGGCATTCGTAGTAGGCCACTTCCGGCTGGTAGCCGGCTTCCACCAGCGTTTCCCAGCCGCGCACCACCAACTCGGTGGCGCCGCCGCACAGCACCGCCTGCTCGCCGAACAGATCGGTCTCGGTCTCTTCCGCGAACGTGGTGTCGAGCACGCCGCCGCGCGTGCCGCCGATGCCATCGGCGTAGGCGAGCGCCTTGGCGTGCGCCTTGCCGGTCGCATCCTGCGCCACCGCGATCAGGCACGGCACGCCGTAACCCTGCTGGTACTGGCGACGCACCAGGCCACCCGGACCCTTGGGTGCGATCAGCACCACGTCGAGGTCCTTGCGCGGCTTGATCTGCTTGAAGTGCACGTTGAAGCCATGCGCGAACAGCAGCGTGGCGTTCTTCTTGAGTTGGTCCTTGACGGCGCTGTACAGCGCTTTCTGTGCGAGGTCCGGCACCAGCATCGCGACCAGGTCCGCGCCTGCGACGGCATCGGCCGGCTCGGCGACCATCAGTCCGTCACGCTTGGCGTTCTTCCAGCTGTCGCCGCCCTTGCGCACGCCGACCACGACCTTGAAGCCGCTGTCCTTGAGGTTCAGCGCGTGGGCGCGGCCCTGGCTGCCATAGCCGAGGACAGCGACGGTAGCGCCCTTGAGAGCCTTCTTGTCGACGTCCTTTCGCGAATACAGATGCATCGTTCAACTCCTTCAGACCCGGTAAGACCAACAAATTTCCAACAAAAAACCCCGCATCGGCGGCCGGTGCGGGGTTCTGGTGTTTGCGCGTCCTGTAATTTCAGAATCGCATGCAGTTCCCGCACCGGCGCCCCGGGCTTGCAACCAGGGGCAGCAGCAGTACCAGGGACAGCAGGGGGCCCAGCGCGGCCAGCTCGTGGGCGCTGCGGGTCACATCGGCTGTGTGGCTGCAATCCTGCATAAAACAGTCTGATGTCATCACAACCGCAGCGTTGCTGTCAATGACTTCGGAGCCTTTCGCGGGGGGTTTTTGCCAGACTTTTTGCTAGACTGGGGAGTGTGAATTCCCGCCAGGAACAGCCGCCCGCACCTGCCAGCAAAGGGTTGCCGCTGTGGCTGGCGAGCGAGGCCACGCTGCCGCAGCTGCTCGCCCAGTTCGAGCCCCATTTGCAGGTCTGGGTGCGGGCCAATGCCTTCACCGCCGAGCGGTACCGGGTCCTCGGCCTGCCAGGCGAGGACGGCGCGCTGGCCGGCGCGATTGCGGGGCTGGGCGCGGCGCCCGGCCCGGATTCCTTGAGCCTGTGGGACGGCGCCGCGCTGGCCGAGCGCTTGCCCAACCACGCGTGGCGTCTGGTCCAGCCCCTCTCGCAGGCGGCGGCGACGCGCCTGTGGCTGGGATGGCGCCTCGGCAGCCAGCGGCTGCAGAACTACCGGAGCCTTCCAAAGGCCGGACACGGTGCGCAACTGGAGCGACCCGCGGGCGCCGACGCCGCCTACGCGGAGGCCGCGGCCAGCGCATTGAACGCGGCGCGCAATCTCATCAACGCGCCACCGAACCTGTGTGGCCCCGACGAACTGCAGCAAGCCGCCGAACAGCTCTCGCAGCGGTTCAACGGGCAAACCTCGGTCTGCATCGGGCCGAAACTGGCCACGGAGTATCCACTGGTCGAAGCCGTGGGCCGCGGCAGTCCCCGGGCGCCGCGGTTGATCGATTGCCGCTGGAGGAATCCGGGCAAACCGCGCGTGACGCTGGTGGGCAAGGGCGTGTGCTTCGATAGCGGCGGGCTGGATATCAAGCCGCCGGCGGGCATGCTGCTCATGAAGAAGGACATGGGTGGCGCCGCGTGCGCGCTGGCCCTGGCGGAACTGCTGCTCGCGATGCGCGCCCCCATCGAACTGCGCCTGCTCATTCCCGCCGTCGAGAACGCCGTCGACGGCGCCTCGTTCCGCCCGGGCGATGTCTGCACATCGCGCAAGGGACTGACGGTGGAGATCGGCAATACCGATGCGGAAGGCCGGTTGATCCTCGCGGATGCGCTCACCGAGGCCGATGGCGATCGCCCGGACCTGCTCATCGACATGGCGACGCTCACCGGCGCGGCGCGCACGGCGCTCGGACCCGAGCTGCCCGCGGTTTTCAGCCCCGACGCCGCGCTGGCACGCTCGCTGCACCAGCTCGCGGAAGAGGAAGAGGATCCGCTGTGGCCCCTGCCGCTGTGGGCCGGCTACGACGAGGAGCTCGCCAGCCGCGTGGCCGACATGAACAATGTGTCATCCGGCGCCTTCGCCGGCGCGATCATCGCCGCGCTGTTCCTGAAGCGCTTCGTCACGGCGACGTCCACGTGGCTGCACGTGGATCTCTACGCGTGGAACCCGAAGGAGCGCCCCGGTCGGCCACTGGGCGCCGAGGCGCAGTGCGTGCGGGCGCTGTACCGTCTGATCCGCCAGCGCTGCGGCTGATCCCGGGCGGTGCCTGAACCCGGCGCGACCCAGCCCACCCGGCTGGTGGAAGCCATCTACCGGCGCGAAATCCTGCCCTGGAGCCTGCTCGGCATCGGGCTCGGGCTGGTCGAAGGCGCCACGGTGGCGGTGCTGGTCAAGAAGATCTATTCGCCCACCGTGAGCGCGCCGCTGGTGAATTTCGCGGTGGCGCTGGTCAGCGGCGCGCCGGCACTGGCCAACATCGTGAGCTTCATCTGGGCCAACATCGCCCACGGCCGCGCGCGCGTCCGGCTGCTGGCGGGGCTGCAGGCGACGTTCGCGCTGCTGGTGGGACTGATCGCACTGGCGCCGCAGGGCTCGGGCGGCCTGCTGCTCACCCTCCTGTCCGTGATCGCCGCGCGCATGATCTGGGCCGGCGTGCTGACGGTGCGGGCCGCCGTGTGGAGCGCGAACTATCCGCGGCATGTGATGGCGCGCGTGACGGGTCGCATCGTGATGCTGGGCGCCATGGGTGTGGCGGCGGTCGCGTTGCTGGCGGGCTGGGTGCTGGATCATGGCGGTCACCAGGCGCGCTGGCTGTACGTGCTGGCGGCCGTGACCGGCCTCGTGGCCGCCTGGCGCTACCGCGCGGTGCGCGTGCGGCGCGAATACCAGCTGCTGGCCGCCGAAGCCGATGCCGGGGGCCAATCGCAACCGTTCAGCCTGGGAATGCTGCGCGCGATCCTGCGCGAGGATTCCTCATTTCGCGGCTACATGGCCTGCATGGGACTGTACGGCTCGGGCAATCTCATGATCAGCGCGCTGCTCGTGGTGCTGTTCTCCGATCGGCTGCGGCTGCCCGGCGCGACCCAGATCCTGCTGCTCACCGTGCTGCCGCTGGTGCTGATGCCGCTGTTCCTGCCGTGGTGGGCGCGGCTGTTCGATCGCGGGCACATCATCGCGTATCGCTCGCGGCAGTGCTGGGCGCTGGTGGCGTCGGCACTGCTGTTCACGCTTGGCGTGACGCTGCGCGCGCACTGGCTGCTGTGGCCCGCCTCGGTGCTGTACGGGTTCAGCCTGGCCGGATCGAACCTCGGCTGGAACCTCGGCCACAACGATTTCGCCTCCCGCGGGCGCGCGCAGCACTACATGGGCGTGCACGTCACGCTCACCGGCGTGCGCGGGCTGGCGGCCCCGCCGCTTGGTATGCTTGCCTATCAGTTGCTCGAGAACCGGCGTGCCGGCTGGGGCGTGGCGGCCATGGCGCTGCCGCTGCTGCTGGTCACGTCGGGCGCGATCGGTTTCGTCAGACAGAACCTCCGGGAAAACAGGCCATGAAGAAAACAGCAAAGTCCAGGCGCGCGCCCGCTGCGGCGCAGGTCGATCCACGCGCGTACTCGCGCCTGGTCGTGGATGGCGTGAAGCAGGCGCCGTCGCGCGCCATGCTGCGCGCCGTCGGTTTCGCGGAAACCGATTTCGCCAAGCCGCAGATCGGCATCGCCTCCACCTGGGCCAACCTCACGCCCTGCAACATGCACATCGCCGATCTGGCGCGGCTCGCGGCGGCCGGCGCCGATGTCGCGGGCGGCAAGAGCGTGCTGTTCAACACCATCACCGTGTCGGATGGCATCTCGATGGGTTCGCCCGGCATGCGCTACTCGCTCGTCTCGCGCGAAGTCATCGCCGATTCGATCGAGACCGTGGTCGGCGCCGAGGGCTTCGACGGCCTCGTGGCCATCGGCGGCTGCGACAAGAACATGCCCGGCTGCGCCATGGCCATCGCGCGCCTGGACCGGCCGGCGGTATTCGTATACGGAGGCACCATCCGTCCGGGTCCGAAGCACCGCGACATCGTGTCGGTGTTCGAGGCCGTGGGCGGCCACGCCGGTGGCAAGGTGTCGGACGCGGAACTGCTGGACGTCGAACGCACTGCGATTCCGGGTGCCGGCAGCTGCGGCGGCATGTACACGGCCAACACCATGGCGTCGGCCATCGAAGCGCTCGGGCTGTCGCTTCCGGACAGCTCCGCCCAGGACGCGGTGGGCGATCGCAAGCGCGATGACTGCCGGCGCGCGGGCGAAGCGGTGGTGCGGCTGGTGAACGCGGGTATCCGTCCGTCGGATATCCTGACGAAGAAAGCCTTCGAAAACGCAATCACGGTGGTGATCGCGCTCGGCGGTTCCACCAATGCGGTGCTGCACCTGCTGGCGATCGCGCAGGCCGCACGCGTGAAACTCGGCCTGGACGATTTCACGCGCATCGGCAAGCGCGTGCCGCTGCTGGCCGACCTCAGGCCGAGCGGGCGCTACATGATGAGCGAGCTGGTCGCGATCGGCGGCATCCTGCCGCTGATGAAACGCCTGCTCGATGCCGGGCTGCTGCACGGCGAGTGCCTCACCGTCACGGGACGCACGCTGGCCGGGAATCTCGCGGGCGTGCCGGATTATGCCAGTGGCCAGGACATCGTCCGGCCGGTTTCCAACCCCATCAAGAAGGACAGTCACCTCGTGATCCTGTACGGCAACGTCGCCACCGAAGGCGCGGTGGCCAAGATCACCGGCAAGGAAGGGCTGCGTTTCACCGGCACGGCGCGCGTGTTCGAGGGCGAGGAGCAGGCCACGGCGGCGATCCTGGGCGACAAGGTGCGGGCCGGCGACGTGGTCGTCATCCGCAACGAAGGTCCGCGCGGTGGTCCCGGCATGCGCGAGATGCTCAGTCCCACCGGCGCCATAATGGGGCGCGGCCTGGGTGACAAGGTGGCATTGATCACCGACGGTCGCTTCTCCGGCGGCAGCCACGGCTTCGTCGTGGGGCATGTTTCGCCTGAAGCGGCGCTCGGCGGCCCGATCGCGCTGCTGCGCACGGGCGATCGGCTGACCATCGACGCCGTGAAGCGCCGCATCGACGTCGATCTGAGCGCTGCGGAACTCAAGCGGCGGCGCAAGAGCTGGAAGCCGCGCAAGGCGTACGCCAGCAGCGGCGTGTTGGCGAAGTATGCAAGACATGTCAGCAGCGCATCCTTGGGTGCGGTGACGGATTTTTGAATCGCGCGGAGGGTTGTCAGCTTCGCAGGCAGGGGTTAAAGTCGCGAGACGTTTGAAATCGCGGGCAAACGTGACAGCGACCCGCGAATTTTTTGAACGTCACGATCTGGCCGCGGGGCGGGACGTGTTGATGAACACGGGATCTGGGCGCGTCACCTGCGGGGGGTCGCGCGCAGTGTCAGGGCGAGTCGGCTGTATGCAGCGCAAGAGAGCGGCGGGTGCCGCGACGGTGGCGCCACTTCTGCCAGACGATCGAGCCGGATTGGTTGTATAAAGACGAACAACGACGGACCACAGCTTAAAACCATGACTGCCTATGCACACGATTCCGGATACAACGCGCGCCGCGCCACGGTGTTCGTCGTCATCGTCGGCCTGCACCTGTTGCTCGGCTGGGCGTTCGTCAGCGGCTTCGCGGTCAAGGTGGCGAAGATGGTGGCGCCCGACGTGATCGCGAAGATCATCGAGGAGCCGAAACCCAAGGAGACGCCGCCGCCACCGCCGCCGGTGCAGCTCGACAAGCCGCCGCCGGTGCAGATCATCGACCCGGTGGTGCAGATCAACGTGCCGGTGGATCTGCCGCCGCCAGTGGCCGTGACCACCACGCAGCCCGTGCCGCCGCAGCCGCCGCGTCCGGCGCCGGTGGCCATCGGCACGCCGATGCAGGCCACCTACGCGCCGGATCCGCAACAGTTCTATCCCGCCATGTCGCAGCAGCTGGGCGAAGAGGGGCGTCCCATCATCCATTTCTGCGTGGCCGCCAACGGCAAGACTTCGACCGTGCTGAAAACGTCCTCGGGCATCGAGCGACTGGACGAGGCGGCCGTCAAGTATGGCAACGCGCTGCGCTACAAGCCGGCCATGGCGGAAGGCAAGCCGATCGACCAGTGCAAGGATTTCGCCGTCAAATTCGTGATCAAGAAGTGATTGCTCCAGATCGTTCAACTGTTTCGAGCCAAAGATCAGGCCGGGTGTGCCCGGGCTGAAAGGAAATAACGAGGACTAAAATGGATAACGTAGCCGACGCCGCCGCCACCGCCGCCACCGCAGCCCCGACCGCCACTCCCTATGGCCTTGGCCCGCTGTGGAACGACGGTACCCTGGTCACCCGTTCGACCCTGATCATCCTGGTGATCATGTCGCTGGGTTCCTGGTTCATCATGTTCACCAAGCTGTGGGACCAGCGCGCGATGAAGAAGTCCGCCCGGATCGTCGAAAAGCAGTTCTGGAACGCGCCGTCACTGAAAGATGGCGTGGAGCGTCTCAAGAAGGGCGACGATTTCCGCTACATCGCCGAAGACGGCCTGCGCGCCGCCTCGCATCACGAAGGCCGTCTGACGGATCGCATCGACCTGCACGAGTGGATCACCATGTCGCTGCAGCGTGCCACCGACGCGGTCAATGGCAAGCTCTCGAACGGCCTGTCGTTCCTGGCCACGGTGGGATCCACCGCGCCGTTCATCGGTCTGTTCGGCACCGTCATGGGCATCCTCAAGGCGCTCATCAACATCGGCGTGTCCGGCCAGGCGACCATCGACAAGGTGGCCGGCCCGGTGGGTGAGGCGCTGATCATGACCGCCATCGGTCTGTTCGTCGCGGTGCCCGCGGTGCTGGGCTACAACTGGCTGCTGCGCCGTAACAAGGGCCTGCAGGACAGCATCCGCAACTTCTCCAGCGATCTGCACGCCTACCTGGTCGGTGGCGCGCGCATGAACGCCGACCAGGCGACATCGGCAGTTCGCAAGTAAGCACACCGGAGCGGCATTGCCATGTCAATGAGTGTGGGGGCGCCCGAAGGCGGCGGTGAAGAAACGGTGATGAGCGAGATCAACACCACGCCCCTCGTGGACGTGATGCTGGTGCTGCTCATCATCTTCCTGATCACCATCCCGGTGATCAAGAACTCGGTGCCGCTGGAATTGCCGAAGGCGGTGGCGCCGCTGCAGACCCGGACCAAGCCCGAGGACATCACCATTGCGGTGGATGCCAAGGGCAACATCTACTGGGGTCTGACCAGGGTGGACAGCACCTCGGATCTGGTGGACCGCGTGGCGTCGGTCGCCGTGAAGGTGCCGCAGCCGGAGATCCATGTGCGCGGTGATGTGAACGCGCTGTACAAGGATATCGGCCGTGTGATCTATGCCGTGCAGAAGGGCGGCATCATCAAGATGAATTTCACCACCGAGCCGGATCGCGCGCTGCCGCCCGAACGCTAGTTCAAGGAATTACAGATATGGCAATGAGTGTAGGCAGTGGCGGCGGCGATGCGCCGATGTGCGATATCAACACCACGCCGTTGATCGACGTGATGCTGGTGCTGCTGGTGACGCTGATCCTGTCCATCCCGATCATGACCACCTCGGTGAAGCTCAACCTGCCGATTCCGAACCCGAACCAGCAGCCGCCGCCGGTGCTGCCGATGGTCATCGACCTCGACATCGACTTCGACGGCACCATCGTGTGGAACGGAACGCCGCTGAACGGCATCGACGACCTGGAAAACCACTTCAAGCAGGAAGTGGACATCCAGCCGCAGCCCGAGGTGCACCTGCGGCCCGACCGTCGCGCGCGCTACGAGGTGGTGGCCAAAGTGATGGCTGCGGCGCAGCGCAACCGCATGCAGTTCCTGAGCTTCGTGGACACGGCGTCATTTGCGCAGGACTGACAGCGACACGCTATTCAGCATCGGTTCAGCGGGCGGCGCCAAGACTCGTGCTGTGACCGGATGGTGCCGCGCCCCCGTTTGAGGGTGTGGCGAAACCTTTAAATCGGGGTTCGTGATGAGCAGATACGCAACTTTTTCGGTGGTCACGCTGGCGTTGGCGGCATTGCTGGGCGGCACGGCCCAGGCGGAAGACGCTCCGGCGGTGAGCAAGGCGCTGGCCAAGACGCTCAAGGCCGCGCAGGACGCCGAAGCCGCGCGCAACTATGACGAGGCGCTGGCCAAGCTGCGCGATGCCCAGGCCAACCCCGAGAAGAACGCCTACGACGGTTACGTCATCAACGAGCTGTCGATGTACGCGTACGCCAAGAAGGGCGACGCGGAGAATGCGGCCAAGTACCTGGAAGCCAACCTCGAGTCGCCCTATCTCGCCGCCGGGCAGCAGCTGCCGCGCCTCAAGCAGCTCATGAACATCTACTACGGCCTGAAGGACTACCCGAAGGCGGTGGACTTCGGCCAGCGCGCCGTGAAAGCCGGTGACACCAGCGACGAGACGCAGATCGTGATCGGCCAGGCGCTCTACCTGGAAGGCAAGTGCAAGGACATGCTGCCGGGCCTGCAGAGCATGGTGAGTAGCCAGGTGAAGGCCGGCAGGAAGCCGGGCGAGAACACCCTGTCGCTGCTGTTCCAGTGCTATGACAAGGGCGGCGACTACGCCAACAGCGGCAAGGTGATCGAGCAGCTGCTGGAGTACTACCCGAAATCCGACAAGGCGCCGCTGTACTGGCAGAACGCCATGGCGTCGCTGGACAAGGTCAAGGATGACGACAACGGCCACCTCAAGCTCAACATCTACCGCCTGAAGAATGACCTGGGCATCCTGAAGATCGGCAGCTCCTACAGCGACATGGCCGAGATCGACCTCGAGCAGGGCAATCCGGCCGAGGCCCAGAGCGTGCTCGAGACCGCCATGGCCAAGAACCTGTTCACCGATCCGCTGGAGAAGGCGCGCAACGAGCGCCTGCTGAAGCTGTCGGCGGGCAAGGCCGTCCAGCGCAAGTCTGAACTTGCCAAGGACGAGAAGGACGCCGACAAGGCCGATGCCGGCGACGCGCTGGTGCAGGTGGGCGCGGCCTACATGACCTATGGCGACTACGCCAAGGCCGAGGAGCTCATGCAACGCGGCATCGGCAAGGGCAACCTCAAGTATCCCGACGAGTCCTATCTGCTGCTGGGACTGGTGCAGCTGCGACTGAAGAACGTGGCCGACGCGGAACGGACCCTGGGCAAGATCAAGGACGGCACGTCGTACGATCGGCTGGGCAAGCTCTGGTTGCTGCACCTGCGGGGTTGAACCGGCAAGCCGGCTGCGATCGATGGAGTACCACGCCGCCGCCGGCACCATCGCGGTGATCCGGGCCAAGCTGCACGACCTGCGCGTCACCGACGCCGACCTGAACTACCAGGGCTCCGTGACGCTCGATCCCGAGCATTGCGAGGCGGTGGGCATCCTGCCGCTGGAATTCGTCGAGATCTGGAACAAGAGTTCCGGCGCGCGCATCACCACCTACGTGATCTGGGGCAAGCGCGGTTCGCGGTGCTGCGTACTGAACGGCGCCGCGGCCCGCACCTGCCAGCCGGGCGACGCCGTCATCATCGTCGCACGCACCAGCATCCACCCGCCGGAGCTGCCGAAGCACCGGCCGCGGGTGGCGCTGTTCGATGCGGACAATCGCGTGCGGCAGCTCGTTGAATATCGCGTCACCACCGACCGCCAGGGCCGCATGGATTTCCGTGCGGTGCGGCTGCGTCCCCGTTCGAAAGGAGCAAGCAGGAAATGACCATCAAAGCCGGCGATCGCATGCCCGTGGGCAAGTTCCGCACCATGACCAGCGATGGTCCGAAGGAAATCAGCACCGCCGAACTGTTCGACGGCAAGAAGGTGGTGCTGGTGTCGGTGCCGGGTGCGTTCACGCCCACCTGTGACGCGCGCCACCTGCCCGGGTTCGTCGACCAGTTCGACCAGTTCAAGGCCAAAGGCATCGACACCGTGGCCTGCATGGCGGTCAATGACGTGTTCGTCATGAACGCGTGGGGCAAGTCGCAGAACGCCACCGGCAAGGTGCTGATGCTGGCCGACGGCAACGGCGACTATGCGCGCGCGCTCGGCCTGCAGCTCGACGCGCGGGGCTTCGGCATGGGCGAGCGCGGCCAGCGTTTCGCGATCGTGGTGGACAATGGCGTGGCCACCCGGGTCAGCGTGGAAGAAGCGGGCCAGTTCAAGGTGTCGGCCGCCGAGGCCGTGCTGGCGCAGCTCTAGGCGGCGAGCCGGCGCGGGACTCAGGCGCCGCGCTGTTTCGCGTTGTCGTCCAGCGCCTGTTCCAGTTCCGGCAGCAGCTGGAACAGGTCGCCGCTCAGGCCGAGATCCGCCACTTCGAAGATCGGCGCTTCCGCATCCTTGTTGATCGCGACGATCGTGCGGGCATCGCGGATGCCCGTGAGGTGCTGGATGGCGCCAGAGATGCCCACCGCCACGTACAGTTCCGGCGCGATGATCTTGCCGGTCTGTCCGACCTGCAGCTCGTTGGAGACGAAGCCGGCGTCGACCGCGGCGCGTGAGGCGCCCACGGCGGCCTTGAGCTTGTCCGCCAGCGCATAGACGATCCGGAAGTTCTCCGCGCTGCCGACGCCGCGTCCGCCGGACACCACGCGGCTGGCGCTCTGCAGGTCCGGGCGATTGCCGGCGGCGGGCGAGGAGAGACCCACGAACCGCGTGTGCGTGGGCAGCTCCACCGCGGGAGCTGGCTGGCGCTCGATCGGGGCGGGCGCGGTCGCGCTGGCCGCAGCCTGGAACGAAGCCGTGCGCACGGTGCCGACCACCGGGCCACTGCTGGCCTCCACGGTGGCGATGGCGTTGCCCGCGTAGACGGGACGGCGGAAGCGCGTCGGCGTCTCCAGCGCCATGATGTCGCTGACCTGCGGCAGGCCGAGCAGGCCGGCCACGCGCGGCATGAGATCCTTGCCGAAGGTGTCGGCGGGCCCGAGCAGCAGGGCGAACGGCGCGGCCAGCGCCGCGATCTGGGGCGCGAGCTTCGCGGCCAGCGCGGGCTCCGCGCTCACCTCGCCGATGGCCAGCACGCGCGCGACGCCGGTGAGCAGCGCCGCCTGCTGGAGCACGGGGTCGGGCGCATTGAACACCGCGAGCGTGACGCGGGCATCGGACAACGAACCCGCACAGCGCACCGCGCGCGCCGTGGCCGGATTGAGCTGCTGGCCGTTGTGTTCCGCGACCACCAGGATTTCCACGGCGCTCATGGCAGCAGGTTCCGGTGCTGCAGCTCGCTCACCAGCTCCGCCGCACTCTTGAGCATGCGCCCGCGGCCGCGCACCGGCGGCGCCTCCAGCCTGAGCGTTCTCAGCCTGGGCTGCAGCGCGACGCCAAGCGCAGACAGCGTCAGCGTTTCCAGCGGCTTTTTCTTGGCTTTGATGATGTCCGGCAGTTTCACGTAGCGCGGTTCGTTGAGGCGCAGGTCGGTGGTGAACACGGCCGGCAGATCGACTTCGAGCGTCTCCGTCCCCGCATCCACTTCGCGCTCCACCACGGCCCGCTCGCCGTCCAACGTGATCTTCGAGGCGAACGTGGCCTGCGGGCGATTCCACAGCGCGGCCAGCATCTGGCCCGTCTGGTTGTTGTCGCCATCCACCGCCTGCTTGCCCAGCAGCACGGCCAGCGGCTGTTCCCGTTCCACCAGCTTGAGCAGCACGCGCGCGACGTCCAGCGGCTCGGGCTTCTCGTCCATCTGGACATGCAGCGCGCGATCCGCGCCCATGGCCAGCGCCGTGCGCAGCTGCGCCTGGGCGTCGGCGGGCGCAAGGGTGGCGACCACGACCTCCTCGGCGAGACCGCGCTCCTTCATGCGCAGCGCTTCCTCGAGCGCGATTTCGTCGAACGGGTTGAGGCTGAGCTTGATGCCGTCGGTGACCACGCCGCTGCCGTCCGGAAGCACCCGGACCTTCACGTTGTAGTCGATGACGCGCTTGATGGCGACCAGCAGTCGTTTCATGGCGCCAATATAGCAAGCCTGCGGGCGGGGCGTGAACGACGCCCGGCCCGGGCCGTGAGGCGCGTCCGTGCACGCCAGGCGGCGCGCGGGTATGCTTGCACGATGAGCACTGAAAACAGCGTGCCGGCCAGCGAGTTCCTGCACAACGTCCGCTACGAGATCCGCGGCGGGCTGGCCCGTCGCGCCCATGAACTGCAGCGGCTGGGCTATGAAATCACCCCGCTGAACATCGGCAATCCCGGCGTGTTCGGGTTCCGCACGCCCGAAACCATGCGCCTCGCGATGATCGAGAACCTGCCGGAATCGGAGGCGTACTCGCACCAGAAGGGGATCTTCCCGGCGCGCGAGGCGATCGTGATGCAGCAGCAGGTGCGTGGCGTGCAGGGGGTCAGCGCCGATGAAGTGTTCATGGGCAACGGCGTCAGCGAGCTCATCGACATGGTGCTGCGCGCGCTGCTCAATGGCGGCGATGAAGTGCTGGTGCCGGCGCCGGATTATCCGCTGTGGACCGCCGCCGTGAACCTGAACCGCGGCCAGGCCGTGCACTATCCCTGCCGACCCGAGAACGGTTTCGTGCCCGATCCGGCCGAAGTGGAAGCGCTGATCACCCGGCGGACGCGCGCCATCGTGATCATCAATCCGAACAATCCCAGCGGCGCGGTGTATCCGCGCGCCACGCTGGAGGCGCTGGCGCGCATCGCCGAGAAGCACAAGCTGGTGGTGTTCAGCGACGAGATCTACGACTCGATGACCTACGATGGCGCCGAGTTCGTGCCCATGGCGACGCTGGTGCACGACACGCTGTGCGGCACGCTGTCGGGCCTGTCGAAGATCTACCGCGCCTGCGGCTATCGCTGCGGCTGGGTGGTGTTCTCCGGCAAGCTCACCGGCGCCGCGGATTACCTCGCCGGGCTCGATCTGCTGAGCTCGCTGCGCCTGTGCAGCAACGTGCCGGCGCAATGGGCGGTGCAGACCGCGCTGGGCGGCTACCAGAGCATCAAGGACCTGATCGCGCCGGGCGGTCGGCTGTACGAGTCGCGCCGCGCCATTCTCGAGGCCGTGAAGGCCAGCCGCTTCCTGCAGCTGCAACCCGTGCCGCAGGGCGCGTTGTACGCGTTCATCGGCGTCGATCGCTCGCTGCTGCCGGATTTCGACGACCAGCAGTTCGCGCTCGACCTGCTGGAGCAGAAGCATGTGCTGGTGGTGCCGGGCACCAGTTTCAACGTGCCGTATCGCACGCACTTCCGCGTCACCAACCTGCCGGATGCCGCGCTGCTGCGCACGGTGTTCGACAAAATGGAGGAAGTGCTGCAGGGCTACGCCGCGCAGGGCGCGTCCAGCGCGCGCGGTGGCTCGGTCGTGGACGCCCAGCAGCGCTTCAAGTAAGTGGGTGATCGGCCTCGACGCAGCGCTGGCTGAGGCTCTCGACGCCGGGTTGACGCTGGTGGTGCCGAGCCCGCAGCGCGCCGCGGCGTTGCGCCTGGCCTGGACCGCGCGCCAGCTCGCCGCCGGCCGGCAAAGCTGGCCCTCGCCGCAGGTCCTGCCGTGGCGCATCTGGCTCGAGCGGGAGCTCGAGGCAGCGGCCATCGCCAGCGGCTACCGCTGGCGCACCCTGCAACCGCTCGAGGAATCCCTGCTGTGGCGGAGCGCTGCCGCGCAGGCGGCCAGCGAGCACGCGCTGCTGCAGCCGGCGTTGCTGGCGGAGAGCGTGCGGCATTCTCTGGCGCTGTCGCAGGAGTGGAGCATCCCGCTCACCGGCGACAGCGACGAATTGCGCCTCGCACGTGCCACGATCGGAAATTTCAGGCGACGCGCGTCGGCTTTGCATGCCGTGACGGCCAGCGACAGCGAGGGATGGCCGGCGGAATTCAAGCCGGACACCTCCCGCGTGCGGCTGGTCGGCTTTGCGGAGCTCGGCGAAGCACGGCGTCGCTGGCTGGCTGCCTGCGGCGCACAGCAGATCGGGAGCGATGAATTGCCGGCGCACGAGGCCGATCCCGCTGCGGGCGGCGCTGCGGGCGCCCACGCGCCAGCGGTGAGTGCCTGCGCCGATCCCGAAGCCGAACTGCTGGCCGCCGCGCGCTGGGCCCGGGCGCTGCTGCAGCAAGATCCCGCGGCGCGGCTGCTCGTGGTGGTGCCGCAACTCGACAGCCGCCGCGCGCTCGCGCAGCATTGCTTCCAGACCGTGCTGCAACCCGAAAGGCTGCTCGCGACAACCGGCCCGGGTGATGCCGCAGCCGCCGACGAACCGCTGTTCGCGCTGGAAGGCGGCGTGCCGCTGGCGGACTACGCCCTGGTGCGCGCGGCGCTGCAACTGTTGCGGCTCGCGACCTCCCGCCTGGAATTTGCCGAATTCAGCGCGCTGTTGCGCTCGCCGTATCTGGCCGAACCGGGGCTCGCGCAGCGGCTCGCGCTGGATCTCTGGTTGCGCGACAACGGGGTGCTGGAGGTGGACGCCACGACGCTCGCCACGCTCGCGCACCGTGCGCCGTCCGGCGAGCCCATGGTGGGCGAAGCCTTGCGCAGCTGGGATGCGTTGTTGCAGCGGTTGCCCGCGACCGCGGCGCTGCCGGCGCGGGAGTCGGCGGCGGCCATGGCGCGGCTGCTCGAGGCCGCAGGCTGGCCGGGCCCCGGGTCCCTGGGCAGCGAGGAGCAGCAGACGCGCAACCGCTGCGAGGAGCTGCTGGGCGAGCTGGCGCGGCTCGGCGCGGCGGGTGGATTGCAGACCGCGCAGGCGAGCGTGGACGTGCTGTGCGCGCAGGCGCGACGGCAGCATTTCGCGCCGGCCACGGCCGATGTCCCCGTCACGCTCACGGCTGACTGCGGCGATCCCATCGTCCAGTACGACGGTATTCGCGTGTGCGGCCTGAGCGCCGCGCACTGGCCGCGCGCCGTCACGCCCGATCCTCTGTTGCCGGTGCTGGCGCAGCGCACCGCAGGTGTGCCGACGGCCAGCGCCGCGGGCCAGCTCGCTGCGGCGCGGCGGTCACTGCGGCACTGGGCGCGACGCGGTGCTGTTTGCGAGTTCAGCTATGCGCGCCTCGAAGACGATGTCGAGCAGCGGCCCAGTCCCCTGCTCGGCGCGGAGCGCGACGCATCGGAACCGGGCGTGCACGCTGCCGCGGAGCCGACCGGCGCGCCGGATCTCGCCGCCTGGCTTCACGCGCAGCGGCGGGGCGAGTGGCGGCAGACTGAAGCGGGCGCCGCCTGGAGCGGGGGCGAGCGCCTGCCGGGCGGTACGCAGCTGCTGGCCTGGCAGGCCGCCTGCCCCTATCGCGCCTACGCGCAGCTGCGGCTCGGCGCGCTACCACTGCCCGAGCCCACACCCGGCATCGATCCGCGCCTGCGCGGGCAATTGCTGCATGCGGCGCTGGAACAGCTGTGGCGCCAGCTCGGCTCGCAGGCGGGGTTGCAGGCGCTGGATGCGACGGCAGTGGCAGCGCGCTGCGAGGCCGCCGCCGACGCGGCGCTGGGCAGGGCGATGGCGCGGCTGCCGTGGCCTCCCGGCAGCGCACTGCTGGCGCGCGAGCGCACCCGCATCGTGCGCCTGCTGCGCATGGAGCTGGAATGGGAGGCTTCCCGTGCGCCGTTCAGCGTCGAGCGGGTGGAAGCCGGCGAGCGTCCGCTGCGGCTGGCGGACCACGAGCTCGCG
The DNA here is from genome assembly GCA_035499515.1 of Steroidobacteraceae bacterium. Taxonomy (GTDB): domain Bacteria; phylum Pseudomonadota; class Gammaproteobacteria; order Steroidobacterales; family Steroidobacteraceae; genus FEN-1191. The sequence continues at coordinate 125,278 of DATJYR010000007.1, read as the reverse complement.
CTGCGGCTGGATCGGGTCGATCGCCTGGAGGATGGACGGCGCCTGATCCTCGACTACAAGAGCGGACGCGCGGAACGGATCGATCCGGAAGAGGAGCGTCCGGTCCGGCCGCAGCTGCCGGCGTACGCCGTGGCGCTCGGGGATGAAGTGGCGGCGGTCGCGACCGTGCACCTGCTGCCGGAGCGCTTGCAGTTGCGGGGACTCGCCGACGGCGAAGCACGGTGCGGGCTGACGGCCGCCCCGCGTCCCTGGCAGGAGCAGCTCGCGCTGTGGCGCGGGCGGCTTGGACGACTGGTGCGGGAGTTCGCCGCGGGCGAAGCGCGCGTGGCGCCGCTCAAGGATGCCTGTCGCCATTGCCATCTCGACATCGGCTGTCGCGTCGACGCCGGCATCGAGCGACTGCACAGCGAACCTGCGGTGGACGATGACGCCTGACCCCATCGCGAGCGACGCGCAGGCGCGCGAACTGGCGTGCGATGTCACGCGCTCGTTCCTGTTGCAGGCGCCCGCGGGCTCGGGCAAGACCACGGTGCTGGTGACGCGCTACCTCGCCCTGCTGGCGAGGGTCGACGAGCCCGAGGCCATCCTGGCGGTGACTTTCACGCGCAAGGCGGCGGGCGAGATGGCGGCGCGCATCCTCGACGCGCTGGGAAAGGCGGCGCGCGATCCCGCCTCGGTGGACCAGCGCTATCGCGCGGCCGCTGTGGCAGCCGTGGCGCACGCCGGGCGGCGGGGTTGGGATCTGCTCGCCAATCCGGCGCGGCTGCGCATCCAGACGCTCGACTCGCTCAACCACTGGCTCGCGAGCCAGTTGCCGGTGACGGCCGGCAGCGGCGGGCCGCTGCAGGTGCAGCCCGATGCCAGGCCGCTGTACCAGCGCGCCGCGCGCCGCTGCCTGCAGGCGGTGAGCGAAGAAGAGGGCGAGGTGGGCGCCGCCGCGCAGTTGCTGTTCGTGCGCCTCGACAACAGTTGGCAGCGACTCGAGTCATTGCTGGCGGCCATGCTGGCCGAACGCGCCCACTGGCTGCCGCACGTGCTGGCCGCCGGCGAGCCCCGGCTCGTGGCGCGCGTCGAGGAATCGCTCGCCAGCCTGACGGCGCGCCAGCTCGGCAATGCGCGCGGACTGCTCGGCGCACTGCAGGGCGAAGAAGCGGTTGCACTCGCCCGGCTGGCGGCACGCCAGCTGGCGGAATTGCCCGGGGACGCGGCGCACGATTGGGAGGGCTGGACGCAATTCACCGTCTCCGACGCCGCGCAAGCGGCGCCGCTGGGCGACGCCGTCGGCGAATTGCCGCGCTGGCGCGCGCTGGCGCAGCTGGTGCTGACGCGCCAGGGACGCTGGCGCAAGAGCATCAACAAGCGCGTCGGCTTCCCGCCCGGGGATGGCGCTGCCAAGCAGCGCATGCTGGACTGGCTCGAGGCCGCGGCGCGCGTGCACTCGCTCGAGCAGGTGCTGGATCAATTGCGCGAGTGGCCGGACCTGCAGCTCTCGGGCGAAGACGTGCAGGGCCTGCGCGCGCTGTCGTTGCTGCTGCGCCGGGCGGTCGCCGAACTGCAGCTGGTATTCGCGGCGCAGGGCGCCGTGGACTACAGCTACGTGGCCGGCGCCGCACGCGCTGCGTTGAGCGAGGAGGGGTTGCCCACGGAACTCGCGCTGCGCTGCGGCGGCGCGCTGCGCCACATCCTGGTGGATGAATTCCAGGACACGTCGGCCGAGCAGTTCCATCTGCTGGCCGCGCTGTGCGCTGGCTGGGCGCCTGGCGATGGGCGCACGCTGTTCGTGGTGGGCGATCCCATGCAGTCGATCTACCAGTTCCGCGAGGCGCAAGTCGGCCTGTTCCTGCGCGCCCGCGCGCTCGGCATCGGGGGACTGTCGCTGGCGGCGTTGCAGCTCACGCGCAATTTCCGCAGCTCGGCCGAGGTCGTGGCGTGGATCAACGCACGCTTCGCGCTGCTGTTCCCCCAGGCCGAGGACCAGCGGCGGGGCGCGGTGCCGTACGCGGCCAGCGCCAGCGGCGTGCCGGGGGAGCCGGTGCGCGGGCCTGGCGCGACGGCGGCAGTGTGCGCGCACGCCTGGCTGGAGGTGTCGGCAGATGACGTCGCCGCGGCGGAAGCGCAGCGCATCGTGGAACTGGTGCGCGACGCGCGGCGGCGCGACGCCGGTTGCAGCATCGCAGTGCTGTTCGCAAGCCGCACGCGTGCGCCCGTCGTGGCCGCGGCGCTGCAGTCCGCCGGCATTCCCGTGCGAGGCATCCGCATGGATCCGCTCGGCGAGCGTCCCGTGGTGCGCGATCTCATCGGTCTCGCGCGCGCGCTGCAGCACCCGCTGGATCGCACCGCATGGCTGTCCGTGCTGGGCGCGCCGTGGTGCGGACTCGGTCTTGCGCAGCTGGAACGCATCTTCTCCAAGGTCACGACCAGCGTCTGGGAAGTGCTGGCGACCGAGGAAGCAGCGCCAGTGCGCCGTCTTTGCCGCGCACTGGCGCCGGCGTTGGAGGGAGCTGCGCGGGGCGCGGCCCTGTGGCAGCGGGTGGAGAGCTGCTGGTACCGCCTGGGGGGGCCAGCCTGTTGCAGCGATGCGCGCGCGCTGCAGGACGCGGCGGATTACATCGCCGCACTGGCGGCCGACGCGGACAGTGCGCTGCGCGCCGGGGAGGCGCTGGCGACCGAAGCGGGCGATCTGTATTCGCGGGCGGCGGCGCAACCGGGCGCGGTGGAGCTGCTCACGGTGCACGGCGCCAAGGGACTGGAGTGGGATGTGGTGCTGCTGCCCGGCCTGGGCGCGCGGGCCCGCAACGACACGGAGCCCCTGCTGAACTGGATCGATCTGCCCGGAGAAGGTGAGCGCTCCGAACTGCTGCTCGCGCCCATCAGCCTCGATGCGGGTCGCAAGGTCAGCGGCGATACCGGCGCGCTGATCCGCCGCCTGCGGCGCGAACGCCAGCAGCTCGAACAGGTGCGGCTGTGGTACGTCGCGGCCACGCGGGCGCGCAGCGAGTTGCACCTGCTCGGGCAACTGGTGGCAGGCGAAGCCGGACCACAGCCGCGCAGCGGCTCGCCGCTCGCGATGCTGTGGCCGGCGCTGGCGGACGAATTCCTGGCCGCGTTGCCGGCCGGGACGCCTGCCGCCGCGGCCGGGTCCGGGGCCGCCGCCGCCTTGGCCGAGCCGCAGCGCAGCTGGCGCCTGGCAGAAGACTGGCAGCCGGCCGCGCTCCCTGCGCCGCTGCACATCGAGCGCCTGGAAACCGCAAGCATCGAAGCTGCGGCCCGGCCCGAATACAGCTGGGTGGGCGCCACGGCGCGCGCCATCGGCACCATCGTGCACGCCGAGCTGCAGCGGTTCGCGCAACTCCCCGAGCTGCCGAGCGCCGCTGGCCTGCAACACGAAGCCCGGGATTATGGGCTGTGGCTCGCCAGTCACGGCGTTCCGGCTGCCGAGCGCCCCGCCGCCGGCGCGCGCATCGCGCAGGCACTGCAGGCCGCGCTGCGCGACGCGCGCGGGCGCTGGCTGCTGCAGCAGCATCGCTCGGCCGCCAGCGAACTGCGGCTGAGCGGCCGCGTGGCCGGCCGCATCGAACACCTGGTGATCGATCGCACCTTCATCGACGAGCAGGGCCAGCGCTGGGTGGTGGACTTCAAGACCAGCCTGCACGAAGGCGGCGCACGCGAGGCCTTCCTCGACAGCGAAGTGCTGCGCTACACACCGCAGCTGCAGCGCTACGCCACGTTGCTGCGCCACGCGGGGCCGGAACCGCTGCGGGCCGCGCTGTATTTCCCGCTGCTGCAGGCCTGGCGCGAAGTGCCGCTGTGAGGCGCGCGACGCTCGGTTACATCGTGCCCGAAGCCGCCAGGTGATAGCGACCGGAGGCATCCGGTTCGCCCATGAGCTGCAGCACCTGGCGCATGTCGTCCGGAATCTCGCCACGCGCGCCCACCAGCCCGTCGATCTGCCAGGCCAGGTCGGAATTGAAGCCGAGCGTCGCGCTCACCGACAACGGTCCCTGCAGATCGCGCAGCTGGCCCGTGAAATGCCCGCCGGTGTTGCGGGCGGGATCGAAACGGAGGGCGTAATCGCCGAGCGCCACCGCGGGATTCTGCTGCTGCAGGTCGAGGATGCGCAGCTCGCCATCGAGGGTCTGCAAGCGCGAGTGTTCGAGCGTCGCCTGCCGCAGCTCGAGCGTCGCGCGTCCGGTCCAGTCGGCGGGCAGCGGCAGCTGCAGCCTGGCGAGCGCGAGCTCCGCGTGGACATTGCGCGCCTGGAGATGGCCACCGAAGCCGAGCGCGATGTCGCCGCTGCCCTTGAAGTCATCGCCGTCCACCGCGAGTTGCAGCGCGAGGCGCCCCAGCAACAGGGGTGGCGCCGCAAGCGTCCACCGGGTATCGCCGACGTGGAGCTGCGCCACCGACAGATCGGCGCAGTGGCCATGCCACAGGCTGCCGTCCGCCGCGGAGCAGTGCACCTGCGCGGGCAGCAGCGGCAGCAGCCAACTGGCCGGCAGGCGCGTGAGCAGCGTGCCCACGAACACCAGCACGGCCGCGACGATGAGCCAGGAGCTGCGCATCAGCCGCCGCGCAGCACCAGCGTGGCGTTGACGCGGCCCGCGGCAGCCGCCGATTCCACCGTCGCCGAGTCGATGCGCACGCCTTCGCGCTGCACGAGCTGGGCCATCCAGTTGACCAGCGCATCGAAGCCCACCGCCTCGAAATGCACGCGCATGCTGCCGTTGTCGCCGGGCTGGCTGCTGACCATGGCGTCGCCGATGCCAGCGGATTTGGCGCTGCGATCGATCAGCACCACCAGCGAACCGCCGCCCCCGGGGCGCGGCCCGTTGGCATTCGCCGCGACGATCTGCGGCGCCATGGACTGCAGCCACACCAGATCGTCGCGCTTGGCGGTGACGCGGTCGGAGAGCGCGGCGAGCGCGCGCATCGGCGGCAGGAAGATCAGCAGCAGTGCCACCACGCCCACGATGAGGCCGCCCACGGCCACGAAACGCTGTTCGCGGGGCGCCAGCGCGCGGTACCAGTCGGTGATGCGTTGCAGGTTCACGGGCGGCGCGTGCTCTTGAGTTCGATGCGGCCTTCGTAGCCACCGCTCTGCACGGTGCCGCTGGTGAGCTGCGCATTCCAGCCGTCGGAGTTGAGCGAGCGGTTCAGCCTGTCGAGCGAATCGGCATCGGCCGCCTTGAATTTCAGGTCGAGCAGGCTGTCGTGGAAATTCAGCGCTTCGAGCTGCGGGCCACCGCCCCGGCGCAGGCCCGTGGCCACGTGCGCCAGCGCGCCGAGCAGCAGCGTGTTGCCGCCGTTCTTCTGGGCGTCGAGCAGCCGCTGCTCAGCGCGCCGCCGGACCGCGCCGGTCCCGTCATCGCCGGGCAGGAAACTCACGGCGAATTCCTTGATCGCGGCGTCGAGCTTCTGCTCGGTGCCGCGCAGCTGGAAGTAGCTCCAGGTCTGCCCCGCCACGTGCACCAGGAACCAGGCGCCCAGCACCAGTGCCGCGATCCGCCAGCGCTGCCAGTGCTGTCCCCACGAGCTCTTGAGCGCATGTTCACCCTGCAGCAGGTTGATGCGCCGGGCGTCGTTGATCTGCGGCGCGAGCAACGGCAGCGCGCCACTGGCCAGCAGCTGCGCCTTGAGGCTGCCGAGCAGCGGCCGCAGCGCCTCGACCTCGGCGCCGTGCTTCTGCCAGTCGAGCGGCGAGGCATAGACGATCAGGTGCAGCTCGCTGGCGGGTTGCTCGCCGAGGGCCAGCCGGAGCGTCGCGGCGATGTCGGTGGCGGGCAGCGTCATCGGCGCGCCGCCCGGCAGCCGCAGGTGCATGCTGTCGGATTCGAGCAGCAACACGGCGTGGCCGGGGTTGTCGGGCAGCAGCGAGGTGTCGGTGCACATCACCTCGGGCTTGAGGCCGGCGCCGCCCAGCACGTCCATCCAGTGGTTCATCAGCCCGCTGTCGACCACGGCGGCCGCCTGCTGTCCGTCGGGCAGCGGCTGGTCCGCAGCGGCGATGTGCAGCTGATCCAGGTCGGTGGCGAGCTGCTCTTCGAGCGCGTACGCCAGCACCTGCTGCAGCCGCGCACCCGCGCGCGGCGGCAACTGCACACTGGTTTGGAGCACATCGCCGCCCGATACGACCACGGCGAGGCGGCGCGCAGCGGCGGCGGGGGCGGCCGCTGCCAGCGGACCCGACTCCGGCGCGGACAGCGGTTGGCCCGCGGCGTCGGCGCTCAGCCACTGCGCGGCGGATTCGGAGCTGCGCGGGAAGCGCACCAGTAACCATTCGGCCATTCGTTATTCCGTACCAAAAGTCCTGAGCACCAGACTCACGCGGCCGCCCTGCGAGTCGCGGTGCAGGAGACTGTACAAGGTGAATTCCGTAGTGCCAATAGTGATCCAGCTCCGCAGCCGGAAGTACTGGGTTTTCTCCGCGATGCGGGTGTTCTGGAAGCCGGCGAGCTGCGTCTCGCTCAGGGTGGCCTTGAACTGGTCGGCCGTGGGAAAACAGCCCATCGCGCGCTCGTCCTTGAGCTTCTTTTCGTCCAGGCTGAATTCCTGCCGCCCGGCGGTCAGGGCATCCAGCACCACACCGTAGGCGGTGCATACGTTGATGGCCGTCCCCGGGGGGAGGGCCGCGACGTAGGGCGCGAGTTTGTCATAGCGATCCCGCCCGAATCCGGGCAGTGCCAGCAGTTCCGACACGCTGGTGATCGGCATGTTGGGCGTGCGATAGGCGGGCGAGAGCGCGAGGTACACGGTGTCCTCGGCGCCATCCGGATAGCTCGGGTTGCCGTCGGCATCGATCCAGTCGGCCAGCAGCGTGGCCCACTTGGTTTCGAGGCCGAGCAGCGTCAGCAGCCGCTCGAACTCCTCCAGCGAGGTCGCATCGATGCTGCCGTCCTTCGGATTGTAGAGGTTGTTGAGGTTGAACTTGCTTTGCTGGTCCTCGAGATTGGCTTCCAGCGTGACGCCCGCGTCGAGTTCGGTGGGGCCGTAGGGCATGGCCCAGTCGTCGGCCAGCGTGTCCTGCGTGTTGCTGACATCCTGCTTGAGCATGTAGGCGGCCATGGCCTCGGCGCCGGCGCCGAACTGCAGGCCCTGCGCCACCGTGAACACGCCGATGGCGCGCCGCGCCGTCATGGCCGACTTGAAGCCGATGGCGGTGGCCAACGCGGCGGCCAGCGCCACCAGGATCACCGCGGTGAGCAGCGCGATGCCGCGCGGACGGCGTTTCATCCCGCCACCTCGACCACGCGCACCAGCGTGCTGTAATCCTTGAGCTGCACGGTGATCTCCACCGCCACGGGCCGGATGCGCAGCGTGGCGGTCTGCTCCGCGTTGCCGATCACGCCGGCCGGCCAGCCCTGCTGCCAGGTGTGGTTGCCATCCATGAAGCGGAAACTGAGCGACTTCACGCCGCTGAGCAATTGTCGTTTCACGGGGACATCGCCCGCCACCGCGTCCAGCACCGGCATGTACATGCGGATCAGTTCGCCCTGGTCGACGTAGTAACTGACACGTTGCAGCTCGCTGCGCTGCAGTCCCGCGGGATTGGTCCAGCCGCCGCGCGTGAACGCCACCAGCGGTTGCGCATCACTGCCGAGCGTCACATCGTCCGTGTTGTTGCCGGTGCCAGCCGGGCTGGATGAGGTGGTAGCGGTGTCGACGCTGCCGAGCGAGGTCTGCGTGTTGGGCGCGACCAGCGCGCCGTCGTAGCCATCGCCCAGGCTCTTGCGCACCGGGCGTGGCTGCAGCAGCTCGAAATCCTGCTCCATCACGCGCAGCGCCTTCTGCACCTCCAGCAGCCGCGCGGCCTGCGCTTCCAGCGCCTTGCGGTTGCCCAGTGCCTGGTTCAGCGCGCCGTATCCCATGGCGAACACGATGGCGGTGATGAACATCGCCACCAGCAATTCGATCAGCGTGAAACCCGCGTGCGCCGCGTTCGCCGGTTTCATGGGCTGAAGCTCACGCCGTTCCAGTTGGGACGCTCGCCGGTGGCGCGCGCCAGCGAATCGCCGCGGAAACCCACCACGGTCGCCGGCCAGTAGGCCTTTTCATCGGGAGTGGTCTTGCCGTTGGTATCGGCGCGCCGCACCTTGACCGTGATGCGCTTGACGCCCGGCACATCCAGGTCGCTGATTTCCTGGCTCCAGTGCCAGCTGCCGCCAGCCATGTCGATCTCACCGGTGGTGGTGCCATCGCTCAGGTCGGTGGTCTGCAGGCGCGCGGTGGAGAGCTGGTTCAGCCCCACCCATTCGGCGAAGGTCTTCTCGCGCAGCGTCGTCACGCTGCTGGCGGAAGAGGTGAGGGTGGCCAGCAGCGCGCCCATGCCGAAGGCGACGATCGCCAGCGCCACCAGCACTTCGATCAGCGTGAATCCTGCGGGGGAGCCGCGAGCGCGACCCCGGGCCGAGCCGGCGCTCATGTGGGCCTCTGCATCAGTTTGCCCACCGTGAGCATGCCATCGTCGCCGCTCTGGATGGTGAACTGCTGGCCAGTGGCCGCGCGCAGCATGGTCAGCGAGAACGAATTGGTGTCGCCGTTGGAGTAGAGCAGCACCTGCGGCGTAAGCTCGGGTTTCGCCTTGGCGTCGAGCACGATGGCGCGGCCCTCGATCACGATCTGCAGCCCGAGGCCGGCGGGCAGCGTGCGAGGCTTGAGCAGATCGTCGTTGGGATCCTTCATCCACAGCGATTGGCGCGGGTTGTAGCGCACCACCTGGTAGCCGGTCTTGGTGCAGTACAGGCCGTATTCGACCGTCTGCAGCTCGCCGCGTTCGCGCACGTAGTCGATGATGGCCGAAAGCCGGTCGCGCTCGTTCTCGAGCTGGGTGTCGCTCTTGCCCGTGCCGAACGCGATGATGGCGCCGCTGGTGAGCACGCCGATGATCACGATCACGACCAGCAGCTCGACCAGCGTGAAGCCGCGTGCCGAGCGCACGGGCATGGTTACTGTTCCAGATTCCAGTTGCCGATGTCCGCGTCGTACTTCTCGCCGCCCGGTTTGCCATCGGCGCCCAGCGAATACAGATCGTAGTCGGTGCCGTGGGTGCCCGGGTTGGCATACTGGTAGTCGTGCTTCCACGGATCCTTCTTGACCTGCTTCTGCTGCAGGTAGCCGCCTTCACGCCAGTTGGTGATGGTGGAATCGTCGGGTTTTTCCACCAGCGCCTTGAGGCCCTGCTCGGTGGTGGGATAGACGAAATTGTCGAGCTTGTAGAGCGTGAGGCCGGTGGCGATGGCCTGGATGTCCTGCTTGGCGGAGGCGACCCGCGCGTCGTCGACGCGTCCCAGGATCTGCGGAAAGACCGCGGCGGCCAGCAGGCCGATGATGATCACCACCACCATGATCTCGATCAGCGTGAAGCCGCGCTGGGCTGGTCTTGAGCCGTCGTGTGGAGTATTCATGTGATTGAAGCCTGTGGCGGGCAGCCGTTGGGAATCAGGCCCGGAATCATAACAAACGGACGTGTCCATGACTGACAAGCGGGCGGGGCGAGGGTTCCCGTCTCTGAACTGCGACGGTCATTACGCACTGTGCCTGCTGGCGCTGCTGGCGGCGCTGTGGCTGATCGAACTGCTGGTCGGCCCGCAGCGCGCGGCGTGGTATTACGATCGTCCCGCGCTCCTGCACGGTGAAGCGTGGCGGCTGCTGAGCGCGCACTTCGTGCACCTGGGTCCCCTGCACACGCTGCTCAACAGCGCGGGCCTGGTGCTGCTGTGGGTGTTGTACGCGCGCACGCTGCCGTTGTGGCAGTGGCTGCTGGTGAGCCTGGGTTCGATGGCGGCCATCGATGCGGGACTGTGGTGGCTGGATCCCCAGGTGGAGTGGTACGCCGGCGCGTCGGGCTGGCTGCACGGCGTTCTGGCCGCGGGCGCCGTGCTCACGTTGTGGCGCGAGCGCAGCTGGAGCGCGTCGCTGATGGTCGGGGTGCTGGCGCTCAAGCTCACCGTGGAGCAGCTGCGGGGCGACAGCGTGGTGGCCGAGGGGTTGCCGGTGCTGGTGCAGGCACACCTGTACGGCGCCGTGGGTGGCCTGTTCACCGCGCTGTGCTTGGCGCGCACGCGCCAGCGGCTATAATCCGCGCGGCCTTTTGCGCCGCGGTTCCGGAGAGAGTCTGCAATGACGGTGGCATTCGTGTTTCCCGGCCAGGGGTCGCAGTCGGTCGGCATGCTGGCGGACTTCGCCGGCGCGTTCCCCGTGGTGCGCGGCTGCTTCGAGGAAGCCTCCGCCGCGCTCGGCTACGATCTCTGGCAGCTGTGCAGCCAGGGACCCGAGGCGCAACTCAACAGCACCGAATTCACGCAGCCGGCGATGCTCTGCGCCGGAATCGCGGTGTGGCGCGCCTGGGACGCGCAGGGCGGCCCCGCGCCGGACATCGTCTCGGGACACAGCCTGGGCGAATTCACGGCGCTGGTGTGCGCGGGTGCGATGGATTTCGCCGCCGCGCTGCGGCTGGTGCGATTCCGCGGGCGCGCCATGCAGGAAGCCGTGCCGACGGGCACGGGCGCCATGGCGGCGATCCTGGGGCTCGAGGATGCCGTCGTGGTCGACGTGTGCCGCGAAGCGGCGGCGGGCGAAGTCGTGGAAGCGGTGAACTACAATTCGCCAGGGCAGATCGTGATCGCGGGCCACGCCACGGCGGTGACGCGCGCCATGGCGCTGGCGAAGGCCCGCGGTGCGCGCCGCGCGTTGCCACTGCCGGTGAGCGTGCCTTCCCACTCCAGTCTCATGCTCGGCGCGGCCGAACGGCTGCGCGTGGAGCTCGATGCCGTCGAGGTGCGCGCGCCGCGCGTTCCCTACCTGAGCGCGGTCGACGCCACGCTGCACAGCGACCCGGCCGACATCCGCGCCACGCTGGTGCGCCAGCTCGCGAGTCCCGTGCGCTGGACCGCCACCGTGCAGGCGCTGGTGTCCGGCGGAGCGAGCTGGCTGCTCGAGTGCGGGCCGGGTGCGGTGCTGACCGGACTGAACCGCCGCATCGAAAAGCGCGAGGGATTGAGCTGCGTGGCGCTGGAAAACACCGCGGCGCTGCAGTCCACGGTGACGGCCTGCCAAGGGCATGACCAGGGAGCATGAAGCATGTTGACGAATGAAGTGGCGCTGGTCACCGGTGCGTCGCGCGGCATCGGCCGCGCGGTGGCGGAGGCGCTGGCGCGCGAAGGCGCCACCGTGATCGGCACCGCCACTTCCGCCGAGGGCGCCGCCAGCATCACGCAGTGGCTCGAGGCCGGCGGCTGGCAGGGTCGCGGCGCGCTGTACAACGCGCAGGATCCGGCCTCGACCGACGCGCTCATGGAAGATCTCGCCGCGCACGAGGGCCTGCCCACGGTGCTGGTGAACAACGCCGGGGTCACACGCGACACGCTGGTGTTGCGCATGAAGCAGGAAGACTGGGACCAGGTACTGGACATCAACCTGGGCGCCGTGTTCCGTCTCACCAAGGCCTGCCTCAAGCGCATGCTCAAGGAACGGCGTGGACGCATCATCAACCTGAGTTCCGTGGTGGGCGCGACCGGCAACGCCGGGCAGGCGCATTACTCGGCGGCCAAGGCGGGGCTGGTCGGCCTGACCAAATCGCTCGCGAAGGAGCTCGGTTCGCGCAACATCACGGTGAATGCCGTGGCGCCCGGCTTCATCGAAACCGACATGACGCGCAAGTTGACCGACGAATACCGCGCCGCCTATCAGGCGCAGATTCCGCTCGGACGCTTCGGCGCCGTCGAAGATGTGGCCCACGCCGTGGTGTATCTGGCCTCGCCGCAGGCCGGCTATGTGACCGGCCAAACCCTGCACGTAAACGGCGGTATGTACATGAATTAGAAGTGGTTTTTACCGTTCCGGGCGCGCGCTGGCGGTGCGTTCGACGTTCCCCTACAATACGCCGCCCGGTTGGCCGCCTCGGCACGGCCCGGGTCGAAGACAGTTTTTTATGTCACTCCGCTTCAAGAGGGTCTTAAGAGGATGAGCTCCGTAGAACAACAGGTTAAAGCGATCGTTGCCGAGCAGCTGGGCGTCAAGGCCGAACAGGTCACCAACGCCGCGTCGTTCGTCGATGACCTGGGGGCCGACTCCCTGGATACGGTCGAACTCGTCATGGCGCTGGAAGAAGAGTTCGAGATCGAAATTCCCGACGAAGACGCAGAGAAGATCACCACGGTGCAGCAAGCCATCGACTACATCAGCGAGCGTCGCAAGGCCTGAGGCGTTGGCCTTCCCGGCCGGGAAACTCTCCAGGGGTCCTCGCAAGTGAGCAAGCGCCGAGTCGTCGTCACGGGACTGGGAATCGTCTGTCCCGTGGGCGGCAACGTCGCGGACGCCTGGAGCGCGTTGCTGCGTGGTGAAAGCGGCATCGGTCCCATCACCCGCTTCGACGCCAGCGCGTTCCCCGTGCGGTTCGCGGGTGCGGTGCGCGGCTTCGACATCGACCAGTACCTCACGCACAAGGAAGCACGCCGCATGGATCCGTTCATGCACTACGGCGTCGCGGCCGGCGTGCAGGCGGTCGCGGATGCGGGCCTGGATTTCAGCAAGCTGGATCCGGAGCGCTGTGGTGCCATCACCGGCGCCGGCATCGGCGGCCTCGGCACCATCGAGGACGAACACAGCGCCTGGCTGAATGGCGGCCCGCGCAAGATCTCCCCGTTCTACATTCCGGCCTCGATCATCAACATGCTCTCCGGCCATCTCTCGATCCGCTTCGGGCTCAAGGGCCCGAACCTCGGCGTGGTGACCGCGTGCACGACCTCCACGCATGCGCTGGGCCTCGCGCTGCGCACCATCCAGTACGGCGATGCGGACCTCGTGCTGGCCGGCGGCGCGGAGATGGCCACCACGCCCACGGGCGTCGGCGGCTTCGCGCAGGCCAAGGCGCTCTCCCACCGCAACGATTCGCCACAGACCGCGAGCCGGCCGTGGGACCTGACGCGCGACGGGTTCGTGCTCGGCGACGGCGGCGGCATGATGGTGCTGGAAGAATACGAGCACGCGCAACGGCGCGGCGCGCGCATCTACTGCGAACTGGTGGGTTTCGGCATGAGTGGCGATGCGCATCACATCACCTCGCCGCTGGAAGACGGCGATGGCGCACGGCGCTCGATGCTGGCCGCGCTCAAGGACGCGTCGCTGAATGCCGAACAGGTGCAGTACCTCAACGCGCATGCCACCTCCACGCCGCTCGGCGACAAGGCCGAAACCGTCGCGATGAAGCGCACGTTCGGCGACTGGGCCTACCGTCTGGCGGTGAATTCCACCAAGTCGATGACCGGACACCTGCTGGGCGCGGCGGGCGTGGTGGAGGCGATCTTCAGCGTGCTGGCGATCCGCGACCAGGTGTCGCCGCCGACCATCAACCTGCACACGCCGGATCCGGAGTGCGACCTGGACTTCGTGCCCAACGAAGCCCGCCAGATGAAAATCGACGTTGCCATGTCGAACTCGTTCGGCTTCGGCGGCACCAACGGCACGCTGATCTTCCGCCGTCTGGGCCATTGAGCGCGGCCTACGCCCGCCGCCGTGACTGACCACGGCCCGCTGATCGTCGATGTGGAGTGCGCGAGCCACGCGTTGCGCTGGCTGGCCTGCCGCCACGCCACCGAGTTTCCGGTGCTGCTCGACAGCGCGGCGCAGGGACCGCTGGGGCGCTACAGCGTGCTGGCGGCCTTTCCCACCGGAACCCTCACCCTGGATCACCACGGACAACTCGTGTCGCGTGGGTTGGCACCGGCGATGGCGGCCAGGTCATCGAATTCGAATGCGGGCGCCGCCTTCCTTGCGGCGCTGGATGAGGGCTGGCGGACGGCGGCCCCGGCCGCCACCAGCGAGGCAGGGCAACCGCCCTTCACCGGTGGCTGGATGGTCTACTTGGGCTACGAAATGGCGGGCGGCATCGAACCCCGGCTGGAACTGCCAGCCGCCACGCAATCGCCGGTGGCCTGCGCCTGGCGCGTGCCCGCGGCGCTGGTGTTCGACCACGCAGCGCAGCGTTGCCAGGCCGTGGTCGAGCGCGCGCACCCATCGCTCCTGCCCCGACTGCTCGCGCGGCTGCAGGAAGCCCGGCGCGCCGGGCTGCCAGGACCGGAGGCCTTCAGGGTCGTCGCTACGCTGGAAGAGGAACCCGAGCTGTACCTGGAGCGCGTTCGGCGCGCGCAACAGTTCATCCGCGCCGGCGACATCTACCAGGCCAACCTGTCGCGCGGCTGGCAGGTGCGGTTGGCACCGGGCGTGGATGCGGGCGCGGTGTATGAGAGCCTGCGGCGCCACAATCCCGCGCCGTTCGCCGCGCTGGCGCGGCTGGGCACGACGAGCCTGCTGTGTTCCTCGCCGGAACGTCTCGTCAGCGTGCGCGGCGATCGCATCGCCACGCGCCCCATCGCCGGGACGCGGCCGCGCAGCGGGCAGCCGCAGCGCGAATCCGGCGAGCTCAGCGAACTCATCGGCCATCCCAAGGAACGCGCCGAGCACGTGATGCTCATCGATCTGGAGCGCAACGATCTGGGCAAATTGTGCCAGCCGGGCACGGTGCAGGTGGATGAGTTCATGGCGCTGGAGAGCTACGCGCACGTGCACCACATCGTGTCGAATGTCAGCGGGCGGCTGCGCAGCGGCGTGAGTCCCGCGACGGTGTTGCGCGCGGTGTTCCCGGGCGGCACCATTACCGGCGTGCCCAAATTCCGCTGCATGCAGCTCATCGGCGAGCTGGAGGGCGCGCCGCGTGGCGCGTATACCGGCGCACTGGGTTATCTCGGCCACGACGGCTCGATGGACTTCAACATCCTGATCCGCAGCCTGACGCTGGACGGCGCCGAGGTGCGGTTTCGCGCCGGCGCCGGCATCGTCGCCGACTCGGATCCGGGACGGGAACTGGAGGAGACCCGTGCCAAGGCGCGCGGCCTGCTGCGCGCGCTGGGAGTGACGACCTGAACGCACCGCTCGCCGGGGCCCCGCTGCTGTGGGTGGATGGCCAGCCCGCGACCTCCGTGCCCGCGCTGGATCGCGGCCTGCAGTTCGGCGATGGCGTGTTCGAGACGCTGCGCTGTGAGGACGCGCAGCCGCTGTGGCTGGAAGAGCATTTGCAGCGCCTGCGCACGGGCTGCCTGCGGCTGGGCATCGACTGGCAGCAGGAGCGCGCCGCGCGCAACGAGTTGCTGGCCGCGGCGGCGCACGCGCCGCGCGGGCTGCTCAAGCTGATCGTGACGCGCGGGGATGCGCGCGCCCGCGGCTATGCGCCCCAGGGCGACGAACGCTGCCGGCGTATACTGTTGCGCTACGAGCTGGACCGGTCAGCGCAGTCCACGGCGCCGCTGCGCGTCGGCCTGTCCACCGTGCCGCTGGCGGAGAATCCGCGGCTGGCGGGCATCAAGCACCTCAACCGGCTGGAGCAGGTGCTGGCCCAGCAGGAAGCGCGGCAGGAGGGCTGGGACGAAGCGCTCATGTGCACCTGCGCGGGCCAGCTCATCTCGGGCAGCATGAGCAATGTGTGGCTGTGGCTGCACGGCAGGCTGGTGACGCCGGCGCTGGATGCGGCCGGCGTGGCCGGCGTGACGCGGCGGGTGGTGCTGGCGCGCGCGGCCCGGACGGGCACCGCGGTGGTGGTGCGCACGGTGGCGCGCACGGAAGTGCAGGACGCCAGCTCGATCTATCTCAGCAATGTGCGGCTGGGACTGGTGCCGGTGGCCGATCTTGCCGGACGCGCGCTCGCGCCGCATCCGCAGCTGGAGGCCTTGCGCAGGGGATTGGATGCTGAAACTGCTTAGATTCCTGTTGCTGTCCGTCGTCGTGGTGGCTGGCCTCGCGGCCTGGGGCTGGTGGCAGTCCGGCCAGGCACTGCAGCGCGCGCTGCCGCTCACCACGGCCGATACCTTCGTGGTGCCGCCGGGCAGCGGCCTGCGCGCGGTGCTCGGCTCGCTGGCGCAACGGCGCCTGCTGCAGCAGCCGCGACTGATCGAATGGCGCGTGCGAGCCGGCGGCGAGCCCTTGCTGATGCACGCGGGGCGCTACGCGCTCGCGCCCGGCATGACACTCGCGCAGCTGCTGGCCAACATCGCCAGCGGGCAGGTGATCCTCGCGCAGCTCACCATCCCCGAGGGTTGGACCTTCGCGCAGATGCGCGCGCTGCTGGAGGCCGCGCCCGGCTTGACACACGAGTT
This sequence comes from Steroidobacteraceae bacterium, assembly GCA_035499515.1. GTDB lineage: Bacteria > Pseudomonadota > Gammaproteobacteria > Steroidobacterales > Steroidobacteraceae > FEN-1191. The sequence goes on along the minus strand of DATJYR010000007.1, from coordinate 109,136 downwards.
CAAGGGCCTGGGCACGGCCGCCCTGATGGAAAAGCTCGGCCACGCGGGCGTCAACCCGGAAGGCCGTTTCTTTCCCGATTCCTACCGGTTCGCCGACGGCAGTTCCGAGCGCGTGGTCTACCAGCTCGCGTTCGAGCGCATGCAGCGCGAGCTGGCCAGTGCCTGGGCATCGCGTGCGCCCGACCTGCCGCTGAAGACGCCCGAGGAGGCGCTCACGCTCGCGTCCATCGTCGAGAAGGAAACCGGCCGCGCCGATGAGCGTGGCCTGGTGGCGGCGGTGTTCGTGAACCGGCTGAAGCTCGGCATGCGGCTGCAGTCGGATCCCACCGTGATCTACGGCCTGGGCGAGAGCTACGATGGCGATATCCGCACCCGCGATCTGCGTACCGACACGCCCTACAACAGCTACACGCGCGAGGGCCTGCCGCCCACGCCGATCTGCCTGCCCGGCGCGGCCTCGCTGCACGCCGCGCTGCATCCTGACACCAGCCAGGCGTTGTACTTCGTGGCCACCGGCGCGGGCGACGGCCGCCACCATTTCTCGGTGACGTACGCCGAGCACGAGCAGGCGCTGGCCCGTTACCTGCGCCGCATCGGCTTCACGCCCAAATGAACGCGCCGGCGCATTCGCACGCGGGCGGACGCTTCATCACGCTGGAAGGCGTGGAAGGCGCCGGCAAGTCCACCGTGATCAGCGCACTCGAGGGCTGGCTGCGGGCGCAGGGCAGGCGCGTGCAGCGTACGCGCGAACCCGGCGGGACGCCGCTGGCGGAACAGCTGCGCGAGCTGCTGCTGCAGCGGGGCAGCGAGCAGATCAACCCGGCGGCCGAAACGCTGTTGATGTTCGCGGCCCGTGCGGTGCACGTGGACACGCTGATCCGGCCGGCGGTGCAGGCCGGCGCCTGGGTGCTGTGCGATCGCTTCACCGACGCGACGCGCGCCTACCAGGGCGCGGGTCGTGGCCTGGAGCGCGCCTGGATCGACGATCTGGAGCAGCGCGTGCTGGGCGGCCTCAGGCCCGATCGCACGTTGCTGTTCGACCTGCCCGTGGCGCTGGGGCTGGCGCGTGCCGCGGCGCGTGCCGCCCGGCCGGACCGCTTCGAATCCGAGCGCGTGGAATTCTTCGAGCGGGTGCGCGCGTGTTACCTGGCGCTGGCCGCGGACGAACCGCAGCGCTTCCGCGTGCTCGACGCCGCGCGGCCCTTGCCCGAGGTCATCGCGGCGGCCCAGCAGGCGCTGGCGGACCTGTGAACATTCCCTGGCTCAAGACCCAGTGCGAGCAGCTGGTCCGTGCCCGTGCCCTGGGCCGCTTCCCCTCGGGACTGCTGGTCCACGAAGCGCCAGGTGCGGGCGGCGACGCACTGGCCCGGTATGCGGCCCAGGCCGCGCTCTGCAAACAGACACCGGCACCCTGCGGCGTCTGCCGCGACTGCCGGCAGGTGCTGGCGGGTCAGCACCCGGACCTGCGTTGGGTGGCTCCCGAGGAGGATTCGAAGCAGATCAGGGTGGAGCAGGTGCGCGATCTCATGGGCGAACTGGGCCTGACCAGCCACGCCGGGGAGGCCAGCGTCGCCATCCTGACGCCGGCCGAGGCCCTGAATGCCAATGCCGCCAATGCCCTGCTTAAAACGCTGGAGGAGCCCCGTGCGGGCGTGAGTGTCATCCTGCTCACCACCAGCCCCTCGCGCCTGCCGGCGACGCTACGCAGCCGCTGCGTGTGGCTGAAGGTGCCCGCGCCGGGTCGCGAGGCGGCGCGGGCCTGGCTGGTGGCGGAGCAGGGCGCCGGCGACTGGGACGCCGTGCTGGACGTGCTCGGCAACGCGCCGCTGCTGGCCCGCGACGTGGACCTCAAGGGGTTCCGCCGGCTGCGGGACGAAAGCTGGCAGCTCATGCAGCAGCTCGAATCCGGCCAGCCCGTGAACATCCCGTTCCTGGCCGAAAGCTGGACCCGGGGGGAAGCGAAGGAGCGCGATCTCGCGCTGCGCCTGCGCTGCATCGAGAACTGGCTCACAGAGCGGTTGCTCGGTGCGCACAAAGTGCCAACTGCAGCCCACTTGCGCTCCGCAGATTACGTCAAGAATATAGGCCGGTTGCTGCGGCTTGCGGCCGGGGTGACCGAGATGCGGCGGCTGGAAGCCACCCCGGTCAACAAGACGCTGCTGCTGGAGCGCCTGTTGTGGCAGTGGCAGATGGGTAGCGGAGCGGTGTAGAGGATGGCAAAAGACTTGAACTCAAGACAGGGCAGTTCCAAACCGGGCCTGCTGACGCTCACGATCAAGGACAAGAGCGCGCTGTACCTGGCGTACATGCCGTACGTGCAGAACGGCGGCCTGTTCATTCCCACCAACAGCGTCTATCGGCTGGGCGATGAAGTGTTCATGCTGCTCAATCTCATGGGCGAGGACGAAAAGCTGCCCGTGGCGGGCCACGTCATCTGGGTCACCCCCAAGGGCGCGACCGGCAAGCGCACCGCCGGCATCGGCGTGAAATTCAGCGACCAGGACCGCGGCCAGACACGCACCAAGATCGAGAACTACCTGGCGGGCGCGCTGTCGGGCGACAAAGCCACGCACACCATGTAGCGGCTATCGGGCCGCCGGTTTCACGATCTCCGCGCAGGCGTCGCCCTTGCCGCGGATCGCCATCAACAGCGTGCCATCCGGCAGCAGCGCGCTGCTGAACGCGCCGCCCATGCGGCCGTCGCGCAGCGGGTTGTAGTGCAGGTTCACCTTGTCGCCCTTCTGCAGCGTGTTCTTCTTCCAGCCCTGGCGGCTGAGATCCGAGGGCGGCTCGCCTTCGAATCCCCACACCTGCACGGTGCCGTTCCTGCCCGGCACGTTCAGCCAGATCCAGGAATGCGGGAAGGTCCACTGGAAGTTTCGCACCGTGCCGGCGATCGCCTTGCACTGCGTGGAGTCGAACATGGCGAACGAATGGTGCGCGCGGGCGCCGCTGCTGGCCGTGAGCGCCAGTGCGCCGCTGGCAAGCACGGCGGGGAGTTTTCGGGAGTGTGGCATGTGTGATCGCTGAAGCGTGCTTCAGTCGTCCTCGGGCGGCGGCGTGAGATCGAGCGTCTGGTCGTTGTCGCGGTTGGACTGGCTGCAACCGATGTCGAAATCCTCTTCGCGCAGCAGCCGCGTGTACAGCAGCGCATAGGTGTAGGGCGCGCTGAAGATCTCCGGATCGGTGATCGTGGTTTCGATGCGCAGCGTGTCCTTGTCCCGGAGCGCGATGCGCTCCACCACGTGCGTGTCGCGGCCCACCTTCATGCCGTTGGTGAGGAACAGGTTGGCCTCGGTGCTCATGCCCACGGTGTCCACCACCAGGGTGCCGCCTTCCCAGTGCCCGATCGAGTCGCCTTCGACGCTGGTGTGCAGCGTGCCCAGCGGCGGATGCGCGCGGCCATCGGTGTGGATGCGACGCACTTCGCCGTCCTCGAGCAGCATCACCACCAGGCCGGGCGTGAACAGGTACTGGTGGGCGAGCCCGTGCAACAAGTTGCTGGGCACGCCGTCCGGCTGGCAGGTGACGATATTGTTGGAGACGCCCACGCCTTTCTGGATGGAGCGCGCGGCCTGGTCGCGGATCGCCAGGAACTTCGGCGTGAGCGGCACCGTGGTGCTGCCAGCGATGCAGCAGGCCACGAACGGACCCTGGTCGAGCGGCTCGGGCTTGGTCCACGCGCCGTGCCAGTCGGGCAGACCCTTCATGGAATCCCAGGTGGTGCCGGCGGGAACCCCGGCAGGCGCTGCGGCGGGATCGGGTCGCGAGGGCGTGCCGCAGGCGGCCAGCAGCGCGGCTGCGCACAGCAAAGCGAACCAACCGGCCAGGCTGCGCATGCGACTCCCCCCTGATGCCGCGGATACTAGCGCGAGCGGCCCTCAGGGCGCGAGCGGTGACTCGTACACGGCGCGCACGAACAGGTCGCGGAAATCCGGTCCGTCCTCGCCGGCCGAGCGGTCCGAGGCGAGAAGCCTGCGCGCCAGCACCGCGTCTACGCTCTCACCCCGCCGTTTGAGCGCGGCCACGGTGTCGCGTGTGCGCTCCATCATCGCGAGGTAGACCTGCAGACGCCGGCGATCGCCGGGACCGCCGTGTCCCGGCAGCAGCACCGTCTGCGCGTCCATGCGCGCCAGGATCCGGCGTATGCCCGCCAGCGTCCCCGCCAGCGTGCCCCCGTTGCCCGCGTCCCAGAACGGATACTCGTCGGTCTTGGCGACATCCCCGCTGACCAGGACGTCCTGGGCCGGCAGCCACACGTACAGGTCACCGTCGGTGTGCGCATGGGGCAGGTGCACCAAGCGGGCCCGCACGCCGCCGCACTGCACGCGCTTGTGCTCCGCGAAGGTCGCCGTCGGGCGCGCCGCGGCCGGCGCCGGCGCGATGGTTTCGCCGCGGACATTCTGCGTGCTCATCGAGACGCGCCGGAGCACGTTGGCCTGGGCGATGATCGGCACATGCAACGCCCCGAAGGTGGCGTTGCTGCCGGTGTGATCCAGATGGAAATGCGTGTTGATCACGCAGGCGATGGGCAGCGGGGTCACGGCGGCGATGCTCTGCCGCAGCAGTGCGCCGTTGCCGGGCGTCATGGTGTCGATCAGCATCACGCCGCTGGATCCGACCACGAAGGTCGCGTTGGCGCGGCCACGCACCAGGTACACGCCATGGCCGATGGGCAGCGTGCCGCTGGGCGCCGCAGGTTCGTCCGGCGGGGCCGAGCGCTGCGCGTGGCCCGGCAACGCAGCCGCCCAGAGGGCAACGCCGATCGCAGCCCAGAACGGGCCACGGCGCGCGTGGCGGCGGGGCGCGGTGATCCGTGGAGCGGCATCCATGCCGCCATTTCAGCAGGCGGCGATGCGGAATCCAAGGTACCCTGCACGCATGCTGGACCAATTCATCTACGGCGCGCCCGTGTGCGGCGTGCTGCTGCTCGCGATCGTGGCCATCAGCGTGAGCGCATTGAGCTTCGCGCCGCAGCTGATCCAGAACAACCTGTTCCGGCCCTACTGGATGCCGCGCCGGAACCAGTACTACACGCTGGTCACCAGCGCGTTCATCCATGCCGATTACGGCCACCTGCTGTTCAACGCCCTGACGCTGTGGTCGTTCGGCGTGGCGCTGGAGCGCGTCATCGGGTCGCCGCGGTTCTTCGTGCTGTACGTGGTGGGACTGCTGGCCAGCGGCTTCGGCACGTATTTCAAGCAGCGCAAGAACCCGGATTACGCCTGTCTGGGCGCGTCGGGCGCGATTCTCGCGGTGCTGTTCGCGTCCATCGTCTATTTCCCGACGCAGTCCATCTACGTGCTGCCGCTGCCGGTGCCCATTCCCGCGCCGCTGTACGCCGTGGGATTCCTGGCCTACACCTGGTACGCCGCACGCAACCCGCGTGGCCGCATCAATCACGACGCGCACATGGACGGCGCACTGGCTGGCCTCGCGTTCGTGGCCCTGACCGACTTCGGCGCCTACTGGCGCCTCTGGCAGCTGCTGTAGCCAGCCCTACGGCAGATCCTGCAGCGCCAGGAAGCTGCCCGGGTTCGCCGCATCCTGCAGCAGCACGCCAGGCTGCGTGGTGTAGACGCCCGCGACCAGCGGTGCGGTCGAGGTGTTGGTGGTGACGATGTCAGGCAGGCCATCGCCGTTCACGTCCGCAATGCCGACCTGGTAGGCACCATAGGGCGTCGCATAGTAGCTGGCGGCGCCGAAGGTCCCCGGCGTCGTGGCGCTGGCGAGCAGCACGTTCACGCCGCGCTCGTCGCCGATCACGAGGTCCAGCCGGCCATCGCCGTTGAGGTCAGCGGCGGTGAGGGTCTGCGCCACCTGGCCCATGGGCAGCGAGTAGGCCACCGGTGCCAGGAACGAACCCGGATTGGCGGCATCCTGCAGCAGGATGTAGACGCTGGGCGGCGTGCTGTCGGGCGGACCCGGATCCGTGATGGCGAGATCCAGGTAGCCGTCGCCGTTGAAATCGCCGATGGCCACGAGGTTGGCACCGGAGAAGAAGGGGTTCGCAGTCTGGGTGAACACGGTGAGCGGCGTGCCGAAGGCCGCGCCCGTGGCCGGCGCCACGTGGAAGAACACCTTCACGCCCGTGGCGTCGGTGACCACCACGTCCGGCATGCCGTCGTGGTTCAGGTCGCCGACCGCGACCCAGTTTGCGCCGCCGCTGGACAGGCCGAGCGGGGCGAGGAACGTGCCTGGCGTGGTGGCGTCCTGCAGGAACAGGTGCACCGAATAGTCCGCCGCGAGCAGATCGGGCTTGCCGTCGCCGTTGAGGTCGGCGATCACCACCTGCGATGCGCCCGGGGCGGCGAGCACCGTGGGCGTGCCGAACGTGCCGGGGGTGGTGGCGCTGTCGAGATAGATCGAAAGATTGCCATCGTAGGCGCTGGCCGAGACCACGTCGGGCAGACCATCGCCGTTGAGGTCGGCGCTGGCGAGGAACAGCGGTTCATTGCCGGCGGCGTAGGTCACGGGGCTCGCGAAACCTGCGGCGGCGGTGGCGCTGTGCAGGTAGGCGTACAGGGTTCCGGCCGCCACCGGCGAGGAGGGCTGGTACAGGGTGCGCGCGGAGACCACGTCGGCGATGCCGTCGCCATTGAAGTCCGCCACCGCGAGACCGTATTCGATCTGCGTGGGCGCGAAGTCGATCACCCGGTGGTCGTCATGGCAGGCGCTCAGCGCCGCGACCGACAACAGCGCAAGACTTGTGCGACCCGTCCAGCGGTTTGAGGCGTTCATGCTACCTCCTGCAGGCTTCGATGATACAAAATCGCGATCATGAAATCCCCTGTCTGGCAGGAGAAGCCACTTACAGAACTGCGCGGCCAGCTGCGCGGCGCCGCCCAGCGCGCTGCGCTGGATGCCCTGCTTGAAGCCGGCGCGCGGCGCGGCGGGTGGAGCGTCGCCAGCGGCCTGCTGGGCAACCAGTACCGCGTGCAATTTCTGCAAGGCACTACGCGGCAGCCGCAGTGCTGGATGCGGGTGACGCAACGCAAACTCGTGCTGTGCATACCGGACGACATCGTGACGCTGATTCCTGGCGCACCCCGCTCCCTGCAACAGGCCAGCGGGCATCCCTGTCACAACGCGTCAGGCGCGTTGGAGTTGACAGTGAAGGGGCGCGAGCCCGCATTGCTGCTCGCGGACCTGATCTTCGACACCGCGGGCGCGGACGCCGACCCGCTGCGCGAGAGCGCGCTGCGCGGCCTGCTGGATCTCGATCCCACGCTGCGCCAGCGCCTGCTGGCCGCGCGGCACGGCCAGGGCGAGTTCCGCGAGCGCGTGGCAGCCGTGGAGCCGCGTTGCCGCGTATGCGGTGTGCTGGACCGGCGCCAGCTGCGCGCGGTGCACATCAAGCCGTGGCGCGTCTGCAGCGAGGCGGAGATGCTGGACGGGAACAACGGGCTGCTGCTCTCACCCCACGTCGCGCACCTGTTCGAGCGCGGCCATATCGGATTCGCGGATGATGGCACGCTGCTGGTCTCGCGCCACCTCAATCCCGCCGTGCTCAAGGCCTGGGGGATCAGCCGCACGTTGCAGGTGGGGTCATTCCTGCCCGCGCAATGCGCGTTCCTGGACTATCACCGCAAGTGGGTCTTCGAGCACGGACAGGGCGGCCGGCGCGTCGCGAGCAACCCGTCCGGCGACTGATCCGGTGCCAGGGGACCGACTCAGTCGGGACGCGTCAGCGCCTGCTCGGCGCTGGCCATGCCGCCCTTGAGCACGTAGGCGTCGAAACCGCGCTCGATGAGGATGAACGCGGCGGCCGAACTGCGCCGGCCGGTGTCGCAGTACACGACATACGGCGTTTCGCGATCCAGCGTCGCGAGCTTGAGGCGCATGAAATAGAGCGGGATGTTGAGCGCGCCCTCGATGGCGAGGTTCTGGAATTCCGATGGCAGCCGCACGTCGAGCCACTTGCCGCCGCGCGCCACCAGTGCCGAGGCTTCGGCATGGTCGACCCACTGCAGCAGCGGCTCGTTCATGAGCTCGCGGAAGTCCTGCTTGTTGAGGCGCATCAGCACGCCGTCGGTGAGCATGGTGACCGTGGCGTTGCGCTTCGCTTCGGAGATCAGCGCCTCCTCGCCGAAGGTGTCGCCCACGCCGAGTTCCGCCAGCCGCAGGCCGTCGCGGTTCAGCGGCGTCTCGCGCGTCACCACGGCGCGGCCGCTCACCACGGCATAGAAATAATCGCCTTCGGTGCCCTGCTGGATCACCACTTCGCCGGCGCGGCAGCCGACGCGCTGCATGCGCATGAAGATGGCCTGGATGTTGGCGGGTGGAATGCGATGGAACGCCTTGGTCTGCAGCAGCGTGGTCATCCAGTCGTCGCCGGTGTTGCCACCGAACTGCGCCTGCAGCTCGCCGACTTCGTAGGTGCCGGTCTGGTCCCAGGTCACCATCATGTCCAGCAGGTCGCTGTCGATGGACAGGTATTCGATGGGCTCCACGGCGCGCGCGTTCACGCGGCGCGGCAGTTTGGGTGCCAGCGGGGTGCGCGTTTCCGGGGTGCCGCCCTTGAGCATGGCGACGGTCTTCTCGCCTTCGCGCAGTTCGAGCAGGCCCGAGAGCAGCCAGATGGTGCGCCGGTCGTTGTCGCCTTCCTTGAACAGCACGCGGTTGGCGGCGAGATGACTGGTGCCGACCTTGCGTGCCAGGGACACGAGGTTCTCGTTCTTCATGCCGTCCAGCGGGGAGAGCTTTCGCAGCAGGGCAACGTCGACAACTCTATCTTCGCTCATAGCACCCGCGATGCTAGCACAGCCCACCAAGCCGACATTGGCACGCAGTTCACAGCAGTCGCTCCCAGCCGGCATCGGGCTCGAAGCGGCGTCCGTGAAGCTGCGCGAAGTCACGCAATTTCGCGAGGATTTGCGGCAATCCGCGCTCGCGGGCGTAGTGCAGCGGACCGCCCCGGAACGGCGCGAAGCCGGTGCCGAACACCACGCCCGCGTCGACCAGGTCCTCGTCGGCGACGATGCCGTCGCGCAGGCAGGCCACGCACTCGTTGATCATCGGCAGGATCAGGCGGTCGGCGAATTCGGCCGGAGGCGTGCCCGCGGCGGTGGGCTTCTCGCACTTGCCGTCCACCCATTTGTAGAACCCCTGGCCGCTCTTGCGCCCGAGCTGCCTGGCGGCCACCAGTTCGCGCACGCGACTGAGGTAGGGCGGCGAGTCGCGACCCAGTCCCTGGTTGACGATCTCGCCCACGTGCAGCATCACATCCAGGCCCACCACGTCGGCCAGTTCGATCGGCCCCATCGGCATGCCGAATTCCTCGGCGGCGCGATCGATGTCGGCGAGCGGCACGCCTTCGCCGGCCGCGAACAGCGCTTCGTCGAGATACGGGAACAGCACGCGGTTCACCAGAAATCCCGGACCACTGCGGCAGGGCAGCGGCAACTTGTCGATGCGGCGCGTGAAAGCCATGGCCTTGGACAGGTGTTGCGGCGAGGTGGCGTCGGTGTGGATCACTTCCACCAGCGGCATCTGCGCCACGGGATTGAAGAAGTGCAGACCGACCATGCGCGCCGGATCGGCGAGCTTCGCCGACAGCGTCTCGATGGTCAGGCTCGAGGTGTTGCTGGCCAGCGTGGCGTCGGGCTTGAGCTTCGGCTCCGCCGCGGCGTACAGCGCCTGCTTGGCGCCCAGGTCTTCGAAGATGGCTTCGATGAGCAGATCCGCGCCCGCCACGCCTTCTCCCGCGACGTCCGCCTTGAGCCGCGCGCTGGCCGCGGCGCGCTGCGTGGCGTCGCTGATGCGCTTTTCGAACAGCTTCTCCGCGCGCCCCAGGGCGGGCTCGATGTACTTCAACTCGCGATCCTGCAGCGTCACCTCGAGCCCGCGCAGCGCGCACCACGCCGCGATGTCGCCGCCCATCACGCCCGCGCCCACCACGTGCACCTTCTGCACCTCGCCGCCGCCTTTCGCCAGCGACTTGAGCCGCTCGGTGAGCAGGTACACGCGCACCAGCGCGCGCGCGGTGGAGGATTCGAACAGCTGCGCGATGGAGCGCGCTTCGGCGTCATAGGCGGCGCGGCCACTGGCGCCGTACTTCTTCCACAGCTCGACCATGGCGTACGGCGCGGGATAGTGCTCGCGCGGCGCCTTGGCCTGCACCTGGTTCAGCAACGCCTTCGCGATCCACGGCCGCACCATGGGCCAGCTCATGGCACGCTCCAGCAGTGCCGGTCGATGCGGGGCGGGCCGCGTGTCGATCAGCTCGCGCGCCGCGGTGGCGAGCTGGTCGGGCGTGTCCACCAACCTGTCGACCAGTCCCAGGCCGAGCGCCCGCGGCGCGCGCACGCTCTTGCCGGTGAGCATCAGCTCCATGGCCGCCCGCACGCCCAGCAGGCGCACCGAGCGCACCGTGCCGCCAAACCCGGGATGGATGCCAAGCTGCACTTCCGGCAGCGCGAGCGCGAGCTTGCCATCGCCCACGGCCACCCGGTACGTGCAGGCCAGTGCCAGCTCGAGCCCGCCACCCATCGCAAAGCCGTGGATGGCCGCGACCGTGGGGCAGGGCAGCGCTTCGATGGCGTCCATGAGCCGCTGGCCCACCTGGATGGTGGCCAGCGCGTCGGCGCTGTTCTTGAAAGCCGTGAATTCGTGGATGTTGGCGCCCGCGATGAAGCCGGAGGCCTTGGCGGAGCGGATCACCAGCCCTTTCGGCGGCTTGGCCGCGAGCTGCGCGATCACGGCCTGCAGTTCCGTGGTCACGGCCCTGCCCAGCGTGTTGGCCGAGGACCCCGGCACGTCCAGGCTCAGCCAGGCGATGCCGTCCGGGTCGATGTCGAGCTTGCTGTTGGTCTGGTCAGCCATGTGATTCCCCTTCAGCCGCGCAGCCGGAAGTCGCACACCAGCGGGCGGTGGTCGGAAAAATTGACGGGCGGGATGCGAAAATCGAGGATCTCGAGCTCGGGACTCGCCAGGATGAAATCGAGTTCGGCGCGCGGCCTGCGAGCCGGGTAGGAGCCGAGCGCCGCGGCGTTGGCACTCTCCAGCCGCGTGGCGCGCTGGAACAGGTAGATCTCGTGGCTGCCCCAGAAGGTGTTGAAATCGCCGGCCACGATCACCGGCTTGCTGGAGCGCACCACCAGGTCGTGCAGGGTGCGCAGCTGGTACTGGCGATGCCGGTATTTCAGCGACAGGTGGACCAGGAAAATGCACACCTCATCGAGTTCCAGCTCGATGATCAGCCGCTTGATGCCGGTGTCGAAGTAGTGGAAGCGCTCGCCCGTGACGCGCGGCGCGGCCAGCAGCGCGTTGCCCTGCTTGCGGACGATCGGGACCCAATGGTTGACGGACGCCTCGCCGTACTTGCACTGGTAGGCCGTGTAGTGGCCCAGCGCGTTGGCGATGTACTCGGCCTGGTTGACCATGCGGCTGCGCACCGAACCGGTGTCGACCTCGATCAGCCCCACCAGGTCCGGATCCTCGCTGCGGATGAACTGGGTGATCTGCTCCAGCACCCGGGCGGAACTGCGCAGGTAACCGGCGCCCGGCAGCGGCAGGTGGAAGCCGATGCCCGTTCCGGTGGCGTAGCGGATGTTATAGACCAGCAATCGCAAAGCTTTTGTTCTCCGAGGCGCGCACAGTACACTTACAGCATGTCACAACGCGATCCCATCAGGATTTACGTCACGCACGCCTGGGAAGAGAGCGACGACTACCTGCGGGTGTTCGAGTATCTCGAGAGCGCGCGCAATTTCTTCTACGGCAATCTGGCGGCCCCGAAGCGCCGGCCCGCCGGGGGCCCGGAAGCCGAACGCGAAGAACTGCGCCGCCAGATGGCGCACGCCGAAGTCATCATAGCGCTCTCCAGCCTGGCTGAGACCCATCTCGACCAGCTGCTGTTCCAGCTCAACTGGGCAAAGTCCTGCAACCGGCCGGTGATCCTGCTGCCCTGCTTCGGGCGCGAAGTGCCACGCCCGAAGGCACTCGAGGGGCTGGTGCACGACACCGTGGCGTGGGATGAACGCGCGCTCTCCGATGCCGCACGCCGACAGGCGCGCCATGAAGACACGGCGCGCTGGGACACCATCGAATTCAAACTTGACTGACGCTGGCCGGGGTCAGGAACAGGGCAGGCGAGGCGGCGCGTGCGGGCGGCTGCTCGCGCGGCATCAGGCGCAGCTTCTGGCGGGTGACCTGGCTGTACATGCGCACGATCAGCTCCGAGCACAGTGCGGCTTCATCCAGCGAGAGCTTGCGGATCGAAGCGCGCACCGCATCCTCATCCCGGCTCGCAGGTTCCTTGTGTAACGTATTGAACAACAATAAATAGTCTTCGAGGATTTCGCCCGGGATGGCGCTGCGCGAGAGACCGCACAGATGACGACAGTAGGCGGACGCCAGTCGCTCCTTGAGGGCTCCGCCACTGACCAGCACCAAGGTGGCGCGTTCGAAGTGTTCCAGCAGCTCAGTCATGGCTGTCCTACAACTGGGTTAGAGCAAAAACTTAAAGTGCTTTCGAGGAGCTGTCCGCCGTCACATGACATATTTATCAAAGTGCTAGCGTTGAAATATACAGTCAGTAACGAAATCCGCAACTGTCAAATTGCGTCACCCGTCCAGCCTTCGTGAGATCCCGATGCTGAAACTCTACGATTACCTCGACTCCGGAAACGGCTACAAGATCCGTCTGCTGCTGCGCCAATTGCAGCTGCCGTTCGAGTATGTCGAGAAGGACATCCTCCGGGGCGAAACGCGCACGCCCGAATTCCTCGCGCGCAATCCCAACGGCCGCATTCCGGTGCTGGAACTCGACGACGGCAGTTTCATTTTCGAATCCAACGCCATCCTCTGGTACCTCGCGGAGGACACGCGCTTCGCGCCGCGTAGCCGCCGCGCGCGTGCCGAAACGCTGCAGTGGATGTTCTTCGAGCAGTACAGCCATGAACCCTACGTCGCGACGCCGCGCTTCATCGTGCGGCATCTCGCAGCGGACCATCCGCGCCGGCAGGATCTGCCGCGGCTGCTGGAGACCGGACGCGCGGCGCTGGCGGTGATGGAGCGGCACCTGAAGTCACGCACGTTCTTCGTGGACGAGCGCTACGGCATCGCCGACATCGCGCTGTATGCGTACACGCACGTCGCCGAGCAGGGTGGGCATGTGCTGGCGCCGTATCCGGCGGTGCGCGCGTGGCTGGCGCGGGTGGCGGCCGAGCCGGATTACCTGGCGCTGGATGCGCAGCCTTAGGCGGCGGCGCGCAGATCGGCGAGCAGGGCGTCGATGTGCTCCGGTTGCGTTTCCCAGGAGCACATGAAGCGGTACTGGCCGGCGCCGATGAAGGCATAGAAGTGCCAGCCGCGGTGCCCGAGCGCCTGCGCCGCGGCGTCGGTGAGGCGCGCGAACACCGCGTTGGCCTCCACGGGCTGCGACAGCGAAACTCCAGGCACCGCCAGCAGTCCCTGCGCCAGCCGCTGCGCCATGGCGTTGGCGTGCGCCGCGTGCCGCAGCCACGCGCCGTGCTCGAGCGCGCCGAGCCACTGGCTGCTGTGGAAGCGCATCTTCGATGCCAGCTGTCCCGCCTGCTTGCAGCGGAATTCGAAATCCTGCGCCAGCGCGCGGTTGAAGAACACCACCGCTTCGGTGGACTGCATGCCGTTCTTGGTGCCACCGAAGCACAGCACGTCGACACCCGCGCGCCAGGTGAGGTCGGCTGCCGTGCTGCCGGGTGTCCGCTGCTGCGTGGCCGCCAGCGCGTTCGCGAAACGTGCGCCATCCATGTGCAGGTAGAGCTGGTGGCGCCTGGCCACCGCGCCGACGGCGGCGATCTCCGCGGGCGTATAGACCGTGCCCAGCTCGGTGCTCTGGCTCAGCGAGACCACCCGCGGGTGCGGGTAGTGCAGGTCGGTGCGCCTGGTGACCAGCAGCTCCACGGCCTGTGGATCGAGCTTGCCGTGCGCGCCGCTGGCCAGCAGCAGCTTGGAGCCGTTGGAAAAGAACTCGGGCGCCCCGCACTCGTCGGTTTCGATGTGCGCGAACTCGTGGCAGATCACGCCGTGGTAGCTCTGGCAGCAGGCGGCGAGCGCCAGCGAGTTGGCCGCGGTGCCGTTGAACACGAAGAAGATCTCGGCGTCCGGGAATTCCAGCACGCTGCGGATCGCGTCGCAGGCGCGTTCGGTCCAGCGGTCGGTTCCATAGCTCGGCGCCGAGCCCTGCATGGCCGCGGCCATGGCCGACCAGGCCTCGGGGCAGATGCCGGCGGTGTTGTCGCTCGCGAATTGCGTGCCGGGTGTGATGCGCATGCGGCGGGAGCCTTCAGCAGTCGAGCAGCCGCACCAGCGACTGGATCAGGTCGCGATCCGCGGGGGTGAACCGGCCGGGCAGCGGGCTGTCGAGGTCGAACACGCCGGCCAGCCGTTGCGCGCGCCAGAACGGCACCACCAGTTCCGAGCGCGAGTCGGCGTCGCAGGCGATGTGGCCGGGAAAGGCGTGGACGTCCGGCACCAGCTGCGCTGCACGGGTGGCGATGGCCGCGCCGCAGACGCCCTTGCCGATGCCGATGCGCACGCAGGCGGGTTTGCCCTGGAACGGACCGAGCACGAGCTCCTCGTCCTTCAGCAGGTAGAAACCGGCCCAGTTCAGGTCCGGCAGCGTGTTGAACACCAGCGCGGCGAGATTGGCCAGGTTGGCGATGTAATCGGTTTCGCCGGCCAGCAAGGCGCGGGCGGCGGATTCGAGTTCGGCAGGAGCGACGGCAGTGTGTGGCATGGGGAGGATCGGGTCCGCAGGTCGCTAGGATAGCGTATGGCGCGCGGCGCGTGCGCCCCGTGCGATCGCCGGAACCAGGACCGGTGCCGGTCCCGGCTGTTCCGCTCGTCAGCGCGTGGCGAGTTCCAGCAGCACCAGACCATTCGCTGGCACGCTCAGCGTCAGCCCACCCTTGCGCAGGGTCTGCCGCTCCGGCGCATTGTCTGCCGACGCGCGATTCATGTCGGCCACCTGTCGCACCGTGGGATAGCGAGGGCTGCCCAGGGCGCGATAGGTGGGCAGGACGTTGCCGTGGGTGTCGTCCACGCGTCGCACTGTGACCGTGGCATCGGGCGGCACATGGCTGAAGCGCAGTGTGAGCCGGCGCGCTGGATCCTGCCCGTCCGCGCTGTGGTCCGGGTCCACGACGTTCCAGGCCGCGATCGCCAGCACGCCGTCGTCGCGGCGGGTCACGAGCACGCCGGCGGCATCGTTGGCGAGGCGCGTGGTGCCCAGCCGGTGCAGCAGGCCATACGCATAGTACGAAGGCTTGCGGATGCCGCCGGGCGCGAGCGTGCCGAAGCCGCCATCGAAGGGTTCGCGCTTGACGCCGTTCTCCTCGAATACGTCATCGAAGGTCCAGAAGGAGAGGATATCCACCAGGCCGTCGCACTGCCGGATGTCGTCGGCGAGCGCCGCGCCCACGTAGGTCGTGTCGCGCGCGTGGTAGGTCTCGCCGAAGCTGGGTACGTTCCATTCGGTCCAGAACAGCGGCAGCGCGGGCCGGGCGGACGCCTTGATCTGTGCGTGCACCTTGGCGACGGCGCGGCACAGGCGCTGGTCGTAGGGCACGTCGAGACTGTCGTGGAACAGGTTCTCGACCGTATCGTCGGCATAGCCATGGGTGGAGATGAAATCCACGGGCACCGCGTTGGCGGCGACGTGCGCGATGAACTCGGGCACCCAGTCGGCGGCCGCCGTGGCCGGCCCGCCGACGCGCAGCTTCGGGTCCACGGCCTTGAGCGCTCGCGCGGTGTGATCGTAGAGCTCGAAGTAGGTCTGCTGCTTGGGTTCACCGCTCCAGAAGTCGATATTGGGTTCGTTCCAGACTTCGAAATACCACTGCGCCACTTCGTCGATGCCATAGCGCTCGACGAGGTGTGCGGCGAAGGCGTGGATCAACGCGTCCCATTTCGCGTAGTCCTTGGGGGGCGAGACGACCTGTTGGTACCAGAAGGGATGCACGTCCTGCCGTGCGGCGAGCTGCCGGGGCATGAAGCTGATCTCGACGATGGGTCGCACGCCGTTCGCGAGCAGTCCGTCGTAGATCTGGTCGACGTAGGTGAAATTGAATTGTGGCGTGCCATCGGCGGTCTCCCGGTACACGCCGACTTCGTCATGGAATATGGCGTGGAACCGCACGTAGCGGAAATCCGCGGCCCGTTTCATGTCGCGCAGATCGTTGCGGTAGCTCTCGCGCAGGCTGAGGATGGCGCGGCCGGATCCGAAGGCCTGTTCCCAGAAGTGCGGGAAAGGCGTGCCGGGGGTCCGTGCGTCGACGGTGACGATCGCAGGTTCGGCCGCGCGCAGCACGCCGACGCTGCCCAGCGCAAGCCCCAGCACCAGCGGCGCCCAGCGCTTCATGGCCCCGGCGCCGCGGGTGCCGCCGTGGCCGCGGCCAGCTTCTGCAGCATCACCGAGATTTCAGGGTTGGCCATGAAGTTCTTCCACAGCAACCCGGTGCGGTAGTTTTCCACCATGTCGACGATGGGCGCCTGGTTGAGCCCCATGTAAAGCGGCGACACCCAGTGCGCGGCCGGGTTATAGGCGTCGCGCGGTCCGTAGATGTCCCACAGCTCGGCGCCGAGATCGCGGTAGTAGTGCTTGAAAGCGGCCATCGAGGCCTCGGGCGTGTAGGGGAACGAGGCGAGGGCGCCCGTGAGCGCGATGGTGCCGGTGTCATTGCCCGCATCGGGCGCGGCGGCGACATAGTCGCTGGGACCGTCGCTCGCGGTCAGGCCCCAGGCATCCGCGCCGTAGCCGGGATAGTGCTTGGGGTTGTCGATGGAATAGGCGTGGCTGATGAGCGCGATGTTGCGGTTGTTGTCGAAATACGAACCCGTGAAGCGATCGCGGAGCTGGTGCGGGTCGAAGCCGAAGAACGAGTAGTGCGTGAAGAACAGCGGGCCGCCGCTGCCCACGCCGACATCGAGCCTGATGCCGTAATAGGTCTTGCCGTTGAAGTAGTGATCGCCGTCATGCGTGCCGCCCCAGCCGGAACGGTATTCGATGGCGCGTGCGTTCTGCCCGGCCCAGCCGGAGTAATACATCGAGGCCGGCACGCCGTGGGTGGGCGAGGCGATGGCCAGCAGGTATACGATCAGGGTCTCGTTGAACCCGATCAGCGGATGGTGGATCTGGAAGCCCCATTGCGGCGACCAGTGCCAGTACAGGAACGGGCTGTCGGGCTGGTCGCGGTACCAGTCCCACTCCACGCCTTCCCACAGCGCGGTGATGCGCCGGTAGAGATCGCGCTCCTGCGCGCTGGGACCGTTGAAGTACTGGCGTGCGGTGAGAAGCCCCTCGATCATGAAGGCGGTTTCCACCAGATCCCCGCCGTTGTCGAGCATGCCGAACCACGGCAGCGTCGCCCCCGAGGCGCCGTTCATGAAGTGCGACCAGGCGCCGTGGTAACGCGGCGCGCGTTCCAGGAAGCCGACGATGCGCCGCAGGCGCTCCAGTCCCTGCGCGCGCGTGATGAAGTGCCGCTCGACGCCCACCACCAGCGAGCCGACGCCGAAGCCGCTGGCGCCCAGCGCCACCAGGCGGTCATCGCCGGGTCGGTTCTCGTAGGCCAGACCCGAGTGCGGTTCGGCGCCTTCCCAGTAGTAGCGGAACGCGCCCTCCTGCAGCATCGTGAGCAGCTCGTCATCGGAGAATTCGCGCGTCGCGGCGCTGGCGACGGCCGAGGGCGGCGATTCATGATTCTGCCAGTCCGCTGCGGTCACGCGATACGCAGCCCTGGCATCCGCTCGGCCGATGAAATCGGAGTACAGGTGCGGGTTGCCCGGTGTCTGGATGCCGATGGGCTGGAACGGTCCGCCGTCGAGCGAGCGCCAGATCACGTAATGCGCCAGCGCCTCGCTGTCCTTCGCATCCCAGCGCAGCAGTACGTGGCGGTCGTAGCCTTGCGCGCCCGGATTGCGGGGTGCGTCGAGCGTCGCGCGGTGCTTGCCACGGGCGGCATCTCCCATGTGCACCTGGTCGATGATCAGCGTGTGGGGCTGGCCATCGGCACGGCCCTGGTGGAACGTGACACTCTGGGTGCGTTCCGGATGATAGGGATAGACCGAAGCCGTCCGCAGCCGGTCGAGCGGCACGGCCACCTCGCGCCACTGGCCGGCCGGCAGATCGCCCGTGTAGTTCCCGAGCGGCTCCGCCACCGTGAAACTCGCGGGAAACTCGGCCACCTGCAGGCCATTGGCCGCGGTGGAGATCAGCAGCTGCGGCAGATCCGCGGCCGCGATGGCCGTGGACGAGTACAGCCAGAAGTACAGCGTCCGGCCGCTCATCTCGGGATAGCGGTTGCGATAGTTCACCAGGTGGATTTCCGCGTCCCAGCCGCCGCCGGGCATGGAGGTCCAATGCAGTCGCAGCGCGTTGGGCGGCGAGAGGAACACTTTCGTCTCCACCGGCAGGCGCTGGTCGCGCAGCTCGAGCGTGCTGGGGGCGGCGGCTTCGCCGGTGCTGTTGCGGTACTCATCCGGCAGCGGACTGTTGTCGAACAGGGCGTGGCGGAAATACCCGGTCTGGCCTGCGGCGTGGCCGGGCGCCGCGGCGGCCAGGGCAAGCAGAACGGCGATGAGGCGCGGCCGCATGATGGCGCTCAGGCCGCGGCCTTGCAGTGCCGGTCGATGAACTGCTGATGGCTCGGCATGACGTCGACGCAGCCCGAGATCACGGTGCGCACGTGCTCCATGAACTTCACCAGGTCGGCCTCGCTCATCTGGTCCACCATCGGGTGGTGGCTGCGCGGCAGGATGCCCTGGCCGATCATCACCTGCACCCAGCTCATCTGCGCGAACATCTCGTCGGCGAGGCGGAAGAAGCGGCCGCTGTCACGGAACATGTCCATGGTTTCGCGGAGCGAATCGGGCACGTCCATGGTGCGGCAGTAATCCCAGAACGGCGAATCGTTGCGCGCGGTGGCGTGGTAGTGAAGGATCAGGAAGTCGCGGATGCGCTCGTATTCGAAGGTGGATTGGGCGTTGAACTTGTCGACCAGCACGGGATGGATGTCCTCGCGCGGGAACAGCAGCGTCAGGCGGCCGATGGCGGACTGGATCAGGTAGATGCTGGTGGACTCGAGCGGTTCCATGAAGCCGCCCGCCAGGCCCATGGCGACCACGTTGCGGTTCCAGAACTTGCGGCGCCGGCCGGTGGTGAAGCGCAGCGGACGCGGATCGGCCAGCGGCTTGCCGTCCAGGTTCTGCAGCAGCGTGCGCGCGGCCTGGTCGTCGCTGATGAACTTGCTGGAATACACGTGGCCGTTGCCGGTGCGATGCTGCAGCGGAATGCGCCACTGCCAGCCCGCGCTGTGCGCGGTGGAGCGCGTGTAAGGCGTGGGCGGTCCTACGCGCTCGCACGGTACGGCCAGCGCGCGATCGCAGGGCAGCCAGTGCGTCCAGTCCTCGTAACCGGTGTGCAGCGCCTGCTCGATGAGCACGCCGCGGAAGCCCGAGCAGTCGATGAACAGATCGCCGGTGATGACTTCGCCGCTCTCCATCACCACCGCTTCCACGAAGCCATCACTGGCCCGCAGCCGCGTCTCCTTGATCTTGCCCTCGGTGCGTACCACGCCTTGCGACTCCGCGTAGCGGCGCAGGTAACGCGCATACAGGCCGGCGTCGAAGTGGTAGGCGTAGGCGATGTCGGCCAGCGGCGTGCCCTTGGGGGCGTCGCTGGCCGAGACCATGAAGCGCTCGCGCTGCGACGCCAGCGCGTTGAGCTGGTAGAGCCCCAGATCGCCCGCATGGCCCAGTTCGCGCGCGCGCAGCCAGTACTGATGGAACGGGACGGCGGCGAGATCGTGGCCGAGCGTGCCGAAGCCGTGCACGTAGCTGCTGCCCTGGCTGCCCCAGTTGCGGAACTGGATGCCGAGCTTGAACGTGCCCTGGGTCTGGCGCACGAACTCGGCCTCGTCGATCTCCAGGTGCTTGTTGAAGAAGGAGAGGTGCGGGACCGTGGCCTCACCGACGCCGACGATGCCGATCTCCTCGGATTCGACCAGGCGGAAGTGGTAGTCCTTGCTGAAGAAAGTCTTGGCGAGCGCCGAGGCGGCCATCCAGCCCGCGGTGCCGCCGCCCACGATGACGATATTGCGGATCACGCTGTCTGCCTCCCTGTTGCGCCAGCCCCGCGCCGTCCTATCTCATCAAACGACAAAGCCCGCTTGCGCGGGCCTTGACGCCGGTTTGGGGGGAACCGGATCTTCAGAATTTCGCGCCCACCGTCACCTTCAGCGTGCGCGGCACGCCCACGATCGGGCCGGTCGTATTGTACTGCGGGTCAGCCGACTGCGACGCCGAGGTCGGGTCGTAGTTGTGCCAGTTCGCCACGTTCAGGACGTCGAGGCGCGCGTACATGGAGAATCCGCCACCGAGCGCGAAGTTCTTCGTGGCCTGCAGGTCCAGGGTCTTGTAGCCCAGCGTCTGGTCGAAGGTCGCCGCCACGGGGTAGCCGTTGGTGCCGAACTTGTTGCACGACACGGGGCTGGTGCCGCAACCCCGGATGTAGGTGATCGGAATCGGCGTCTCCAGGGTCAGCTTGCCTGCGAACACGAAGCCCCACGGCGCGTCGTAACTACCCGTCAGCACCAGGCGGTGCTTGGCCACCGCATTGGACAGCGTGAACGGGTAGTCGCGCACGTGGGGCAGATCGAACGCATAGCCGTCGGTGTAGAGGCGGTTCTGCTTCGCATTGGAGTACGTGTACGCGATCGTCATGCCCCAGGGCGACTCGGCATTGTTGGGTTTCTCGGCGTAGACCAGCAGCTCGTTGCTGCGCGTGGCCTGCCCGTTCTCCCACAGGATCAGGCTGCCGATGCCCGGCACGCCGCTCGAGCACCATTGCGCGGGCGCGCCGCCCCACGAGGCACCGCAACCCGCATCGGCGAATTCACCGTTCGCGTAGCGGTTGCCGAGCACACCGAGCAGGCCGTTGAAGCTCTCGATGTGCGTGAGGGTGGCCGACGTGTTCCAGTCGCCCAGCTTGTTGCGCATGCCGAGGCTGTACTGGTCGGAATAGGGCACCTTGAGGTTGTTGGGGAACATGTCGACCTCGCCGACGCCGGAACCGAGCGCCTGCAGGCCCGACGGATCGGTGAGGTAAGCCGGATTCCAGGCGACGCAGGTGTTGCTCGCCGAAGCAGCCGAGCAGCCGTTGACCACGTAGGAGTTGCCGCCGTAGAAGTCGATTTCGGGTTCGGACAGCGCGTTCTTCGAATTCTCCAGCTGCAGACGGTCGAACAGATTGCGATCGTAGGAGCGGCCTGCGCCGCCGAAGATCACGTGCTTCTGGTCTTCGTTGAGATCGAACGAAAAGCCGAGGCGCGGCTGCAGTTCACCCGCAAACGGTTTGCGGTTGTGGCCGTTGCTGATGTAGTTGTCGATGTTGATGCCGCCCAGCGCCAGCGCCTGGCGGTAGGTTTCGCCTGCGGTCGGCTGCGGCACGGGATCCACGGTGTTGGCCGGATAGAGGCTGTTCAGCGCCGCGACGATGGCCGGCAGCGTCACGTAATTCTCGTACGAGGGGGTCTGCTCGTAGTCGTAACGGATGCCAAGATTCATCGTCAGTTTGTTGTTCATTGCCCAGTCGTCCTGGAAATAAACAGCAAACTGCTTGTTGTCCGAGGTGGCTGAGAGCGGCAGGCCCGAGTTCACTTTGCCGAACACCACCTTGTACGGGTTGTCTTCGACACCCGTAACAGGGTCGACGCCGTACCAGAACTTGGCAGCTGAGGATCCGTCGCGAGCCACCAATTGCACCGCCTTGTAGGAGACGCCGGTTTTCAGGGTGTGATCGCCCAGCCAGTTGAGATTGTTCAGCGTGAAGTCGTCCTGCAGACCCCAGCCGTCCTGATGCTTGTCGGTGTACTGCCGCGGATCCTGGCCGTTGATTGTGATGGCATCCACCGCACCATTCGGCGGGATGATGTAGGTGTAGGTGATGGCCGGGTTGTCGGACAGCGGTGTCGGCAGATCGACGGTCTTCTCGTAAGTGGCCAACGCTTCGTTGAGCCAGTTGTCGGAGCTGCGCTGCCACTTCAGGGTGCCACGCGTGACGTCGTTCTGGAACGCGTAGGCCGCGGACGCCGCAGTCTGGTCGGAGGCGCCGCTGATCTGTGTCTCGCGACGGTAGCTGCCCGACAGTTCGAAGCGGTCGACATCGCTCGGTTCGAAATCCAGTTTGCCGAAGTAGAGGTTCTCGGTGAACGGGTTGGTGGTCGGGCCGTATTGGGCGTAGACATCGGGCGGCAACACCGCCTGCAGGTCTACGCCTGACAGGGCGGCCGGCGGCTGCACGCTGTTCGGCAGCGAGAAACCCTTGTGCTCCCAGGTGGCGAAGAAGTGCAGGCGGTCCTGGATGATCGGACCACCGATCGCCATGCCGTATTCCTTGCTGGCGGACGTGGCCTTATCACCAGCAGCTGCCTCGGCCGGCGTCGCGGCGCGCATGCTCTGGTTGGTGTAGTCGCCGAAGATCTCGCCGTGGAACTCGTTGGTGCCGGACTTCGTGGCCGCGGTGATCGCGGCGCTCGAGATCTGGCCGTATTCGGCCTTGTAGTTCGAAGTGATGACCTTGTACTCGCCAATGGCCAGCTGCGGAAACGGGTTTCCCGGATCGCCGTTGTCTCCTGAACCTGCCTGGCCCGCGATGCCACCGCTCTTCACGTAGTTCTTCTGTCCCACGCCGTCGAGGTACACGTTGATGGAGCTGTTGGCCTGGGCGCCACTTTGCACCGAGGTGTTGCCCTTGGAGTCGACGTTGAACACCATGCCCGGCACGGTGTCGGCGAACTCGAGGAAGTTGCGCGTGATCTGCGGCGTGGTTTCGATCTGCTGCTGCGACACCTGGGTGCCGACCTCAGAGGTCTTGGTTTCGACCAGCCGCGTGGCCTTCACGATCACTTCTTCGAGGGTGCCGGTATCCGCCTCACCCGTGCCGGCGGCGAGATCGAGGCTGACCGAGGAGGCGACCGACAGTGTGACAGTCTGCTCGGTGCCCGCGCCCGCATCGACGGTGTAGGTGCCCGCGGGCAGGCCGGAGAGGGTGTAGTTGCCGTCCGCGCCGGCGGTGGTACGACGCGAGGCACCGGTAGCGACGTTCTTCGCCGTCACCACCGCGTTGGGCGCCGCCTTGCCGCGCAGTACCGCATCGGCGCTCTGTGCCAGCACGGGCGAGGGCGTGAAAGCGGCGCCCGCCATCGCAGCTGCGCCGAAGACTGTTCCGTACAGACGCTTCCGGTTCATGGTCCGGTTGTGTGGCCGTATTTTCATGGGTTGAAATCCTTCCCCTGGATTGAGCGAGTGCGAGTTGCTGCCCGAGCGATGAGCATCGACGAGATCAATGCGATGGTCATGAAGGGAGTGCGCACCACGCCTGCGATGGCGTTCGGCGGGCCTGTTGTGCCGCGACGGTTCTGGCTCTGGCCATGTCCCCTCCCATACTTTGCCACTGGTCGAAGTAAACGTTTTCCAGTGAGCAAGTAAACGTTTTCGCGGATTCTAGAGGCGGGGCCGCGACACTGTCAATTCGGGCTTTGGTGCGTCGTCGTGGACGGGCCGGTTGTGGGGCTTGCAGCCGCACCATGGAAGGTCGCCTGGCAGCTTGCAGGATGCGCGCCCGACGCTAGAATCCGCGCCAAGGCCTGCTGTGACGGCTTCTTGCGCCGCGTTGCCGGTCCGCACGAAGGAGAACTGCCATGCTCCCGCGCTCCTGTCACCTGGCCGGTTTGTTCCTGCTGTCGCTGTTGTCTGCGCGCACCGGCGTCACGGGCGACGTGCCCACAACCGCCGGTATCTGGCGCACGCATGAAGTGCGCTTCCAGTATCAGGGTTTCGAGTCCGTTTACGCCTGCGACTGGCTGGAAGCCAAGATGCTGTTGCTGCTGGACACGTCGGGCGCGCGGCGCCACCCGAACCTGACGCCCTCCTGCCGGGTGCTCGATCGCCCCGCGACGGGGGCGGGCGTCAACATGCGTTTCCAGACCTTGGCGCCCGACGTCGCTGCTGCGGACAGCGGACCCACGAATGCCGCGTCGGCCGTCTCAGCGACCTGGCGTGTCGTCACGCTGCGCCTGAACCGGCCGTTGTCGCTGGAGGCCAACGACTGCGAACTGGTGGAGCAGTTCCGGGATCAGGTGCTGCCGCTGTTCACGACGCGCAATGTCGTGGATCGCACCAACTGCCGCCTCGGCTACAACTCCGCCCACGACATCAACCTCAGCTTCGAGGTGCTGGTACCGGCCACGCCGTAAGCGCGTTGTGACGCGCTCGGCGCGGCGGGCAGCTTCCTTCACTTCAGTTCGACCACTTCAGTTCGACGATGGCCAGTCCCTGCGTCGGTACCTCCACCTTCACCTTGTTGCCCGAAACCGCGAGTTTCTGGCCCGGCTGCAGCTTCGAGGCTGCGCGCAATTCGTCGATCTGTTTGCGACTGGGGAAAGCAGGCCTGCCCATGGCGTCGTAGGTCTTGACCACGTTGCCGTGATCGCGATCCAGCCGCCACAGCGTCGCTGATACGGGCTTGCGCCCCCTTGGCAACGACAAGTTGAATTCCCGCACCGGGCCGGCAGGTTGCGGCGGCGTGTAGTTCGGTCCGGTGCCATCAGGCGGCGCATAATTCCACAGCGCGATCACCAGCGTGCCGTCCTTGCGGCGCGTGACGAGCGCCGAATCGGAATCCGCCGGCAGGCGCGTGTCCCCCAGGTGATGCAGCAGTGCGAACGCGTGGTAGGCGGGTTTTGGGATGTCATCCGCTGCGACCAGGCCGAAGCCGCCATAGAACGGCGTCTTCACCACGCCCTGTTCCTCGAACACATCCGAGAACGACCAGTAGCTCATCGCTTCGGTGAGCCCGTCGCATTGCGCGATGGTGGTGGCCATCCAGGGGCCCATGTATACGCTGTCCGTGACATTGGGTTCGTTGGCGTAACTGGCGTTGTACTCGGAGAAGATCAGCGGCAGCCTGGGCATCGCGGACGCGGTGATCTCATCGTGCACCTTGCGCACCGCGCGGCACACCATCTGGTCGCGCGGCACGGCGATGTCGTTCTTGAACACATCCTGCGAGGTGTCGTTGGCATACACGTGCGAGGATACGAAATCCGCCGGCACGTTGTTCTGCACCACGTGCGCGATGAAATCGCCGGCCCAGGCCGCCTGCGCGGTGGAGGGACCGCCGACGCGCAGCCGCGGGCTGACCGCCTTGAGCGCCCGCGCGGTGTGGTCGTACAGCTCGAAGTAGGTGGGTTGGTAGGGTTTGCCGCCCCAGAACCCGATGTTGGGCTCGTTCCAGACTTCGAAGTACCAGCTCGCCACCTCATCGATGCCGTAGCGCTCGATCAGGTGCTGCGCAAACGCGGTGATCATCGCGTCCCACTTGGCATAGTCCTTTGGCGGCGCGTTATTGGGTTTGTACCAGAAGCCGAAGATGCCCAGCGGGTCGGAGCTGAGCTTCTGCGGCATGAAACTCAGTTCCACGAACGGCCGCACGCCGTCGGCCAGCAGGCCATCGTAGATCTGGTCGATGTAGGAGAAGTTGTAGCTGACGTCGCCTTTGGCGTCTTCGTCGTACAGGCCGATCTCATCGTGGAAGATGGCGTGCGCGCGCACGTAGCGGAAATCCGTCACGGCTTTCACCAGGCGCACATCCTTGCGGTAGGCGTCGCGCAATGCCAGCACCGCGCGCCCTGAGCCGAACATCTGCTCCCAGAAGTGCGGGAAGGGCGTGCCGGCAGCCTTCGGATCGAGAGTGAGGTTCACCGTCGCGGGGCGGGTGGCAGTGGGGGACTCGACGGCCGGAGGCGCCACGGTGGTGAAGTCGGAGGCCGTTGCGTTGCCCTGCGCAAGCATCAAGCCTGCCGCGAACAGCGCCCCGGCAGCGGCGCCGGGGAAAATCGGTCGGGGATTCTTCATGTCGGACGCACTCCTTGCGGACTTGAATGTCAGGGTTTGCGGCAGGCGCTCAGGCAGATGGCGTGGGCCACATAGCCGGCGGCGGTGGCGAAGGCGCCACCGGCCTGGTCCATGCGCGCGGTGTCGGGATCGATCCCTTCGGAGACGATGCCGGCATCCCACGGGGTGGCGAGCAGGATGGCTTCGGCGCGATCGTGCGAGCGCTTCAGCAGCAGCTCGTCGGCCACCATCCACGAAGTGGTGAACGGCACACGGTAGCTGCCGGGCAGGCCGTAGCGCGTGCCCGCATGGCTGTACTTGTAGTTGGCCGAGTGCAGCCAGTCGTAGGTGCGCACGAACAACGGATCGTCCTCGGCCAGGAAGCCGAGGGCCGGCAGTTTCATGAGGGATCCGGGTGGAATCTCGGTGGTGACGAACGCGGCGCCGTCCGTGGCGGAAGCCAGGATGGTGCCGCTCGCCCCGGGCGCACCCGAGGTGACGCTGTGTGCGAGCAGCGCCGCGTGGAGTTGCCGGGCACGCCCGGTCATGGCCGCCGCTGCCCTGGGGTCGTGCAGCGACTGGAACAGCGTCGCCATGTCGATGAAAGCGCGCCAGCTCAGCGCATTGTCGTAGGTGAGGAACGGCAGCTTCTGGAATTCGTCCTGCGAATCCTGCAGTGATGAATACAGGCCGGTGGCCGCGTCGTAACGGCCCAGCAGGCGATCGCGCAACAGTTCGAGGGCGGCGCGGTGCGCGGCGATGAACGCGTCGTCGTGCGTGGCGCGCAGGTATGCACCCAGCGCCAGAATCGGCGCGACGGCTTCATCGAGCTGGAATCCATCCTCGAGAACCACGCCGTCGATGAAGCGGCTGTGCGTGCCGCTGTTGCGCAGCTGCACCGTGAGCGCATAGTCGAGTGCCTCGCGGGCCAATGCCGGATCGATGTCGAGCAGGGCGGGAAAACTCCACAGCAGGGCATCACGATCCCAGTAGGCTGCAGACACGTAGTAGCGCGGACTGCGCGAGGTGACGCCCACGAGCTGCTCGGTGTCGATGGTGCGGCCCCACGCATACAGCGCGGTGAACAGGAAATTGCGGTTCATCAGCTGGTCGAGGTCGGCGCGGCCGGTGGTGCGCGTGCGTGCGCGGCACCACGCCGCGGCCTGCGCCACCAAAGCGTCCGCGCCCTCGCGATCCAGCATCTCGCGCAACGCGCGCGCATTGTGGGCGGCGCTGAATTCCTCCGTGCCCACCGCCAACACGAACAGCGCCTCGGTGCTTGCTCCCGGCTGCAGGGTGGCTTCATGCACGGCGTCGAAGCCGGGCGACACCGTCACGGGCGGCTGCAACAGCACGGCGGTGGAACCGGGATGGATCACGGCCCAGGCAAACTGCGTGTCGGTGGTGATGTAGCTGAAGGCCTCGCCCGGCGACACCCAGGGCGCCGCGCCGACCACGCGCTCGCCGCGCAGCGCCACCGGCAGGTAGGTGACCCGATTCAGTGCACCGAAGGTTGCCTTCAGCCCGAGCGCGACGGGAACGGCCGAAGTGCGGTGGTTGGCGATCGTCAGGCGGATGAAGGCGGCGCGATAGCCATTGGGCGCGCAGTAGGTCAATGTGACGCTCAGGCCGTCGACCTCCTGGTGCGCCTGCGGGATCCAGTACTCCAGCAGATCCCACTGCAGCGCGCGTACCTCGAGCCGCTTGCCGTCGACCCTGAAATACGGTTCCAGCGCCGGCTGGCCTGCATCGCCGTTGACCTGCAGCAGCCCGCGGGCGCGCATCGAAAGCGTGTTGAAGCTGTTCAGCGAACCATCGGCGGCGCGAATTTCGGGAAGTGCGAGCCATTCGTTGCCGGTGGCGATGACGGCGTCCGGCGGCAGCGTGAGTGCCGTGCGGCGTGGCGCTTCGGCCCCTTCGCCAAGCGCAATCCCGGAGCACAGCAGGAGCAGGGCCAGCCATCGCATGGGGGCGCATTATCGCAGCTTGCGTTTTCATTGCATGTTTTCATGGCGACCTCAGTAAGATGGCTCATGGATCTGAAATGGAAGTGGCACGGCGCGGTGATGGCCGCGTGCTGCGCGGCGCTCGGTGCACCGGCTGGCGCGGCGCCTTCCGCACCCGACTACGCTCAACTGGCCCGCGATGTGTTCCGGCAGCTGGTGGAGATCGACACCACGCAGGCGAAGGGGACGACCGTGGCGGCGAACGCCATGGCACAGCGCTTCCGCGACGCCGGCTTTCCGGACAGCGATATCCACGTGCTCGGCGCCAATGCGTCGAAGCAGAACCTGGTGGTGCGACTCCACGGGACCGGCCGGGCGCGACCCATCCTGCTGATGGGCCATCTCGATGTGGTGGACGCGGCGCGGCGCGACTGGGACACCGATCCCTTCCGGTTCGTGACCCGCGATGGCTTCTATTACGGCCGCGGGACACAGGACATGAAGGATGGCGATGCCATCTACGTCACCACGCTGATCCACCTGAAACAGCAGGGCTATCGCGGCGACCGCGACCTCATCCTGGCGCTCACGGCCGACGAGGAGGCGGGCGATGCCAATGGCATCGACTGGCTGTTCAAGCACCAGCGTCCACTGGTCGACGCGGAGTTCGCACTGAACCACGACGGACCCGGCGTGATGACCAGGGACGGCAGGCCGGTTTTCCTGCAGCTCGAGGCCTCGGAAAAAACCTACGCCGATTTCGAGCTCACGGTGCTCAATCCGGGCGGTCACAGTTCCGAACCCGCGCCCGTCAACGCGATCTACCAGCTGTCGGCGGCGCTCGGCCGCCTGTCGCGGGCGCAGTTCCCCTTCGAACTCAACGATGCCACGCGCGCCTACTTCGAGTGGGACGCGAAACAGCAGGGTGGCGAGCAGGCAGCCGATATCCGCGCCATGCTGGCGACGCCACCGGATCCGGCGGCCATTGCGCGCGTGTCGCGGCAGACCAAGGACAACGCGCTGGTGCACACGACCTGCGTGGCGACGCGTTTCAATGCCGGCGAGGCGAACAACGCGCTGCCGACGCGCGCCCAGGCCATCGTGAACTGCCGCATCCTGCCGGGCCATGAACCGGAGCAGGTGCGTCAGGAGTTGATCCGCATCCTCGCCGAGCCGGCGCTGGTGGTGAAGTACGTGAACGACTTCGGCGTGGTGCTGGATGACGCCACCTCCAAGCACGCCACCCTCGCTGCGCCGCTGCGTCCGGACGTGATGCGCGCCGCGCAGCAGGCAGCGGCGCGCTTCTGGCCGGGGATGCCCGTGATTCCGATGATGGAAATCGGATCTTCGGATGCGGTGTTCGCCAACGAGGCGGGCCTGCCCGTCTACCAGCTCAGCGGCGACGCGGTGGACCGGGATGACAACCGCATGCACGGCCGCAATGAGCGCATCGGCATCGCCGAGTTCGACCGCGCGGTGCAGTTTTATTACCAGTTCATGTCAGGATTGACCGCGCGCGCCAAGTAGGCATTGCATACAAAATTGCAGGGAAAATAGCGATTGCGATCGCCACTTTCCGGTGAGAGTATCGAAGCGTCGAGTGACCCGGTCGTTGTCCCACACGGAGCACGATGATGTCAGCAGGGGAATCGAACACTTCAAGCCTCACCGACGACGCGGCGGCGCCCGCCAAATCCCTCCTGTCGAATGGTTTCGATGTCGCGCTGTTGCTGGAAGCGCTGGCGCAGGTGGACAGTGCGCGCGTGGCGTCGGAACTGGTGCTGGAGGCCAGCGTGCAGGAGGCGAGCGCCGCCTGAGTCGGCTTGAGGGTCCGTGATGGCAGGTCACGGGCTGCAGGCGGAGTGGGCGCGGTGATGCTCTCCGCGCTCAGCCGAGTCGCGCGCCTGTCCGCGCGTCGAAATACCGCAGCCGGTCGGCAGCGTAGCGCAGGCGCAGCGCGCGTCCCGGCTGCGGCAGGCTCTGGGGTGCGATGCGACACACCAGTTCCTGGCCTGCGTACTGCACCGTCACGAAGATCTCGTTGCCCACCGGTTCCACGCTTTCCACGGTGGCATCGATCGCGAACGGATCGCCGGCGTCGGCCCCGCGCGCCACGCTGACATCCTCCGGCCGCAGTCCCACGACGATTTCCGATCCGGCAGGCGCCTTGGCGCTGGCCCCGGCATTGGGCGCGGCAAGGCGCAGGTCAGCGGCGCCGCACACCAGCCGTGGCGGGTCGAGCGCGAGCGTGCCGCGGAAGAAGTTCATGGCCGGGCTGCCGAGGAAACCCGCCACGAACAGGTTGGCCGGGTCGTTGTACACATTCATGGGTGTGTCGATCTGCTGGATCTCGCCGGCATTGAACACCACGATGCGCTGGCCCAGCGTCATGGCTTCCACCTGGTCGTGCGTGACGTACAGCATGGTGGCGCGCAGACGCCGGTGCAGGCGCGCAATCTCCGTGCGCATGCCGAGTCGCAGCTTGGCGTCGAGGTTGGACAGGGGTTCGTCGAGCAGGAACACGCGCGGACTGCGCACCAGCGCGCGACCCAGCGCGACGCGCTGCCGCTGGCCGCCCGAGAGCTGCCGCGGCTTGCGCGCCAGCAGGGCGTCGAGCTCGAGCATGGCCGCGGCCGAGCGCACCTGTGCGTCGATGCTGCCACGATCGGCGCCGCGCAACCTGAGCCCGAAAGCCAGGTTGTCGTAGACGTTCATGTGGGGATAGAGCGCGTAGCTCTGGAACACCATCGCGATGTCCCGGTCCCTGGCCGGCACCTGGTTCACGAGCTGCTCGCCGATGAACAGCGAGCCGCTGGTGATGCTCTCCAGGCCAGCCACCATGCGCAGCAGGGTCGATTTGCCGCAGCCCGAGGGACCCACCACCGCCAGCATCTCGCCGTCCGCCACCTCGAAACTGGCGCCGGCGACCGCCACCTGGCCGCCGTCATAGACCTTCCTGAGCTGATCCAGCCGGACCTTGGCCACGCACCCACCCTGCGGACATAGTTGTTGGCAGATCGTATACAATCGCCCACAATAAGGCTATGTAAACGTTTTCCGCGATTCACCATGACAGACAGCAGATCCAACGCGGCGTTTCCGGCCAGTTTCCTGTGGGGCGCCGCCACCTCCGCCTACCAGATCGAAGGCTCGCCGCTGGCCGACGGCGCGGGCCCTTCGATCTGGGAGCGATTCTGCGGCACGCCTGGCCTGGTGAAGGATGGCGACACGGGACTGGTTGCCTGCGATCATTACCGGCGATTCCGCGAAGACGTGGCGCTGATGCGCGATCTGGGCCTCAAGGCCTATCGCTTCAGCATCGCGTGGAGTCGCGTGCTCCCGCAGGGGCGCGGCGCGGTGAATCCCGCCGGGCTGGGATTCTACGAACGACTGGTCGATGAACTGCTCACGCACGGCATTGAACCCCTGGCCACGCTGTTTCACTGGGACCTGCCAGCTGCCCTCGACGATCGCGGCGGCTGGCTGAATCCGGATTGCGCGCAGTGGTTCGCCGATTACGCGGGCACGGTGTTCCGCAGGCTCGACGGGCGCGTGAAGCGCTGGGTGACGTTGAACGAACCCTGGGTGGTCACCGATGGCGGCTACCTGCACGGCGCGCTCGCGCCTGGCCATCGCAATCGCTTCGAAGCGCCCATCGCCACCCACCATCTGCTGCGCGCGCACGGCGCCGCCGTGCAGGCGTACCGCGCCGAAGGCAAGCACGAGATCGGTCTGGTGGTGAACCTGGAACCGAAGTATCCCGCGAGCGACGCCGCGGCGGACAAGGCCGCGACGGTGCGCGCGGATGCCTACATGAACCGCCAGTATCTCGACCCGGTGTTCCTCGGCACGTATCCGGAAGAACTGCGTGAAGTGTTCGGCGAAGCGTGGCCCGAGTGGCCCGCGGCCGATTTCGATCTGATCCGCCAGCAACTGGATTTCGTGGGCGTGAACTACTACACGCGCAACGTCACGCAAGCCGATGCCAGCAGCTGGCCGTTGCGGGCTTCGCCGGTGCGGCAGACCGCCGCCACGTACACCGAGACCGGTTGGGAGGTTTATCCCGACGGCCTGCGCGACACGCTGCTGTGGGTGAAGAACCGTTACGGGAATCCGGCGATCTACGTAACCGAAAACGGCGCCGCGTTCTTCGATCCGCCGACGCTGGAAGACAACCACCTGGAAGATCCACTGCGCGTGTCGTATCTGCGCAAGCACCTGGGTGCCGTCAGCAGCGCCATCGCGCAGGGGGCGGATGTGCGGGGTTATTTCGTGTGGTCGCTGTTCGACAATTTCGAGTGGGCGCTGGGCTATTCAAAGCGCTTTGGCATCGTGCACATCGACTACGCCACGCAACGGCGCACACCCAAGGCCAGCGCCCGGTACTATTCGAAAGTCATCGCCAGCGGCGGCAGGGAACTGTAGCGCGCACCGCGGGGCCCGTTCAGCCCTTCACGCTGCCCAGCATGATGCCGCGCAGGTAGAAGCGCTGCAGCGCCAGGAACAGTCCCAGCACCGGCATCACCGTGACCACGGCGCCTGCCATCATCAGCTCATTGTCCTGCACGTGTTCGCGCGCCAGTCCCGCGAGCGCCACCGGCAGGGTCTGCATGTCACGCTCGCTGAGCACGATCAGCGGCCACATGAAATCGTTCCAGGTGCCGAGGAACACGAACACGCCCAGCGTGACCAGGATGGGCGTGAGCAGCGGCACCACCACCGAACGGTAGATGCGCCACTCGCTCGCACCGTCGATGCGCGCCGCATCCAGCAGTTCGTCGGGAATCGACAGCGCGTACTGCCGCACCAGGAAGATGCCGAAGATGCTGGCCACGCCGGGAATGATGGCGCCGGCGTAGCTGTTGACGAGGCCGAGGTATTTCAGCATGCCGAACAACGGAATCATGGTGACCTGCGCGGGCACCAGCAAGCCCGCGAGCAGCAGCCGGTACACGGCATCGCGACCGCGGAAGCGCAGCTTGGCGAAAGCGTAGCCGGCCATGCTGTTCAACAGCAGCGCGAGCACGGTGGCCGAGGTGGCGACGATCAGGCTGTTGGCGAGATAGCGTCCCATGTGCTGCGCGGCGAACAGCTGGCGGTAATGCTCGAAGGTGGGATGCACAACCAGCACCGGTGGCGGGTAGTTGGAAGCGGCGCCCGTGGGCATCAGCGATACGGACAGCATCCACAGCAGGGGAAACAGTGTCGCCGCGGCCGCGATCCACAGCGCGCCATTCACCAGCCAGCTTCGCACCCGCGTGCTCATGGGCTGGAGGCCGCGCGCATGAGGCGGATCTGCAGGGCGGTGAGCGCGAGGACCAGCGCGAACAGCACGAAAGCGACGCTGGAGGCGAAGCCGAGCCGCCACCAGGTGAAGCCCTGGTCGAACATGTAGTACAGCACGCTGACCGTGCTCTGCAATGGCCCGCCCTGCGTCATCACATAGGGCTCGGCGAACAGCTGGAAATAGCCGCTGACTGTCAGGATGCCGACGAAGCCCAGAGTCGGCACCAGCAGCGGCAGGGTGATGTGGCGCAACTGTGCCCAGGCGCCGGCGCCTTCGAGTCGTGCGGCCTCGTACAGGTCCTCGGGAATGGCCTGCAGCGCCGCGATCAGGATGATCATGTTGTAGCCGAAGTTCTTCCACACCGCGAGCAGCACGATGGCCGGCATGGACCAGTGCGGATCGCCGAGCCAGTCGATGGGCGGGATACCAAAGTGCGCCAGCCCGTGGTTGATCAGGCCGTAGCGGGTGTGCAGCAGGTAGCGCCAGATCAGCGCCACGGCCACCAGCGTGGTGACCACGGGAGCGAACAGGGCGGTGCGGAAAAACGGCTTGAAGCGCGCGAGGCGCGAATCGATCAGCAGGGCGGTGCCGAGCGAGGCCAGCAGGGACAGTGGCACGCCCAGCACCACGAACAGGGCGGTGTTGCCCAGCGCCTTCCAGAACAGCGGCGTGGTGAACAGCGTCGCGTAGTTCTGCAGGCCCACGACGCGCAGGTTGCGGTAGTCGGCGAGGGCGTACAGATCGAAATCCGTGAAGCTCAGCAGGAAGGCCGCGATCACCGGCACGAGGAAGAAGCCGCCGATGATGAGCAGGGCGGGGGCGGACAGCCACCAGCCGGCTTCGTTCGCCTGATGGCTTTCGGAGGCTGGCGTGCGTTTCATGTGCCCGGCTCGTGCTGGCGCGCACGCTGCTGACGCGCCAGCATCCAGCGGCGTTTCGCCAGCATGTCGTCGACGGCGGCATCCAGTTCGGTCGTGGCGCGGTCGATGGATTCGTGGTTGCGCACCACGCGCTCGGCGACCACGCGCATTTCCTGCATGATCTGCTCCCACTCGGGCACCTGCGGCACGGCGCGCAACCGCTCGAGTTGGTCGCGGAAGGCATGGATGTACGGATCGTCGGCGATGCCGCCGAGTTGCCAGGAACTGCGGCGCGGCGGCAGATCGCCGCCCAGCACGTAGAATTGCTGCTGCACTTGCGGACGGGAGAGGTATTCGATCAGCTCCCAGGCACTCTGCTTGTGCTTCGAGCGGCTGAACACCACGAGGCTGGCGCCGCCCACGCTCGAGACGCCGGGGCCCGAGGGGCCGGGCATCGCGGCCGTCATCCAGCTGCCTTGCAGCTCGGGAGGCAGTCGCTGCTTGAACTGGGCGATGTTCCACGGACCGGAGATATAGAAAGAGAAGAATCCCTTGCCCAGCTCGTCCCACACATTGGAAATCTGCGTGTTGGTCATCTCCGGCGCCAGGGAGTCGGCGAACAGCTGCTGGTAGAACCCCAGCGCGCGCCGGAAATCATCGCTGCGGAAATTTCCGTAGCGATCGCCATCGCGCAGCATGGCAGCGGGTTGCTGCAGCGCCAGCACCTGCAGGGGTTCGAACTCGTTCAAGGGCAGCAGCACCGCGTAGCGGTCTGCACCCACCAGCTTCTTGATGGCCTTGAGCTGCACCAGCCACTGATCCCAGGTGGGCGCCGGCGCCGTGAAACCGGCGGCGCGCAGCAGATCGCTGCGATAGAACAGCAGCCGCGTGTCCACGTACCAGGCCACGCCGTACAGCGTGCCGTCGATGACATTGGTCTGCCACACCCCCGGGAAATAGTCATCGCCGCGAATGGATGTCGAGGCATCGACGCGGGCCTGCAGGGGATCGATGGCGTGCAATGCCACCAGTTCCGACAGCCAGGAGTTGCCCATCTGGCTCAGGTCGGGCGTGGCGTCGCCGGCGATGGCGGTGAGGATCTTCTCGTGGGCCGCGGTCCAGGCGAGCTGCTGTACTTCGACGCGGACGTTGGGATGCGTGCGCTCGAATCCGGGCAGCAGTCTGGTGACCACTTCGGCTTCGGTGCCGATGGCCCAGAAGCGCAGCACTTCGATCTGCGGCGCCGAGGAGCCGCAGGCGCACAGCAGCGCCGCGACGCACCCCAGTGCGAGGCGCCGCGCGCCGGTGCGCTTCAGCCCAACCATCCGCCGGCAAACCCCGCGAGGCGCATGCCGCGCACCAGCACGGGATCCGTTCGCATCAGGCGCCAGAGCAGGCCGGTGCGGTG
This sequence comes from Steroidobacteraceae bacterium, assembly GCA_035499515.1. Taxonomy (GTDB): domain Bacteria; phylum Pseudomonadota; class Gammaproteobacteria; order Steroidobacterales; family Steroidobacteraceae; genus FEN-1191. The sequence goes on along the minus strand of DATJYR010000007.1, from coordinate 73,757 downwards.
GTTTTCGATCATGGCCACGATGGGTCCCTGGTTGATGCCGTAGTAACGCGTGTCCACCCAGCCGAGCTGGCCCACGCGCCGCCCGGCATGCAGGCGCACGCTGTAATTGAAGCTGGGATTGAAGCAGTCGAGGAAGCCGTACTCGCCGTACAGCACTGAACCGTAGCGCTGGTACATCTCGGCCACCGCCGGTTTCACGATCTCGGGGGCGAACGGCAGGCAGCCGAGCGCTGCCATCGGAGTCAGGGTGCCATCGTCGATGCTTTCGTTCAGGCCGTCGCCGCGCGCGGCGTAGGAATGGAACTGCACCAGCTGGCCGCCATGCGGCAGCTGGCGATCGCTGGGGCCGTCGCAGGCGCTCAGGCCCCAGATGTTCGGACCGTAACCCTTCCAGTGCATCGGATTGCGGATCGCGTATGCGCGCTGGGCGAGGGTGGCCTTGCGGCTGTTCTCGAAATAATCGCTCCGGTGCGCGCGCATGAACGCATCGCTGGTGCCACGCAGATCCAGCCAGACCTGCGGGAACTGGTGCGCGAACAGCGCGTTGAACGTCAGGTGTTCGATGCCCTCGAGCCTGCCCCAGCTCCTGTTGTAGCCCGAGGTCCATGCCGCCCAGGCTTCGGGCGTGACCGCATGGGAGGTGGATCCCAATGCGAGCAGGTAGACCATCATGGCTTCGTTGTAGCCGATCCAGTCATCCTTGATGAAGCCGCGCTCGGGATGCCAGCCCATGCAGATGGCCTGGCCGCGCACTTGCACCCAGTTCCAGTTCACGCGCTCGCACAGCGCGTCGGACAACCTGCGGATGCGGGTTTCATCGGGCGTTACACCATTGAAATACTGCGCGCAACAACGCACCCCCATCAGCAGCAGCGCAGTGTCGACCGTGGAGAGCTCCGAGTCGCGATAGCGCGTGCCACTGTCCATCTCGAGGAAGTGGTAGAAGAGGCCCTGGTACCCGGCGCAACCCTGCGCGCCATCGCCCTGGGGCGCATCCCACAGGAACTGCAGCGTGTTGGCCGCACGCTCGGCGGCCGCGGCGCGCGTCACCCAGCCGTGCTCGACGCCGATCGGCAAGGCCGTAAGCGCAAAACCCATCGCGGCGATGCTGGCTGGCGCCGCATCCGGCGTGAGGTCGGGTGCCAGGCCACGCCTGGCATCGCTGGTCTGCCAGAAGAAATTGAAGGTGCGGCGTTGCGTGTCGTCGAGCAGCGCTTCGATGCCCAGCGGCGGGGGCTCACGCGTCACCAGCGCGTTCGAATCGGTGGCCATCACCACCGGCGTCTTGCCGCAGCTGGCCAGCAGCGCCGAGCTGCCCGCGAGCGTCAGGAAATCACGCCGGTACACGCTCGCGCCTCACTCGGCGGCTGGCGCCGGCCCGCCACAGGAACTGCGGATCACGAGGCGGGTGCTGAGCGTGTGATGCCTGCGTTGTGCGCTCCGCGGATCGTCGATGGCGCGGGCCAGTTCATCGAGCGCCTGGGTGCCGAGCTCCGCGATGCGCGCGCGCACGGTGGTGAGGGGCGGCGTCACGAAACGGGCCATCGGGATGTCGTCGAAACCCGCCAGTGCCACATCCTGCGGCACTCGCAGGCCGGCTTCGGTGAGCGCAAACAGGCACCCGATGGCCATGGTGTCGTTGGCCGCGAACACCGCATCAGGGCGGGGCGTGGCGGCCGCGATCAGCTTGCCGGCCTGGTAGCCGGATTCCTCGGTGAATTTGCCAGCGTAGATCTGCGCCTTTCCGGCCAGGCCGCGACCCAGCGCGGCGCGAAATCCCCGCAGCCGCTCCGCCGATTCGTAGTTGTCGTCGGGACCGGTGATGTGCGCGATGCGCTGGTAGCCGGCGCTTACGAGGTGCTTCACCATCGCCTTGGCGCCCCCGAAATTGTCGATCAGGAACGCCGGCGTGCGTTCGGTGGCATCGGGTGTGTTCAGCAGCACCGTCGGGAGCGAAGCCGGCAGCGAGCTGTCCAGCAGTTCGGCATTGAGGAATGGCGACATCACCAGCACGCCATCGACCCGGCCGTTCAGCGAGCGCAGCGCGAGCGCCGCTTCATTGGCGTCGCCATGCGAGCTGGAGACCAGCAGATGCAGCCCGCGGCGGCGCGCCGCGTCGTCGATGCCGCGGATCAGCTCGGAGAAGTAATCGCCGTAGATGTCGGGCAACAGCACGCCCACGATGTTGGTACGGCGCGTGATGAGGCTGCGGGCGGCCTGGTGCGGGGTGTAACGCAGCTGCTGGGCGGCGCGCAGCACGCGCTCGCGGGTCTTCTCCGTGACCACGCCGGTGCCGTGCAGGGCGCGCGAGACGGACGCGATCGATACGCGCGCACGCAGCGCCACGTCCTTGATGGTTGCCGCCAACTTGCCCCACCCTCCAACCTGACTACAACACGACCCCGATGCACCGGCCACGATGCATCGGCCACCATGCATCGGCAAGAAAACGTTTACCGGCGTACGAAAAAACGTTTTTGAGTCTAGGTGAGCCCCCTGCTGGTGTCAACGCAGCGACTGTGGCTATGATCCCGCCGGGCAGCAAGGAGCGCAGGTCGATGAACAAGCATATCCGCGCGAGCATCTTCTCCTGCCTGGTCATCACGCTGGCGAGCCTGGGCGTCGCGACCCCGACCGCGGCGGCGCAGCGCCACGCCGCTGCGGCTACCGGAGAGCCCGGCGCACCGATCACGATCGATCTCGGCGGCTCGTGGCACGCCTTTCCCCATTTCTGGGAGCAGATGTTCGGTTCCGGGCGCGCCATCCTGTCGCTGCGCGAGAGCTATCGCAACGATCTGCGGGCCACCAGGCAGATCACCGATTTCAGGTACGTGCGCTTCCACGCCATCTTCCACGACGAAGTCGGTCTCTACAGCGAGGACGCCAAGGGTCAGCCGCACTACAACTATACCTACGTCGACCAGATCTACGACGGACTGCTGGCACAGGGCGTGCGACCGTTCGTGGAGCTGAGCTTCATGCCGAGGCAGCTCGCCTCCACCCGCGTGCAGCAGCCGTTCTGGTACCACCCCAATTCCTCGCCGCCCAAGGACTATGCGCGCTGGGACGCCCTGATCAGCGACTTCGCCCGGCACCTGGTGGCCCGCTATGGCATCGACGAAGTCAGCCAGTGGTACTTCGAGGTGTGGAACGAACCCAATCTCGATTTCTGGAGTGGCACCCCCGCGCAGGCCACCTACTGGACGCTCTACGATCACACCGCGCGCGACCTGAAGGCGGTGGATGCGCGCCTGCGCGTCGGCGGACCGGCCACGGCGCAGGCCGCGTGGGTCGATGCCTTCATCGCGCATGCGACGGCGGAGCGGGTGCCGGTGGATTTCGTTTCGACCCATGTCTACGGCAACGACACCGCCAGGGACGTGTTCGGCACCAACGAAACCATTCCGCTGAATCGCATGGTGTGCCGCGCCGTGAAGAAGGTGCATGACCAGATCAAGGCATCGGCGCAGCCGCAGCTGCCGCTGCTGTGGAGCGAATTCAACGCCGTATACGACAGCCAGACCGCGGTGACCGATGCGGCCTTCATGGGACCATGGCTCGCCGACACCATCCGCCAGTGCGATGGCTTGGTGGACTCGATGTCCTACTGGACGTTCTCGGATGTCTTCGAGGAGCAGGGCGTGATCAAGACGCCGTTCTTCGGCGGTTTCGGCTTGCTGTCGGTGGGCGGCGTCCCCAAGCCCGCGTTCAATGCGTTCAAGCTGCTGCATGCGCTGGGCAGCGAGCGGCTGGCGGTCGACGACGAATCGGTCCTGGTGACGCGCCGGGCCGATGGCACCGTGGTGCTGGCGGCGTGGAATTACGCTCCGCCGCACGGTCCGGCCGCGGCGCGCACGCTGCGGTTGCGCTTCCAGGACCTCGCCGCGAAGACCGCGACCATCACCGAGATCGATGCGAAGCGCGGCGATTTCCACGACGCGTACGCTGCGATGGGTTCACCGGACTTTCCCACCACCGCGCAACTGGCGAAGTTGCGCAAGGCAGCCGACGTTCCGCCGTCGGAGAGTGTGGCGCTGAAGGAGAACACGCTCGAGCTGTCGCTGCCACCGTACGGCCTGGCCCTCGTCGAGCTCAGGTGATTGGAATACGGCGCATGACATCGGGTTAATGCGCGTCGGCCGCCGCGGGATTGAGACGTTGTTAACGACCAGGAGCCGGTGAACCGGCTTCAATGTGAGTCTGATCCATCAACGTCGCAAGCCCAGGAGGGCGCCCGCTTATGTTTACCAGGAAACACCTTGCCATCGCCGCGGTGATGGTTTCAGTTGCCGGCCTCGGCACGTCGGCCATGGCCGAAACCGCCTGGCAGAAGGCGCATCCGCGCCGCACTGAAGTCAACGCGCGTCTCGCGAACCAGAACCGGCGCATCCACAAGGAAGTGAAGGAAGGCGAGATTTCGAAGACCCAGGCCGCGCAACTCCACCAGCAGGATCACCAGATCCGCCAGGAGGAGCGCGACATGGCCAGCCAGAACGGCAGCCACATCACGAAGACCGAGAAGAAGGCGCTGAACCAGCAGGAGAATGCGGTCAGCAAGCAGATCGGCAAGTAAGCATCGAGCCGGGGCCGGGAGTCGCGCGCGACTTCCGGTGCCGGCGCGAGCGCCTCCCGGCCACCGTTCAGCGGCGACCGGGAACCGCGACCGTCAACGGACTGCGGGACCGATGCCAGCGCACCAGCCGTGCCAGGCCGATCATGAGGAGTATGACCGCGCTCCACGCTCCGAGCTGCAGGCCATCCGGCCGATCGGTGTAGCCCAGTAGCGTTTTCAGAACACGTCCCGCCACGGTGTCTTCGGGCAGCCAGCCGGAGGTATCCCACAGCGGGGTTTCAAGAACGTTGCAGAGGCCGCCTTGCTGCAAGAAGGCCACGGCCTGCACCGCAAGTCCCGCCGCGACCATCGTGATCAGCGCACCGGTGACCGCGAACAGTCGCTTCATGGGAATGGCGAGCAAACCGAAGTACAGCAGCGCCGAGACGGCCGCACCCGCGAGCAACCCCAACGCGCCGCCGCCGAGCATGCCAGGCGCCGTGGAACCGCCCTGGGCGGCGACGCCATACAGGAACAGCACGACCTCGGAGCCTTCGCGCAGCACCGCCACGCCGATCACCACCGCCAGCGCCGCGAGCGAGCGCGCACCGAGCTTCACTTCGGTGCCCATGGCGCTCAGCTGCCGGCTCATCTCCCGGCCGTGGCCGGCCATCCAGACGTTGTGCCAGATCAGCATCCCGACCGCGAGCAGCAGTACACCCGCGTTGAAGAGCTCCTGCCCCGAACCTTCGAACAGGCGCGAGAGTTCGCGCGCAAACATCGCGACCAGGCAGGCGCCGAGAGCGCCGCCGCCCAGGCCCAGCGTGACCCAGCGTCCGCGGCCGGGCACGCCGCGGGTCGCAGCCAGCACGATGCCGATGATGAGACCGGCTTCGAGCGCTTCACGGAAGACGATGATGAGCGTGGCGAGCATGGCTACTGCGCGATGACCACGCCTTTGGCAGTGTCGGAATGATATTCGCCCATGAACGGGTAGCGGCCGGGCGCGAGGGGATGCAACCGCACCGTACCGGAATCATTGCCGGCGATCACTTTTTCGATCTTGAGGGCCGTGGAGTCGAATTCTTCCGCCAGCGGATCCCTGTTGACCACCAGGATGGCGACCGCTTTGTTGGCGGGCACGGTGATCTCGGCGGGCGTGAAGCGATGGTTCTGGATCACGAGCATCAAGGGTCCGGAAGGGGTTGCAGCAGCGGCGGCGTGGGGCTCGGTCGCGCGGGCGGCCTCACAGAGGAGGCCGGCCAGCGCCAAGGCTGCTGCAAATCCGATCGCAGCGGCACCGGCCTCGCGCATTTATTTGTTGCGGCTCGGGTATTTGAAATCCCACTCGACGGTGAATGGTTGCCACCAGGCCTTCACGCCCGTGGCGCTGTCGACGTGACGGTAAATCGCGGGCTGCGAAATCGAGTAGCTGAGGTGGTACTCGCCCGGGCCATCCATCTTGACGCCGTTGGCGTAGTGCAGGCCATCGCGGGCGATCATCGGTTGCAGGGTGCCAGTGGCCGTGAATTTCGAGCCGCTCTTGTGCAGCCGGTACTTGATGGTGAGGTAGGGGATCCAGGTGTCTTCGGGCAGGTTGTGCGCCTCGTCCTTGGTCGCATGCACGTCGGCTTCGAGGTGCACGGCGTCCGGGTCCATGCTCATGCCGGGCACCTTGCCGGCCATCTCGATGCCGAGCAGGTAGTTCGGCACGATCTGCAGTCCGTTCTTCACGACGGGCTCGCCTACATAGAATTCGGCCGCACCAGCGGTGGTGCACGCGCCGATCGCGACCGCGGTCAGCGCCAGGGACGCAGGCAATTTCGGCATGGACATCGCTCCCGGCAGGACGTGCAAGCACTGACAGTCGCTGCAGCCGCTTGAGGGTAGGCTACATGAGAATAAGTCGCAATATCCTTAAGGTTCCGGTCTGGAGTGACAAACGATTGCATGCCATAGTCCCCGACAGATCGGAAGCACCACGCGCGGAAAGGGTGCCGTGAAGAACAAAGTACAGTTGATCACCTACGTGGATCGCTGCGGCGGCGGCAATCTCGCCGACCTCCGTGCCTTGTTGGCGGGGCCACTGGCCAACGTCTTCGGCGCAGTGCATCTGCTGCCGTTCTTCACGCCGATCGACGGCGCTGACGCGGGTTTCGATCCGATCGATCACACGCAGGTGGATCCGCGACTGGGTGACTGGAGCGATGTGGCCGCGCTGGCCTGCGAGCTGGACGTGATGGCCGACGTGATCGTCAATCACATGTCGGATCGTTCGCCGCAGTTCCTCGACTACCGGGCGAAAGGTGCGGCCTCGGCCAGCAACGGTCTGTTCCTCACGCGCGATGCCGTGTTCCCCGGTGGGGCGAGCGAGCGCGAACTCGCCGCGATCTACCGGCCGCGGCCAGGCAGACCGTTCACCGACGTCACCTTGCAGGATGGCACGCGGCAGACCCTGTGGACCACGTTCACCCCGCACCAGATCGACATCGACGTCGGTCACGTGAAGGGCCAGGATTACCTGGCCCGGATCCTCAAGGCGCTCTCCGGCAGTGGTGTCAGCATGGTACGGCTCGATGCTGTCGGCTATGCGATCAAGAAGCGCGGTACCAGTTGCTTCATGATCCCGGAGACGTTCGAATTCATCGCGGCCTTCGCGGATCGCGCGCGCCAACTGGGGATCGAAGTGCTGGTGGAAGTGCATTCGTACTACCAGCGGCAGATCGAGATCGCGCGGCTGGTGGATCGTGTCTACGACTTCGCGCTGCCACCGCTGCTCCTGCACGCCTTCGCGTTCGGCACCGCCCGCCACCTGAAGAACTGGATCCTGATCCGTCCCGACAATGCGGTGACCGTGCTCGACACGCACGATGGCATCGGCATCATCGACATCGGCGCCGACCCCACGGATCGCGCAGGCCGGCCGGGGCTGGTGCCGCCGCAGGAAATCGACGCCCTGGTGGAGTCCATCCACGCGTCGAGCGGCGGGCAGAGCCGCGCCGCCACCGGCGCTGCCGCCTCCAATCTCGATCTGTACCAGGTGAACTGCACATTCTTCGACGCCATGGGGCGCGATGAGCGCCGCTACCTGCTGGCGCGGGCGATCCAGTTCTTCCTGCCCGGCGTGCCGCAGGTCTATTACGTCGGGTTGCTGGCGGGCGCCAACGACATGGAACTGCTGGCGCGCACCCACGTGGGACGGGACATCAACCGGCGCCATTACTCACGGCCCGATATCGAGGCGGAACTGTCGCGCAGCGTGGTCCAGGATCTGATCGCGCTGATTCGCCTGCGCAATACGCACCCCGCCTTCGGCGGCAAGTTCCAGCTGCTCGACACAGTGCCCGGGGTGCTGGCGATGCGCTGGCAACACGGCGCGGATTACGCGGAGCTCAAGGTCAATCTCGCCACCGCCAGCCACGAACTCGTGAGCTCTTCGCCCGCCGGCGCGCAGCGGTTGCTGTTCACCTCCGCCGCACCGCGTCCCGCCGCCGGACCGCCGATCAATCGTTTGCAGGATCCGGGCGCGGACTGATCCGCGTCGCTCCGGGTTGCCGCCAGCCGGCACAGGGTGCGCCAAATTAGTATGATAAATCTTCATTCCGGGGGTTTGATGAGCGGACCATCCATTGCGTGAAGCGCCAGCGGTGGAACCGGCGCGCGCGTGGATCGCCCAGCGCCCGGTCACCGCAGTGACCATCACCTGGCGCGAAGACGTGCGGCGCTGGCATCCTGGCCAGCGCTGGTTGTGGGAAGCCGGCGGGTTCGGCGTGTTCGATCCAGGCATCAACGCCTTGTCCATCGCAACGCGCATCCTGCCGCGCGCGCTGTTCATGAAATCCGCGGAACTCGATATCCCTGAAAACTGTCACACTGCCATTGCGGCGCGCCTGACGCTCAGCGATGCGACGGGGATGGCCGTCAATGCCGACTTCGACTTCCGGCAGTCCGGGCATCAGAGCTGGGACATGCTGGTGGAAACCACGCAGGGACGGCTGTTCCTGTCCGAGGGCGGCGCCTCGATGGCGGTGGATGGCGTCGCGCAGGCGGTGCCGCCAGCGACCGAGTATGCGAACCTGTACCGCAGGTTTGGCCAGTTGATCCACTCGGGCGCCAGCGACGTGGATCTGGCGCCGCTGCGGCTGGTGGCCGACGCGGGCCTCGTGGCGCGCGCCAGCAGTGTGGCTGCTTTTTACGACTGATTGCGTAACGGAGCTGACGGCGCGACACTTTGCGCACCATGAAAAATTCTTCCGTCACCGCACGGGTCAAGGTTTCCGGCAGCGACAAGCACGGACCCCAGGACGCCACACCGGCAGGCGCCCTGCTGGGCGGCGAACGGGTGGAGGTCACGGTTCGGGTGCGCAGACGGGCCGGCGCCGGCAAACCCAAGGCCGGCCGGAAGCCGCTGACGCGTGAACAGTTCCGGGCGCGTTTTGGCGCCGACCCCGCCGACCTGCAGAAGGTCGAACACTTTGCCAACGAGCACGGACTGGATGTGCTGCAGACCAGCGTCGCGCAGCGCGCAGTGCGCTTGTCCGGCACGGTCACTGCCATGCAGGCCGCCTTTGGCGTGGAACTGAAGTCGTACCGGGCGGCGAAGGGGGGCGCGCTGTTTCGTGCACGCACCGGCTGTATCACGGTGCCGAAGGCGCTGCGCAGGATCATCGAAGGCGTTTTCGGTCTCGACAACCGGCCGCAGGCGGAGGCCCACTTTCGCGTGGACCCGCGGCACGGGGCCGCGCAGAGCGGCTTCCGGCCCAACGCCGCGGCGGGTCATCCGATGACGCCCGTGCAGGTTGCAAAACTCTACAACTTCCCGACACAGCAGACGGGGAAGGGCGAGTGCATCGCCATCCTCGAGCTCGGCGGCGGATTCCGTTCGGCCGATCTCGCGACCTTCTTCCAGAACCTCGGGCTGAAGCAACCCTCGGTCACCGCGGTGTCCGTGCTCGGTGCGCACAACGCGCCCGACGGTCCTTCGAAGGATGCCAACGGCGAAGTGATGCTCGACATCGAAGTGGCGGGCGCGGTGGCGCCGGGTGCCAGGATCGCCGTGTACTTCGCGCCCAACACCGACGAAGGGTTCCTCGGTGCGTTGAACGCGGCCATCCATGACAGCGTGCGCAAACCCTCGGTGATTTCCATCAGCTGGGGGCAGGCCGAGTCCGGCTGGACCGCCCAGTCCATGACCGACTTCGACAACGCCTGCGCGGATGCCGCGGTCATGGGCGTCACGGTGTGCGTGGCCGCCGGCGATCACGGCGCATCCGATTCGAGCGATGCGTCGGAGACGCGGGCGAATGTGGATTTCCCGGCTTCAAGCCCGAACGTGCTGGCCTGCGGCGGCACTCGGCTGGTCGGCAGCGCGGCGGGCAGGATCAGCAGCGAGACGGTGTGGAACAGCCGCGACGGCTGGGCCACGGGCGGGGGCGTCAGCCAGTTTTTCCCGCTGCCTGCCTATCAGAAGAAGGTCGGTGTGCCGAAGTCGATCAACGCGGGCGGCAAGGCGGGTCGCGGCGTGCCCGACATCTGCGGGAATGCCGATTCGGACACGGGCTACCTGATTCGCGTCGACGGTGAAACCGTGCCCATCGGCGGCACCAGCGCGGTGGCGCCGCTGTGGGCCGGCCTGACCGCGCTGCTCAACCAGGGCGCGAAGCAGCCCGTGGGCGCGCTCGCGGGCAAGCTGTACGCACTCAAGCCCGCCTCCCAGGCGCTGCACGACATCACCTCTGGCGACAACAGCGTGAATGGCGTGACCGGTTACAAGGCCAGGAAGGGCTGGGACGCGTGTTCCGGCCTGGGCAGTCCCGATGGCACGAAGCTCATGGCGGTGCTGCGCAAATGAACAAATGGATCTGGTGGATCGCGGGCGGCGTGGTGATTCTCGGTGGCGCGGGTGCGTTGTACTACCTGCGCAACGCGCCTCCGCCCGTCGAGAGCGTCGCGGTGCCCGTTGAACCCACGCCGATCACTTCCGCGCCCGAGGCGGCCGCCATCCAGAACCCCGTCCCGGCTGCGGCACCGGGCGACCAGGCGCTGCCGTCGCTGGCCGACAGCGACAAGCCGCTGGACGACGAGCTCTCGAAGCTGCTGAGCATGCCGCTGGTCGAGAAACTGGTCAGGCCGGAGATGCTGGTGCGACACATCGTCGCCACCGTCGACAACCTGTCGCGGCCCAGGTTGCCGGTCGGCATCCGGCCCGTCAAGCCGGTGACTGGCCAGTTCGCAGCCACGGGCGATGAGCTGCACAGCACGCTCAATCCCTCCAACTACCTGCGCTACGCCGCCTATATGCAGCTGGTGCAGAAGACCGACACGCGGCAGCTGGCGGACCTGTACTTCCGTTACTACACGCTGTTCCAGCAGGCCTACCAGGACCTCGGCTATCCGAACGGCTATTTCAATGACCGTCTGGTCGCGACGCTCGACAACCTGCTGGCGACGCCTGACCCACCGGCCACCATCGAACTGGTGCAACCCAATGTCATGTACCAGTTCGCGGACCCGGAACTCGAGAAACTCTCCGCTGGACAGAAAATCCTGCTGCGCATCGGACCGTACAACGCCTCCCTCGTCAAAGTGAAACTGCGTGAACTGCGGGCGCTGGTGGCGGCGAAGAGCGGCGGCTCGGCGGTCGCTGCCACCCAGCAGCCCTGAGCGGCGGGCATGGGCGAGCCGCTGGTGTCGAACGTCTCCGACACGGCCCGCTGGGTCGCCGTCTATCGCGCGTGGGAATCGGCCCGGCCCGACGCCCTGTTTCGCGATCCCTTCGCCGAACGGCTGGCGGGCGAGCGCGGCCACGCGATCGCGGCGATCATGCCCCGCCAGGCGCGCAACGGCTGGCCCATCATCGTGCGCACGCGCCTCATCGACGATCTGGTGATGGCCAGCATCGCGGAAGGTTGTGACTGCGTGGTGAACTTGGCGGCAGGCCTCGACACGCGCCCGTATCGGATGGCGCTGCCGGCCTCGCTGCACTGGATCGAAGTCGATCTGCCGGCGCTGATCGAGGAAAAGACGCGGCTGCTGGCCGCCGAGCAACCGGTCTGCCGCCTCGCGCGCCGCGCCGTCGATCTCACCGATGCCGCCGCCCGCGCCGCGCTGCTGGATGAAGTGGCCGCCACCGCGAAGCATGCGCTGGTGATCTCCGAAGGGCTGCTGCTGTACCTTGAGGAAGCGGTGGTTCGCGCGTTGTCCCTGGACCTCGCGGCGCGGCCTTCGATCCGCTGGTGGATTGCGGAGCTTGCCAGCCCGGGCGTGCTGAAGATGATGCGTCGGCACATGGGTGAACAGCTCGCCAACGCCCAGCTCAGGTTTGCGGCGCCCGACGGCGTGGCGTACTTCGAACGGCTGGGCTGGCAGGCGCGCGAGATTCGCGCGGTGTTTCGCGAAGCGGGCAGGCTGCGCCGCCTGCCCTGGTTCATGCACTTGTTATCCCATCTGCCCGGTCCGGATCCGCGGCGACTGGGCAATGCGCCGTGGTCCGCGGTGGTGCGCTTCGGCCGCGTCGCCGGATGGCCCAGTGCATGATGAAAACGACCGGCAGCGCGAGGCCGAGGCTCCAGTGCAGCAACGCGACGTTGGCGTGCCAGGCATCGCTCGCGGCGTAGTAGAGCAGGTAGCCGCTGATCACCAACAGCATGAATGCGCCGAACAGAGCGCCACCCGTGCGGCGGTGGCGCCGCGCCTTCCAGCCCTGCACCACGTGCGAGCGCCACAGGAATCCGAGCAGCCACAGGCAGGCGAACGCGAACGCGCCGTGCGCGACCAGCCACCAGTGTTCGAGCGGATTGGACGCCGTGCCGAAATCGGTCTCCCGCCGCAGGAAGTAGCGGAACAGGAGCCACAGCACGCCGGTCAGCCAAACGCCGGCGCTGGTGAGGTACACGCCCCTGGAGAGCGTCCGCAACCGGCCGTGTGCGGGCCCATGCGAATGATGGCGGCGCGGGTTCATGACGGGTGCTACGCGACCTGCAGCCAGCCGCTGCCGGTTTCGTGCAGCACGGCGTGCGCGTCGTGCGCATCGAGCACAGCGCGCGCGGCGCAGCCGCGCGCCATCACGACCTTCGTCAGGCTGTCGGCCAGCATGCAGGACGACGCCCACACCGAAACGAAGCGGCGCGTGTCGACCGCACGTTGCGCGGCGGCGTCAAAATGGACGTGGCGGTGGCCATCCGCCGCGACACGCGGGTCGGCGCCCGAACTCGCGAGCGCCGCGTTGGCAAGCTGGATGACGGGGCGTGAGGTCGCGTCGGGAACCGCGCATTGCAGCTGCACCGGCTCGCTCCGCGCGCCGCGGATCCGCAGATCGCCGCCCGCATTGACGCAGGCCTGTTCGGCGCCATGCCGCGCGAGAATCTCGATCGCGCGATCCACCGCATAGCCCTTCGCGATGCCGCCGAGGTCAAGCCACAGTGGACGCCGGAATCCCACGCGACCCCCGCCATGCAGCACGATGTCGCGCCAGTTCGCAGCCGGATCCGGGGCGGGCGCAGCGGACGCCGCGGGCAGCAGGTGCGCCGCGACCAGCGCCGGGGCGATCGTGATATCGAACACGCCATCGCTGCGCGCCGACAGGTCCAGCGCGCGCTGCAGGACCTCGAAAGTGCGGGCATCGACGCGAACTGGTACACGGTACGCTGCGCGATTGAGGCGCGAGACATCGCTGTCGGGCTGGTGGAAGCTCATGAGCGCGTGGAGCGCGGCGATCTCGGCGAATGCGGCATCGATGGCCGCGTGCGCGAGCGCGGGCCGCAGGCCTTCGACCCGCACCGAAACGCAGGTGCCCAGCAGCGGGCGGGCGCGCTCAGTGATCGGCGAGCACGGCATGGGTGGCCAGCAGGCGGCGCACGCCGTCCGTGATGTGCTTGGAAGACAGCGTCGCGCCGGAGATGTTCTGGATGTCCCTGGTGAGCTTGAGCGGCGAATCCTTGCTCTTGCCGTTGAACTGCGCGCGCCACCTGGGATTGGTCACCTCGCCGCCGTAGGCTTCGCGATACTCGAGGATCTCGACCTGCTTCACCGTGCCGTCCGCATTGATGCCCAGCGCGAACGGGATGAACTCATGCTTGCCCACCACCTCGTCGGCCATGAACCAGCCCCCGGTGGACACCTTCCACACCTTCACTTGCCGGTTCAGCACATTGCTGTCGCTGGCCTTCTCGATCGCGGCGGCCTGGGCGCCACTCAGCGTCACGAATTCGGGCGTGAACGTGGCGCCGGGAAACATCAGTTCCTGCGCCTGCTCCACGCTCAGGTAGACCGCCGCGCGGATCGGCATCGCGGCGGACAGGGCTGCGACCGGCAACAGGATGAAACGCGTCGAATGCAGGGTCATTGGAAATCTCCCTTCAGAAGTACCAGCCGAACTTGGCACGCACGCGGAAGCGCTCGTTGCCGGCGGAATAACTGCGGCCGCCCACCACGAAATCCGGTTCGGCATGCGCGTAATCCCTGGCCCCGGCGAGCTGGCTCACATACGTCGCGGTGGCGAAGAAGTGCTGGCCGGCGTAGTGCAGGGTGGGTCCGAAGTAGTACGCGACATTGGTGCGCGCGTTCGACTTGAGCGGGTTGAAGCCTGCGTAGCCGCGCTCGTTCTGCAGTTCCAGCGCTCCGGACCAGCCACGTGCGAAGCGGTATGAACCCGCGAGACCGAGGTTGAGGTCGGTGGTCTTGTTCCAGTAGTCGTTGTAGCTGTCGGTGAGCGGATTGACGCCGGGCGCGCCCGGCACCAGGTGCCATTGCTGCGCCAGCGCGAGATTGAACGCGAGCACCAGGCGATCGTCGCTGTGGTTGCTTTGCAGGACGAGTCGCGTTTCGGTCATGCCGAAATCCGGGCCCAGCGACGGCGCGAAATACAGCGCGAGGCCCACTGGATCCGTGTACGGGCTCAGGAAACGATAGATGCCTTCGGTCGTGAAACTGGTGAAGCGCGTGACGTCGAGGCGCTGGTCGGGTCCGACCACGAGGTTGGACAGCGTGCTCGGGGCGAGGGTGGTGCCGTCGATCACGTTGTCGTGATAGGCGCGCGCCCATTCGTAGTTCACGTACCCCGCGAGCTGGAAGCGATCGCTGTAGCCGTACTCGAGTTCGGTGCGGCCTTCCACCACGTCGTACTCGCCGACGGCCTTGTGGGCGCGCCAGGTGAGCCACTGCGCCATCTCGAACTTGTCCCGGGGCAACAGATCGGTGGTGTAGACGAATCCGGTCAGGGGCTCGTCGGCGAAGGCTTGAGGGCAGGAGAACAGTAGAACCGATACTGCAACATATGCCGGTATCGGCTTGAAAAAGTTGAGCAAATCCGCGTCGCCCGTGGGAGTGTAAGTAAGAGAATGCGAATCATTCGTATAAACATCCCGATTGTCAAGGCTTATCTGGCGAGGTTTCGGTCCTGCGCAGCAGCCGGCGATGCTCGAGGGAACGTTGTAACTGCCTAGCGCGCCGGCTGTGCTTCCCGATCTGGCTTGGACTGCGACAGCCCGCCAGACGGCGGGGCACCGATGCCTGAGTAGGTCTTTCCATCGATACCCTGGATGGACCACCGCCTTCCATCGTCTGCCGGTACGGGTTCAGTTCCACGAATTGTGGTTGGCGGCAGGGCTTTTGGCTGGGATACCAACGATCGGGAGCTGAGAGCGGGAACGCGCGGCATCGATTGCATGAAAACCTTGAATTCGTAGCGCGCAGCCAGCGCTTCGAGGACGCCAATGCACAGCCAGGCGAGCACAATTCCGCCAGCAATCTGAAAAACCAGCTTCATAGAGACGCCTCCCGCCCGGGTGCGGTACTTCGCATAGGGTAAAGCAAGAGAAATGCGCGAGGAGGGCGCCTAGCCGAGCAGCGATTTACTTAACGCGGTAGATGGTGCTGCGGTGGCCGATGTTGAGGACGTAGATCACGACCTTCTTGTCCACAATGTCCGCGATGATTCGGTAGTCCCCAACCCGATATTTCCAGAAGTCCCCCAGCTCGTCCCCGCGCAGGGCCTGGCCAAGAATTCGAGGGTCAGCTTGTCGGTCAAGGCTGTCTAGCGCGCGCCTGGCTTTGGGGGTGAATTCAACCTGCCATGCCATGGCGACGCATGACGGTCTTCAAGGGGATCGTTTTTGTCCGACCGGCTTGAATAGCGCGGCGTTGACGGGAGGCATCGCGGCTGTCTTCGAGATCTTGCAGGAACTCGGCTAGCGCCGCGTGCGCAAATCTGCTCTTGGAAAGCTTGCGGCGTTTGGCTTCCTGTGCGAGGCGGGCGTCGATTTTAGGTGGGAGGCTAAGGGCTAGCATGGCTCAAGGATACTGTTTGATGCGTAAGGACGAGAGCAAGGTGGACGGCCTTCGGCCTCGGTACGTCCATATACCTTCTTGGGGCGGGCCATCCTTGGCCCGCCTGTGCCACCCTGACACCTCACCGCAAGCGAGCCGGAGGGGTTGCCAGGGACGATCATGCCAAGCGCCTCAACCATCTGGCCGACCCTGAGCGCGTCACCGGCCGGGTCCAGGAGCCGATCCTCCTGGACGCGGAAGCCGCGCCAGGCCGGGCCGAGCACACGCTGATCCCGGTGCAGCATGAACAAGGTCAGCGCAGCCCGCGAGGGCTTTCTGAGGCCGCTCTTGTAGAGCCGAGCCGTCGACTCCGAGCAATGGCACCATGTGGCCACCAGCCGGGCCGGAAAGCCATAGAAAACATTGAGTTGGACGACCCTGGTGCGCGCTTTGGGAACAGCGGCAGCGCCATCGAGAGCGGGCAGCGGTTCGGGGAGCCGCCGCCTCATGCCACGCCCTCAGCTACTTCGCATAAGGTATATTATGGCAAATATAATGCGCCTGAGTGCAGTGCTCGCCGCTGGCCCGGCGTTCGCGGCCACGCCAGCCCAGGACATCACCCCAGCCCGCGACAGCAACGCAGTCCAGGACAGCAACTCGGTCACCGGCACCCTGCACGCCGATCAGCCCGGGCCGCAGATCAGCCGTTACCTGTTCGGCCAATTCGCGGAGCATCTGGGTTTCGGCGTCTACGGCGGAATATGGGTGGGCGAAGGCTCGCGGATTCTCAATATCCGCGGCTATGGCAGTGATGTCATCGCCGCACTCAAGCAGCTCGAGGTGCCGGTGGTGCGCTGGCCGGGCGGTTGCTTCGCGGATGAATACCATTGGCGCGAAGGCATCGGTCCGCGCGACAAGCGGCCCGTACGCGTCAACACGCACTGGGGCGGCGTCGAGGAGACGAACGCCTTCGGCACCCATGAATTCTTCGATTTCG
This sequence comes from Steroidobacteraceae bacterium, assembly GCA_035499515.1. Taxonomy (GTDB): domain Bacteria; phylum Pseudomonadota; class Gammaproteobacteria; order Steroidobacterales; family Steroidobacteraceae; genus FEN-1191. Next base: position 56,943 of record DATJYR010000007.1, on the reverse strand, counting down.
CCGAACTGATCGGCGCCGACGCCTACCTCGCGGGCAATGTGGGCGATGCGTCGCCCGACGAGCTTGCGCAATGGGTCGAATACATCACTTCTGACACGCGGTCCGCGCTGGCCAATGAACGGCGCGCGAATGGGCGGGACAAGCCGTGGGTACTGCCATTCGTCGGTGTCGGCAACGAGCTCTGGGGCTGCGGGGGCAACATGCGCGCCGAATACGCGGCCGATGTGTATCGCCGCTACCAGACTTTCGTGACGGTGCCGGATGGCGTCAGGGTCGTGAAGATCGCGCCGGGCTCGCACGACGCTGACTACCACTGGACCCAGGTCATGATGCGCGACGCCGGTGCATTCCTGCACGGCCCCTCGCTGCAATACTACACGTTGGATGCACTCGTGGCCGCACTCAACCTCAACATCTTCAGCCAGCATGCCGATCGCGTGAAGATGGCCAACGTCGCGCATCTGGTCAATGTGCTGCAGGCCATGATCATGACCCAGGACGAGAAGCTGCTGCTCACCCCCACTTACCACGTCTTCATGATGTACAAGCCGTTCAAGGATGCGATCCACCTGCCCCTCGACATCGCGGCGCCCTCCTACCACTACGGCTCCTACACCGTGCCGGCGGTCCAGGGCGCAGCGGCCCGCGACGCGGCAGGCAGGATCCATGTCGCAAAACGCAGTCAATACGTTCAAGCACCCGGATACGGTGCAGCCCGCGAAGTTCGGCGGCGCCAGCCTTGGAGGCGGGAGGCTCACGGTAGCGCTGCCTGCCAAGTCCGTGGTGATGCTGGAACTGCGCTGACCATTCCCGCCTGCATGCGATCCGCAAGCGCCTGCGCGCGATCAACCCGCAAAAAAGCGCGGCTCGTTGATCGCGTTCGGGAATTGTTCCGGCTCGAGGCACAACCCGTTCAGTCCCGGATGCGCCCTCGCCAGCCATTGCCCGCCGTAGAACTGCAAACCGGGTTGCGAGCTGCTCAGTCGCAGGGTGATGCCGCTGTGTGGCGAGATCAGTTCGGCGTCGAATGTGCGTGCGGGGTTGAGCACCCAGCAATGATCGAAGCCGTTCGCATGCTGGAGCTGCACGTGCCGGTGCAACTCCGGAACGCGTGCCGCGCGCTGATGCGTGAAATCGAAGGGCGTTCCGGCCACTGGCAGCAGTGTGCCCCGAGGAATCAGCTGCGAATCCGCCACCTCGAGAATGGCATCCGCCTGCAGCGTCAGCAGCACGTCTGCCACGGGCCGGGCAGCATCGCCCGACAGGTTGAAATAAGGATGTTAACTGAGTCCGAGCGGCGTGGCCGCATCGCAGCGCGCTTCGAAGCTGAGGACCAGTTCGTCGTTGCGCACCACGAACTCGGCACTGACATCGTTGGTTGGGACCATCGTTCGCGACCAGCTCATGGCGCACGCCATCGAGCATGAATGCCGCGCCGCCAATGCGGTTGCCGAAGCGCCCGATGATCTGGCTCATGAAGGTCGGATCGCCTTCATAGCGGGCGAGATCCGGCAACGTCAGCACCACATCGCGCCGACCCGCGCGTGTTGGCACCGTCAGACGATGCAGGATGCCGCCACGATCAGTCGAGGTCCTACAGCCTGCTCTGCCCACCACTGTAACATTGCCCGCTTGCGACGGTGCCAGCCACGCTGAGGCGGGCCGTCCGTTGAGTTTCCAGAGTACACTCGCGCGCCACCATGAAAGTCTTTCACTGTGATCATTGCCAGCAGCTGGTTTTTTTCGAGAACGTCCAGTGCACCAGCTGCCTGCGCCGGCTGGCCTACCTGCCCGATCTGGACGGCGTGGCGTCACTTGACGACGCGGGTGACGGCAGCTGGACGTCGCCCTGGTCGCGCGCGGCGGGTCGCCGCTATCGGCTGTGCCAGAACTACAGCGAGCTCGGCATCTGCAACTGGGCGGTGTCGGCCGATGATCCGAATCCGCTGTGCAAGTCCTGCCGGCTCACCGAAATCATCCCGAACCTGGCCCGTCCCGGATTCGAGCAGGGTTGGCGCAAGCTCGAGTCGGCCAAGCGTCGGCTGATCTGCGGTCTTTCGACCCTGGGCCTGCCGGCGCCCTGCAAGCTCGAGGACCCGGACAATGGCGTGACGTTCCAGTTCGTGTCCGATGTCGACAGTGAACCCGGCCGTCCCGTGCTCACAGGCCACGACAACGGCATCATCGTGGTCAACATCGCCGAGGCCGACGACGCCGAACGCGAACGCCGTCGGCTGCAGTTGCACGAGCCCTACCGCACCCTGCTCGGCCATTTCCGCCATGAAATCGGTCACTACTACTGGGACCGCCTGGTCCGCGACAGCCCGCGGCTGGAGGATTTCCGGCGCCTGTTCGGCGATGAACGCGCCGACTACGCGCAGGCCCTGCAGAGCTACTACGACCAGGGAGGCCCGCCGCCCGACTGGCAACGCAACTACATCAGCGCTTACGCGACCTGCCATCCCTGGGAGGACTGGGCGGAAAGCTGGGCGCACTACCTGCACATGACTGACACGCTGGAAACCGCGATCGAGTGCGGCGTCTCGATCACGCCGCCGAACCCGAGCGATCCCGCACTGGCGCACGATTCAACCCAGGTGCTCGAGAGCGCCGTATCATTCAACCGGATGATCGAGGAGTGGTTCCCCGTGACCTACGTACTCAACAATCTCAATCGCGGCATGGGCCTGCCCGACGCCTATCCGTTCGTGCTGCAGCCGTCGGCCATCGACAAGCTGCGTTTCATCCATGACGTCATCCACTCGCCGCGACCGGCTCCGATCCAGGAGCCCGTGCCGGTGCACGAACCGGCGCCCGACAACCAGGTGCCGCCGGACGAGCTGCCGGCTCCTGGCCAGCAAACGGCGCCGCCTCCGCCCCCGGGCTGACCGCCCCTCGCCTCAGTGCGCACCCCCCGCACGCGCCTGGTAGACGTAGGGCCCGAGCAGCGCCGTGCACAGGACGCCGATGCCCACGAAGGCGCCGAATATCCAGCGCATCGGCGCGTAGCTGCCGGTGAGATCGTGCGCCAGGCCCATCAGCACCAGCCCCACCGCGGCGCCCAGGCAGGCCGCTGCGAACGCCCAGCTGAAAATGCTGCCGTAGGCGCGTAGCCCGAAGTAGCGCGACGTGAGATAGGCGGCCAGCGCGTTCTCCGCGCCCAGCGCCGTGCCGAGCAGCAGCGCGCCAGCCAACAGCGTCGCGCTGTGCGTGGTGGAATGCACGATCAGGACCCCGATCAGCGCCACCACGAAGAACGGCAGGGCGGCGCGCGGTGACGGCCACGCGTCCAGCAACAGGCCGGAGCTGAGTTGTCCGGCGACACTGCCGAGAAAAACGCACGACACGGCCGTGGTCGCGATGGCCGCGCTGAAGCCGCGTTCGGTGAGCATCGGGAACGCGTGCAGCACCGTGCCGAGCAGTGCGGTCATCGTGAACAGGATGGCGCTGAAGACCAGCCAGAACGTCGGTCCGTGCAGCGCTTCGCGCAGCGTTGCGCCCACCAGAGGCGCCGCGGCGGCTGCCTGCGATGTCTGGGCAGACTTCGCGGGTTCGCGCAGCGCCAGCAGCATCACCGGCAATCCCAGCACCAGCACGATGGCGCCCAATGCCACATAGGCGATGCGCCAGTCATAATCCTTGATCAGCACCCGCATCAATTGCGGATACAATGCGGACCCGAGCCCCGAGCCGAGCGCGACGGTCAGGCCGAGCACCGTGCCACGCCTGCGATCGAACCACTGCGCGATGAGCTTGGCGTAGCCCACCGAGCTGTGCATGGCCGCCGTGACGCTGATCAGGGCGCTGAGCGCCACCAGCTGCCAGACGGTGCGCGTGGCCGCCAGCAGCATGCTCAGACCGCCGAACAGCAGCAGCCCGGGAATGATCACGCGTCGCAGCCCGAAGCGATCCATGGCGCGGCCCGCCGCCGGCAGGCACAGGGTGACGCCCAAGGGCGAGATCAGCAGCACGACCGAAATCAGCGTCCGGTTCAGTTCGAAACTGGTGGCCATGGGCACCATGAACAAGCCCTGCGTCGAAGAAAGGATGGCGTTCGGCCCGACGAAGAATCCCATCCAGGCCACGAATGCGGCCCGCGCCGAGTCTCGAGTGAACTCCGGATCCGACACGTGCCTTCCCCTCTTCCCTGGTTGCCGGCGGCGACTGGGCCTGTAGTGTGCCAGCGGCCACAGCGTTCGAACAATGCTAGCATCGCGCAACGACAGGGCCGCCGGGGTTTCGATGCCATCCATTCTGCGCGAGTGTTTCGCCGTCAGACCGGTCACGGAGGCCGACAAGCACGGCGGGGGGCGCCTCAAGCGCGTCCTGTCGGTGTGGTCGCTCACGGCGATCGGCCTGGGCGCCACCATCGGCACGGGCGTGTTCGTGCTCACCGGACAGGTCGCGGCCAACCAGGCGGGCCCCGCGGTGACGCTGTCGCTGCTGATCGCGGCCTTCGGCAGCGCGCTGGCGGCACTGTGCTATGCCGAACTCGCGGCCTTCCTGCCGGTGCCCGGCAGCGCGTACAGCTACACCTACGCGACACTTGGCGAAGCCATGGCGTGGTTCATCGGCTGGAACCTGCTGCTCGAATACGGCATGTCCGCATCCGCCGTCGCCGTGAGCTGGTCGGCCTACACCGTCAACATCCTGGCCAGCGCCGGCATCCACCTCCCGGCGGCACTCACCAGTGCGCCGCTGGCGGCGCTCAACGATCACGTCGTCATGACCGGTGCGGTATTCAACCTGCCGGCCGCGTTCATCGTCGCCGCGATGAGCGTCATCTGCTATGTCGGCATGCGCGAAACGGCGGGCGTCAACACGTTCATGGTGGGCCTCAAGGTGAGCATCATCGTGCTGTTCGTGCTGGCCGGCATCGCGTTCGTCGACACCTCGAACTGGCACCCCTACATCCCGGCGCGCGACGCCACGCACGAACACTTCGGCTGGGCCGGCGTGATGCAGGGCGCGGCCATCATCTTTTTCTCGTACGTGGGGTTCGATACGGCTTCGACGACCGCGCTGGAAGCGCGCAACCCGCAGCGCGACCTGCCGCTGGGCATCATCGCGGCGCTGCTGATTTCAACGCTGCTCTACGTCGCCACGGCGGCGGTGATGACCGGCATGGTGCCGTTCACCAGGCTGGGGGTGGACGCGCCGGTGGCGATCGCGCTCGATGCGCATCCGGCACTCGCCTGGCTCGGCGTGTTCGTCAAGATCGGCGCCATCGTCGGCATGACGTCGGTGGTGCTCGGATCGCTTCTCGGGCAGCCGCGCATCCTGCTGGCGATGGCCGACGACGGACTGCTGCCGCCTGCCATCGCACGCTGCCATCCGCGCTTTCGCACGCCACACGTGGCCACCGTGGTGTCGGGCGTGGTGTTCGCGTTGATCGCGGGCCTGTTCCCGCTCGACATCCTGGCCGATCTGATTTCGATCGGCATCCTGCTGGCCTTTGCCGTGGTCTGCATCGGCGTGCTGATCCTGCGCCGGACGCGGCCCGAAGTGCCGCGGCCGTTCCGCGTTCCCTGGGCGCCCTTCACCTGCGTGTTCGGCGCGCTGTTCTGCGCCTTCATGACCGTGTTCCTGTCCAAAGGCACGTGGATCCGGCTGGTGGTCTGGACCGCGCTCGGTTTCGCCATCTACGCCGTGTACGGCTTCAGGCACAGCCGCCTGCGCCGGCGCTGAGCCTACCTGGGCGGCGGCGTGAGATCGACGCTCGAGCCCGTGTTGCGGTTCTTGCTCGCCACGCACAGGTTCTCGGTCACCGGGGTCTTGCGGTCGCGCTTGTAGAGCTGGGTGCGCTTGAACGGCGCCTTCAGCATCGGCAGGCCCGAGATCTCGATCTCATCGCTCAGGGTGTCGGGCTTGACGAGACGGATGCGCTCCACCACGTGCATGGTGTCCGCGCCGGCTTCGAGGCCGATCACGATGTCGTTGTCGTCGCGCAGGCCAATGGTGTCGACCACCAGCGTATCACCCTCCCACTTGCCCACGGAATCGCCGAAGTAGGCCGGATCCGGATCGTCGGCGTGCTTGCGTCCATCGGTGTAGATGCGACGCACCTGGTCGTCGGCCATGATCAGCGTGACGCGACCCGGTGTGAACAGGAATTCGAACGGCAGCGGTTCCTCCGTCATCATCGCGGGGAACGCCGGCGGATCGCAGAACGACCACGGCACGCGGAACGAGGCGTCCTTGATCTCCTTGCCAAAGCGCGCGGCCTCCTCGTCCTTCAGGTACGGCAGCACCTTGGTGGGATCGGGATGTTCGAGGCCTTCCACGCGGCTCCACGCGCCCGACCAGTCGGGCAACTTGGCCGAAGAACTGGCCGCCAGCGCGGCGCATGGCAGCGCCGCACCCAACAGCAGACCCAACGCGATGTGCTTCTTCATGTTCCCCCCTGGTTGGTCGCGGCAATGCGCAGCAGCTGTTCTCCGCCCTGCCCCGCCACCGCATCAAGTTCGCCGTACAGGTCGCCAGCGGTCGCGGTGGGCTGGCCGGAGGCCGAAATGCGGGCCACCACGTGCACCTTCTGGCCGGGCTTGAGGCGGTTGCTCTCGATCATGGAGTCCGCGGCCGACAGCACCAGCTGCCGGGGCAGGCTCGCGTCCAGCCGTTTCACGGCCAGCGGCGCACCGCCGCCCGGCGCCTGCACGAACACGAACAGGCTGGCGCCGGCTGGCACCTGGTTCGCAAGCGCGGGCGCGAGTTCGATCTGCAGCCGGATCGCCGTGGGCTGGTCCACCGACTTGGAGAGTTGCGCATCGAGATTCGAGATCTCCTTGGTCAGCGAATCGCGGATGTTGTCGGGCACGTCCAACGTCAGCATGGTGGCGAAGCGGGTTCGCGCCAGCTGCAGATCGCCGGACTGCGCGGCGTACACCGCGGTGTAGAACAGCGCCCTGGCGTTCTTCGGATCGACATCAAGCGCCTGATCGAGCAGCGCCACGGCCTGGCTGATGCGCGAGGTGTCCCCGCTTCGGAGCAGGACTTCGCCCATGCCCGACAGCGCCTGCGCACTGCGGCCGCCTGCCAGGCTGTTGGCGCGCTGATAGGCGTTCAGCGCCGCGGGAAACTGCTCCGCAGTGGCGTAGGCCTGCGCCAGCCGCAGCCAACCGTCGATCTCATTCGGGTTGCGTTGCGCGGCCTGCAGCAGCCCGGTGAGCCTGGCGGTGTCGCGCGCGTCCGCACCGCGCTGCCAATCGTGGTTGCCAAGCCGCCAATACAGCGCGCCGGCACCGACCAGCAGCACCACGGCGAGTGCGATTGCCGCGCCCCTCTCACGCTGTCGCCACAACGGCCAGCTCACGAAGGCCAGCGCGCCGACGCCCAGCAGCGCGGTGAGCGACCAGAACAGCTCAGTCACGCGGGTCATCCTCGATGGGAAGCTGCGAGCGGCGCCTGAGCACACTCACCGCCACGAACGCACCTCCCAGCAGCAGCAGGCCGGGCGCGGCCCACAACCACGCCGTGCGTGCGGTCATGCGCGGTCGCAGCAGGATGAAATCGCCGTAGCGCGCCACCATGTAGTCGCGGATCTCGTCGTCACTCTTGCCGGCCAGGATCAGGTCGTGGACCCTTAGCCGCAGGTCGGCGGCCAGGTTCACGGTCGAATCGGCGATGGCCTCGTTCTGGCATTGGACGCAGCGCAGTTCGTGGATCAGCCCTTCGTAGCGCTGCTGCAGGCGGGCATCCGGCAGATCGGGCGTGTTGTCGACCGCCCATGCATTCGCGAAGCCGAGCAGCAACGTGCACAGCGCGCCCGCGACGACCGCCGTCTTCATGAACCCGCACCAGTCGGCGTGGCAGCGGTTTTCGGCAACAGCGGCACGAATTCCTGCTGCCACACATCCAGTGACATGGCTCCCACGTGCTTGTGCAGCACGATGCCCGCATCATTCACCAGGAAAGTCTCCGGCGCCCCGTAGACCCCCCAGTCGATGGCCGCCAGGCCGTCGCGGTCGGTCGCGACGCGATCATAGGGATTGCCGAGCTCGGACAGCCACGCCAGCGCCGCCGAGTCCTCGTCCTTCCAGTCCATGCCGATGATGGGCACCTGGTGCAGCGCCTTGATGGCCAGCAGCGCGCTGTGTTCCTCACGGCAGGCGGCGCACCACGTGCCCCAGACATTGAATACGTACCACTGGTGCTGCAGCGACTGGCTGCTGACGCTCTGCTTGCCATCCATGAGGTCTGGCAGCGTGAAGCCGGGCGCAGCCTTGCCCAGCAGCGGCGACACGATGATGCCCTTCTCGGGGGCGTGGCGCAGTCCCACCACCAGCACGACGACCAGCAATGCAAACCCGACCAGGGGCAGCAGGAAACGCTTCATGGCGACTGCAGTTCCGCACCGCGACGGTAGCGGCGGTCGAACAGCGTCACGACGCCACCGATGGCCATGAACAGCGCGCCGAACCAGATGAAGCGGATCAGCGGCCGGTATTGCAGGCGCAGGCTCCACGCTCCCGCTCCCACGTCCTCACCCAGCGCCGCGAACAGATCGTGGTTCCAGCGTGGCTGGATCGCCGCCTCGGTCATGACGGCGCCCTGCACCCAGTAACGCCGCTTTTCGGGCGTGAGCGTCGCCACCCGTTGCCCACCCCGCGACACCACCACGGTGCCCCGAAATCCGTCGTAGTTGGGACCCCGGATGTTCATGCCGCCCAGGTATTCGAAGCGATACGCACCCAGTTCGACGCTCTTGCCGCGCGCCAGCGCGACGTCGCGCTCGATGGTGTTGGATTGCACCAGCGTCACGCCCAGCACGAACAGGCCGAGGCCGGCGTGCGCGACGCTCATGCCCACGATCGAGGCCGGCAGGCTGAGCCCGTGGCGCAGGCGATTGACGGGATCGGTCAGCGCGGAACCCAGCACCCAGAAGCCCAGCACGGCGCCCACCACGGCCAGCGCGGTGCGATTGGCGTACAGGCCGAAAATCACCGCCAGGCCGAGTGCGAGCGCCACGCACAGCGCGCCGAGGATGCGCGCCTTCGAATCGCCGAGGCCGCCCCGCTTCCAGCGGGCGTGCATGCCGATGGCGAGCAGCGCGAGCATGGGCAGCATCGGCACCATGAAACTCGGGTTGAAGTACGGCGTCCCCACCGACAGCGAGCCCAGGCCCAGGGTGTCCGCGATCAACGGGGCGAGCGTGCCGCCGAACACCACGGCTGCGGCCACCACCAGCAGGATGTTGTTGAACAGCAGGAAGGATTCGCGCGAAACGATCTCGAAGCCGGCCGCGGAGCGCATCTGCGGCGCGCGCCAGGCGTACAGCGCGAGCGCCCCGCCGATCATGATGATCAGGAACACCAGGATGAAAATGCCGCGCGTGGGGTCGGCCGCGAACGAATGCACCGACACCAGCACGCCCGAGCGAACCAGGAACGTGCCAAGCAGGCTGAGCGAGAACGCACCGACCGCCAGCAGCAAGGTCCAGCTCTTGAACAGGCCGCGTTTGTCGGTCACGGCCAGCGAATGGATCAGCGCCGTGCCCACCAGCCACGGCATGAACGAGGCATTCTCGACCGGATCCCAGAACCACCAGCCGCCCCACCCGAGTTCGTAGTATGCCCACCAGCTTCCCAGCGCAATCCCGCAGCTCAAGAACGACCACGCCATGATCGTCCAGGGACGCGTCCAGCGCGCCCAGGGCTGATCCGGCTTGCCTTCGATCATGGCGGCGCAGGCGAAGGCGAAACCGACGCTGAAGCCGACGTAGCCGGCGTACAGGATCGGCGGATGCACGGCGAGCGCGAAATCCTGCAGCAGCGGGTTGAGGTCCGCGCCGTCCACTGCGGCCGGGAACGTGCGCAGGAACGGATTGGACGTGAGCAGCACGAACAGCATGAAGCCGAAGCTGATCAGGCCCAGCACCCCCAGCACGCGAGCCCGGAACGTGTCCGGCAGCCGCTTGCCGCCGAGCTTCACCGCCAGGGTCCACATCGCGAGGATGATGATCCACAGCAGCAGCGAACCTTCGTGGGCGCCCCACAGCGCGGCGACCTGGTAGAACAGCGGCAGTGCGGAGTTGGAGTTCTCGCGGACGTAGTCGACCGAGAAATCGTTGGTGACGAAGGCGTGCACCATGGTGCCGACCGCGAACGCCACGAACAGGAACTGACCCACCACGGCGCTGCCCGCCGCCTGCATCCAGGGCCTGCGGTTCAGACCGGCGCCCGCGAGGCCGAAGCAAGCCTGGCTGGCGGCCAGCAGCATCGCCAGGATCAAGGCGAGATGACCGAGCTCTATCCACATGGTATCTAGGGGGTCCCGCCGATGGCAGGTGCGGCGTTGGCCTTGCCGGCCGCGGCTGCGGCCGCGGCCGCGCCGAGCTTCAGGGACTTGGCCACATCGGGCGGCATGTATTTCTCGTCGTGCTTGGCCAGCACTTCATCGGCCACGAAGGTGCCGCTGGCGTCCAGCCGTCCGTGCGCGACCACGCCCGCGCCCTCGCGGAACAGGTCGGGCAGCACGTTGTCGTAACGCACCGGCACGCTGTTCTTGAAATCGGTGACCACGAAATTCACCTCCAGCGATCCCGGCGTGCGCTTCACGCTGCCGGTCTGGACCATGCCGCCGAGCCGGAAGCGCTGGCCCTGTTTCACGTCACCGGCGGCGATCCGGGTCGGGTCGAAGTAGAACATCACGTTTTCGCGGAAGGCGCGCAGCGCCAGCGTGCCGGCCAGCGACACGCCGACCACGATGCCGAGCACCAGCGACAGGCGACGTTGCCGCGGCGTCATGTCGTGCTCCGGCTTGCCGCGTTGGCGATGCGCCGCCGCGCCAGGGCGCGCGCTTCCCGCGCCGAACGCCGCGCCCACCAGATGTTGAGCGCCACCACCAGGAACGTGATGCCGTACGATGGCCACAGGAACCGCGCGTAGCCACCCATCTGCAGCCAGTGACTCATGCCAGCACCTCCGCGATCCAGCGCGCATTGCGCTCGCGCCGCAGGACTTCGCCGCGCGCCCGCACCAGCAGCAGCGCGCCGAAGCACAGCGTGAAGCCCAGCAGCATCAGCAACAACGGCACCAGCATCGACGCCGGCATGGAGGCACGGCCGAATTTCATGACACTGGGCGCCTGGTGGAGCGAATTCCACCAGATCACCGAGTAGTGGATGATGGGCACGTTCACCACGCCCACGATGGCCAGCACGGCGCAAGCGCGATCGGCGCGCGCGGTGTCGTCGATGGCGTTGCGCAGGCCCAGGTATCCGAGATAGAGGAACAGCAGCAGCAGTTCCGAGGTCAGGCGTGGATCCCATTCCCAGTACGTACCCCACATCGGCCGGCCCCACAGCATGCCCGTCAGCAGCGCGACGGCGGTGAACGAGGCGCCAATGGGCGCGCAGCTCGCCGACACCGCGTGCGCCACGCCCATGCGCCAGATCAGCCCCACCGCGGCGCTCACCGCCATCACGGTGTACACCATGGTCGACAACCACGCGGCCGGTGCGTGCACGTAGATGATGCGGAATCCGTCGCCCTGCTGGTAATCGGGTGGCGCGAGGCCCAGGCCGCCGATCAGCCCGGCGGCGATCGCGAGCGCGGCGCCCCAGCTCAGCCACGGCAGCCAGCGACCGGCGAGCCGGTAGAAATGCGGTGGCGATCCGTACTTGTGGAACCAGGTCCATGCCATGGCTATTCCAGGCTCACGCGCACGGCGGCCGCGGCGGCCAGCGGCGCCAGCGTGGCCGCCAGCACCGCCATGGCGCCCAGCAGGTACAGCGGCGCCGTCGCCACCTCGCCCTTGATGGCAAGTTCCGTGGCTCGGGCGCCGAAGATCAGCACCGGCACCGCCAGCGGCAGCACGATCATGGCCAGCAACGCGCCGCCGCGGCGCAGACCGAACGTCAGGCCCGCCCCCACCGCGCCGATCAGGCTCAGGCTCACGCTGCCGAGCGCCAGCGCCACCAGCACGCCTGGCAGCGATGCGTACGGCGCGCCCAGCGCGATGGCGGCGAGCGGGGCCACCAGCACCAGCGGCAGACCCGTCAGCAGCCAGTGCACCGCCGCCTTGGCTGACAGCAGCCAGGCAAACGGCTGACCGCAGATCGCGAGTTGTTCCAAGCTTCCATCCTGACTGTCGTCGCGGAACAGCAGTTCCAGCGCCAGCAGGGAGGATAGCAATGCGGCTACCCACAATGCACCGGCGGCAACGTCTCTGAGCCGCGACAGCTCCGGATTCAGTGACAGGGGAAACAGAGTGGTCACCACCAGGAAGAATCCCAGCGGCAACAGCCACTCGCCCGGGCGGCGCAAAGCGAGATGCAGGTCACGCGCGGCCAGCACCCTTGCGGCCCGCCACGGCGTGCTGCGGACGTCAGGGCGCACGTTCAATCGAGCTCCAGCGTTTGCAGGCGGCTGGCTTCGACGCCCAGCGCCTGATGCGTCGCAACCACTGCCAGTCCGCCTGCCGCAAGGTGCTCGCCGAGCAGCGCGGCGACCAGTGCGTGGCCATCGGCGTCGAGGTTGGAGGTGGGTTCATCCATCAGCCACAACGGCACGTCCAGCAACAGCACGCGCGCCAGCGCGACGCGGCGTCGCTGGCCGGCCGACAACTGACGCACGGGAATGTCGGTCGCCGCCAGCGCGACGCGCTGCAACGCCGCCGCGATTTCGGAGGCGCTCACCTCACGCCTCAGTCCCACGCCGTAGCGCAGGTTTTCGCTGGCGCTAAGATCGCCCTTGAGCGCCACTTCGTGTCCCTGGTACGCCAGCTCGGAGTGGAACGCGGAGCGGTCGGCTGCCACGCGCTGGCCGCGCCAGCGGATCTGGCCTTCCTCCAGCAGCGTAAGCCCGCACAGCGCACGCAACAGGCTGGTCTTGCCCACGCCGTTGCGGCCGCGCACCTGCAGGCAGCACCCGGCATCCACGGCAAAGCCCAGGTTCTTCAGCAGGTGCGCTTCACCGCGCCAGAGTTGCAGGTTCTCGACGGTGAGCTGGCTCATATGGTGCGGACGGCGGGACTCGAACCCACACTCCCTTTTGAGGAAGCAGATTTTCGTACCACTTCGGTTTGCACCGCCGCGCGCGGGATGCGCACGTTCGTGGTCTGGACTATCCCTTCGCCCTGGCCTGCCTGGCAGGCTGTAGGCGCCGCCCGTCTAGTCTCTACACCTTCCCTGCCGGGTCGGACCTGGCCGGGCTTGGCTCGGGATTGGCACAGGGTGTTCATGCGAGCGCCCCGGCTTTCCCCGAATTTGAGCGGTTCTGCACTGCGGGTTTCCCCACAGGCACTCCAAATTCCAACGTCAAAGTCTGCTGCGTCTACCGATTTCGCCACGTCCGCTAGCTTAGGTACAGAACTGGAGGCTAGGGCCGGAATCGAACCGACGTAGACGGCTTTGCAGGCCGCTGCATGACCACTCTGCCACCTAGCCCCGTGATGAAGTGGGAACCAGTTCTCATCCGCGCCGTCCCGAGAATATCAGTTCAGGGCGACCGGTTTGGGGATGATTGGAGCGGGAAACGAGGCTCGAACTCGCGACCTCAACCTTGGCAAGGTTGCGCTCTACCAACTGAGCTATTCCCGCACGCTAAGAGAGCTCGGCATTGTAAAGTTCCGCCCCGGCATGTCAAGGCTGGCCCTGCCATAACCCAAGCTTTTTTCAGGCTTTGTGCGGTTGTGCCGCGTAGTGCTGCCGCAGCAGGTCCAGGCCGTAGTCGTTGCCGTTCGGGGTCCGCACCACGGTGTGGATGTGGAACGGTTCGGGATTGTTGTTGGCCAGGAACACGCCCGAGTGGTGATCGAATTCGATCAGCACCACCGGACTGTGGATGCGGTAGTAGAACGGCAGCCGGTCGGGATCGCCGATCCAGGCGAAGTGCGTTTCATCCAGGTGCCGGCGCACCTCCTGCATGCGCGCCTGCGCGAACGGATCCGCCGCACGACCCACGTAGAGCTCGATGAGCCGCAGCAGTTGCTCGCGCTGGCCTTTGGAGAGCGCACCCGCCGGAACGCCCTCGAAGGGAATGATGCGATTGTCCTGGCCGGCCGCCGCCAGGTGCCGGCCGTCGAGGCCGCCCAGCGCGGGCGGCAGGTCTTTCGACAGCATGGACGGATATAGCACTGCCTGCGCGCGCTGCGCGGGGTTCAGCGACGACGCGAGCTCCAGGCCGCCCTGCTGTTCCTCCTGCAGCAGCTTGAGACCCGCGTACGGACCCTCGTCGATGATGGACATCTCCGCGCCCACGAACGAGGGCGTGAGCACCATCTGGTCGCCCACCACCGTGCAGTAGATCACCAGGTGGTAGCCCATGAGGCGCCAGCCCCACGGCTCGGTGGGCGACGGATTGCCGAAAATCGTGAAGAAATAGCCCAGCTCGCAGATCGTATCGCCGGAATGATTGATGAACTCGCCCAGCACCTGGTTCACCTTCATGGCCTTGCGCGTCTCGTCGAAGCCGCGCGCGCTGAGGCTCGCTTCCATCACCTTGAACGCGGCTTCGCGCTCCGTGGCGTCGAGGTCGGCGAGCCAGACACCTTCGGGCATCCAGTCCGGAAACGCGTTGATCCAGCGACGCCGGTCGGGACTGTCCAGCGGCTGCCGCGCGAAACGCTGGAAGTCGTTGCGCTTGAGCGAAGCGAGGAAATTCTTGGCGGCCGCCACCATCGCGGCAGTCGACACGCCGGTGCTCTGCAAAGGGAACAGGCCTGCGCGCGGTTTGCCATCGCTGGTGATGCCCACGAACGGCTGCGCAAATGCCTCGCGCAGCGCCTGCATCATCGGCCGCCCGCGTTCCGGGATGTCGACGCCGATGCCGTGGTGCACCCGGCCGACGTTCATGACGCGCGCCGGATAGCCGCGGTACAGCGGCACGGAATCGTGGCTGTGCGTGGCGCCGTCCGCGTGCGTGTGGGTGCCCGAGGGCGCGGGGCCGCTCACAGATACAGGCGCGCGGCGCCGACCTTGCCGTGGGCGCCGCGCTCGTACACGGCCACCGCGGGACGACCCGCAGGCATGTACACCTCGAGCGCGGTGCGTGGGCCGCTGTCGACCTTGTTGCAGTAGCGCAGCTTGATGCCGCCGGTGGCGTAGAACTTGGTGAAGTCCACGCGCAGCCGCTCACGCCCCTGGTAAGTCTCGCCGTTGGAATGCTGCAGATAGCCATCCACTTCCCACAGATCGAGCGTGGGCTCCATCTGCGCGGAATGCAGCGTGGTGAAATAGCGCGCCATGATGTCATCGCCGCCGCGATGCGCGACGAAATCCTCGACCACCTCGAGGATGGGGCCGCGCTGCGGCACCAGTTGATGCGCGGAGTAGACGCGCGCCACCGAGCTGCCATCGCCCTGCTGTTCGAACACGATGGCCACGGGCAGCCACTCGCCGTGGATGCTGCCGGGCGGAAGATCGTTGCCGCCAGCCACCGGCGTGAAGCGGAATTCCTCGACGCGGCGCTGGCCCTGTTCCGTGACGGCTACGCGCTCGATCTTCTGCCAGCGGCGCGCCGTGGGCCACAGCGGGCTCTTCGACTCCATGTCCGCGGGTGGCGCGTTGCCGGTCACGGGATCATCGATGGTTCGCTGCGCGCGCAGACGCGCGGCCAGTTGCTGGCGGTCGACGGATTCAAGCTGCATGGAAACTTCCGCTCTGGAGTGGATTCTTGTTGGCGCCTTTATATCACCAGATCCGGCAGCACGGCGAGCCGCTCGTACAGCGGTCCGAAGTCCTGGCCCGCGGTCGCGTCCAGCAATTGCTGCAGCGATTCGATTTTGAAATAGCGATCCTGCAGATCGTCAATACGATACGGCGTGCGCATGACGCGCTCGAGGTCGAAGTCGATGCGCGTCGGACGCGGATCCTCGAGGCAGTACACGGATTCGGAACTCGACGAGAGGATGCCGGCGCCATAGATGCGCAGACCCTGGGCCGTTTGCAGCAGACCGAATTCCACCGTGTACCAGTACAACCGCGCGAGGTTGTGCAGCCGGCCCAGCCCGAGCGCGCGCAGGCCGCCACGCCCGTAGGCCTGCATGTAGTCCGCGAACACGGGATCGGTGAGCATCGGCACGTGGCCGAACACGTCGTGGAACACGTCGGGTTCCTGCAGATAGTCCAGCTGGTCGGGACGACGGATGAAATTGCCGGAAGGGAAGCGCCGGTTGGCGAGGTGTTCGAAAAACACCTCGTCGGGCACCAGGCCCGGCACCGCCACCACTTTCCATCCGGTGAGCGCGCCCAGCCGCTCGTTGAGGTCGTCGAAGCGCGGGATGCCCGCGCCTTTCAGGTCCAGCTGGTCGAGTCCGTCGAGGAACGGCTGGCACGCGCGGCCCGGCAGCAACGCGGCCTGGCGCTCGTACAAGGTGGTCCAGGTCTGGTGTTCCCCGGGCGTGAAATGCCCGTGGTCCTGAGGAATGGTCCAGTCGGGGGAATGGCCGGCGCCCATGGTGCTCCGGATTATAGGACTCCCTCAGGAACCCTGCTGTTCCAGCGCTTCGGAAGCCCGCAGCCACGCCTCCTCGGCCCGTGCGGTGAGCTTGGCCAGTTCCGCGAGCTTCTGGCTGATGCCGGCCGAATACTGCTCCGGATGCAGCAGCTGCGCGTGCACGGCGGCGGTCTCGCTTGCCAGCCGCTCGAGTTCCGCCTCGCACTTCGTGACCGCGGCGCGCAGCGGCTCCAGTTTCTGCCGGGCCTGTGCGCCCTGCTTCCTGCTCTTCGCGGGGTTGCGCTGCGGCGCCGCGCCTGCGTTGGCCGCGGCAGCGGACCCGTCAGCCGTCTTCGCGGGCGCGGCCGGGCCGGCCTTGTTCAGCCAGCGCGCGTAATCGTCCAGGTCGCCGTCGAAGACTTCCGCCCGGCCACCGTGCACGACGTGCAGCTCATCCGCCACGGTCTGCAGCAGGTGGCGATCATGCGAGACCATGACCACCGCGCCCGCATACTCCTGCAGCGCCACGGCCAGCGCGCGGCGCATTTCGAGGTCGAGGTGGTTGGTGGGTTCGTCCAGCAGCAGCAGATTCGGCTTCTGCCAGGCAATCAGCGCCAGCACCAGGCGCGCCTTCTCGCCGCCGGACAGCGGCTCGATCGGCTCGAACACGCGATCGCCACGAAATCCGAAACCGGCGAGGAAATCGCGCAGGTCCTGTTCGGCCGAGCGCGGCAGGCCGAGACCCTTCTCGATCTGCCGCAGGTTGTCGAGCGCGGAATCCTTGAGCGAGAGCTGCTCGAGCTGATGCTGGGCGAAGTAACCGATCTTGAGGTCGCGCGCCTCGGTGCGCGTGCCGCCCAGCGCCGGCAACTCGCCGGCCAGCAGTTTCATGAACGTGGACTTGCCCGCGCCGTTGCGCCCGAGCAGCGCGATGCGATCCCCGGGTGAGATGCTGATCCGGATGTGCTCGAGCAACGGCACCCCGCCGTATCCCACCGACTGGTCTTCCAGCGCCAGCAACGGCCGCGGCAGTTTCGCAGGCTCCGCGAACGAGAATTCGAAGCTGCTGTCCACGTGCGCCGGTGCGATGCGCTGCATGCGCTCCAGCGCCTTGATGCGGCTCTGCGCCTGGCGGGCCTTGCTGGCCGAGGCGCGGAAACGCGCCACGAACGATTCCATGTGCCTGATCTCGCGCTGCTGGCGCACCAGCAGCGCCGATTGCTCGGACAGTTCGGCGGCGCGCTGGGTTTCGAAGTCGGAATAGTTGCCGCGATAGGCGTGCGCCTTGCCGTGCTCCAGGTTCACCACCCGATTGACCACCCGGTCGAGGAATTCACGGTCGTGCGCGATCAGCAGCAACGTGCCGGGATACTCGCGCAGCCAGTTTTCCAGCCACAGGATGGCGTCGAGATCCAGATGATTGGTGGGTTCGTCCAGCAGCAGCAGGTCGGAGCGGCACATCAGCGCCTGCGCGACGTTGATGCGCACCCGCCAGCCGCCCGAAAAGGCGCGGATCGGACGCGCTTCGTCGGCCGACGAGAAGCCGAGGCCGTGCATCAACTTGCCGGCGCGGCTGCGCGCGTCGTAGCCGCCGATCTCGCCATAGCGGCCGTACAGATCGGCGAGTTTGTGGCCGTCCTCGCTGGCCGACTCGGTCTCGATGCTGCGCTCGAGGTCTCGCAACTCGGGGTCGCCGTCCAGCACGAACTCGATGGCCGGCTGGTCGGTGGCCTCCAGGTCCTGCGACACATGGGCCAGTTCGAGGTTGCCGGGCATCTCGAAAGTCCCCGCGTCGGTATGGATCACTCCCCGCACCAGGGCCAGCAAGGATGATTTGCCAGTGCCATTCTCGCCCGTGATCCCGACCTTTTCGCCGCGGAACAGGCTGAACGTGGCGCCGGAGAACAGCACCCGGGGTCCGCGGCGGATGGTGACGTCGTTGAAGTTGAGCATGGGGGTGCGCACCTTAAGGATGCGCACCGCGGGATTCAATCCCGGCGAATTTGTTCAAATACATGAACTACTTCCATAAATAGAAGTAGTTCGCTACGCTGCGGATATCAGGATCGGGGGATCGAGGATGCGACCACTCATTGCAGTTGCCGGCCGGTGCGCCCTGCTCGCCGGCCAGGCCTGGCTGCTTGCCGCTTGCGGCACGCCAGCGGCGCAAAACCCGGCCGCGAGCGTGGCCTCCCCGCAGGGCGACAGCTGGGCGTCGATCAAGCAGCTGCCCGACTGGTCCGGCACCTGGACCTATTCCATGACCGACACGCTTGCGCTCAAGGTGCCGGAGGGCGTGCTGCTGGATGAAAAGAACGTGCCCATGCAGCCTGACTACGCCGAGCGGCGCGCCAAGGCTGTCGCGGCGCACGCCCAGAACAGTCTGTCGACCTGCCTGCCCGCGGGAATCCCGGGCGTGATGTTGCATGGAACGCTGGACGAATTCCTGTTCACGCCCGGGCGCGTGACCATGCTGGTGGAAGACGGCGAAGTCCGCCGCATCTACACCGACGGACGCCCGCATGTGAAGCTCAGCGACCTGCGCGAGAGCTACATGGGTGACTCCATCGGCCACTGGGAGGGCCAGACGCTGGTGGTGGACACCATCGGTTTTCCCAAGGGCACCCTGTTCCAGAATGCCGGTGGCGAAGTCACGATCAATACGCACCTGGTCGAGCGCTTCACCAAGGTCGACGCGGATCACATCCGGGTCGACAGCACGATGACCGACCCGGCGATTTTCACCAAGCCCTACGTTTTCACGCGGCTGTACAAGCGCGCGCCGGCAGGACTTGCGATTGGCGAGCCGGTCTGCCAGCAGAACAACCGCGACACCGGCACCACCATGGATCTGACGCCCCCACCCGAGGATTGACCGCCATGCCCGTCTCCAAACGTTTCGTTCTGGTGCTGCTGGCCGCGACTGCGACCGCAAGCGACAGCGCTTTCGCGCATCATTCCCAGGCCATGTTCGACATGAGCCAGTGCCTGAGCATCGAGGGCACGGTGCGCACGTTCCAGTTCGGATTCCCGCATTCGTGGCTGTGGATCGTGGTGCCGGGCAAGCAGGGTGGCGAGCCGGAAATCTGGGGCTTCGAGAGCGCGGCGCCGGTGCAGATGATGGAAGTCAATCCGCGCTGGAAGCGCGATGTCGTGGCCAAAGGGGACAGGGTCACGATCCGCTACAGCCCGATGAAGGACGGCCGTCACGCCGGCGCGCTCGGCACGCTGGCGCTGCCGGATGGTTCGGTGCTGCGCGCCGCGACGCCGGCCTGCCAGAAGGAACTGGGGACGCCCGTCCCCGCCACGCCCGCGAAGTGACCGGGCGTCGCCCTACTCCGGGACGTCGGCGCCGGCCTGCGTGACCTGTTCGACGAGCTCGCGCGCGCCGCGCTGCAGGACCTGACCCGATCGTTCCAGCAGTTCCGGCGTCGAGCGCACCGCCGGCACGGCGATGTTCAGCGAGCCGATGGGATGGCCGGTGCGCGGCAAGAGCACGGTGCCCACGCCGACGATGCCGGGCGTGAATTCCTCGAACGAGTAAGCCAGGCCAGTGCGGCGGATGGTTTCCAGTTCCCGCCGCAACGTCGCCACGGACTTGAGGGTCTTGGTGGTGATCTTCTCGAAGCGCACCGTGCCGAGGTATTCCTTGATCATGTCTTCGGGCAGATGCGCCAGCAGGGCCTTGCCGCCGGAAGTCGCGTACAGCGGCGCGAGGTCGCCCAGTCGCATGTGCGAGAGCAGGCGGTGCGGGCTCAGGACCGTCGCCACCACTTCGGCCATGTGGCCTTTCATGCGGTTGAGCGCCGAGGATTCGCCCACCGCCTGCGTGATCCGCGCCAGGATGGGCTGGGCGCAGGCCACCAGATCGAACTGCCGGTCGGACTGGCGCGCCAGGCGCGAGAACGCTTCGCCGAGGCGATAACCCTTGGTGACCGAGGAAAAATCGACATAACCCCGGCCCACCACGTTCCGCAGCAGCAGCGTCAGGCTGCTCTTCGGGATGCCCAGCGCGGCCGCGATCTCGGTGTGGGACATCTCGCGGTCCCAGCGCCCCAGCAGTTCGAACAGATCGAGCACCCGATCAGCCGATTTGACGGTGGCCGCAGCTCCCGCGGTTTCATCCATCTGCAACATGCTGCTCTCCAACGGGCTGGAATTCCGTTCATTCTAATGAATTGTGTTCAAGAATAGAACAGGCCGGCGCACGATTGCTATATAGTGCCGGACGGCTGGACTCGCAAGAATCAAGAGAACAACGGGATGAATCAGACGATCCTGGATCGAATCGCGATCCGTGAACTCATCGAGAATTGGGCGCTCTGGCGCGACGCGGGCGACTGGGAGCGGTTTCGCACGGTCTGGCACGACGACGGCCGCATGATGGCCACCTGGTTCCAGGGCAGCCCGGATGAATTCATCCGCGTCACGATCGAAGGCTGGAATCGTGGCGTGAGCATCCTGCACTTCCTGGGCGGCACCGCCATCGACCTGGCGGGCGATCGCGCCATCGCCCAGACCAAGATGACCATCTCGCAGCGCGCGCTGGTGCACGAGGTCAGTTGCGACGTGGTGTGCACGGGCCGTTTCTATGATTTCATCGAACGGCGCGGCGGCCGCTGGGGCCTGCTGCTGCGCCAGCCCATCTACGAAAAGGATCGCATCGACGTGCTCGATCCCGCGGCGACCTTGAAACTCGATCCCGGGCTGCTGGCCCGGTTTCCGGAAGGCTACCGGCACCTCGCCTACCTGCAATCGAACATCGGCTACGCGGTGAAAGCGGACATGCCGGGCCTCAAGGGTCCGGAAGTCGAGGCGCTGTACGCGCGCGGCAAGCGTTGGCTGGAAGGCGGGACCCTGTCATGAAGATCGTGGTGTGCGGAGCGAACGGCTACATCGGCGAAGCGCTGGTGGCACGCCTGCTGTCCGACCATGGTCTCGGCGCAGGTTTCGCGCCGCTGGAACGCCTTACGCTGGTGGACGTGGCGTTGCCGGAGGGACTGGCCGATCCGAGGATCGTTGCGGTGCGCGGTTCGATCGCGGAAGCTTCGGTCCGCGCCCAGGCGCTGGAGGGCAATCCCGACGTGTTCTTCCAGATGGCGGCGTTGCCGGGTGGCGTTGCGGAACGTGACTACGCGGCGGGTCGCGCGGTGAACGTCGACGCGACATTCGCGCTGCTCCACGAGCTGGCCAAGATCGCCCCGGCGCCGCGCCTGGTTTTCACCAGCAGCATCGCGGTGTTCGGCGTGCCGCTGCCGGCCTTGGTCGACGACGATACCCTGCCCGTTCCGGGCCTGAGTTACGGCGCGCAGAAACTCATGGCGGAGATCCTGCTCAACGATCTCACGCGTCGCGGCTGGGTGGATGCGCGCATCGTGCGCCTGTCCGGGATCCTGGCGCGTCCGAACCAGCCCAGCGGGCTGATCTCGGCTTACCTGAGCCAGTTCATCCACGCGCTGCGCGCCGGCCAGAACTTCACGGTGCCGGTGTCGCCCGGCGCGCCCACCTGGGTGATGTCGAAGACGCGCTGCGTCGACAACTTGCTGCACGCGGCGCGACTTGCGCCGGAGAAACTGCCGTCGCGTCGCACCTGGACGCTGCCCGCGCTGCGCCTGACCATGGAGCAGCTCGTGGACGGACTGGCGCAGGTGGCGGGCCCGCAGGTGAAACAGCTCATCAGGTACGAACCGGTCGAGGCCATCGAAGCGCAGTTCGGCCGCTATCCGCCGCTGCACACGCGGCTCGCGGATTCGCTCGGATTCCAGCACGACGGCGACGCCGTGCAGTTCATGCAACGCGTGATCGCCGCGATCGACGCGTAAGGGGTTCATCCATGGCAAGACAGGACAATCCATTGCGTGGCTGGCAGGTCGATCGGGCGCAGATCCGCACCATCGGCAGGGATCTGCAGCGTCCGGAATGCATTCTCGCGGAGCGCGACGGCACGCTGTGGTCGGCCGATGCGCGCGGCGGCGTGATGCGCATCGATCCGGACGGCCGGCAGACGCTGATCGCGCAGACCGTGGACACCCGCTTCGCCGAATCCGACTCCCCCGAGCGCTACATGCTCAAGGGCACGCTGCCGAACGGGCTGGCGTTCGATGTCGACGGCAACATCCTGATCGCGAATTTCGGCACCGATCACATCGAGCTCATGACGCGCGACGGCCATTCGAAGGACCTGTACACGGAAGTGGACGGCCAGCCCCTGGGCAAGACCAATTTCATCCTGCGGGATTCGAAGAACCGCGTGTGGTTCACCGTCACGACCCGGTCGGTGCCCTGGACCCGGTCGATCAACGAGAAGCTCCCCGATGGCTACGTGGCCATGATCGACGCCAGCGGCATCCACATCATGGCGGACGGGTTCGTCGGCACCAACGAGATCCGCTTCGATGCGAAGGAAGAGTGGCTGTACGTGGTGGAGACCAATGCGCGCCGCGTCTCGCGGCTGCGCGTGCATGCCGACGGCAAGCTCACCGACCGCGAGGTGTATGGACCGAAGGACCTCGGCGGCATCCCCGACGGTTTCGCGTTCGATTCGTATGGCAACCTCTGGACCACGCTGGTGCACTACGACCGTCTGATCGCCATCACGCCGGAAGGCGACGTGCTCACACTGCTCGACGACGGCGACCCGGCGAAAGTCGCGGTGTTCGAACAGGCATTTTTCGCGGGCACCATGACGCCCGCCATCATGGGCGCGACCGCTGGCACGATCGCGCCGCTCATGGCCAGCGTGACGTTCGGCGGCCCCGATCTCCGGACCGCGTACCTTGGCAGCCTGCGCGGCACGACCATTCCCTATTTCCAGTCGCCCGTCGCCGGACTTCCCATGGTGCACTGGCGCTGACACGGCAGGGCCCGATGCAGCCGTTCATCTACACCGCGCTGCCCGCGCGCGTGATCTTCGGATTCGGAACCATCGAGCAGCTGCCGGCCGAAGTGCGCGCGCTCGGCGCGGCGCGCGCCTTCGTGGTATTCACGGCACAGCAGTCCGCCACTGGCGAGGAGCTGGCGCGCCGCCTCGGGCCGCTGGCCGCCGGCACGTTCGCGGGGGCCGCCATGCACACGCCGGTCGAAGTCACCGGGCGCGCATTGCAGCAGCTGCGCGCCTGTGAGGCCGACTGCATCGTGGCGCTGGGCGGCGGATCGTCCACCGGCCTCGGCAAGGCGCTGGCGCTGCGCACCGATCTGCCCCAGATCGTGATTCCAACCACCTATGCGGGTTCCGAAGCCACGCCAATCCTTGGCGAAACGCAGGGTGGACTGAAGACCACGCAACGCAGCCTTGCGGTCTTGCCCGAAGTCATCCTCTACGACGTCGATCTCAGCCTGACCCTGCCGCCCGGCATCTCCGCCGCTTCCGGCCTGAACGCCATGGCGCACGCCATCGAAGCGCTGTACGCCAGGGACACCAATCCGCTCATCTCGGCGCTGGCCGTGCAGGCCGTGGCGGCGCTCGGCAAGGCGCTGCCCATCCTGGTGGACAGTCCGCGCGACCGTGAAGCACGCTCGGACGCCCTGTACGGCGCGTGGCTGGGCGGCGTGTGTCTTGGCAGTGTCGGCATGGCCCTGCACCACAAGCTCTGCCACACGCTCGGCGGCAGCTTCGATCTGCCGCACGCCGAGACGCACGCGGTGTTGTTGCCCTATACGGTCGCCTACAACGCCGGCGCCGCGCGCCATGCCATGCAGCGCGTCGCCGAGGCGCTGGGCGTGGGCGACGCGGCGCAGGGACTGTATGCCCTCGGCCGCCGGCTTGGGGTTCCCGCATCGCTCGCCGCGCTGGGCCTGCCCGAATCCGGCCTCGACCGGGCGGCGGCTCTGGCGGCCGCCAACCCGTACTGGAATCCGCGGCCGATCGAACGTGACGCGATCCGTGCCCTGCTGAGCGATGCCTTCCACGGCCGTCCGCCCACTTCGGCCCGATCCCAGGAGCGTTGATGCGCGACTTCGACGAACACAACATCACCGACTCGGTCATCGAGCGTTTTGGCAACACGCCGGATCCGCGGCTCAAAGCCGTGATCACCTCGCTGGTCCGGCACCTGCACGATTTCGTGCGCGACGTCGACCTGAGCTTCGAGGAGTGGCGCGGCGCCATCGACTTCCTGACGCGCACCGGCCAGATGTGCAGCAGCACGCGCCAGGAGTTCATCCTGCTGTCGGACACGCTGGGCATCTCGATGCTGGTGGATGCGATCAATCATCGCCAGCGCGGGGGTGCCACCGAGACCACGGTGCTGGGACCGTTCTTCGTGGCCGACGCCCCGCGCCAACCGCTGGGCGCCGACATTTCGGGCGCCGCCAAAGGCGAACCGCTGTATGTCACGGGCTCGGTCGCCAGCGGCGACGGCACGCCGCTGGGCAACGCCGACATCGAAGTGTGGCAGTCGGACAGCGAAGGTTTCTACGACGTGCAGCTTTCGCAGGATCTGAACCTGCGCGCCGGCTTCAAATCCGATGCGCAGGGCCGGTTCCGCTTCTGGTCGATCCTGCCGAGCTGCTACCCGATTCCCTACGACGGTCCGGTCGGCGACATGCTGCAGGCCACCAAACGCCATCCGTACCGTCCCGCGCACGTGCACTTCATGATCAGCGCACCCGGCTACGAGACGCTGGTCACCCACGTGTTCGTGAACGGCGACCGCTATCTCGACAGCGACGCCGTGTTCGGCGTGAAGTCCTCGCTGATCCGGGACTTCAGCCATCACCCCGCCGGCACGGCGCCCGACGGCCGCGAACTCACGCAGCCCTGGCATGCACTCAACTACGACTTCCGGCTCAAGCAGGATATTTCGGGGAAGCAACGATGAAACTGGCGACTCTCAAGGGCGGTGGGCGCGATGGCCGGCTGGTGGTGGTCTCGCGCGATCTCCAGCGGGCCGTGAGCGCTGCCCCGGTGGTGGCGACGCTGCTCGAGGCGCTCGAACGCTGGGACGCGGTCGTGCCAGCGCTCGACGCGCTTTATGGCGAGCTCAATGCAGGCCGCGCCAGCGCCGCCTTCGATTTCGATCCGCATGCCGCCGCAGCGCCGCTGCCGCGCGCCAACCAGTGGATGGACGCCTCCACTTTCAGTTCGCACGGCAATCTCATGAAGCGCGCGCTGAAGCTCGAGCGCCAGCCGCAGGCCAGCGCCTTTCCGCTCATCCTGCAGGGCATGCCCTCCGACATGTACGGTCCGCACGACGATGAGCCCGTGGTGGCCGAGGACGAACTGATCGACTTCGAAGCCGAGATGGGCATCATCACCGGGGACGTGCCCGCGCGCCCGACGCTCGAACAGGCCGCGGCCGGCATCAAGCTCATCGTGCTGATCAACGACTGGAGCCTGCGCGCGCTGGTGCCGCCGGAGATCGCCTCGGGCTTCGGCTTCCTGCGCTCGAAGGCGCCGACCAGCTTTGCACCCGTGGCCGTGACGCCCGACGAACTCGGCGAGGCGTGGCGGGATGGCCGGGTCCATCTGCCGGTGCAGGTGCACTACAACGGCAAGCACTGGGGCAATCCGAGCGCCGCCGGCATGGACTTCAGCTTCTTCGAACTGATCGCCAGCGCTGCGACCAACCGGCGCCTGCTGCCGGGGACGATCATCGGCTCGGGTGCGATCTCCGAAGGCGACCCGGCGCGGGTCGGCTGCGCCTGCATCGCGGAAATGCGCGGTTTCGAAATCATCAATTCGGGGGCGCCGACCTCGCAGTTCATGCGTTTCGGCGACACCATGCGCATCGAGATGTTTGCGCCTGACGGCGGCTCGATCTTCGGCGCGGTCGCGCAGCGGGTCGTGCAGGCGCCCCGGCGCTGAAGCGGCAGTCGCCGCCGGCCGGGCGGTCCGCTTCCCTCGTCTTCAGGGTTCGTCGGGCGGAGGCGTCAGGTCGATGTCGTCACCGCTGTCGCGATTGTTCGCCTGGCACAGCGGCTCGGTCATGACGAGGTTCACCGGATCGTAGCGACGCTGGTACTCGTACGGCCTGGTGAAGATGGCCGGATCGGTCAGCGAGCTGTCGATTTCCATCTGGCCCTTGTCGTTGCGGAAGATGCGTTCCACCAGATGCGAGTTCTTCGTGGCCATCACGCCGTGGTCCTTCCACAGCGTGCCGTTCGGAAAACCGATGGTGTCGACCACCAGCACTTTGCCGTTCTCCCAATGGCCGATGGAATCGCCTTCATAGCTGTCGCGCATTTCTTCCAGCGAGCGGTGCGGACGGCCGTCCGTGTAGATGCGCCGGACTTCACCGTTCTCGATCAGGATGGTCACGCGGCCCGGCGTGAACAGGTATTCGTGCATAACCCCGTGCTGGAGGATGCCGGGCGTGCCGGCGGGCAGGCACTTCGACATGTTCTGCTGTGCATCTTTTGCGCTGGCGATGGCGCGTAATCTCCTGTATTTAGCCGTTAAAGGCACCCTTCCACAGTCGGGTCCGAGCTTGCCGCACAGGTTGGCCGAAGCCAGCGCGTCCTCGCCCGCTTCGCGGCCGCCGCCGGCCATGTTCAGGGCCCAGACGCCAGACCAGTCGGGAAGTTGCGCGATCGAATCCCAGCTATCGCCTTGCGGAGAGCCTTGTGCCGCAGCGGTCGCCACCGCGGCCGATGGCGCGCTCTGGGTCACCGGAGCGGGTGCGCTGCCCGCAGCGCCGCCGCATGAGGCGAGGCTCACGGCCGACAACGCCAAGGCCGCCTTCACAATCGAAGCTGACATGCCATCCCCCGCAAGTTCCGCCGCTTGTTATAGCGCAAGGTTCAGTCTGTAGAAAGCGTTTAAATGGATAAACCAGCTGCGCGCGCTCATCGTGCGTCAACGACTGGCCGGCGCGATGGTGAAAGTGCCATTGACCCGCGTGTCGCGCTCGTTGCCACCGCACTCTTCTTCGACCATGCGGGTCATGTTCGGCACGCGATGGTATCGACGCATGATTTCCCAGGGGTGCGCGAGCGCGACCGGATCGTTGACCGTCAGGCGATCCTCGAGGGTGTTGTGGTCCACCATGCGGATGCGCTCGTGGTAGCGCGCCTGGTTGCTGATGGGATCACCGAACGCGGTCACCGGGGAACCGCTGCCGATGGTGTCCACCACCAGCGTCTGCCCTTCCCAGTGCCCTGCGGACCAGCCCCAGGTGGTCGGAAACACGTCGTCATCGCCTGGCAGCGGCTTGCCATCGGTGTAGATATGCCGCGTCTCGGAGAAATCGAAATGCATCACCGTCAGCTCCGGCGTGATGACCACTTCGAACATCAGCGCCGAACCGATCATCAATCCCGGAAAGCCGATGTTGCCGCACACCTTGTCCGGCTCCGACGCGCGCTGCTTCGCGGCCGCCTGGGCCTTGGCCTCCCATTCGGCATTGTAAGGCGGATGAACGGGCGCCATGGAGGCCTTGAATTCCTCCGGGTTGTCAGAGGAACCTGTGGCGCCCGAGCTGTATTGTTCCCACAGTCCGGACCAGTCGGGCAGTCGGGCGAAGGCGCGTACCCTCGCGCTCGAGTCGTGCTCCGCATGCACGCTGACCGCCAGCATCCACAGCGCCATTGCGCTGCTCCACACGGCCGGCCCGCGGCGCCTCACGGTGGGGGACCCAGCGGCTTGCCGTCGGCCCATGTGCCAGACAGGTAGTGTCCACCCTTGACGCCATCGCGCAGCGGATTGATGACGACCGTGATCCGGTCGCCCGGTCTGAGGGTCTTGACCTTCCACCCGCCGCGCAGCAGGTGCGCGGGAGCGCCGAGTTCGACACTCCATTCATCGGTGCTGCCGTCCGCATCCGCGACCAGCAGCTGGATGTAGCAATGCGGATTGGTGAACTGGAATTCCTTCACCGTGCCGTTGAGCGTCAGCAAACGCCCGTTGTCGAACATGGCCTGCGAATGGTGGGCCTGTGCCAGGGGTGCACAGCACAGCGCGAGCATGGCAATCCATGGCCTCGGCACTGCGCGTGGACCCGCTGGCATCGATGCCTCGCGGGACTCAGAACTTCGCCGCGAAGATCACGCCCAGCGTCCGCGGATCATTCACCGACGCCGTATCGTCGGTTCCCATACCGGCGGTCACGGTGGTCTTGTAGATCACGTTGCTGAGATTGTTGTCGTACGCAGTGAAGACGTACTTGCCACCCGCCGTGGTGTACGAAATCGCGGCGTTGGCAATGGTGTACGCCTTCTGCACGAATGACGGATCCTGTACCGCGCCTGGCGTCGAGCCATACAGGCTGAAGTCGAAGTCGGTGTAGATCCTGGTCTGGTAGTGCGCATCGATGGACGGTTCGAGCGTGGCGCCATTGGGCAGGTTGAAGGTATGGCCGTAGCTCGCCGACAGCGACCACGTTGGCGCATGCGGAATCGTCTTGCCATCCGTCAGCGTGATGGCCGGCGCGCCAGCGTCGTCGATACCCACGGTGTTGGCCGAGAAATGCGCCTTCAGGTAATTGGCCGACAGCGTGAACTTGTCCGCCGTCGTGAGCAGCGCCGCGGCTTCCATTTCCGCGCCGTAGAACTTGGCCGGGACCGAAACCACGATGGTCTGCACGGCCGGGAAACAGCAGCTCTCGGGCGCCTGGAAACCGCCGTAATCGTAATAGAACAGCGCGCCGTTCAGGGTCATGCGGTTGCCGATCCTGTTCTTCGAGCCCACTTCGTAGGCGGTGACGACTTCCGGCTTGTAACCCTGGCCGTTGACCGAGCCACCCGGACGATCGCCGGTCGATACCATGCCGTACAGCAGGTTGTTGTTCGTGAGATCGTCCTCGACGCGCGCCTTCCAGTCGAAGTGGTCGGTGGTCTTGTTGTAGAAGTCCGGGTTCGGTGTGCGCGGGAACGAAGACGTATTGACGTGGTGCACGGTGTCGCGGCTCTCGCGCACGCCGCCGGTCAGGCGCAACGTGTCGAGCAGCGGGTAGGTGACTTCACCGAACACGGCGGCCGACACGCTGTCGTAGTTCTGGTTGAAGGAGAACACGCCAGGCGTGCCGAAAGCCTGGTAGTAATTGGTGTTGAAATAATACGCGCCGGTGGTCCACAGCACCCGGGCGTTGTCGGCGTTCGACAGCCGCAGTTCCTGCGTGAAGGTGTTGTTGTGCGGCATGGCCGAAACCGTGCCGTCCGAGTTCTCCTGCGAGCTGTGCGTGGCCTGGTAGGCAGGCAGGTAGATGAGGTTGGCGAAGCCCAGGTTCATGAGGAACTTCGCGTAGCCTTCCTTGAACGAGATGACGTCGTGCCCGGCCACATCCGTGGAAGGCGTCCAGTCGGTCGGCTGCGGATGGGTGGCATTGACGTTCACCGTGCCGCCCGCGGTCTGGTCAGCGGTGTAATACACGCCGCCCAGCAGCAGCGAGAAGTCTTCGTTGGGCTTGAACAGCAGTTTGGCGCGGGCGCTGGTCTCGCCATCGCCGCTGGCACCGCTGCTGAAGAAGCCGTCGTGCTTGATGGTGTTGAAGGAGACGCGCGCCGCCACATCCTCCGACACGGGCAGATTCAGCGACCCCTGCGTGCCGAACAGCGCGTACGAGCCGAGCGCGAGCTGGCCCGAGCCGCCGAACACCTGCGTAGGATCGTTGGTGACGATATTGACGGCGCCGCCGGTGGTGCCGCGGCCATAGAGCGTGCCCTGCGGGCCGCGCAGCACTTCCACGCGGTTGACGTCGAAGAAGTTCGCGCCGCCGCCCACGATCAGGACGCCGTCTTCATAGACCGCGGTCGCGCCGTTCTTGTTGGGA
Organism: Steroidobacteraceae bacterium; assembly: GCA_035499515.1. Classification (GTDB taxonomy): domain Bacteria; phylum Pseudomonadota; class Gammaproteobacteria; order Steroidobacterales; family Steroidobacteraceae; genus FEN-1191. The sequence continues at coordinate 26,861 of DATJYR010000007.1, read as the reverse complement.
CCGTCGGTGCCGATGCCGCGGATCGCGATGTTCGGTGGGCCACCGCTGCCGCCGATGGGCGATGCGATGCCGCCCTGCACGGTGACACCGGGGATGTCCTGCAGCACCTGCGCCAGATCCTTGTCACCGTGCTGCGTCAGGGTGTCGCCGTTGATGACGCTGACCGACAGCGCCACTTTCTGCAGGTCGGAACTGCGGTGCTCGGCCGTGACGATGACCTCCTCCAGGGTGTCCGTCGCGGTGCCACTGCCGTCAGTGGCAGGGGCGGTCTGCGCTTGCGCCAGCAGCACGCAACAGCTCAACGGCAGCACCGACACGCCGGTCAACAGATGACGCATTTTCATGAAAAATCCCCCGCCCCTTGATGATTCGTTGGTATTGGCCTGGCGGGCATCCTTCCCGCCGCCATCCATTTCCGGGAATCCACTCTACAACAAAAATCCGCAGTCTTGAACTTGTTCAATTAGTAGAATCAGCGGTCCTGGGGCGCCGGCAGGGCTGAATGGGACGCCGGCCCAACGGCCATCGATCCCGCGCGCGGGAGCGATGTTCACCCCCATGAAGTCCTTCTTGAGCATGAATGCGCGCGGCAACGTGAGCGACTTGCGGGCGCCGCGATACCCAGCTGCCCCGCCGCCCGCAGCACAGCTACCTGGCCAGTTGATCCGCAGGGGGACCGTAGCTGAAAGTTTCGCTGAACGTCTTGTAGGGCTCGGGCAGGCGCGGAGCCAGCGCCTGCACCGTGGTCGGCGCCCAGGACGTGTAGTTCTGCGTGGTGATGTCCCAGGGCGCAGGGCCATTGGCGGCGGTGGCCTGCGCCTTGTTCGCTCCCTTGCCCTCAGTGCCCACGGGCGCCGCCGCCACGGCGTCCGCCGGCGGTTGCAGGTCCTTCCCCATCGGCGAGAGGAAATCCGTGAGCACGAGGATGTGCCAGAAACGCCACGCACCGTTTTCCCTGATGAAGTCCACCGCGTAGCGCTCCCACAGCCAGTCGCCGGTGAGCTTGCCCTTCGCATCGACCATGCCGATGGCGCCAGGCGTGTACCAGACGCCCTTTGCCGTCTGGCGATCTCCGGCGATCTCGATCACGGGTGTCGACAGCGTGTGGATCACGAAGATGCCGGCGCCGACCTTGCCGGGGTCATTCTTGAGCTGCGGGTAAAACCTGGTCAGCCGCTCCAGTTCGGCGGTGCGGTTGCGGATGTTGTCATCGACATAGTCCTTCTTGATCGACGCCGCGCCGACGCGAAAGCCCTGGTTCTGACCCCAGCTGATATCGGGCCGGTTCGCGTACAGGGCGAACTCCAGATCGTTGCGGCCCGCCGAGTGGTAGAACGCGCGACGGCTCATGAGGTTCTGGATGTCCTGCCGGTCGAGCGCGAGCTGGGATTGCTCGCGCGCGAGCGTGTCCACCGGCGGCGCGCTCTGTTGCTGGGCGCAGCCCACCAGCGCGGCCGCCACGGCCAGCACCACACAGCCCACGCCCGCTGTCAGATTGCCGTGCGTATTCCGCTTCATCACAGCCCCGCCTGCACGACGATGCCGAAGATGCGCGGTGCACTCGGCGTCACGGTGGTATTCACGGGATTGCCGGCACTCGCCGTCGCCCCGGTCTTGTACACGCTGTTGCTGACGTTGCGCACGTAACCCGTCACCGAACACTTTCCGCCGGCGGCAGCCCAGGTCAGGTGCAGGTTGCCGATCACGTGGCCGCCGGATGCGACGTACGGCTCGAGCTGGTCGAATTGTCCCGCCGTGGCCGGCGTATCGGGCGGCAAGGCGCTTTCATCGACATTCGAAGTGTACAGGGCATCCGCGCCCAGGTTCAGCGTCGAACCGGCGGGCAGCAGGAACCTGTGGTCGTAGCGGCCCTGCATGGTGAACGGCGTGATGCCGGGAATCGTGTCCTGCGCGACGTTGGCGGCGAACAGCTCCGGCTTGTCCACGTAGCGGGCATGCGTGTATCCCGCCGACACGCCCAGCTGATCGCTGGCGGTCAGCTGCAGCACGCTCTCCACTTCAGCACCCAGCATCCTGGCCGGCGTGGTCGCCACCACGAAGTACGGCGCCATGCCGGGACTGAGGTTGATGGTCTGCTGGTAGCCCGAGTAATCGTAATAATAGGCCGCCATGTTGAACTGGATCTTGTTGTCGTCGAAGCGGTTCTTGCTGCCCACTTCGTAGCTGTGCAGCGTCTCCGGATCGTAGTTGAACGCGGTGATGGTCAACGAGTTGGGGTCGCTGGGAACGGCGCGGCTCTGCGCCACCGCCAGGTCGCCCGGCAGGAAGCCGCTGGAGGCCATCACGTACATCAGGTTGCTGGGCGTGAGATCCTTCTCGAGCCGCAGCTTGTACGTGAAATTGTTCTGGGTGCGGACACCCGCGCCCGCCGGCAGGTAATACGTGAACAGGTTGTTCGGCAGCGCCCAGTCAGGGCTGGTCGGCGAACACGCCGGCGGATTGAACGGTGCGCCGTTGCAGAAGCCCTCGCTGAAGTTGAAGGTGTAGGTCGACTGCTGGCTGTTGGTGTGCGTGCGGTCGAAGCGCGCGCCGGCCGTGACGCGCATCGTATCGCCGATCGGGATGGTGGTCTCGCCGAACAGCGCCACGTTGGTCGTGGTCTTGATGATGTGCGGTTCATGGGAGAAGCCGCCGGAGGGCTCCCAGATCACCGTCTCGTCGTAGTCGTAATCGCGGTTGTAGAACCAGGCGCCGCCGATCCAGCTGATGCGCGAGGAAGGTTCGGAGGCCAGACGCAGTTCCTCGGTGTGGATCTGGTCCTTCCTGTAATCGTTGTCGATCTGCTGCTCGAAGAACGGCAGCGCGTTCAGCACCGAGGGCGAATCGCTGTCGTAGGTCCGCAGCGCGGGAAGGTACGTCAGCGTGCCGAACCCGAGGTTCCAGTTGAGCTGCGCCCAGTACTGGCGGAACACGTCGGTGACCGCTGGCGCGGTCGGGCCCTGCGTGATGAGAATGGTGTCGGGGGCGCTCAGACTGCCGGACGGTCCGCCTTGCCCGATGATGTCACCCTGCACGGCGAAGCCCAGGAGCAGCGAGAGGTTGTCGCTGGGCTGGTACAGCAGCTTGGCGCGGCCTTCGTCGGTTTGGTGCGCGCCCGCGTGGCTGCCGCCGCCCCAGTAGCTGTCCTGTGACAGCACGTTGCCCGAGACACGCAACGCGAACTGATCACCGATCGGTACGTTGACGGCGCCCGACAGGTGCTGCAGCGCGTAGCTGCCGTACTCCAGCGTGCCACTGGCATGCCACTGGTCCAGCACCGGGTCGTGGGTGTTCGTGACCACCACGCCGCTGGTGGCGCTGCGTCCGTACAGCGTGCCCTGCGGGCCGCGCAGTACTTCCAGCTGACCCACGTCGTAGTCGCCGCCAAGCCCCTGGTACACGCCGTCGGTGTAGAGCGCGGTGGTGGCCACGCTGCTGTCGCCCGGCAGCCCCACCGCAGGCGTCACGCCGCGGATCACGACGCCGCCGCCGGGATTGTCGTTCGGACCGGTGCCGATCAGCGCCGCCGGCACGGTGACGCCTGGCACGTCTTCAAGATACTGGGCGAGGGAAGACTTTCCTTCGGCGGCCAGCGTGTCGCCATCGCGCACGGAAACCGACAGCGCGGTCTTCTGCGCGTCGGCGGTGCGGCGTTCGGCCGTGACGATCACTTCCTGCAGCGAATCCGAATCGCTGGCCGTCGAACCGGCGCCAGAGCCCGTAGTCTGCGCCTGCGCGAGGAACGGTGCCGCGCAGGCAAACGCCGTCACGACCACCCCCGGATGGAAAATTTCCCTTCTCATGAAACGCCGCCCCCTGGTACGAACAGTTCTAGTAATTGATTTGCATGCAGGCGCGCGAACAAACGTTGCGCTCCCACACCCAGGGAAGCTTAGCCGATGTGTTCATGAGTTAGAAACTGTTTATGTACGTGAACTAATCGACCGGCGAAGTCACTGGCGACCCCGTGTGTCCCGGGGCCGCCAGTGCTGCGTCACCCGCCGTCGTTCATTTCGGCGGTGGCCCACCGCCCGGAGGCGGCGCACCACCCGGAGGTGCTCCACCCGGAGGCGCTCCCGCACCCCCGCCCGGCGCGGCGCCGGCGTCGCCGCCGTGACCGTTTTCGTCGATCTTGAGCGTCACCGTCACGTGGCCATCAGCGGGATGCTGGATGTCCGGCGACACCGCCAGATCCAGGCCGTGCTTCTTGTAGATCGCGATGACACGATCGAGCTCGCTCTTCATGCCCTCCTTGCTGATGTTCATGCCCGCCTTGAGCGTGGCGCCCTGCGCCAGCTCGGCCGTGCTGACCTTGCTGTTGCCGGAGTAGCTCACCGAATCGATCACGGGTGCGGCGCCCTGTGCCAGCGCCGTTGCCGCAAGCGCCAGTGCACACCCCGCCAGCCACCCCGCCCTGAAGATTCGCGCCCCTGTTCCCTTCTGCATGTGCTTCCTCGTTGTTGTCGACGGCTTGCCGCCGTCGGCCGAAAAGTAGCACAGGCCTGCGAAACGCTTCTTCGGCACATGCATGTGCCCGTCACCGATCGGCGCGCGTGCGACGCAGGAACCCGGGCACCTGCGGGGCCACCAGTTCGGACGATTGAAGCTCGGGCGATTGAAGCGCTCGCGGCTGGCGCCGGCTGTGCGTAGTGGCGCACGCTCGCGCCTTGATCTGCCTCTCGTTCTGATCGCGAGCACGTCACTGGTGCATTGCATTATCGCTAAGGTGGTTTCATCAAGTTCACCGTTGCGCTGCCGTACCCTTCCCTCATGAGTGAAAACCAGTCACCAGTCGCCGATGCATCGCTGTCCGGCGCGCAGCGCAGATCCATTCCCATCCTGCTGGTGGAAGACGATGACGTCGATGTCGAAGCCGTACGCCGTGCACTGGGCAAGGCGTCCATCGAGAATCCACTGCACATCGCGCACGACGGCATCGAGGCGTTGGATCTGCTGTGGGGTCGCAGCGGCAAGCGCGGACTGCCGCAACCCTGCCTGATCCTGCTTGACATCAACATGCCGCGGCTGAGCGGCCTGCAGTTCCTGGCTGTGCGCGCTGGTGACATCAGCCTCAAGCAGAACATCGTGTTCGTGCTGACGACCTCGGACCACGACCAGGACAAGATGAACGCCTACGGCCGCGACATTGCCGGCTACATGCAGAAGCGCGATCTCGGCAAGCTGGTCGGTTTGTTGAAAGAGTACCTCGACATCAACCGGATGCCCGACAATACGAACTAGGGCCGCGATCCGCGCCGGAACAGCCGGAACGCAGGACTGCGCAGTCGGAAACCGCCCAGGTGGTATCCTTTCGGCAAGCAAATCGGGAGCGCGGCATGTCCTCATACGTCAAAGGCAGCCTCGGACCAGGGGAAAAGGTCCGCTACGAGGCGACGGTGTCGCTGTGGAAATTTTGGGCGAATTTCCTGTGCGGTGGGCTGCTGCTGCTGGCGGCGTTGTACGGCTTCATCCTCTCGTTCACCCGGCTCAAGGGAGAATCCATGGGCTCGGCGCTGGGCACGGTGGCGGGCATCGCCGCGCTGGCGGCGCTGGTGATCCTGCTGTGGCCCTTCCTGGCCCGCAAGTCCACGGAACTCGTCATCACGGACCAGCGCGTCATCGTCAAATTCGGCCTGGTGTCGACACATTCGATCGAGGTCCGCTTCGAAAAGATCGAATCGGTGCGGGTCACACAGGGTTTGATCGGCCGCATGCTCAATTTCGGCGACATCACCATTACCGGCACGGGATCGACGTTCGATCCCATCCCGGACATCACCCGTCCGCTGGCATTCCGCTCGGCGCTGAACGAGGCGATGGGCCCGGCCCGACTCACACTGGCCAAGTGACTGGAACGCCGGCAGCGCGGCACCTGCGCGGCGGCCACGAGGGCCCTGCCTTGCATCTTGTTCATGTTCGCAGTCTGCGCGGACCGCGCGCGGTTTGGGAGGCGGCAGTCCTCGGCTGTTGGCGTGCGAAATCGCCTGCAGGGGGACGGCTCGCGTGAATACGCTTATCATCGTGGCATGAGCATCGGGAGAGTTCCTCAAGTGGTCGCCCGTCTTCGATGGCCTCTCGCCGCGCTGCTGCTTGGGGTTGCCGGTTGCGTGAGCACGGGCATCGTGGCCAGCGACGACGGCAGCTACACGCTGGCGCGCAAGAGCGCGCAGCTGGGCATCGGCCCACCAGCGGATCTGGAAGACGAGGTCTACCGTGAGGCCCGATCTTTCTGCAAGGAGAAAGGCAAACTCATGGAAAGCGTCAAGATGGACCTGCAGGACTCGAGTCTGGTCAAGGCTGGCAGCGTGACGCTGCAGTTCAGGTGCATCTGAGCGCGATGCGACAGGTGGTGGTCCGCGGCGCCGGTGGACCCGAAGTCATGAGCGTTGCGCAGGCGCCTGTGCCTGTGCCGGCCGCAGGAGAAGTGCTGATCCGTGTGGCGGCCGCCGGTATCAATCGTCCCGACCTCTCGCAGCGGCAGGGCTCCTATCCGCCACCGCCGGGCGCCTCCCCCATCCTGGGTCTCGAGGTGGCGGGCTGGATCGCCGCGCTCGGCGCGGGAGTCGATCAATGGCAGGTGGGTGACGCAGTCTGCGCGTTGACGCCGGGCGGCGGCTACAGCGAGTACGTCTGCACGCCGGCGTCACATTGTCTGCCAGTGCCGCGCGGCTTGTCGCTGCTGCAGGCGGCGGCGCTGCCCGAGACGGCGTTTACCGTCTGGACCAACGTGTTCGAGCGCGGCCGCTTGCAGGCCGGCGAGCACTTCCTCGTGCACGGCGGTTCCAGCGGTATCGGCACGATGGCCATCCAGCTGGCGCGTGCCTTTGGCGCGCACGTGCTGGCCACGGCGGGCAGCGCACCGAAGTGCGCCTACTGCCTGTCGCTCGGCGCGGAGCGCGTCATCAACCATCGCAGCGAGGATTTCGTGGCGGCGGCGCGCGACGCCACGGCGGGCCGTGGCGTCGACCTGATCCTGGACATGGTGGGCGGCAGTTATGTGGAGCGCAATCTCCACTGCCTGGCCCCCGACGGTCGCCTGGTGCAGATCGCGTTCCTCTCCGGCAGCCGCGTCACAGTCGATCTCAATCGCCTGCTGCGCCAGCGGCTCACCTTGACCGGTTCGACCCTACGGCCGCGCAGCATCGCCGACAAGGCCGCCATCGCAGCCCAGCTCCGGGCCCGCGTCTGGCCGCTGCTCGATTCGGGCCAGGTGCGGGTGGTGATCCACCGTACCTATCCGCTCGAGGCCGTGCAGGACGCTCACCGCGAGCTGGAACGCGGGCAACACCTGGGCAAGATCGTACTCGACGTTGCCAGCGAGGCAACGCGCGACGAGATCCGGAATCCGCCGCAATCATGACGTGGCGGACGCGAGCGACACGGTCGCTCGCTCCAGGACTTGCCCGCCCTGCGGCTCCCTGGCTTCCGTTTCAGGAAACAGGTGATCGCGGGCGGAACGCCCGTTCAGGCTTTCGCCGCCGCGGCGCTCTTGGCCACCGCGGCGATCACTTCGTCCGCGACGTTGCGCGGCACCGGATCGTAGTGCGAGAACTCCATCGTGTACGAGGCACGACCGCTGGTCATGCTGCGCAGCTGGCCGATGTAGCCGAACATCTCCGACAGCGGCACCAGCGCCACCACGGCGATGTTGGTGCCGCGCTCGATCTGCTCCTGGATCGTGCCGCGGCGGCGGTTCATGTCGCCGATGACATCCCCCAGGTTGTCGGACGGCGTCACCGTCTCGACCCGCATCACGGGTTCCAGCAACACGGGGCCGGCCTTGCGCATGGCTTCGCGGAAGCAGGCCTTGGCGGCGATCTCGAACGTCAGCGCGTTGGAGTCGACGTCGTGGTAGCTGCCATCCGTGAGCGTGGCGCGGAAGTCCACGGTCGGGTACTTCGCCAGCACACCCTCTTCCTTCTGCATGCGCAGGCCCTTGTCCACGGCCGGCACGTACTCCTTCGGCACCGAGCCGCCGACGGTCTCGTCGACGAATTCGTAGCCCTTGCTGCGCTCCAGCGGCTCGAAGGTGATCCAGACTTCGGCGAACTGGCCCGAGCCGCCGGTCTGCTTCTTGTGGACGTACTTTTCCTCGATCTTGCGCGTGATCGTCTCGCGGTACGCCACCTGGGGCTGGCCCATGACGCCTTCCACGTTGAACTCGGTGCGCATGCGATCCAGCGTCACCTCCAGGTGCAGCTCGCCCATGCCGCGCAGCAGCGTCTGGCCGGTTTCGCGATCGGTCTCCAGGTGCAGCGAGGGATCGGCGCGCACCATCTTGCCCAGCGCCGCGTTGAACTTCTCCTGCTCGCCCTTCACCTTGGCCTGCACCGACACGCTGATCACGGGATCCGGGAAGCGCATGCGCTCCAGCACCACGGGATTGGCCGAGTCGCACAGCGTGTCGCCGGTCTCGGTTTCGGACAGCGAGACCAGCGCGATGATGTCGCCGGCACGCGCCTCTTCGATCGGGTTGGCTTCCTTGGCGAACATCTCCACCATGCGGCCGATCTTCTCGCGCTTGCCGCGCGTGGAGTTCTGCACCGACGCACCCTTGGTGAGCACGCCCGAATACACGCGCACGAAGGTCAGCGCGCCATAGGCGTCGTTGATCACCTTGAACGCGAGCGCCGAGAACGGCTCGTCGTCCGAGCACTTGCGTTCGCCGATCGGGTTGCCGTCGGCATCCACGGTCTTGATGGCTTCCACGTCGGTGGGCGCCGGGAGGTAGTCGACCACCGCGTCCAGCACCTGCTGCACGCCCTTGTTCTTGTACGAGGAACCGCACAGCACGGGATTGAACGCGCCGTTGATCGTGCCCTTGCGCAGACAGGCGCGCAGCACCGCGGGCGCCGGATCGTGGCCCTCTTCCAGGTATTTTTCCATCGCCGCGTCGTCCTGCTCCAGGCAGGTGTCGACCAGCTCGGTGCGATACTTCTTGATGTCGGCCAGGATGGCGCGATCGGTGGGCACCGTGATGCCGAGCTTGTCGGCGATGTCGTCGGTGAGATCCAGCACCTGCCACTCGGCGTCCTTGTCGTCGGAATCCCAGACCAGCGCCTTCATTTCCACCAGATCGATCATGCCCTTGAAGTTGTCCTCCGAGCCGATCGGCAGCTGCACCGGTAGCGGGCGCGCGTTGAGGCGCTTCTTGATCATGTCCACGCAGCGCGTGAAGGAAGCACCCGAACGGTCCATCTTGTTGACGTAGCACAGGCGCGGCACGTTGTAGTTGTCGGCCAGGCGCCAGTTGGTCTCGGACTGCGGCTCCACGCCCGCCACGCCGTCGAACACCACCACCGCGCCGTCCAGCACGCGCAGCGAACGGTTCACCTCGATGGTGAAGTCCACGTGCCCCGGGGTGTCGATCAGGTTGATCTTCTTGTCGCGCCAGAACGCCGACACGGCCGCGGACTGGATGGTGATGCCGCGCTTCTGCTCCTGCTCGAGGTAGTCCGTCGTGGTCGAGGTCTTGAGGTCCTTGGTGTCGTGGATGTCGATGATCGTGTGCTTGCGACCCGTGTAGTACAGGATGCGCTCGGTGGTGGTGGTCTTGCCGGCGTCGACGTGGGCAATGATGCCGATGTTGCGGATGTCGGAAAGCGCTGTGGTACGGGGCATGGTTGGCTCGAAAGTTGGCGGTTGAATCAATACGACCGCCCAGGACGGTCATCCGGGGCGGTCGCGCATGTCGGGCCGGCCGCGGCGTCAACCGCGCCTAAGTCCGTGGTCGGACTGAGGTTTTGGCCCAAAAAAGGTGGCGAAGTTTACCTTGTGTACGCAGCGCAGGGAATAGGCCCGGCAAGAATCTCCCGGGACCCCGGTTCTGGCGCCGCACCGTGCTCATGCAGTGGGTATCGAGCGCAAGGGTCGCCTGGATTTCGACGCCCAGCGCAATCCGGTGGAATGGATCGGGAGAGGTTGGTCGGAACGCCGAGATTTGAACTCGGGACCCCTTGCACCCCATGCAAGTGCGCTACCAGGCTGCGCCACGTTCCGACACGAAAACCGAGCGCGGATGATAACCGAATTCCGCCGCGGGCTAGCGTTTGGTGAGCTTGAGGATCTCTTCCAGCTCCAGCCGCACCTGCCGGACGATCTGCTGGCTCTGGCTGACGTCGATGCGACCCTCATCGCCCGCGAGCTTGTTGCGGGCGCCACCGATCGTGAATCCCTCTTCGTACAGCAGGCTCCTGATCTGGCGGATCACGAGCACGTCCTGGCGCTGGTAGTAGCGGCGGTTGCCGCGGCGCTTGACGGGTTTGAGCTGCGGGAACTCCTGTTCCCAATAGCGCAGCACATGCGGCTTGACGCCGCACAGCTCGCTGACTTCGCCGATGGTGAAATAGCGTTTGCCGGGTATCGCCGGCAGCTCGCTATTATTGCTTGGTTCCAGCATACGCTTCGACGCGTGCCTTCAGTTTCTGTCCGGGCCGGAACGTCACGACGCGCCGCGCGCTGATGGGAATTTCCTCACCGGTTTTCGGATTGCGGCCGGGACGCTGGTTCTTGTCGCGCAGGTCGAAATTGCCGAAGCCCGAGAGCTTCACCTGCGCGCCGGTCGCCAGCGCGCCGCGCACTTCCTCGAAAAACAGGTCCACCAACTCCCTGGCTTCGCGTTTGTTCAGGCCGAGCTGATTGAACAGCGCTTCGGCCATCTCCGCCTTCGTCAGGGCCATCGTCTTATTCTCTGATTCTGGCATCAAACCCGGCTCGCAATTCAGCGACGACCCCCGCCACCACGCGGTCTGCGTCTTCGTCCGTAAGAGTGCGGTCAAAATCCTGCAAAATCAACCCCAAAGCGATGCTTTTTCGTCCGCTTTCTACCCCTTCTCCCTGGTAGACGTCGAACACTGTTATTTCACGTAAGCGGGTTGATGCCGCAACCCTAACACGATCCCGGAGCGCGTTAAAAGACACTCCTGCGTCGACCGTGAACGAAATGTCGCGTCGCACCTGGGGAAAGCGCGAAAGTTCGTGGAATTTCGCCAGTCGCCCGGCCGTCGCTCCCTCATAGTCGAGCTCGAACAGGATCGGTGAATATGTCAAATCCAGCGCACGAGTGAGCTCGGGGTGCAACTCGCCCATGACGCCCACGAACCTGCCGGCTCTGAGGATGCGGGCGCTGCGGCCCGGATGCAGGCAACCCAGTTCGTTCTGCGGTTCGAACCCGAATTCATCCAACGCGCCCGACAGTGCCAGCAGCGCTTCGACATCGGCTTTGCAGTCGAAGAAGTCGGCGCCTTCACGCCCTGCGCCCCACTGCTCCGGATGGCGCGATCCCATCACGAGACCGGAGATCATGCGTTGCTCGTAACCCGATTCCGATCCCGCCGCGATGAAGCGCGAGCCCACTTCGACGATACGCAACCGCGGACGCTGCCGTCGCTGGTTTTCAAGCGCGACACCCAGCAGGCCCGGCCACAGCGAACTGCGCATCACGGCCAGGTTGCTGGCGATGGGATTGGCCAGCGCGACCGCGTCCTGGCCCGGGAACAGCTGTGATTGCAGCGCGGGATCGACGAATCCGAACGTGATCACTTCGTGGTAGCCGCGCGCAATCAGCAATTGCAGCACGGCGGTCTCCGTGGCCTCGGTTTCCGGAGCGGGCCGCAGTGCGAAGTCCATGGCGGCAGGCACCTCGGGAACGGAGTCCAGGCCGCGCAGCCGCACGACTTCCTCCACCAGATCCACTTCGCCCGCCAGATCGAAACGCCACGACGGGGCCTGCGCGCTCCACCCCTGGTGGGTGGTCTGCACTTTGAGGCCCAGCGCCCGCAGCAGCCTGGTCACCTCGGCGGCGGGCACCTCGACGCCCAGCAGGCGCTGCAGTTTCTGCGCGCGCAATTCAATCGGCTTGTGAGCCGGCAGCGCGGCGGCGATCTGTGCCTCGAGGATCGGGCCACACTGCGCGCCACACAGGCGTCGCAACAGCTCGGAAGCCCGCGCCAGCGCCCGCTGCTGGCCTTCCGGGTCGACGCCGCGTTCGAACCGCTGGCTGCCGTCGGTGTGCAGCCCGTAGCGGCGCGCGCGGCCGGCGATCGCGTCGGGATCGAACCAGGCCACTTCGAGGAACACGGTGCCGGTGTCGGGGGTCACCTGGGTGCGCTCGCCGCCCATGATGCCGGCGAGGCTCACGGGTTCACGCGCATCGGCAATCACCAGGACATCCGAGGCGGGTACGACCGTTGCGCCATTCAGCAGCGTCAGCGACTCGCCGGGCCGCGCGCTGCGCGCCTCGATGCGCGGCGGCTGCGCGAGTTTCGCGACGTCATAGGCGTGCATGGGCTGCCCCAGCTCGATCAGGACGTAGTTGGTGATGTCGACCACAGGCGAGATCGGGCGCAGGCCGGCGCGGCGCAGGCGTTCGGCCAGCCACGAAGGCGAAGACCCGCTGTTGTCGACATGGGAGAAAACGCGCCCCAGCAAGCGGCCCGCGCCCGCATCCGGTTGCAGCGTGATCGTCACGGCCTCCCTGGTCTGGGGTGCGACGGATGCGATCGCCGGTGCATGCAGCTCGCTGCCGGCCAGCGCGGCGATTTCGCGCGCGATGCCGAGCACCGACATCGCGTCGCCGCGGTTGGGCGTCACGTTGATCTCGAGCACCGTATCGTCGAGGTCGAGCGCCTGGCGCAGGTCGGCGCCGATGGGCGCGTCGTCGGCCAGTTCGAGCAGGCCCGAGGAGGCCTCCGCAAGGCCCAGCTCCCTGGCCGAACACAGCATGCCGGCCGACTCGACGCCACGCAGCTTCGCGGCCTTGATCTTCAAATCGCCTGGCAGCACGGCGCCGACCTGGGCCAGCGCCACGCGCAAGCCCGCCCGCGCGTTGGCGGCCCCGCAAACGATCTGCAGCGGCGCGCCCTGGCCCGCGTCCACCTGGCAGACCTGCAGCTTGTCCGCCTGCGGATGCCGTTCGGCGCTCACGATGCGCGCCACCACCACGCCGCTGAACGGCGGGGCCGCGGGCGCCACGGACTCGATCTCGAAACCCGCCATCGTCAGGCGGCGCGCCAGCTCCGCCGCCTCCCACGGGATGTCCACCCACTCGCGCAACCAGGAAACAGGCAGTTTCATGCGTACGCCGCTCAGCCCTGCGCGAACTGCGACAGGAAGCGCAGATCGTTCTCGAAGAACAACCGCAGGTCATTCACGCCATAGCGCAGCATGGCGAGCCGCTCCACGCCCATGCCGAACGCGAAGCCGGTGTAGCGCTCGGCATCCACGCCGCAGGCCCGGAACACGTTCGGATGCACCATGCCGCAGCCCGCGATCTCGAGCCAGCCGGTGTGCTTGCACACTCGGCAGCCCTGCCCGTTGCACAGCACGCAGGAGATGTCGACCTCGGCCGAGGGCTCGGTGAACGGAAAATACGATGGCCGCAGGCGCATCGACAACTCGCGTTCGAAGAAGCGCTCCATGAACTGATGCAGCGCGGACTTGAGGTTGGCGAAGCTCACGTGCTCGTCGACCACCAGCCCTTCGATCTGCTGGAACATCGGCGAATGCGTGACGTCCGAATCGCAGCGGTAGACGCGTCCCGGCGCGATCAGCGCCAGCGGCGGCGACTGGCTCTGCAGGGCACGGATCTGCACCGGCGAAGTGTGGGTGCGCAGCAGGCGGCCGTCCTCCAGGTAGAAGGTGTCGTGCATGGCGCGCGCCGGATGATTGGCTGGAATATTCAGTGCTTCGAAGTTGTGGAAGTCGTCTTCGATTTCCGGTCCCGCTTCGACCGTGAATCCGGCGCCACGGAACAGCGCTTCGATGCGCAGCCGCGTGCGCGTGACCGGATGCATGCTGCCGCGCGGTTCGCCCCGCCCGGGCAACGTGACGTCGATGCGGCCGGCGCCGAGCTGCCGCGCGATGCGCTCGGTTTCGAGCTGCTCGCGCCGCGCCTCCAGCGCCGACTGCAGCCGCTGCTTGGCTTCGTTGATGCGCTGGCCGGCCGCGGGCCTTTCAGCCGCGGACAGCGCGCCCAGCGATTTGAGCTGCTCGGTGAGCAGACCCTTCCTGCCCAGCCAGTGCACGCGCAACGCCTCGAGCGCTTCCGTGTCAGCGCACGAGGCGAGCTGCGTGAGCGCCTCCTCGATGAGGACAGGCAGCCCGCTCATGGGCTTTAAGCGGCGAGCGCCGTCTTGGCCTGGGCCGCGATCACACCGAAGGCATTCGGCTCGTTCATCGCCAGCTCCGCCAGCACCTTGCGGTCGATGCTCACGCCGGCCTTGATCAGGCCTGCGATCAGGCGGCTGTACGACAGCCCATGCTCGCGGGCCGCCGCGTTGATGCGCGCGATCCACAGCGCCCGGAACTCGCGCTTCTTGGCGCGACGATCGCGGTAGGCGTACTGGCCCGCCTTGATGACCGCCTGCTTGGCGGTTCGGAACACCTTGCGGCGGGCGTTGTAATAGCCCTTGGCCTTGCCAAGGATCTTCTTGTGACGGCGTCCCGCCATCACACCACGTTTGACTCGTGCCATTGTCGGACTCCTTTACGGTGATGGCTTAATGGTTCGGAAGCAGCTGATCGAGACGACCGACGTCGCTCTCGTGGACCAGCGAACTGCCGCCCGAGCGCAGGTGACGCTTGCGCTTGGAGTCCTTGTGACCGAGGTTATGGCGGCGGCCCGACGAATAGCTCTTGTAGCCCTTCGCCGTTTTACGGAAACGCTTGGCCGCAGCCCGGTTGGTTTTCAACTTGGGCATGACTCTATCTCCTCAACTTTTTCTGGCCTAAGGTTCGCAAGGCGAGGCGCCAGGGCTTTCGGCCCGCCGCTTCACCCGCTTGCCCGCGGAGCGCTCTTGGCCGGCTCAACGCCGGCGCGGAACGCTCACTTCTTTTTCGGCGCTATCACCATGACCATCTGACGGCCTTCCATGAGCGGGTTCTGCTCGACCACAGCCACCGTGCTGAGATCCGCCTGCACCCGATCCAGAAGTTTGCGTCCGAGCTCCTGGTGCGCCATTTCACGGCCACGGAACCGCAAGGTTACCTTGGCCTTGTCACCCTCGTTCAGGAAGCGGGTGAGATTACGCAGCTTGACCTGGTAATCCGCCTCTTCCGTTCCGGGGCGAAACTTCACTTCCTTGACCTGCTGCTGCTTCTGCTTGCGCTTGGCAGAGTGGGCCTTCTTGTTCTGCTCGAACAAGAACTTTCCGAAATCCATCACCCGCACCACCGGCGGCTCGGCCGTGGGCGACACTTCAACCAGATCCAGTTCCGCGGTCTGCGCCATCTGCAATGCGTCGAACCGACTCATCACTCCGGCCTGCGATCCGTCCGCTGCGATCACCCGTACGGTGGGTGAAACGATGTCTTCATTGCGGCGAATTCGCTTCGTTGAAATGGCTATGTATCAATCCTCCAAACTACGGCGCCCACGGCTTTCGAGCTCGATGCCCAGTTGCGTCGCAAACGCATCAGGAGTCATCGTGCCCAGGTCTTTGCCGCTACGGGTGCGCACGGAAACCAGGTTCGCTGCAACCTCCTTGTCCCCCGCGACCAGCAGGTACGGAACTCGTTGCAGCGTATGTTCGCGAATCTTAAAGCCCACCTTCTCGTTACGCAAGTCGGCGACGGCCAGAACCCCCTGTTTTTTAAGGAATTCCACAGTCTGCTCGACGTAAGCCACCTGGCGCTCG
The DNA here is from genome assembly GCA_035499515.1 of Steroidobacteraceae bacterium. GTDB lineage: Bacteria > Pseudomonadota > Gammaproteobacteria > Steroidobacterales > Steroidobacteraceae > FEN-1191. The sequence continues at coordinate 11,226 of DATJYR010000007.1, read as the reverse complement.
GAAATGCACATCACCACCACCTGCACCGGTGACAGCCAGGCGGGCAGCTTACCGGCGTGGTGTTCGAGCAGAATCCCGAAAAACCGCTCCAGGGAGCCAAAAATGGCCCGGTGCAGCATGACGGGGGTCTGTTTCTGGCTGTGTTCGTCGATGTAATGGGCGCCCAGTCGGGTGGGCATGTTCAGGTCCACCTGCAGGGTGCCGCACTGCCAGTCGCGGCCGATGGCGTCCCGCAGCACGAACTCGAGCTTGGGGCCGTAGAAGGCGCCCTCGCCCGGATTGAGCGTGAATTCGATGCCGGCCGCCGTGGCGGCGGCTTTCAGTGCCGCCTCGGCCTGATCCCAGATCGCGTCCTCACCCACGCGCTTTGGCGGCCGGTCCGAGAACTTGATGCGCACCTCGTCGAAGCCGAAGTCCTTGTAGATGTCGAGGATCAGCCGCGTGACTTTCACCGACTCGGCCGTGATCTGCTCGGGGGTGATGAAGATATGCGCATCGTCCTGCGTGAAGGCGCGCACGCGCATGAGGCCGTGCAGCGCTCCCGATGGCTCGTAGCGGTGCACCTTGCCGAACTCGGCGAAACGCAGCGGCAGTTCGCGGTAGCTGCGCAGGCCCTGCTTGAAGATCTGCACATGGCCCGGGCAGTTCATGGGCTTGATGGCGTAGACGCGTTCGTCCGGCGTCTGCGTCGTGTACATGTTTTCGCCGAACTGGGCCCAGTGGCCGGACGCCTCCCAGAGGCTGCGGTCCATGAGTTCCGGGCCGTTGACTTCTTCAAAACCAGCGACTTCCTGAGCCTTCCTCATGTAACTGATGAGGGTCTGGAAGATGCGCCAGCCTTTGGGATGCCAGAACACAGCGCCCGGCGCCTCTTCCTGCATGTGGAACAGATCGAGCTCGCGGCCGATGCGGCGGTGGTCGCGCTTCTCGGCTTCCTCGAGGCGATGCAGGTAGGCGGCCAGGTCCTTGTCGTTGAGCCAGGCGGTGCCGTAGATGCGCTGGAGCATCTCGTTGCGCGAGTCGCCACGCCAGTAGGCGCCGGCCACTTTCATGAGCTTGAAAGCCCGCAGTTTGCCGGTGCTGGGCACGTGCGGGCCGCGGCACAGGTCGATCCACTCACCCTGCCCGTACAGCGAGATGGGCTCGTTGGAGGGGATGCCCGCGATGATCTCGGCCTTGTAGTGCTCGCCGATGCCATTGAAGAACGCCACGGCATCGTCGCGCGCCATGACCTTGCGGTGTACGGCGAGATCGGCCTTGGACAGCTCGTGCATGCGCGCTTCGATGGCGGCCAGATCCTCGGTGGTGAACGGGCGTTTGTACGCGAAATCGTAGTAGAAACCGTCCTCGATCACGGGACCGATGGTGACCTGCGCATCCGGATACAGCGATTGCACCGCTTGCGCCAGCAGGTGCGCGGTGGAGTGACGGATGATGTCGAGCGCCGCCGGATCCTTGTCGGTGACGATGGCGAGCGCCGCGTCCGTCTCGATCGCGAACGAGGTGTCGACCAGCTTGCCATCCACCCGGCCGGCGATGGCGGCGCGCGCGAGGCCTGCGCCAATGCTGGCGGCGACCTCGGCTACGGAAACGGGATGATCGAAGCTGCGCTGGCTTCCATCAGGAAGGGTGATGACTGGCAAGAAACACGGACTCCGGACGCCCCAACAGGCTCGCTAGTGTAGCTCAACTCTTGCTGGCGAGGCTTTTCAGCAGGTCGTTCCAGGAGGCGGTGAAGGATTGCGCACCCTCCCGCTGCAACTGGACTGCGAGCTGGGTGGTGTCGATGCCGGCCGCGGCGAACTCGGCCAGCACCGACTTCGAATCCCCGCCGGACTTGTCCATCACCGCATCCACCTTGCCGTGGTCCGCGAACGCCAGCAGCGTCTTGTCGGGCATCGTATTCACGGTGTCGGGCGCGGCGAGCGCGCTGACATACAAGGTATCCGGTGCGGACGGATCCTTGGTGCCGGTGCTGGCCCACAGCAGCCGCTGGGGATGGGCACCCGCCTTCAGCACTTTCTGGTAGCGGGCCGAGGCCTGCAGCTCGCAGCAGGCCTTGTAGATCTGCTGCGAGATCGCGATGCCGAGCCGGTTGCGCAGCGCCGCCGTCACCTTGTCCTTGATCGCCACGTCCCAGCGGCTCACGAACACCGATGCGACGGATTCCACCACGGGAGCCAGGCCGGCCGCGATGCGCCGCTCGATGCCGCGCAGATACGCCTCGGCGGCCGCGAGATACTGCGCGCGCGAAAACAGCAACGTGACATTGACGGGCACGCCGGCGAAGATGCTGTCCTCGATGGCCTGGATGCCGGCCGGCGTGCCGGGAATCTTGATGAACAGGTTCGGGCGCGCCGCCTGCGCGTGCAGCTGTCTTGCTGCGGCGAGGCTCCCCGCGGTGTCCTCGGCCAGCAGCGGCGATACTTCGAGCGAAACCCAGCCATCGATACCGCGCGTGGCCTGGTGCACCGGAAGGAACAGATCCGCCGCCTGCGTGAGATCCTCGATCGCGAGCTGGTAGAACAGCTGCTCGCCTTGCAGACCGGCCGCGCTCTTGCTGCGGATGGCCGCGTCGTACGCATCACTGCCGCCAATGGCCTTCTCGAAGATGGTGGGGTTGGACGTCAGGCCGGTGACGCAGAGCTCGTCGATGAATTCCTTCAGCGTGCCGTCGGCCAGCATGGTGCGCGAGATGTTGTCGATCCACAGGCTCTGGCCGAGGTCGTGCAGTTGCTGCGTGGGTTTCATTCAGGTCGCCTTCTTCTCGATGTGGCCGCCGAACTGCTTGCGCATGGCCGACAGCAGTCGGTCCGCGTAATCCGCGGCGCCGCGCGATTCGAAGCGGCCGTACAGGGCCGCGCTGATCACGGGCGCGGGCACACCTTCATCCACGGCGGCCTCCAATGTCCATCGGCCTTCGCCTGAATCCGACACACGGCCGGCGTAATCGGCCAGATCCGCGTTGCCTTGCAGCGCAATGGCCGTGAGATCCAGCAACCAGGACTCGATCACCGACCCGCGGCGCCAGAGTTCGGCGATTTCAGGCAGGTCCAGATCGTACTGGTAGAACTCGGGATTGCGCAGCGGCGTGGTCTCGGCGTCCGCCACCTGCTCCAGCTTGCCGACATTCGCATGGCGCAGGATGTTCAGTCCTTCGGCATAGGCGGCCATGAGACCGTACTCGATGCCGTTGTGGACCATCTTCACGAAATGGCCCGCACCCAGCGCCCCGCAATGCAGGAAGCCGAGTTCGGCCGTGCCCTGTCCCTCCGGGCGTCCCGGCGAACGCGGTGCCGCGCCAATGCCGGGCGCCAGCGAGGCGAAGATCGGCGACAGGCGCTGCACCACCGCCTGCTCGCCGCCGATCATGAGGCAGTAGCCGCGCTCCAGGCCGTAGACTCCGCCGCTGGTGCCGACGTCGACATAATGGATGCCCGTGGCCTTGAGCTCCGTGCCTCGGCGGATGTCATCGCGGTAGAAGGAATTCCCGCCATCGATGACGGTGTCGCCGGGTTCGAGCAGTGGCCTCAGCAGCTCCAGCTCCTGGTCGACCACCCCGGCTGGCACCATGAGCCAGATCGCGCGCGGCCGCTGCAGTCCGGCCACGAACTCCTGCAGGGATGCCGAGCCGGTGGCGCCCTGCTGCACGAGGTTGGCCACCGCCTGCGGGTGCGTGTCGAACACCACGCACTGGTGCCCGGCCCGGATCAGCCGCTGCACCATGTTCGCGCCCATGCGCCCCAGACCGATCATGCCAAGCTGCATCGTGACTCTCCGCAATCGAGGATCGGGTCGCACCTGTCGCAAACGTAATGCGCCGGCAATCATATCCGGTTGCCGCGGATCGCTATAGTAGCCCACAGCCATCGGGTTCCCGGCTGCGTTCGCGTCTGCCACCATGACGACCACGGATGTCTGCGAGTTTTACGGTCAGCTGGCGGCCCAGAAGAGCGTCGTTTCGCTGACACGACTGTTCCGCGCCGCCGTGGCCCGTTTCGGCATCGACACGTTTGCCTGCGGCGAACTGGACCTGAATCATCGTCAGCGCAGTGTGTTCTACGTCATCGATTGGCCACCGGCGTGGCGGGAGTTCTATCTCAAGTCGCGCCTGATCGATCACGACCCGGTCATCGACACGCTGTCCTATCGCCGCGAGCCCTTCACGTGGTCGCAGCTCATCCACGACCGTCGCTTCGGCAAGGTCGGACGCGCCGCGCTGCGCGCCGCGGCGGCCCAGGGCTGGCTCGAGGGCCTGGTGGTTCCCATGCCTGGACGGGGTGGACGAGTGGGACTGGTCAGCATGACCGGGTCCAACGCGGCGTTCGATGCCGAAGGCCGCAGTTACCTGACGCTGATCAGCTTCGGATTCCAGCTCCATGTGCGCGCGCTGGTGGCGCAGCAGGGATTCGCGGCGCCACCCGCCGGTCTGAGTCCGCGCGAAATCGAATGCCTGCGACTGGTGGCCCGCGGCGAACCCGATCTGCGCGTGGCAGCAGCGTTGGGCGTGGCGCGCTCGACGGCGCACGGATTCGTGGAGTCGGCCAAACGCCGGCTGCAGGTGCACACGCGCGCCGAGATGATCGCCGTGGCGGTCGCGCTGGGGATCGTGGACCTTTGAGCCTGCGTCGCTCCGGAGGATCCTGAACGCGACCCTCCATTTGGAGGGTTCCGCGCCGAACGGTGCGCTGTCAGCATCCCGCTGCAGGACGCCATCCGGAGAGCCATCATGACGACGCCCCTTGCCGATGGTCCAATCGCTCGCCTGCGGGTTGCCGGAAACAACCCCGTGGCGGCATTGTGGGCGCGGTACGGTTTGCGCGCACGCGCAGCAGTGCTGGCGGGCGCCGCACTGGCACTGGCTGCCTGCGGCGGCGGCGGCGGGTCCGGCGGAAATTCCACCAGCAGCAGTTCCTCCAGCAGCTCTTCCAGTAGTTCTAGTTCTTCCAGCAGCTCGAGCAGCAGCGGTTCGGGCAGCAGTTCGAGCTCGAGCAGCAGTTCCTCCAGCAGCTCCAGCAGCTCCAGCTCCTCCAGCAGTTCCTCCAGCAGCAGCTCCAGCGGCGGAGTCACGCTCTCGCACGTCAGTGGCTACCTGTACAACGAGTATGTGGCGGGCACCTACCAGTCCAGCACTGACGCCAGTGTCGATTCCGACACGCTGGAAACCCTGGGCATTGGCAACTGCAACCAGAGCACGAGCAACGGCATGACAGCGGGCACGCCGTGCGACTACTCCGCGCCCTTCACGATGCTGACGGCCGGCGGAACCGCGCTCGCTGGCACTCTGAGCACGGGCACCGACAGCGGCCAGATCCAAAGCCCCAACACCGGCGCGCTCACACCCTTTGAAACCCCCACCACATTGAGCCTGCTTTCATCCAGCAGCGGCGCGACCTGGCAGGGAGCGATCAGCCTCAATGACCTGGGCGGCGAATGGGTGGCCATGCAGACCGCCGCGGCAACGGGAAGCGTCGCCGCGCCGAACCTGATGGTGGGGCTGGTTCCGTCACAGGGGGAGTCAGTGGCGTCACTGTCCGGATCGTTCCAGCTGCTGGGCATCGCCACCAACCTCACGACCGGCGTGTCGGGCGACGAGGGCATCCTGCAGGCTGTCGCATTCAATGGCAGCGGCGCGTTGACGGGATCGGAATCCATCAACACCTGGAATCCCGCCACCCAATCGGGCGGCATCCAGCAGAGTACCACGAGCCTGACAGGCTCCTACACCGTGGCTGCGGACGGGGGCCTCACCGTGAGTTTCACGAGCGGCGTGCTGTCGGGCTACACGCTGACGGGCGCCATGAACGGCAAGCTGCTGGTGCTCACGGGCGCGGCCGCCATCGGTCCCAGGGTACTGCTGGTGGGTATCGTCCAGCCTGCCAACAACAACCAGCTGTGCTCGGGCAGCCCCTTGATCGGCCCGGGACTTGCGGACGGCGTGTTCACGACGGTGGCGCTGTCATTCAACACCTCGGCCATCCGGCAGGTGACGTTCACGAACTCCAGCGGACCCACCTACGCCATGAGCCTGGGCAGCGGCACCCTCAATACCGCCGGAACCTATTCGGCGTACCCGGCCGCGGGCCCGTTCAACTACTCGATCGACAGCAGCTGCTTCATCACCGTGACGCGCCAGACCGACAGCTCCAGCACGGTGCTGGAGGCGAGCTACGGCGTCACGGATCCGAGCGGCGCGATCGTGGCGTTCGAAGACTTCGACACCATGGGCCAAGGCCCCATCCTGACGGTAGGGGTGCGCATCTCGAACGTGCTGCAGCTGCAATGAACGCGGGAATTGGTAGGCGCGAGTGGGATCGAACCACCGACCACCACCATGTCAAGGTGATGCTCTACCACTGAGCTACGCGCCTGCCGCCGAGGGGGCGAAAAGATACCGGAGCACGCTCCAGGTGGCAACCCGAACCGGCGCTTTCCCAGGCTGTCACAGCAGCGCGCGCAGCTTCTCGAGATCATCGCGCAGCCGCGCCGCCTGTTCGAATTCGAGGTTGCGCGCGTGGCGGTACATGTCGGCCTCCAGGCGCTTGATCCTGCGGGCCAGTTCGTCCGGACCCCGGGGCAGGACTTCGGCCTCACCCGGGGCGTCCAGTGCGCGCCGGTCGGCCTCTTTCGCGGCGTTGCTGCGTGCGCCTTCCATGACATCCATGACGGGCTTCACCACGCTGCGCGGCGTGATGGCGTGCTCGGCGTTGAATTCGAGCTGCCTGGCACGGCGCCGGTTGGTCTCGGCGATGGCGCGCGCCATCGATCCGGTGACGGTGTCGGCGTACAGCAAGGCGCGACCGTGCAGGTTGCGGGCCGCGCGGCCGATGGTCTGGATCAGCGACCCTTCGGAACGCAGGAACCCTTCCTTGTCGGCATCGAGGATGGCCACCAGCGACACCTCCGGCATGTCGAGGCCTTCGCGCAACAGGTTGATGCCTACCAGCACGTCGAAATGACCCAGCCGCAGGTCGCGGATGATCTCGACGCGCTCCACGGTGTCCACGTCCGAATGCAGGTAGCGCACGCGCACGCCATGCTCGTGCAGGTACTCGGTGAGATCCTCGGCCATGCGCTTGGTGAGCGTGGTGATCAGCACCCGTTCATCGCGCGCCGCGCGCAGTTTCACTTCGGACAGCACGTCGTCCACCTGCGTGCCGACCGGCCGCACTTCGATCTCGGGATCGATCAGACCCGTGGGCCGAACCACCTGCTCGACCACCTGCCCCGACTTCTGCGCCTCGTACTTGCCGGGCGTCGCGGACACGAAGATCATCTGCGGCGCCAGGTGCTCCCATTCCTCGAACTTGAGTGGCCGGTTGTCGAGCGCCGAGGGCAGCCGGAAGCCGTATTCGACCAGTGTCTCCTTGCGGGAACGGTCGCCGCGGTACATGGCGCCGATCTGCGGCACGGTCTGGTGGCTCTCGTCGATGACCAGCAGTGCGTTGGGCGGCAGGTAGTCGTACAGGCAAGGCGGCGGTTCGCCCTGCTCGCGCCCCGACAGATAGCGTGAATAGTTCTCGATGCCGGAGCAGTAGCCCACTTCCTGGATCATTTCCAGGTCGAACAGGGTGCGCTGCTCCAGGCGCTGCGCTTCCACGAGCTTGCTGTCGGCGTGCAGCAGCTGCAGCCGTTCGCGCAGTTCGGCGCGGATCAGGTCCAGTGCGCCCACCAGCCGGTCGCGGGGCGTGACGTAGTGCGTGCCCGGGTAGACCGTGAAGCGCGGGATGCGCTGCTGGATCCTGCCCGTCAGCGGATCGAACAGCGTGAGGTTTTCCACCACGTCGTCGAACAGCTCGACGCGCAGCGCGTCGCGAGCCGACTCGGCGGGGAAGATGTCGATCACATCGCCGCGGACGCGGAAGCTGCCGGCGTGCAAATCGAGATCGTTGCGCGTGTACTGCATCTCGGCCAGGCGCTTGAGCAGCCGGCGCTGGTCGATGCGATCGCCGCGCACCAGGTGCAGCACCATCGACAGGTAGGCCTGCGGATCGCCGAGGCCGTAGATGCACGACACGGTGGCGACGATGATGGCGTCCGAGCGCTCCAGCAGCGCCTTGGTGGCCGACAGGCGCATCTGCTCGATGTGCTCGTTGATGGCCGAGTCCTTCTCGATGTAGGTGTCGCTGGAAGGCACGTACGCTTCCGGCTGGTAATAGTCGTAGTACGAAACGAAGTATTCCACCGCGTTGTTCGGAAAGAACTCGCGCAGCTCGCCGTACAGCTGGGCCGCCAGCGTCTTGTTGTGCGCCATGACCAGCGTCGGACGCTGCACGCGCGCAATGACGTTGGCGATGGTGAACGTCTTGCCGGAGCCCGTGACGCCGAGCAGCGTCTGGTGCGCGAGCCCCGACTCCAGGCCATCGACCAGGGCGGCGATCGCGGCCGGCTGGTCGCCCGCCGGGGCGTAGTCGGATTTTAACTCGAATCGGCGCGATTCCATTCCAAATTCCCGGACGCAATCGCTTAATATAGCGCGCTTGCCGCTCTTTTGACTTTCCCGAGGAATGCAGTGACCCCAGCTCTCGCCCGCCGCGTCAAACGCGTCAAACCCTCCCCCACGCTCGCCGTCACGGCGCTGGCCGCGAAGCTGCGCGCCGAGGGCAAGGACATCCTCAGCCTGAGCGCCGGCGAGCCCGATTTCGACACGCCCGCGCACATCGCCGCCGCCGGCATCGAGGCGATCCGGCAGGGTTTCACGCGCTACACGGCGGTGGACGGCATCCCTGAACTCAAGGACGCCATCATCGCCAAGTTCAAGCGCGACAACGGCCTCAACTACGAACGCAACCAGATCCTGGTGTCCACGGGCGCCAAGCAGACCATCTACAACCTCTGCATGGCCGTGCTCGACAGCGGCGATGAAGCCATCATCCCGGCGCCGTACTGGGTGTCGTATCCGGACATGGTGATGTTGGCCGACGGCGTCCCGGTGATGCCGGACGCGGGTCCCGAGCAGGGCTACAAGATCACGCCCAAGCAGCTGGCCGCGGCCATCACGCCGCAGACGCGACTGCTGCTGCTGAACAGCCCCAGCAACCCCACGGGCGCCGCCTACACGCGCGCCGAGCTCAAGGCACTCGGCGAGGTGCTGCTCGAACATCCGCGCGTGCTGATCGGCACCGACGACATGTACGAGCACATCTTCTGGGCCAAGGAGCCGTTCTGCAGCCTGGTCACCGCCGTGCCCGAGCTGTACGAGCGCACCGTGACCATCAACGGCTGTTCCAAGGCCTACGCCATGACCGGCTGGCGCATCGGTTACTGCGGTGGCCCGAAGGAAATCGTCAACGCGATGACCACCATCCAGAGCCAGTCCACGTCCAATCCCACCAGCATGTGCCAGAAGGCGGCGGTCGCCGCGCTCAACGGCGACCAGCAGTGCGTGGCGAAGATGAACGTCGCGTTCAAGGAGCGCCACGACTACATCGTCCAGGCGCTCAATGACCTGCCGGGCATCTCCTGCCTGCCGGGTTCGGGCACGTTCTACGCGTTTGCCGACATCCGCGGCGCCATGCACGAGCTCGGCCTCAAGGACGACAACGCCTTCGCCGAGCTGTTGCTGCACAAGGCCGGCGTGGCGGTCGTGGCAGGTTCGGGTTTCGGTGCGCCGGGCCACATGCGGTTGTCTTTCGCGTGCAGCATGGAGATGCTGAAGAAGGCCGTCGACCGCATTGGCTCCGTGCTGGCCGTCAAGGCCTGAGCATCAGGGCGGCGTGCACGCTTGACGGGGCCCCGGCCGGCCCCGACAATGCGCGCCGCCTGTTTACCCGCTTCCGTTCCCCGGTAGCTCAGTCGGTAGAGCGTCGGACTGTTAATCCGTTGGTCGTTGGTTCGAGTCCAACCCGGGGAGCCAATAAAATCATCATCTTACCGTGACAACCTCATGTGTTATCGCTCAGTCCTTGGGCGGCGTGAGATCCACGGCATTACCGGTGTTGCGATTGCTCTCGGGCAGGCAGACGAACTCCGCCAGCCGCAGGTCCCTGCGCCGCGTGAAGAATTGCGTGTAGCGGTACGGCGCCTTCAGGTACTTCGGGCCGGTCACTTCCAGCTCATCGCGCAGCCGGTCCTTGTCGACCAGCGTCAGGCGCTCCATCACTTTCATGTTGTCGGTGCCGGCGGGCAATCCCATGACGACATCGTTCTCCGGCCGCAGATCGGTGGTCTCGACCACCAGCGTGGCGCCTTCCCAGTGACCGATCGAATTGCCGAAGTAAGTGCCGTTCAACGAGGCCTCGGGATGCGTGCTGCCATCGGTGTAGATGCTGCGGATCTGTCCGTCCGGCGCGAGCAGCGTGACGCGCCCGGCGGTCATGAGCACTTCGATGGGCAGACCGAACTCGGTCATCATGGCCGGGACCGCAGTCGGTTCGCAGAACGACCAGGGCACGCGAAAGTCGTGGGCCGCGATCTTCCGCTTCCAGTCGGCGGCTGCCTCGTCGGTCATGAACGGGAGGATCTTGCTCTGGTCCGGATGGGTCAGCCCTTCCGCCCGTACCCAGACGCCCGCGAAATCGGGCAGTGATTTCGGATCGGTCTTCGTGCCGCTGCCTGCGGGCTTGAGGTAGGACCCGTTGGGTGCGCGTCCGCCAAACGGATCCGGTGCGTTGGCGCCCAGGACGAGTGGCGCCATCCCCGCGGCCAGCGCGGCCAGCCAGAGCGCCTTCATTGCTGGGCCCCTTCGCCGCTCGCGCCGCCTGTCGCGCCCGGCGGCGGATTGCCGGGTTCGAACACCCTGCCGTCGGCGAATTCCAGTCTCACCAGCTGGCCGCCCTTGCGGCCATCCTTGAGCGGGTGCAGGGTCATGGTTACCTTCTGTCCCGGCGCGAAATACTCCTTGATGGTCATGCCTTCGGGCCTGCTGAGTGAAGCGACGGCACTCGGGCCGCCGCCTTCAGCGCCCCAGGTATCGCTGCTTCCGTCGGCGTTGAGCACGTCGACCCAGTACCAGGAATGCGGGTTCATGAGCTCCGCCTTTCGGAAGGTGCCCTCGATCGTGACGCTCTTGCTCGCATCGAACATGGCGAAAGAATGGTGCGCCAGGGCGTCCCCCTGCACGAGGAACAGCCCGCCGACGAGAACCCACAGACGCTTCATGATCAGCCCCCCTCGAAACGATCAGGTGTCCCATACTGGCGCTGGACGACATAACATTCAACGGGTGACCGATCAGCCTGCTGTCTGACAGCACGCGCTGGAGGGTTGCCGTAGTCTTGGTCGCAG
>DATJYR010000006.1:0-10054 GCA_035499515.1 Steroidobacteraceae bacterium | reverse complement strand
CAGCGTCGCCGGCGGAAAAGTCACCAGCGGGGGTTCGGTGTACAGATCGCCCCGCACGAACTCCCGCGCAACCTCCAGTCCGCCACGTTGACACACGCCCCGGATCCGATCCCCATCGAGCGTTGCGCCCGAATGGTGTGGCGCGCGCCCCGGCAATGCCAGGCCCGATCACCACCCCCAGCGCGGAGGCGAGCGCCGCTTGCAGCAATGCCCGGCGGGATTGGATCAACATCGATCCGCCCGGAAGGCTTGATCCGCGGTGCATGGTGTGGAAATCGCCGCATCGTCTGGCACGCGCGCAATGCGGAACCATTGCGGGCGCGCTTTCTTGCAAACCTGTAATGGTGCAGTAAGGGCCCAGCCATCCCCCCGCTGTCTACTCCGGTCGTACGCATTGCAACGATCAAGGAGTGACGGTCATGAGCAACAACCCGGGATCGGCCTCTCAGGAACAGGGTTTCGCCCCGCTTCGATACCGATCCCCTCCGGCACTCGCGCCCCAGCCCGACCCGGCCGCGGCGCTCGGTCAGTTGCGTGAGGCGGTGCAGCGGCATTCGGCGTGGATACCTTCGCTGCAGCAGGAGCTGTCGCGGGTCATCGTCGGCCAGAAGTCACTGCTCGACCGGCTGTTGATCGCGCTGCTCGCGAACGGCCATGTGCTGCTGGAAGGCGTGCCCGGACTGGCGAAGACGCTCTCGCTGAAGACCCTGGCCCGCAGCGTCTCCCTGCCTTTCAAACGCCTGCAGTTCACCCCCGACATGCTGCCCGCCGACATCGTGGGCACGATGATCTACAACCCGCAGGACGGCAAATTCAGCACCAAGCACGGGCCCATCTTCAGCAACCTGATATTGGCCGATGAAATCAATCGCGCGCCCGCGAAAGTCCAGAGCGCGCTGCTCGAGGCCATGCAGGAACACCAGGTCACGATCGGCGAGGAGACCTATCCGCTGCCCAATCCTTTCCTGGTCCTTGCAACCCAGAACCCGCTGGAGCATGAGGGGACTTACCCGCTGCCGGAAGCCCAGGTCGATCGCTTCATGATGAAGGTGATCATCGGCTATCCGAGCCGCCTGGAGGAGCGTGCCATCCTGGACCTGATGGCAACCACGGAGCCCCGGTTTGACGTACAACCGGTGGTCTCGGCGGAGCAGATACTGCGTGCCCGCCAGGTCGTCAATGCCATCTTCATCGATGACAAGGTGAAGGACTATATCGTCGATCTGGTCGTGGCGACCCGCTCACCCAGCGCCGCGTCGCTCAATCTCAACGGGTTCATCCAGGTCGGCGCCTCGCCGCGCGCGACCATCAACCTCACGCTCGCCGCGCGCGCCATGGCGTTTCTCAATGGACGCCACTATGTGACACCGCAGGATGTGAAAACCATCGCTCCCGACGTGCTGCGCCACCGGGTCAGCGTGAGCTACGAAGCCGAGGCGGAGAATGTCACGCCGGAGGACATCATCCACAAGATCCTCGACACGCTGCCAGTCCCCTGATCGGCGCCCATTCGCTGGAGTTCGCACCATGGCCCTGGAAACCACCTCGATACTGAACCGCATGCGGCGGCTGGAGATCCGCACCCGCCGGCTCATCGACGACAGCCTCGCGGGAGAGTATCACTCGGTCTTCAAGGGCCGCGGCATGGACTTCGACGACGTGCGCGAGTATGTCCCCGGCGATGAAGTGCGCACGATCGACTGGAACGTGACCGCGCGCGCCGGCCATCCGTTCGTCAAGAAGTACACCGAAGAGCGCGAACTCACCATCCTGTTGCTGGTCGATGTCAGCGCGTCCGGCGAATTCGGCTCGGCAGCCCTCAGCAAGCGCGATGTCGCGGCGGAGGTGGCGAGTGCGCTGGCGTTCTCGGCCATCCGCAACAGCGACAAGGTCGGCCTGCTGCTCTACACCGATCAGGTCGAGCGCTACGTCCCCCCGAGGAAGGGCCGGCGCCACGTGCTGCGCGTGGTGCGCGAGATCCTCTACTGCGAACCGCACGGGCGCGGGACCGACACCGTCCGGGCGCTCGATGTGGCCAACCACCTCCTGCACCGGCGCGCGGTCGTGTTCCTGATCACCGACTTCCTCGTCCCGGGCGCGCACGAGCCCCAGCGCTCGACGCTGCGACGCGCGTTGCGCCAGACCCACCGGCGCCACGATCTGATCGCGGTCCGCATCGGCGATCCTCACGAAGCGGCCATTCCGGACCTCGGCGTGCTGGTCCTCGAAGATGCCGAGACCGGCGAAGTCGTGGAACTCGATACCGCGGACCCGGCCGTCCGCAGGCGGCTGGACGAGGGTGCGCGCGCCCGGACATCGCAACTCGCGGCCGACATCCGCGCCGAAGGCATCGATCTGCTCGAACTCAGCACCGACACGCCGTACCTGCCGGCCCTGTTGCGGCTGTTCAGGAACCGCGAGCGCAGGCGCCGATGAAACGCATCAGCGCATCATCCCGGGTCGCACTGCTGGCGGGCGCGTGGCTGTCGGCGCTGTTCGCGTGCGCCGCGGTGTTTGCGCAGGCGCCTGCCGGCAGCGTGGCGCAAGCGGCCTCGGCCGTGACCGCGCCGGCGGGCAACGACATCCGCGACATTCGCGGACCGCTCGCCGTGCCCTCGTGGTGGCCGTGGGTCGCCTGGCTCGGTGGCGCAGCGCTCGCGGCAGCGGCCGGCTACGGCGCCTGGCGCTGGCGGCGTGCGCGGCCGCAGGCATCCGTGCTGCCGCCCCACGACATCGCACTGCGCCGCCTGGAGGCCATTCGTTCCCTCATGCGACCGGAAGCGGCCAGGGATTTCTCCATCGCCGCGTCGGACATCGTGCGGGCGTACGTCGAACAGCGCTTCCGGATCATGGCCGCGCACCGCACGACGGAAGAGTTCCTGCACGATCTGCTGCTGCCGTCCGGTGTCAGCCTCGCGGCGCATCGGGGCGCGCTGGCCGCCTTCCTGCATCACTGCGATCTTGCCAAGTTCGGGGGCTGTGCGCTGTCCGGACCCAACATGGAAGCGATGTACGAGAGCGCGCGCGCGTTCGTCCTGGCCACGGCGGCGCCCGCACAGGATCCGCGGCCAGCGGATGCGGTTGCCAATCACGCTCACCTGCCACGACAGCTCGGCAAGGATGATTATGGTTCGCTTCCTTCAACCTGAGTGGTTGTGGCTGCTCGCCCTGCTGCCGCTGGTCCCGCTCTGGCTGGGACGGCGTGGCGCGGTGGCGGCGATCAGGTACTCCGACGTCGCGCTGGTGCGTGCGGCCGCCAACGCCACGCGCAGCCGGCCCGGCCGCTGGCTATGGCTGCTGCCGCTGTGCGCCGCCGCGCTGATGATCCTCGGGCTCGCGCGCCCCCAATGGGGACAGGGGAGCGAAATCGTCACCGCCAATGGCATCGACATCCTGCTCGGGCTGGACGTCTCGGGATCAATGCAGGCGCTGGATTTCAAGGTCGCAGGCAAGGCGGCCAACCGCATCCAGATCGTCAAGTCGGTGGTCGCGAAGTTCATTGACGAACGGCCCAACGACCGGATCGGACTGGTGGCGTTTGCCGGCGCGCCGTACCTCGTGAGCCCGCTCACGCTCGATCACGATTGGCTGCAGAAAAATCTCGACCGGGTCGAAATCGGTGGCGTGGACGATGGCACGGCCATCGGCTCGGCCATCGCCGCCGGCGTCAACCGGCTGCGAACCACCGCGGCAAAGTCCAAGGTGATGATCCTGCTCACCGATGGCGTGAACAACGCCGGCAAGGTCTCGCCACTCGCCGCCGCCGAGGCGGCTCGCGCCCTGGGTGTGAAGATCTATACGATCGCCGTCGGCGTGCGCGGCGAAGCCCCGATCCCGGTCAAGGACGAGTTCGGCAACACCCGGCTGGTCATGGCGAAAGTCGATGTGGACGAGGCGACCTTGCAGCGCATCGCGAGCCTGACGGGCGGCGCCTTCTATCGGGCGACGGATACCGGCTCGCTGCAGCAGATCTACGAGCAGATCAATCGCCTCGAGAAATCCGCACAGACCATCCGGAAATTTTCCCACTACCAGGAGCTGTACGCCTGGGCGTTGCTGCCGGCGCTCGCGGTGCTCGGACTGGGTTTTGCTCTGGAGCAGACCCGCTTCCGGAGACTGCCATGACGTTTGCCGCGCCGCTCTGGCTGCTCGCGGGACTCGTGGCCTGCGGCGCGCTGGCCTGGAGCTGGCGGCGTTTCGACGCGCGCCAGGAAACGGCCCTGCGGTGTTTCGTGGCGCCGCAACTGCAGGCTTCGCTGACGCAATCCGTGTCGCGCGCCAGACGCCTCGCCCGGCGCGCGTTCGCGCTCTCAGCCCTCGCGCTGTTGTTCGTCGCCCTGGCGGGTCCGCGCAGTGGCTATCGCTGGGAACAGGTCACGCGCCGGGGCAACGATATCCTGCTCGCGGTCGACACCTCACGCAGCATGCTGACGCCCGACGTCAAACCCAACCGGCTGGCGCGCGCCAAACTGGCGCTCGACGATTTCGTGTCGCAGCTGGATGGCGATGCCGTGGGATTGATCGCGTTCGCCGGCAGCGCCTTCCTGCAGTGCCCGCTGACGGTTGATTACGCCGCGTTCCATGACTCGCTCGACGCGCTGGACACGGACATCATTCCGCGCGGCGGCACGAATATCGCCGCGGCGATTCGCGAAGCGCAAGCGGCATTGCACGGCCGATCGGACGCCGACAAGATCCTGATTCTGGTCACCGATGGAGAGGATCTCGAGGGCGAGGCACTGGCCGCGGCGAAGACGGCGGCACAACAGGACGGCCTCAGGATCTTCACGGTCGGGGTCGGCACTGCCGGAGGCGAACTGATCCCGCTGCCGGCCGATCAGGGCGGAGGCTTCGTCAAGGATGCCGCGGGGCAGTTCGTCAAGTCGCGGCTCGACGAACCCGCGTTGCGCGCCATCGCCGCCGCCACCGGCGGCAGCTATGCACCGCTGGGTCCGGAAGGCCAGGGCCTGGAGAGTCTCTATCGCCAGGCGCTGGCGCCGCTGGCCAAACACGATCTGGCAATGCGGCAGCAGCGCATTGCGGTGGAGCGCTATCAATGGCCGCTGGCGGCTGCGCTCGCGCTGCTGCTCGCCAGCCTGCTGATCGGCGGCCGGCGCCGCGCTCCGGCCCGCGACCGCACGAACCTGCCTGGAAGCGCCATCGTCCAGCGGGTTGCGCCGGTGGCAGCCGTGCTCCTCGCTCTGCTGATCGGCGTGGTTGCGCGCCCGGCGCAGGCTTCCGCCGCGAGCGCGGCCAGCGCCTACGCGCACCACGACTTCGCGGCGGCGGCGAAGGAATATGCCGCCGCTGCCCAGCGCACTCCACGGGAGCCGGTGCTGCGATACGACGCGGGCACCGCGGAGTACCGGGACGGAGAATATGCGCAGGCCGCGAAGGACTTCGAGGCGTCGCTGGCCGGCAAGCAATCAGCCGATGCCGCGCGTCTGGCACAACAGCAGAGCGCCTACTACAACCTGGGCAACACCCTTTACCGCAGCGGCCAGCAAACGGAGCAGCACGATCCGGCACGGACGATCCAGAGCTGGACGCAGGCGGTGAAATCCTACGACGCCGCGCTGCAGCTGCGTGGCGATGACGCCGACAGCAAATTCAACCGTGATTTCGTGCAGCGTCGACTCGAGGCCCTGCAGCGGCAACAATCGCAACAGCAGCAGGCCAATGGTTCGGGCAAGAATTCGCCGCAACCATCCGGCCAAGGAGGCCAACAGAGCAAGCAGGGCCAACAGGACCGGCAAGGAACGCCACCGGCACCGAAGGGCGCTGCGTCACAGACCGGGAATTCGTCCCAAGGCAACAGCCCGTCCTCCGGAAGTGCGCCCACGCCGCCGGCGGCATCGTCCGCGGCATCGCCTGCAGCATCGCCCACCCAGCGCCGCACCGGCGTCTCCGCGGGCAGCGACAGCGACTCCGCAGGTGAGGAGGCGCAGCGCGCGCCGGGCCAGATGAGCGCCGAGGAGGCGCGCGAACTGCTCGACTCGGTCAAGGATGAGGAGCGGCACTATCCCGGGGCCGCCCTGGCGCGCAGCGGCACAGCGGCGACCCAAACGGATCAACCAACGAGGAACTGGTGACATGCGGCCGCGATCACACCCCTGCAGTATCGGGTTGGCAGCCCTCGGCGCGGCGCTGTTGCTGACATGCAAGGTACGGGCAGACCAGGGTGGTGATCTGGAGCGGCTGGAACCGACGCAGATCACGCTCGGCCAGAGCGCCCAGCTCACGATCAGCACCGGGCAGGGCAAGCCGATCACGCCGCCGACGGTGCCCGGACTGGACTTCGTCGCCGTCAGCCAGTCGACCCAGGTGGAATCGATCAACGGTCATACGACGACGAAGTCTTCGGTGGTCTACCAGGTCAGTGCGCATGAAGTCGGCATCTTCACGATCCCGGCCGTCACCGCGCAGGCGCTGCCGCTGACATTGCGCGTCGTCGCGGGCAGCGGTGGCAACGGCAGCGCGCAGGGCAGCACGCCCGGCGCCACGGGGCTGCCACCAGTCGCCGCGAACGGCCTGAGCGCCGGCTCGACCAGGCTGAACGCCGACGGTTCCGCCTTCGTGCGACTGCGGCTGCCCTCGCATCAGCTCTACGTCGGTGAAAGCGTGCCCGTGGACATCCAGGTTGGCCTGCGTGAAGGACTGGTCGCCTCGCTGAACGGCCTGCCCACGCTCAATGGCGACGCCTTCACGCTCAGCAAACTTTCCTCGCACCCCGAGCAGAGCGAACAGAGCGTCAACGGCAAGCCGTTCACGGTGCTCACCTGGCGCGCCGTACTGGTCGCAGTCAAGCCGGGCACGTTGTCGCTGACGATGACGACGCCGCTCACGGTGCGCATGCAGACGAATCCACCAACGGACGCCGATGCCGCGGGCGACTCGATATTCGACGACTTTTTCAAGGACCCGTTCTTCCAGAATTTTTTTGGCCAGACGACCGAACAGGAAATCACGGTGGCCAGCGCGCCCGAGCAGTTCGATGTGCGCGCGCTTCCGACCAGCAACCGGCCGGAAGGCTTCAGCGGCGCCGTGGGAAATTTCAAGGTGCGCAGCGAGCTGTCCGCCACCACGGGCACCGCCGGTGATCCGCTCACCCTGCGCCTGCACATCGCCGGCACCGGTACCTTCGACCGCGTGAACACGCCAATGCTGGCCGCCTCGTCGACCTGGAAGACCTACCAACCTACCGCGAGCTTCGCTCCCGCGGACACCGCCGGCTATCGCGGCGAAAAAACCTTCGAGCAGGCCGTGGTCCCGACGCAGGCGGGTTCGCTGACACTGCCTCGTCTGGCATTCAGCTACTTCGATCCGCAGACGCGGCGTTACGAGACGGCGTGGACTTCGCCCATGTCCGTTACGGTCGCAGCCGCTGCGCAGGGTGGAGGCGCGGTGGCCGCAGCACCGGCCGCCGCCCCGCAGGACGCCGCGCCGGTCGATGGGTTGCGCGCCGATCACGCCGAAACCGGAGTGCGGGTGCACTCGCTCGTGCCGCTGTACTTCCGGCCCCGGTATCTGGCGATCCCCACGGGCCTGTCGCTCGCGTTCCTGCTCGCTGCACTGGGATTGTGGGCGAATGCGCGCGTCGCCGATCCCGCGCGAGGCGCGGCACGGCGGGCGGCCAGGGCCGCACGCGCTGCGCGGCTGGCGCAGCTCACGGCGTTCGCGGCAAGCGGTGATGCCGCCGCATTCTTCAACGCAGCACGCCTGGCGCTGCAGCAGCAGCTGGCCGCGCGCTGGCAGGTGCGGCCCGACGACATCACGAGCGCGATGCTCGATGCCCGGCTCGGCGCCGCAGGCAAGGATCTGGGCGAAATCCTGGCGCTGTCGGAACAGGCGCGGTTCTCGGGCACCGCTGTCGGCCGCGTGGATCTGCAACGCCATCTGGCGAGCATCCGGCGTTGCCTGGCGCAGGAGTCCGCATCATGAGTGGCCGCCGGTTCGTATGCCGCGCGGTCCTGGGCTGCGTGCTGTTCGCGCCCGCGCTGGCTGGCACGCCCGCGGCGGGCAACGGCCCCGCCACCGCCGCGTCCTGGTCTGCGGCCGAGCTGTACAACGACGCCAATGCGCAGGCACGCGCAGGCAAACCCGGTCTTGCGACGCTCGGCTACGAGCGGGCGCGACTACTCGCTCCTCACGATCCGGACATCGTCGCGAACCTGCGCTTCGTCAGCGGACAGGCCGGCGTGGCTGCGCCGGAACAGAACCGGTTTGAACGGATTGCCAGCCTCGGCAGTCCGGCGCTGGCGTTCTGGCTCGGCTGCGCGGGCGTGCTGTGCCTTGGATCCTCGGCGCTCGCGGCACAGCGGCGGCGCACGCGTCCGCTGCTGCGACGGAGCGCGGCGGTCGCGGGATTGATGCTGCTTGGGTACGCCATCGCCAACGCGACGGTGACCTGGCCGCTGCTGCACGAGGCGGTCGTCGTTGCGGACGGCGCGACCGCCAGGGTCGCTCCCGCGAGCACGGCTGCCGTGCTGTTCCCATTGCCGCAGGCACAACGCGTGACGATCATCGGCACCCGCGGTCCGTTCGTGCTGGTGCGAACCGGCCCGGGGCGCGAGGGCTGGGCGGAACGCGCAGTGCTGGAATCCGTGGTGCCGGAAATTGCCGCGCCACGTTCCTAAACCGACGGCGTGACGGGAATGTGGAGCGTGAACTCCGTTCCGTGACCGGGCTCGCTTTGCACTGCCACCCGGCCGCGGTGCGCTTCCACGATGGCCTTCACGAAGCTGAGCCCGAGCCCAAGGCCGCGCTGCGAGCGGCTCTTGTCGCCCCGGTACAGTCGCTCCCAGATGCGGGCCTGCTCGGCGGCCGGAATCCCGCCGCCCGAATCCCGCATGCGGATCACGACGTACTGGCCTTCCGTGGCGCACCGGATCGCGACCGCGCCTCCTTCCGGCGTGTACTTCAGCGCGTTGTCCAGCAGGTTCGCCAACGCCTGGCGCAGGCGCAGGCTGTCCACGCTGGCCTCGCAGCTGCCGTCCACGATGCAGGTCACGCCGATGCGCTTCTCCTCCGCGACCATCTGATAGAGATCGACCACTTCTGCCAGCAGCTCGCCCAGCGAGGTCTCGCTCCGGTTCAGGTGCATGACGCCGGATTCCGCCTCGGCTATATCCATCAGCGCCGTGAGCATGGTGAGCACACGATCGGATTCCTCGACGCAATCGGCGAGTGCTTCGCGTGCGACCGCGTCGTCCGTTCCCTGCACCGCCAGCTCCGCGACGCCCCGCAGCCGCGTGAGCGGTGTCCGCAGATCGTGCGCGACATTGTCCAGCGCCTCCCGCATGCGCTGGATCAGCGTCTGGTTCCTGTCCAGCAACCGGTTGAATTGCAGCGCCAATTGCTCGAGGTCGGTTCGTGCCGCACGCACCGACACTCGCGTCGAAAGATCCCCGGTGTCGATGATCGCGCGGGCGGTGGCAACCACGTCCCGCACGGGCTTGGTGGCGCGGTGGGCCAGGAACGCGCCGCCGAGCAGTCCCAGCAGCAGGGTGGGTGCCATCACCTCGAGGAAATTCGCACGAAACGGCTGCAGCACCGCTTCGCGGCTGTTGGTGGTGCGGCCCACTTCAAGCACTGCGCTGTCGGGCAGGCGCAGCGAAGCCAGCGTGAGATCGCGCTCCTGGTCCCTGGGCACACGCAACCACACCAGGCCCGACGTATCGGTGCCCGCCCGCGGTGCATCGGCGTCGAACTGGATCCAGTCCTCGGGCACGTTGAGCAGCAAGACGGTGCCGGTGGCGCCGGCCACCCGGACGAAGAATGGCGCGGACTTGTCCGTGTCGCGGCTGCGCTGGACGAACTCCTGCAGCGCCGGGACACCGCCGTTGTCATAGACGGCAGCGCACGCCTTGAGACGGGTCTCGATGATCTCGCGATCCTTGTGCTCGAGCGCCGACGCCAGCAGCAGATACAGGAGCCCGAACAGCACCGCCGCGCTGACGGTGAAGAGCGCGGCGTATCCGCAGCTGAGGCGCACCGACAGATTCCTCCACAGCCGTTCAAGCGGACTTGATGGCATAGCCCACTCCGCGCACGG
>DATJYR010000005.1:0-4371 GCA_035499515.1 Steroidobacteraceae bacterium | reverse complement strand
CATTTCGCGCATCGACTGCTTGATCAGCACCAGCGAGCGGAAGATCTTCACGCCGCCGCCCGTGGAGCCGCTGCTGGCACAGACGCAGGACAGGAACAGCATCCACATCGGCGCGAACACCGGCCAGGTGCCGTAGTCCGTATTCACGAAGCCGCTGGTGGTGGCGATCGAGATCAGGTTGAAACCCACGTAACGCAACGCCGTGAAGTAGTCCGGGTAGACATGCGCCACGCGCACGTAGGCGGCGACCCCGAAGCAGCTCACGATGGTCCACACCAGCAGCCAGCGCACTTCCGGATCGCGCGCATACGGCTGGAAGCTGCCGCGGCGCAGGGCGGTGAAATGCGTCGAGAAGTTCATGGCCGCCAGCAGCATGAACACGATCAGCACCAGCTCGATGGCGGGCGAGTTGAAATAGCCGATGCTGGCGTCGTGGGTGGAAAAGCCGCCCAGGCCGACGGTCGCGAAGGCGTGGCAGATGGCGTCGAACCCGCTCATGCCGGCCAGCCACAGCGACAGCGCGCACAGCGCGGTGATGCCGACGTACACCATCCACAGCAGTTTCGCGGTCTGGATGATGCGCGAAGTCAGGCGCGCATCCTTCACCGCGCCCGGACTTTCGGCGCGGTACATCTGCATGCCGCCCACGCCCAGCAGCGGCAGGATGGCCACCGCCATCACGATGATGCCCATGCCACCCAGCCACGACAGCGCTTCGCGCCACAGGTTCACGGCGTGCGGCAAGGCGTCGATGCCGGTGAGGATCGTCGCGCCGGTGGTCGACAGGCCCGACATGGTCTCGAAGAACGCGTCGGTGAACGACAGCTCCGGGATCTGCCGCATCAGCGGGATGGTGGCCAGCGCCGCGATGCTGAGCCAGCTGATGGTCACGAGCAGGTAACCGTCGCGCGGCTTGAGCTCGCTGGTGAAGCGCTGGGTGGCGAGCTTCAGGCCCATGCCGATCGCGAACGTGATGGCCGCCGACAGCGCGAAATCGCGCAGCGCGGCTTCGCGATAGAAGAACGCGGTGAGCAGCGGCAAGGCGTAGTACAGCGCGAACAGCGCCAGCAGCGAGCCCACCGCATTGAGAACGCCGAGCAGGGAGCGCATGGTGGTCGGGCGCCCCGCTGCGTCAGGCCTCGGACTGGAACAGGCGTTCCACCGCGTCGACGTGACGCCGGTCCGAGAGGAAGATGATCACGTGGTCATCGGTGTGCACGATGGTGTCGTGGTGCGCCATGATGACGTCCTCGCCGCGCGCGATGGCGACGATGTTCGCCCCCTCCGGCAGCGGGATGTCCTCGATGCGCCGCCCCACCACGCGCGAACGGTCCTGCGTGCCGTGCACCACGGCCTCGAGCGCCTCGGCCGCGCCCCGTCGCAGCGAATGCACGCGCACCACGTCGCCGCGCCGCACATGCGCCAGCAGCGAGCCGATGGTGGTGGTCTGCGGCGAGATCACGATGTCGAGGCTGCGGTTCTCCATGAGCTCGCCATACGCGGGCCGGTTCACCAGCGCCATCACGCGCCGCGCGCCGAGGCGCTTCGCCAGCATGGCCGACAGCACGTTGGCTTCTTCGGAGTTGGTGAGGGCCGCGAACATGTCGACGCTGTCGATGTTCTCCTCCACCAGCAGCTCTTCGTCGGCCGAGTCGCCGTTGAGCACGATGGTGTTCTCGAGGCTCTCGGAAATGCGGCGCGCGCGGCGCGCATCGCGCTCGATGAGCTTGACCTGGTGGCTGTTCTCCATGGTGCGCGCCAGGCGGTAGCCGATGTTGCCGCCGCCGGCGATCACGAGCTTGCGGTTCGGCTCCTCGCTGCGCCGCAGCTCGGCCATCACGCGGCGCAGGTCTTCGGTGGCGGCGACGAAGAAGATCTCGTCGTTCTCCTCGACCACGGTGGTGCCGTCGGCCGGAATCAGGCGGTCGTTGCGGTAGATCGCGGCGACGCGCGCATCGGTGTCGTGCAGGTGCTCGCGCAGTGTGCGCAGCTCCTTGCCGACCATCAGGCCATCGCGCCGCGCCCGCACGCCGACCATCTGCACGCGGCCGTCAGCGAACTCCACCACCTGCAGCGCGCCCGGATAGCTCAGCAGCCGCGCGATCTGCTCGGTGACCAGTTGCTCGGGGCTGATCCACACATCCACGGCCAGCACGCCTTCGTTGAACAGCTGCGCGCGCGAGGTGTAGTCGGAGGAACGGATGCGCGCGATCTTGGTGGGTGTGCGCCACAGCGCGTGCGCGATCTCGCAGGCCACGATGTTCACTTCGTCGCTGTTGGTGAGCGCGATCAGGATGTCGGTGTCGGCGATGCCGGCGTTTTCGAGCACCGAGGGATGCGAACCCGGGCCGGCCACCACGCGGATGTCGAGCCGGTCCTGCAGATCGCGCAGGATCTGCTCGTCCGAATCCACCACCGTGACTTCATTGGCCGGCTCGCGCGAGAGGTGGTAGGCGGCGGTGCGCCCCACCTGGCCGGCGCCCAGGATCAGGATCTTCATGGCGGATAGCCTACACCAGCTCCAGATGGGCGTAGCTCAGCATCAGCCATTTGCGCCCATGGTGCTCGAAATTGACCTCGATCCGGGCATGAGCGCCCGACCCTTCCACGTTCAGGACCATGCCGTCGCCGAACTTGCCGTGCCGGACCCGGGCGCCCAGCTTCATGCCGGCCGGCGCCTCCTCGACCAGCGCGCCAAAGCCCACGGCCCGGGAGCGTCCGGGCGCGGCCGCGAAGCTGGCGGGCTGCGTCACGCGGATGCGCGGGCGGATCTCCTCCAGCAGCTCGGGCGGCAGCTCGCGCAGGAAACGCGACGGCGCGTTGTAGCTGTCCTGGCCATGCAGGCGCCGCTGCTCCGCGTAGCTCAGGTACAGCTGCTTCATGGCGCGCGTGATGCCCACGTAGCACAGCCGCCGTTCCTCTTCGATGCTTTCCGAATCGTTGAGCGAGCGCTGGTGCGGGAACAGGCCGTCTTCCATGCCGCACAGGAACACCAGCGGGAATTCCAGGCCCTTCGCGGTGTGCAGCGTCATCATCTGCACGCAGTCGTCGCCGTCGTTGCCCTGGCCCTCGCCGGATTCCAGCACGGCGTGCGCGAGGAAGCTCTCGAGCGGACCGAGTTCGCCATCGGGCTCGAAGCTGCGCGCGGCGCTGACCAGCTCCTCGAGGTTCTCCACGCGCGCTTCGCCGCGATCCGCCTTGTCCTTCTGGTGGTGCTCGATCAGGCCGCTGCCCCGGATGACCAGATCGACCTGCTCGTGCAACGCCAGGCCGTTGACCTCGTGCGCCAGCTTCTCGATGAGCTGCAGGAACGCCATCAGCGCATTGCCGCCGCGGCCGAGCGAGCCGTTGGCCACCGCCGCGCCCGCCGCGCGCCACAGCGTCATGCCCGCGCCGCGCGCGGTCTCGCGCAGGATGTCGAGCGTGCGATTGCCGATGCCACGCGTCGGCAGGTTCACCACGCGCTCGAACGAAGCATCGTCGTCGCGGTTGGCGATCAGCCGCAGGTAGGCGAGGGCGTCCTTGATTTCGGCGCGCTCGAAGAACCGCAGGCCGCCGTACACGCGGTAGGGGATGCGGTTCTGCATCAGCCCTTCCTCGAACACGCGCGACTGCGCGTTGGAGCGATACAGGATGGCGACGTCGCGGCGCAACCCGCCCTGTGCAATCCAGGTCAGGATCTTGCCCAGCACGAAGTCGCCTTCGTCGCGCTCGTTGAACGCGGCGTACAGCTTGACCGACTCGCCCTTGCCGCTGCTGGTCCACAGGTTCTTGCCGATGCGGCCGGTGTTGTGCGCGATCAGCGCGTTCGCGGCATCGAGGATCGCGCCGGTGGAGCGGTAGTTCTGCTCCAGGCGGAACAGCTGCGCGGCGGGGAAATCGCTCTGGAAGCGCCGCAGGTTCTCCACCTGCGCGCCGCGCCAGCGGTAGATGGACTGGTCGTCATCGCCCACCACGAACGGCACGCCCTCGGTGCCCGCCAGCAGCCGGATCCACGCGTACTGGATGGCGTTGGTGTCCTGGAACTCGTCCACCAGCACGTGGCGGAACCGCCCGCGATAGTGGCGCAGCAGCTCGGGGTTGTCGCGCCACAGTTCGTAGGCGCGCAGCAGCAGTTCGGCGAAATCCACCGCGCCCACGCGCTGGCAGGCCGCTTCGTACTCGATGTACAGCTTGATGAGCTGGCTTTCGGTGTGATCGCCGCGATCCTTGAGCTGGTTCGGGCGCCGGCCTTCGTCCTTGTGCTTGTTGATGTAGTACTGCACGTCGCGCGGCACGAAGCGCGCTTCATCCAGCCCGGCCGCCCTGATCAGCTTCTTGATCATGCGCTGCTGGTCCTCGGCGTCGAGGATCTGGAAGCCCTGCGGCAGG
>DATJYR010000004.1:0-2040 GCA_035499515.1 Steroidobacteraceae bacterium | reverse complement strand
GTCGGCAGCATAGTCGAAGGGCCCAAGTGGCCTTGCCGTGGACGCTATCCGGAAAGTCCTCAGGGTTGCCATTCGTAAGCGGCTGGCCATCCCACCTTGAACGCCGCCGATTGCTGCGCACGATTGCTGTCCATCAACGTTTTGGTGGACAGCAATGCAGGAGTACAGCAAACAGCGTCGGCGTCACAGCGCCGAGTTCAAGGCCGAGGTGCTGCAGGCGTGCGCGCAGCCCGGCGCGTCGACGGCAGGCGTGGCCCTGGCGTTCGGCTTGAATGCCAACCTGGTGCGGCAGTGGCGTCGTGGTCGTGGCCTGGTGCGGGCGGGCCTGGCTGCAGTGGCCGAACCTGCCGCCGTCCAGCGATTCGTTCCGCTGAAGATCGAAGAACCGTCGCGGCCACCCGAAGAGCCCGCAACTGAGCCCTTAGTGGCTGCCTGCATCGACGTGCAACTGCGCCGCGGCGATCTGGCGGTGAGTGTCCGGTGGCCCGCCGCGAGCGCTTCGGAATGCGCGCGGCTGCTGCGCGAGCTGCTGCGGTGATCCGCATCGACGCTGTGTGGTTGGCCACGGCGCCGGTGGACATGCGTGCCGGCGCCGACCGCCTGCTCGCGATGGTGGTGCAGGTGTTTGGCGCGGCGCAGGCGCACCATGGCTACGTGTTCGGCAACGCTCGCGGCACGCGCCTGAAGCTGCTGGTGCATGACGGCTTTGGCGTGTGGTGTGCCGCGCGCCGCTTGAACGAAGGTCGCTTCCAGTGGCCAGCGCCCGGCTCTGTGGCGCCGATGGCGCTGAGTCGCCAGCAGTTCGATGCGCTGGTGCTCGGGCTGCCGTGGCGGCGACTGGACCAGATGCAGCGCATCACGCACGTATAGACGGATTTCTCGCGTTCGTGGGCAATCGGCACATGCCCCGATGCGAGGCGGCTCGACCACGGGCACACTTGTCCCTCGATGGTGGACCCAACGACGCTGCGACCCGAAGACCTCAAGGGGCTGTCGCCCGAAGCGGTTACGCAGTTGGCCACGCGGCTGCTGGCACAGGTCACCGCCCAGGCGCAACAGATCGAGCAGCAGCATCTGCTGGTGCAGCGGCGCGACGCCGAGCTCAAGTTCAAGGAGGCCAAGCTCGAGAAGGTGACCTTCGAACTGGCGCGGCTGAAGGCCTGGAAGTTCGCCGCCCGCACCGAGCGCATGAGCGCCGCGCAACGGCAGATGTTCGAGGAGACCGCCGCGGAGGACCAGGCGGATCTCGAGGCGCAGTTGCAGGCGCTGCAAGGCCAATCCGATGACGGCCGCGACAACGAAGCTGGCAAGGCACCCCGCAAGCCGCGCCGCGAGAAGCTGGCCGAGCACCTGCGGCGCGTGGAGCACCTCCACGAACCCGCCGACACCACCTGCGGCTGCGGCCAGCCCATGGAGCGCGTGGGCGAGGACGTGAGCGAGCGGCTGGACATCGTCCCGGCGGAATTCTTCGTGCACCGCCACGTGCGCGGCAAGTGGGCCTGCCGCTGCTGCCAGACGCTGGTGCAGGAGCCGGTGGCGCCCCAGGTCGTGGACAAGGGCCAGCCCACCGCGGGCCTGGTGGCGCACACGCTGGTCTCGCGCTTCGTCGATCACGTGCCTTACTACCGCCAGGAGCAGATCAACGCCCGCTCCGGCGTGCACACCCCGCGCTCAACGCTGGCCAGCTGGTCGGGCGCCGGCGGTGCCGCGCTGACGCCGCTCTACGAGGCGCTGCGCGAGTTCGTGCTGACCGCCAAGGTGCTGCACGCCGACGAGACGCCGGTGGCGATGCTCGATCCCGGTGCGGGCAAGACCAAGAAGGCTTATGTCTGGGCGTACGCACGCAGCGCCTTTGATTCGACGCCGGCAGTCGTCTACGACTTCAGCCCCGGGCGCGCCGCCCGCCACCCCATCGAGTTCCTCGGACGCTGGTCTGGCACGCTCACCTGTGACGACTACGCCGGCTACGGGTCGGTGCTCAAGTTGCATGGGCGCGTCGAGGCCGGTTGTCTGGCGCACGCGCGCCGCAAGTTCGACGAA
>DATJYR010000003.1:0-48350 GCA_035499515.1 Steroidobacteraceae bacterium | reverse complement strand
CTTCATCTCGCTGTCGCCGGCCATGCAGACCATGATGACGCCGGTGATCGGCATGGTGTGCTTCGCGGTGATCCTGATCAGCTGGTTCGGCGGCGTGCAGTACCTCAAGGGCGTGCCCGCGGGCCTGGTGGCGCTGGTGGTGGGCACGCTGATCGCCTGGGGATCCACCGCGTTCGGCATTCACTACGGCGGCCTGAGCCTGTCCTCGCTGCAGGCCTCCTTCTCCAACCTGGGTTTCGCCGCGCCGGTGCCCGAGGTGTCGCATGTATTCGGCGGCTTCAAGTACATCGGCACCATCCTGGTCACGGCCATTCCCTTCGGCATCTACGACCTGGTGGAGGCCATGGATAACGTCGAGAGCGCCTCGGCCGCCGGTGATGCCTTCCCCACCACGCGCGTGCTCACCGCCGATGGCGTGATCAGCCTGGTGGGCTGCCTGCTGGGCAATCCCTTCATCAATGCCATCTACATCGGGCATCCGGGCTGGAAGGCCATGGGCGGCCGGCTCGGCTACTCGGCCGCCACCGGCGTGATGGTGCTGCTGCTGTGCTGGCTCGGCATCCTCGCCACCGTCACCGCGCTGGTGCCGGTGATCGCCATCCTGCCCATCCTGCTGTACATCGGCATGCTGATCGGCTCGCAGGCCTTCCAGGAATCCCCGCGCCGGCATGCGCCGGCCATCGTGCTGGCGCTGGTGCCGCAGATCGCGGCCTGGGGCAAGAACCAGATCGACAACGCACTGGGCGCGGCCGGCACGGACGCGGGCAAGGTGGGCCTGGATGCGCTGGCGTCGAACAACGTGCTCTACCACGGCATGAGCATCCTCGGCGGCGGCGCGACGCTGGTGGGCATCGTCATCGGCGCCATCACGGTGTTCATCATCGACCGCAAGTTCGTGCAGGCCGCGGCCTTCGCCCTGGCCGGTGCGGTGCTGACCTTCTTCGGGTTGATGCACAGCGAGGCCATTGGCATAGGGATGACGCCGGGCGTGGCCGCGAGCTACCTGGTCATTGCGGTGCTGCTGCTGGCGATGGCGGGCCGCGCGAAGAGCGCGGCGCCGATGATGGTGGTCGGGGAGGCTGGCCATTGACGACGCCCGGCACGCCGTTGCCGGCGGCGCAAGAGCAGCCGGAGCACGCGGAACTGGCAGCCATCCCGGCGGCCTATCGCGCAGGGGTCGCCACGCAACTGGCGGTGCTGCGCGCGCAGGCCGCGCTGGTGGAGGAATTCCCGCTGCCCGACGAGCTGGAGCCGGCGCCGTCATTCGTGCCTTGAATCCGTCGGCGGATTTCGCGCACCGCATCGCGGCGCGCGTGCGGGCGCGCGAGGTCAGCGCCGAGGAAGTGCTGAGCGACGCACTGGCGCGCATCGAAGGCCGGGGACGTGAGCTCAACTGCTTCACCTCGGTGCTGGCCGCGCACGCGCACGAGGATGCCGCGCGGCTGGACCGCATGATCGCCGGCGGCTTCGATCCCGGGCCGCTGGCCGGCGTGCCGTTCGGCGTGAAGGACCTGTTCGACGTCGCCGGCGTGGTGACGCTGGCGGGCTCGAAGATCCTGGCTGGCGGCGCGCAGGCGCGGCAGGACGCGACGCTGGTGCGCCGCCTGCGCCAGGCCGGTGCCGTGCTGGTGGGCTGCCAGAACATGGACGAATTTGCCTACGGCTTCACCACCGAGAACGCGCACTATGGCGTCACGCGCAATCCGCACGACATGGCGCGCGTGGCCGGCGGCTCCTCCGGTGGCAGCGCCGCCGCGGTCGCCGCCGGTCTCACGCCACTGACGCTGGGCTCGGACACCAATGGCTCGATCCGCGTACCGGCTTCCTTCTGCGGGATCTTCGGCCTCAAGCCCACCTTCGGGCGCCTGCCGCGCACCGGCACTTTCCCGTTCGTGCACGAGCTGGATCACGTCGGTCCGCTGGCGCGTTGCGTCGCCGACCTTGCCCTGGCCTACGACCTGCTGCAGGGGCATGACAGCGGTGATGCCGGCTGCGTGATGCGTCCCTTCGAGCCCACCTGCCCCACGCTCGATGAAGGTATCGCGGGCTTGCGCGCCGGCGTGCTGGAGGGCTGGTTCGCCGAAGGCGCGGCACCCGAGGCTCTCGAGGCCGTGGCACGCGTGGCCGAAGCCTTCGACGAAGCCGTGCGACTGACGCTGCCCGAAGCACACCGGGCGCGCGCGGCCGCGTTCTGCATCACCTGCGCCAGCGGCGCCGGACTGCATCGCGAGCGCCTGCAGGCGCGGCCGCAGGATTTCGATCCGGCCACGCGCGAGCGTTTTTACGCGGGCACGCTGCTGCCGGCGACCATCTACACAAAGGCCCAGAGGCTGCGACGCTGGTTCGCCAGGGCCGCGCGCCTGCTGTTCCAGCGCGTGGACATCCTACTGGCGCCGGCCACGCCGGTGGTCGCGCCGCTCATCGGCCAGCAGACCATGCAGGTCGGCGACACCGTGATGGCGGTACGGCCGAACCTGGGGCTGTATACGCAACCCATCAGCTTCATCGGGCTGCCGGTGGTCGCGGTACCGCTGTGGACGAAGTCGGGTCTGCCCATCGGCGTGCAGGTGATCGCACCCCCGTGGCAGGAAGCACGCGCGCTGCGTGTCGCCGCGCACCTGGAACGGCTGGGCATCGCCACCGCCAGCAGGCCCGCGTGATCATCAACGATCCCGCCGCGCTGGCCGAGGTGCGCGCACTGTTCGAGGCCTACGAGCGCGCACTCGGTCTCAACGACCTCGCCACGCTCGATACCTTCTTCTGGAACTCACCGCATGCGCTGCGCTATGGCGTAGGCGAGAACCTGGTCGGCATCGAGATGATCCGCGCCTTCCGCAGCGCGCGCAGTGGCGGCTCCCCGCCCCGCACGCTGCGCAACACGCTGATCACCACCTACGGCAGGGATTTCGCCACCACCAGCACCGAGTTCCTGCGCACGGGCTCACCGCGCATCGGCCGGCAGACCCAGGTGTGGGTGCGCCTGCCCGAGGGCTGGCGCATCGTCGCCGGGCATGTGTCGATGATGCAGGAATTCAGCTGAGCGGCGGCCTGTCTACTGGGCAAATCCGGACAGCAGCTGCACATACGCTGCCTGGTAGTAGATGCCAGGCTGCGTGACATCCCAGGACTGCTGCGGATCGCCCGTAGCCTGATCGCCGTTCCAGTCCTTGTAGGACTTCTGCCGCGGCTGGCCTGCGGGCGGTGTCAGCGTGGCCGAAGTCAGCGGATTCGGCCCGCCGGGCAGGTAACCTGGCGGCGGCCCGTAGGTGGAGGTCCGCACGTCGCCCCAGGCCGGAGAACCCGGGCTGAACCAGACATGCAGGATGGCGTTCATCGAATTCGTCGCTCCATACGAGGACATGTTGGTGAGGTACACCTGTCCAAAGGGATTCACGCCATGGAAGTAGTGCAGGATCTCCTCGGCCCGGGTCCGGATGGAGGTCTCCTTGCCGGTGGCGGCACCATATGCGAGCGCATCGACGTTCGAATTGCCGTAGTTGGCACGCGTCTCGTTGCTGCCCCAGTGATACACGTCATCGTCGACGTACGCCCGGTACAGGTCGGAGTTGTCGAAGCCGTACACGGTCGTGCTGCTGTTGACGTCGGTCTGCTTGGCGAGCTTGATCGCGGCGCTCACCGTCGCGTCGGCGTTCTGCAGCCCGGTATAGAACAGCAGCGCCTGTCCCTGGTCGGGTTCATAGCGTGACCAGCCGAAATCGAAGTAAGGACGCAGGTAAGTCTGGTTGTAGTTGGCCTTCACATAGTTCTGGTATTCGGCATCGCCTGTGATGGCGAACAGGTAGACCGCCGCGACCACGGCTTCGGCACTCTGGTCATCGGCCGACCAGTCCGCGGGCTGTCCCTTGCCTACTCCGACATGGCCCAGGTCGCAATGGGTCTGCTTGGTGGGGATGCTCTTGTAGTTGTTCCAGGCTTTGATCGCGAGGCTCTTCAGGGTATCGGCCTCGGTGGCGAGCGAGGTGAACCCCTTGAACACGAGGGAGGCATGCGCCAGCATCCCCGCAGTGGCAATCGTGCTGGAGGTGCATGCCGGAACATAGAACCGCGCCGACGTGTCCGAACTCGGCGGACTGGCAGCCACGTAGCCCTGCGAACCCATCATCAGCGCCACACTGCCGTCGTCGAACTGCATCTTTTTCAGCCAGTCGGTCTCGAACTTCACTTCGTCGACGACATCCGGAATGCCGTTGCCGGATTCCGGGATGCCGAAGTCGTCGGTGAACACCGCCGGATTGGCCTGGTAGGCCGAGAGCAGCTGGTGCACCGCCGTGGTGGCGAAGGTCACGTACTTGGTCGTGTCACCGCCATCGAACCAGCCGCCGCTCATGTCCCGGACCTTGCCGGCGCTGTTGTTCGTCGGGTCCGTCACATCGTGGGCCTCGGTGTCCTGGCCGGCCCGCGTATACGATGCGCCGTCCGCCCAGTTGGTGGCGTACTGCGCCGTCTTGGCCATGCCGCTGCGCTGGTAGTAATACATCTTCATCGCGGCCTTCAGGACGGGCTTGTACACCGTCTGGCCAATGGTGAACGTGGGCGAACGCCGGTCGCGTTGCACGTCGTAGACGAAGTAACTGCCGGCCGTGGTCACGGTGGAAAAGTCGAACCACCAGCCCTGGTCGCCTGAGGAGGCCTCGGTGGCGCCACCGTTCCACTGGGTGAGAGTGCCGGAGAACACCGTGCTTCCGTCGGCGGCCTTGCGCACCTCCCAGGCCGTTCCCGGAGTGATGGTGTCGCTGGCGTCAAAACCGCTCTTTGGATTGCGGACGACGGCGACCTTGGGATCATTCGGACGATAGCCAAACTGGTCGACCAGAATGTGCTTGTCGACCTGCACATTGCCGGCGGAAGCGTTGCCGGAACCACTGCCGGTGATCGTCACGGTGGCGGAGGCTGGAGAACCCAGCGTGGCGCCGGTGGCAGCGGAGAGCCGGAAGGTGAAGGTCTTCGAACCGCTGAACGGCGAGGCATTGCTGAGCGGCACGGCGACGGTCTTTGCCGCGCTGTCGCCGTCGATCCAGGTCAACGTGCCGCCGGTGACCGTGTACTGGGTGCCGGCAGTGGCCGTGCCGTCGAAGGTGGCGTAGGCAACGCTGGCAGCGCCGGCTGCGCCACCGCTGCGCGTTACCGAGACGTTGACGCTGGCGTCGGTCTGGGCTGCCTGCAGCGTGGCGCTCGCAAGAGCAATGGTGCCACCATTGCCGGAACCACCGCCGCCGCCTCCACCACCGGCCCCACCGGTGGAAGAGCTGTCGCTCTTGCCTCCGCAGGCGGCCAGACCAGTCATTACCACGGCGCAGACAAACAGTGATTTGATGTTCATGGGACGCAAGGTAGCGAGCTGTGGGCGCGGCTCGTTGCACGCATGCATAGGCCGTTAGCATCATCCGCGCCGCGTGCGGCCCGCCCGCGACAGCCGGGCCGGGGATTACGTCAATCGGGCCATCGGCGCGCCATCACGGCGAACGTACGGTGCCTGAGAACATGTGCAGGCCGCCAAATGGAGCAAGGACAGCGAGGGCAAGATGGCATCCTCAATCAGCATTTCTCTCGGCGACCTGCCGAACAACCGTCCCATCCTGATCATGGCGAGGCCGGAAGACGAGCTTGCCGCACTTGAAAGCCATGTCAGGGCGCAGGCACGCCCCGGGCACACCATGGAGGTGCTGGAGGCAGGCTGCGGCCGCGAGTGGTACTTCAACATGGACGGCATCGACTATCGGCTCACCGGCATCGATCTCGATGCGGAGGCGCTGCGGGCGCGCCGCGAAATCCGCAAGGACCTCCACCATGGCATCGTCGGCGACCTGCGCACCGCGCAGCTGCCCGCCGGCAGCTTCGACGTGATCTACAGCGCGTTCGTGCTCGAACACGTGGCCGGCGCCGAGGCTGTGCTGGACAACATGGTGCGCTGGCTGAAGCCCGGCGGGCTGCTCATCGTGCGGGTACCCGACAAGGACAGCGTGCAGGGATTCATCACGCGAATGACTCCGCATTTCTTCCACGTCTGGTACTACCGCTGGGCGTGGAAGCTGAAAGATGCCGGCAGGCCCGGGTTCGCGCCCTATCGCACGGTCTACGACAAGATCATTTCGCGACAGCGCATGCTGGATTTTTGCGCCGCCAGAGGCCTGGAAGTCGTCGAGGAAATCGGCGTGGGCACCTATCACCGCGGCTACGGCATCGTGGCAAAGCTGACGCCCTTCGTGGCACGGATGGTCCGCCTGCTGAGCTTCGGCAGGGTGCACGACAAATACGTGGACCGCACGCTGGTGGCGCGCAAAGTGGCATGACGCCTCGGGCACGCATGCACCTGCCCGGAGCACTCCTGTGTGGCCTGCTCGCCGTGGCGGGCTCCGCCGGAACCGCGGCCGCGGCCGACAGCCCGCTGTCCGCCGCCGACCAGGTGGCGCAGATGGGTCGCGGCATCAATATCCTCGGCTACGACCCGCTGTGGGAGGAGCATGGCAGGGCGCGCTTCCAGCCACGGCATTTCCAGGTGATCCACGACGGCGGTTTCAGCACGGTGCGCATCGTGCTGATCGCCTTCCGGTTCATGAACGCGAGGAACGAACTGCCGGCGAGCTGGTTCGCCACGCTCGACCGGCTGGTGCGGCAGGCGCTGCAGCAGAATCTCACCGTCATCCTCGACGAGCACGACTACAACGACTGCGGCGCGGATGTGGCCACCTGCCGCCCGAAGCTGATGGCATTCTGGACACAGGTGGCCGCGCACTACCGGAACGCACCGGCGCGGGTGCTGTTCGAGATCCTCAACGAACCGAATGAATCGGCCAATGCCGCCTGGAACGACATGCTCTCCCAGGCGCTGGGCATCATCCGCAGCACCAACCCCACACGCAACGTCATCATCGGGCCGGGCGCCTGGAACAGCGTGGAATGGCTCGACAAGCTGGTGCTGCCCGGCAGCGACCGGCACATCATCGTCACCGTGCACTACTACATTCCGATGACCTTCACCTCACAGGGCATCACATGGGTACCGGAATACGCCAGGCTGTCCGGCGTCACCTGGGGAACCCCCGCCGACTATGCGCGGATCGACAGGGATTTCGATGCCGTTCAGGCCTGGGCCAGGCGCAACGACCGGCCCATCCTGCTCGGCGAGTTCGGCACGCACGATACGGCACCGATGGAATCGCGCGCCAGGTACGAAGCAGCGGTGGCCCGTGCGGCCGAGAAACGCGGCTGGGCCTGGGCCGTATGGCAGTTCGACGGCGACTTCGTCGTCTACGACCTGGACCATGACCGCTGGGTGCAAGCGCTTCACGAGGCGCTGATCCCCGCGCCCGCGCACTGACCGGCGCTGCCGTGCGCTTCAGTTCCCCTGCGGATTCGGCGCGCGCCACGCACGCTCGAAAGGCAGCCGCCACGCATGCGGCGCAACCAGCTGGTGGATGGCGTTCGGTCCCCAGCTCCCCGGCGCATAGGAGCGCACCGGCGGCGGGGATTCCAGCAGCTGCTGCGAGATCTCCCACAGCCGCTCGATGCCCTCGGCGGTGGTGAACAGCGTGTGGTCGCCACGCATGGCATCGAGGATCAGCCGCTCGTAGGCCTCCAGCACTTCCCCGACCAGGCCCGTGTCGTGCATGGCGAACTGCAGCGACAGCTTGTCCAGCTTCATGCCCGGGCCGGGCCGCTTGCCGTAGAAGGACAGCGACATCTTCGAGGAATCGGCCAGGTCGAAGGTCAGGTGGTCCGGCCCATGCGCGCCGACGCCGGAATCCGCCGGAAACATGCTCTTCGGCGGCTCGCGGAAGGCGATGGAGATGATGCGCTGGCCCTCGGCCATGCGTTTGCCGGTACGCAGGTAGAACGGCACGCCGGCCCAGCGCCAGTTGTCGATGTAGCAGCGCAGCGCTATGAAGGTCTCGGTGTCCGACTCCGGCGCCACGCCCTCCTCGCCGCGGTACCCGGAGTACTGGCCGCGCACCACATCCGCCGGCTGGATGGGCAGCATGCTGCGGAACACCTTGTTCTTCTCTTCGCTGATGGGCGAAGGCGCCAGGTGCGTGGGGGGCTCCATCGCCATGAAACCCAGGATCTGGAACAGGTGCGTCACCACCATGTCGCGGTAGGCACCGGTCTGCTCGTAGAAACCCGAGCGCTTGCCCAGACCGAGCGTCTCGGGCACGTCGATCTGCACGTGATCGATGAAATTGCGGTTCCAGATCGGCTCGAACAGGCCATTGCCGAAGCGGAACGCGAGGATGTTCTGCGCCGGCTCCTTGCCGAGGAAGTGGTCGATGCGGAAGATCTGCTCCTCGGCGAACACCGCATGCAGCGCCTTGTTCAGCGCCACCGCGCTGGCAAGGTCCGTGCCGAAGGGCTTTTCCATGATGATGCGCGAGTTGGATACCAGCTCCGCCTCGGCCAGCGTGCGCACCGCGGCCAGTGCCGCGTTCGGCGGCACGCTGAGGTAATGCAGGCGACGACTTTCGCCACTGATGGCACGCTCGGCTTTTTCCACCGCCGCCTTCAGCGCGGCCGGACCTGCCGTCAGCGGCACGTAGTCGAGGCATTCGGCGAAGCGGTTCCAGGAGGCATCGTCGATACGCCGCGAGCCCGCCTCCAGCGCTTCACGGGCGAGTTGGCGGAAACCCTGCGCATCCAGCTCGTCCAGCGACACGCCGACCACCCGCGACCCGGGAATGAACCCCGCGGTGGCCAGGTGACACAGCCCGGGCAGCAGCTTGCGACGCGACAGGTCGCCCGTCGCACCAAAAAGCACCACTACCTGCGGAAAGCGCGGGCCTACGCCCGCCGTGTTCTTGGCCATGGTCCCATCATGCAAGTTTGAAGCCAC
Organism: Steroidobacteraceae bacterium; assembly: GCA_035499515.1. Taxonomy (GTDB): domain Bacteria; phylum Pseudomonadota; class Gammaproteobacteria; order Steroidobacterales; family Steroidobacteraceae; genus FEN-1191. The sequence goes on along the minus strand of DATJYR010000003.1, from coordinate 39,505 downwards.
TCGCGCACGGGCATTGCGCCTATATTGCACCGATGGCAGATCTGATCCAGCCGTGGTCGAAGCCCGCCGCAACGCTGCTTTCCGAACTCGGCAGCTCGCGCGATGGCCTGGCTGGCGCGGTGGCAGCCCAGCGCCTGCGGGACGTCGGCCCGAACACGCTGCGGGAAGACGCGCGCTGGCACGGTGCGCGACTGCTGCTGGCACAGTTCGGCAGCCCGCTCGGGCTGATCCTGATCGCCGCAGCGGCCATTGCCGCGCTGGTCGGCGAGCTGCAGGAGGCGCTGATCATCCTGGCCATCGTGCTGGCGAGCAGCCTGCTCTCCTTCTATCAGGAGTATCGCGCCTCGCAGGCCGTGGGACGGCTGCTGGCCAGGCTGGCGCATCGTGTCGATGTGCTGCGTGATGGCCGCAAGGACACCATCGCAGCCACCGCGCTGGTACCGGGTGACGTGGTGCTGCTGGCAGCCGGCACGCTGATCCCGGCCGATGCCATCGTGCTCGAGGCCACGGACCTGGACGTGACGCAGGCGGCGCTGACTGGCGAGCCATTCCCGGTCTCCAAGCAACCCGGCACGGTGCCCGCCGATGCGGCATTGCCGGCGCGCAGCAACATGGTGTTTGCCGGCACCTCGGTGCGCAGCGGCACCGGCCGCGTGCTGGTGGTGGCCACCGGCGCGCGCACCGGCTTCGCGGCCATCGCCGGCGCACTGGCGCGCGCCGTGCCCGAGACTGGCTTCATGCGCGGCGTGCGTCGCTTTGGCGTGCTGATGACGCAGGTGGTGCTGGGTCTGGTGATCCTGATCTTCGCCGCCAACCTGCTGCTGCACCGGCCGCTGATCGATTCGCTGCTGTTCTCGCTGGCACTGGCCGTGGGCATGACGCCGGAGCTGCTGCCGGCCATCGTCAGCGTGACGCTGTCGCGCGGCGCGCGCGTGCTGGAGCAGCATGGCGTCATCGTGCGCCGGCTGCAGTCGATCGAGAACCTGGGCAGCATGGACGTGCTGTGCACCGACAAGACCGGCACGCTGACCGAGGGGGTGATCCGGTTGCACGGCACTTTCGACGTGACGGGCAGTCCCTCGGCGGAGGTGCTGCGCCTGGCCGCGATCAATGCCACGCTGCAGACCGGTATCGACAACCCGCTGGATGAGGCCATCCGCGCGGCGGCCACCAATCTCGGCCCGCAGCTGGCGGCCGCGCAGAAGATCGACGAGATTCCCTACGACTTTGCGCGCAAGCGCCTGTCGGTGATCGTGCGCGACGGTGCCGGCAAGCTGCTGGTCTGCAAGGGCGCGCTGCGCAATGTGCTCGATGCCTGCGCGGGGCTGTCGGCGGACTCGGTGGCGCGCATCGACACGCAGTGCCGGCAGTGGAGCGAGCAGGGTTTCCGCGTGCTCGGCCTGGCCACCTGCGCGCTGGCGGCAGATGCCCCGCACGGGCGCGACGCGGAGACCGGCCTGACCTTCGCCGGCTTCCTGCTGTTCCAGGACTCGGCCAAGGAAGGCGTGCAGGACACGCTGCAACGGCTCGCTGCGCTGGGCCTGCGCGTGAAGATGGTCACCGGCGACAACCGTTACGCGGCGGCGCACCTGGCGCGCGAGGTCGGGCTCGGCGGCGACCGCGTGCTCACCGGCGAGACGCTGGCGCAGCTCTCCAACGAGGCGCTGTTCGGCCAGGTGGAAGACACCGACGTGTTCGCCGAGATCGATCCGGCGCAGAAGGAGCGCGTGATCCAGGCGTTGCAGCGGCACGGCCACGTGGTGGGACACCTCGGCGATGGCATCAACGATGCGCCGGCGCTGCACGCTGCCGATGTGGGCATTTCGGTGGACAGCGCGGTGGACGTGGCGCGCGAGGCCGCCGACATCGTGCTGCTGGAGAAGAGCCTGGCCGTGCTGCTGGAGGGCATCGCCGAGGGCCGGCGTACCTTCGCCAACACGATGAAGTACGTCGCCATTACCACCAGCGCCAATTTCGGCAACATGATCAGCATGGCGGCGGCCTCGCTGCTGCTGCCCTTCCTGCCGCTGCTCGCCAAGCAGATCCTGCTGAACAACTTCCTGTCGGACCTGCCGGCGCTGGCGATTTCCACCGACCGCGTGGACGCGGAAGCCGTGGCCCGACCACATGGCTGGGACATCCGCTACATCCGCCGCTTCATGATCGGTTTCGGCAGCATCAGCTCGCTGTTCGATTTCGTCACCTTCGGCTTCCTGTTGCTGGTCATCCACGCCACGGCGCCGCTGTTCCGGACATCCTGGTTCGTGCTGTCGCTGCTGACGCAGCTCGGTATCGTGTACGTGGCGCGCACCCGCCGGCCGGCCTGGCGCAGCCGCCCCGGCCGGTTGCTGGTGGGCTGCTCCATCCTGGTGGCGGTGGCCGGCCTGGCCATGCCCTGGCTGCCCTTTGGTGAGTGGATGGGCTTCGTGCACCTGCCCGCCAGGGTCCTGGCGGGCCTGGCCGCCATCACGCTGGCCTATCTCGTCTGCTCAGAAGTATTGAAACGCTGGCTGTTCGGCGAGGCCGTGCGGCAGGCGAAGCCGTAAACGCCGGCACCGGCGCGGCGTTCCCGCGTGCCAGCCGGATGCATTACTCTTGCGGCCCCCGCACGCTTTCGGGCGCGCCGGGGCATGCCAATCACATCGGGTTCTTCCGGGGAGAGGGTCGTGGCCAACATATCTACCGTCCCTTGCAGCGGCCTCGCCGGCTGCCAGACCGCGCGGAGGTACACCCGCACATGAAGCGCATTGCAAGATCCGCAACCGTCATCAGCCTCGCGGCCTGCGGCGTATTGGCGCATGTCGCGAAGGCCACCGCCGGCGACTGTGCGTCACTGGCGCAGCTCGCGCTGCCGCACGTCACCATCACGCTGGCCGAGCCCGTGGCCGCCGGCGCGTTCAAGCCGCCGGCGGGGGGCATGGTCGGCGCACCCGGTGGGCCATCCGTCAATTACTCAAAGCTGCCCGCGTTCTGCCGCGTGGCGGCCACCAGCAGGCCGACGGCCGATTCGGACATCCGCTTCGAAGTCTGGCTGCCGCTGGCGAACTGGAACGGCAAGTACGTGGGCGGCGGCAACGGCGTGTGGGCCGGTTCCATCGCCTACGGCGACATGGCCGGGCCGCTGGCCGCGAACTATGCCACCGCCGCCAGCGACCTCGGGCACCAGGGCAGCCCGATGGATGGCAGCTTCCCGAAGGGTCATCCGGAAAAGCTCACCGATTTCGGCCACCGTGCCGTGCATGAAACCACTGTCGCCGCCAAGGCCATCGTGCAGGCCTTCTACGACAAGGCGCCGAGCCGCTCGCTGTACGTGAGCTGCTCCACCGGTGGCCGTGTCGGGCTGATGGAGGCCTACCGCTACCCGCAGGATTTCGACGGCATCTCCGCCATGACGCCGGCCAACCCGATGGTGGACCTGCTGATCGGCACGCTGTGGACCGGCTATGTGGCCGAGAAGGACGACGCCAGCCGCCTGCCGCCGGCCAAGCTGCAGCTGGTGCACAGCGCCGTGCTCGCCGCCTGCGACGCCGACGATGGCGTCAGGGATGGCATCGTCTCCGCGCCGCAGCGCTGCGGCTTCGATCCCGCCAGCCTCACCTGCAAGACCGACGATGCGCCGGACTGCCTCACCGCCGCACAGGTGACGGCGATGCAGCGCATCTATGACGGCCCGCGCAATCCGAAGAGCGGCAAACCCATCTATCCCGGCTTCTCGCGCGGCAGCGAAAACCAGGTCGCGCTGCTGGTCAATGGCCGGGAGCCCTTTCCGGTCGCCACCAGTTTCTTCCGCGACCTGGTGTTCCAGGATCCGCAGTGGGATTTCCGCAGCTTCGACTACGGCAAGGACGTGAAGCGCTCCCGCAAGGTCGCGAGCAACGATCTCGACGTGCCCCCCAAAGGCCCGCGCGATTTCCTCGCGCACGGCGGCAAGCTGCTGCTGTCGCATGGCTGGGCCGACGGCCTGATCGCGCCGCAGGGTACGGTGGATTTCTATGCGCGGCTCACGCACAGCCTCGGCAAGCGCGAGCGCGGCAATGTGCGGCTGTTCATGATCCCCGGCATGGGCCACTGCGGCGGCGGCGATGGTCCTTCGTCGGTGGACATGCTCACGGTGATCGACAACTGGGTGCAGACCGGCAACGCGCCGGAGCGCATCATCGCGAGCAATCCGCCGAACGCCGCGACACCGCGCACGCGGCCGCTGTGTCCGTATCCGCAGGAGGCGAAGTACACGGGCGCGGGGAGCACGGATGAGGAGAGGAATTTCCGCTGCGCGTTGCCTTAGAACCCCGCAGGACTTACCGGGCCCAGCTCGCCAGGGTGAAGCGGACGTTGTAGATGCCTTTGCCCAGGCTCAGGATCTCCAGCGTTCCCCAGTATTTCTTTCCGTCATCGGTCTTGCGGATCCAGGTGGAACCGGTGCTCAGCGCGCCGCTCCACTTGGCGTCGTTGCTCCAGTTCTGCGCCACCAGCTGCGGGCTGAGAAGCCCGGCCAGCGTGGCGGCGGTGTCCGGACTCTCGATCCGCGTCACCGAGAAAACCGCGTCGGTGTTCAGGTTCTCGGCGCCAGGCGGCGGGGCAATCATGCGCGCGGTCTCCGGAAAGGAAAGCTGCGGCAGGCTGTCGTGCAATGCGTTGATCGCGGCGAGGGGATTCGTCTGCATGCCCTGCAGGGTGACCTGCTGCGGAGCAGGCACATTGCAGGCTCGCGGCGGCGAAGTCTCGTAGCCTGAAATCATCGCGTAGCGGACGCCCTCGATGTCCCGGATCAGGAAGTTGCGCCGTTCGCCATTGCGGCACAGGTTCACAGCCAGCGGCGGCGGCCCCGCGACCGTCACCGCGGGCGGTGTCCGCGGCGTGAATTCGGGCTGCCAGCCTTCCGCGTTCATGAACTGAAGCAGATTGTCGAACGCCTTGCGCGCTTCCAGCGCTGTCTTGTAGCCCACCGACGTCAATACATTGGCCCCGCGCACAACGCTGCCGATGAGCGTGAAATCCGCCGGCGCGGCGTAGCCGTCCGCGACGTCCGGCAGCGTACGCTTCGCGACCAGCCGGGATTCGACGCGGGCATTGAACACCAGGGCGTTCAGCACGTCCGGATTCACGCACTGGAAGGGTTCCTGGGCCAGCGCGGCGACGGAACATGCCGTCGCACTCACGGCGATGATGAACTTGCGCATGGTGTGCTCCTTCACTGCAGCGTGCTGATGTGCAGCAGGGCCACGAACTGATGCTCGTCGACGGCCGTCACCGACAGCGTGCTCTGCAAGACAGTGCCGGCGTCGCGCCTCGACCAGGAAGAACCGGCCGTCAAGGTGCCGCTCCAGTTCGCATCGCTGGTCCAGCCCTGCCCGGCCATCTGCTTCGCGAAATGGCGCGCGACATTGCCGGGCGAATCCTGCAGTGTGAACTGGGTCCGGGCGTTGATCTGCCCGCCGCCACTGCTCGTACCACCGCCCTGCTGGCGCACGGCCACACCGGTCGCGGGATCCACCGGCAGGTCCAGGTGCGGCGTGTACTTCTCGAGGCCCGTGACGAACCCGGGCTGTGCCGGCTGGCTGCAGATCAGACTGGAATTGTTGTTTCGCTGGATCGTGAACAGCACATAGGTCACGCCATCCATTGGACTGGCGGTGAAATTGACGGGCTTGCCATCGCGACAGGCTGTCTGCGGCATCTGATCGGCGCTTCTGAACACGTTCATGCTCATGCCTGGCTGTGACCGGATTTCCCAGCCGGAGCCCGCCAGCGCGGCGGCCGTGGCGGCGCGCGCGGCATCGGGCGCAAGGCTGGTGCGCCACGCCGCGGTGACCTGGGACATGTTGGTGGTGGCGTCCAGCCTGCCGGTAATCCGCTCCGCGCTGCCGATCCAGGTGAATTCCCGCGGCATCCTGAGGGACGACAGCTCCGCGGGGACCGTGGCAGTGATGTCCGGTGGCTGCTGCGCGCCCTGGCCCTGCCGCAGCAGGGTGCGCGCCACATCGGGCTCGATGCAGTCCAGCAGGCTCTGGCCGAAGGCGGCGGCGCAGGACAGCGCGGTCACCGTGAAGAAGGCGATTCGTCGCATGGTTGTTCTCCTTATTGCATCAGCGTGAAATCCACGGCATAGGTTCCCTCGCTCACGCGCGTGATCTTCAGCGCACCCCACGTGAGCTGGCCGTCGATGGTCTTGCGCCAGGTGGACCCCGCGTTGCCGTTGCCGGACCAGTCGGCATCCTGGCGCCAGCCCTGGTCCTGCAGCTCGCCTGCAAGAAACCCGACCAGCCTGGCCGGTGTTTCCGTACTGATGACGCGCGACGAAGTGCTGTAGACCTCGCTGCTGCCGCCACCGCCACCCGCACCCTGCGCAAGACTGGTGCCCGCCGGGAACTGGAACCGTGGTACCGCGCTGTTCGGCCCGAAGAATGCCCTCGTCATGGCCGGATCCGGCGTATTGCAATCGTGCGGATGTGCCTGCGGGTAGGTCTCGATGTTGACGTAACGGACGCCCGCAGCTTCCCAGACTCTTACTCCCCGCCGCTCTGCGTTGCGGCAGAGGATCCCGTCTCTGGGCCCGTTCGCGAGCCTGAAGGCCTCCGTCGATCCTGGCTGTGGTTCGACCTCCCAGCCCTCGGTGCCAAGAGCAGCCACGATCGCCGCGTAGGCATTGTCGCTGTCGAGCGAGGTCTTGTACGCCACGATGGTCGTCATTCCATTGTCACGCACCCCGCTGCCGATCACGCTGAAATCCGCGGGAGTGCGCAAACCGCTCATGAACGGCGGCAGGCCACGCGTCACGTCGATTTTCCCCTCGCTGCGGCCGAAAAACAGCACGCCGTTGATGATGTCCGGATTCACGCACTGCAGCGGCTGCTCCGCGGCGGCGGCGAGCGCGACGCATGACGCGATGGCAGTCATGGCGAGTTTGCGCATGGTGAGCTGCCTCACTTCGTGCTGATGAGTTTCAGGGCCACGGTAAACCGGCCTTCGTCGAAGGCCGATACCTCCAGCGTGGCCTGCACCGTCGTATCGGCATCGGCCTTCCGCGTCCAGGTGGATCCGGCCGTTCCCTGTCCGCTCCAGTTCGCATCGGCGTTCCAGCCCTGCGCGGCCATCTGCCCAGCGAAATAGCGGGCGACGTTCGCGGCGGAATCCTTGAGCATGAAGCCGACATTGGCGCCATCGCCACTGCCTCCGCTGGCGCGCACCGCCACCGGCTGTCCGGTGGCCGGGTCGCGCGGCAGCTCCAGTTTCGGCAGGTACTGGTCGAATCCGTTCGTGTAGTGGCCGACTCGCTGCGGCTGGTCGCAGGGGTTGCCGAAGCCGGCCGGCTGGTTGCGGTTCACCGACAGGATCACGTAGGTCACACCATCCAGCGCGCTGGCAGACATGCTCACTGGCTGGCCTGCGCGACAGTACGTTTCGCTGCCATACCCCAGGCCCCCCGACGACCCCGAAACGAAAACTCCGCTGCCCATTCCGGGGCTGTCGAATTGCAATTTCCAGCCACCGGCTGTCAGTGCCCCGGAGGCTATGGTGCGCGCGGCATCAGGCGGCAGGCTGCTGCGATACACCGCCGATACGGAAGTCTGGCTCGCGGACGGATTGCGGATCGACACGCCATAGCCGCGTTCCCCCGCCGCGACCCAGTGCAGTTCGCGCGGCGCCTTGAAGGCCGCCAGTTCCCGCGGCGGAATGGTGCTCACATTCAGTGTCTGCAAGGCCGGCTGTTGCAGCAAGCCGCGCAGCAGATCCTGATCGAGACATTCGAGCGGATTCGCGGGGGTCGCGGACCTGGAGCGAGCCGTGCCCGCGGCAGCGGTCTGCGCGACCATCCGCCTCTCGGGCGTGGCATTCTGAGCCGGGGGCATGATGTTGATGGCCGCGACGGCCTGACTACCCATGACAGTGCCGCCGACAGCTGCATGCGACCCGGCGTCCGTACCGGTGCCCGGCATCACCGGCGCCTTCAACATCGTGGCCGCGGCCGCGCCCGCCACGGCAACCAGCAGCGCCGCGGCGGTCCGCAGACCCGCGTGGCGCGGCGACACCCGCGCCAGATTGCGTACGCGGCGTTCCAGCGCCGACATCGACTGGCTCATCGCGATGGCCACGCCGCGCAGTCCGGCCGCCCTTTGCGTGACTGCCAGCAACACCTCGCCGTAGCGGCCCGCATCGGCGCCGGCCCGCAGGACGCGCGCGTCGCAATCCAGTTCGATGGCCAGCCGCAGCCGGCGCAACTGCCACCACAATGGCAGATTCCATGGCAGTGCCACGACGACGAGCACGGCCCCCCACAGCAGCAGCGGATCGCGTCCGGAGATGTGCTGCTGCTCGTGCTGCATGATGAGCACCTGGGTCGCGGCGGGCTCCTCCAGATACCAGCGTGGCACGACTATCCGGGGTCGCAGCGCGCCCAGCAGGGCCGGGCCCGTGTCCTGGCTGATCAACACTTCGTTCCCCATCACCGCTTCGCGGCGCCACCGCGAAGCGCGGTAGTGGAGCATGGCGCTGGCTGCGCTCACGTAGAGCAGGAGCAATGAGGAGGCTGCTGTCCATAGCGCAAGGATGAGCCGCCCGGAAGGCAACGCAGGATGCCAGTGCGCGGCGGAGGTCGCGGCCAGGAAGGGCGAGGCCGGCGCCGTCAAGGATGCCGGAGTCGATGGCGCGGCCGTTGCCACCGCGGTGGGGGCACGCACCGTAGCGGTGGCGGGCGCGCGCCCGGCAGCCGGAACGGATCTGGTACGCGACTGCGCAGCCGCGACAGGCGCGGCGGCGAGAGACGGGTGGATCGCGACCGCGGCCGCGACCGGCGCTGGCGCCGGCACCGGATGCGCACGCGACATCATCAGCAACGGAAACAGCATCGACGCGAGCATCGCGAGACACCAGGCCATACGACGTGGCAATGCCCAGCGTGCGAGCAGCTGCTCGCCGCAGACTCCGACGACGCTCAGCAGCGCGGCGACGGCAACCGCGTATCCAATGACTTGCGGCATCACGGCAGTTACCGCGCGGATTGCGCCGACGGCGCATCCGGCGCCAGCCACACGAAGATCACCTGGTTCAGAAAGCTTTCGCCGTATCGCCTGACTACGGACATCGGCATGAACTCGCCGATCTTCATCCCCGGACTGGCCGTCTCGATCGCGGTCTTCACGCTCGGCACGGCCGGGAATTGCTGCTGCGAGGGCGCGGGGTTGCCACCGGCTGGCCAGTAACCGCTGTTGACGACGATGCCCTGGCGGGAAAGGAGCAGCCAGGGGATGCCTGCCGGTGCGACCCCCGTACTGTTGAGCGCGCCGGGAAAGTAGTGCTCGACCACGGTGGCAGCATCGGCCTGCGAGAACTGGATGGAGCCCGGCGTTCCGGGATGCAGCGCGACGGACTGCGCGCCACCCATGGGTTCGCCCGGACGACGCGGCCAGGCATAGCGAACGATGACATACTTCCGTTCGTCTACTACGTGCGCGGTGCCATCGGCCTCCTTCACCATCTGGGGCGAGCCCTGGGAATATGCGTAGGTGAGCCCCATCACCCCGAGCTGCTCCGGGACGAGCCCGAGCGGCTCCCAGAGCTTGCCATACTCTTCCGGCACGACGTCGCCGGCGGGGCGCAGCTGCTCCCTGAGCCGCAGCTCGTTGTAGAACCGGTCGACCTTGCCATCTTCCGTCATGTAGACCGTGACACGATTCACCCGGTCGCCGTTGACCGGCAACAGCAGCTCGGGATGCTGGGTCAGTATCGCGGCCTGCACGAGTTCCGGCGTGCGTGTCTCATCGTAACCATCCGGCAGGATGGAATAACGCAGGAGCACGGTGACCCTGAGTGTTGTCCCATCGACACTGGGCACGCCGCCTCTCAGCATCGCAGTCCTGAGGGTACCTGCACCCTGGGCAAGCAGGTTTGCAAGGGCAGAGACCTCATTGGCGGAGGTCTGCGATCGCAGGTTGCGCAACTCGCTGCGGTAGATCGAACCATCGGAGCGCAGGACAACGGTCGCCTCGTACGGATCCGCAGAATCCGCTCCCGTGACAAGTTCCGGATACCTGGTCACGAGCGCGCGCACAACGTCCTCCGGAGGCGCCGCCGCGCGGTCCGAAGGCAGCACGGATTGCGGAGGCAGCAGCCGCGGCAACGCGTCGCTGCGCGCCACCTTCGGTGCCGGCGCGCCATGCGCAGGATTCCCCATGAGCGCCGGCGCGTCCAGTGACGTCGCGACGGCGGCTCCCGCCACCGCCACGGCGATTGCACCGATCATCACCGGCAGCGCGCGACGCGGCGCACCCGCTGCGAGGCTTCGTATGCGCCGCTCCAGCGCCGACACCGGCTCGCTCATCGCGAGGACGCCAAAGGGCATGGCGGCCGCGCGCTGCGTGACAGCCAGCAATACCTCGCCATACGCATCCGCTGGAGCGCCGGCGCCCACGACGCGCGCATCGCAATCCAGCTCGATCGCCTGCCGCAGCCGCCGCAACTGCCACCACAATGGCAGGTTCCAGGGCACCGCCACCACGATCAACAGTCCGGCGCGCATCAGCAACGGATCGCGTGCCGCGATGTGATGTCGTTCGTATTCGAGCACCAGGGATTGCAGCGGCTTCGGTTCATCGAGAAACCAGCGCGGCGCCACGATCTTCGGTCGCAGCACCCCGAGCAGCGCCGGACCGGTGGCGTCGCTGACCAGCACCTCCTGGTCGAGCACCGTCATCTGCTGCCAACGCCTGCCCTGGCGCCGCTGGTAAAGGGCGGTACCGGAGAGGCAGGCCAGCAGGCCAACGGTCGCAAGCGCCCAGGCGATCAGCAGTGTCCGGTCCGAGGGCAGCGGCAGGTGCCAGCGCCCCGACGCACGGACCACGGCTGCCGGCTCGACACGTGCCGCCGCGGCGGTGGCGCGCGGGATTTCCGCCCCCGGCGGTGCGCGCGCGATCACGCGGTCCAATGCGAGACTCTCGGGTGCCTGCGCCGTGATCACGGCCGCCGGCCTGACCGACAGCATCATTGCCAGCGGCCATGCGATCGAAAGCACCATCGTGGCTGCCCAGAACCATCGCCGCGGGATGCGGCGCAACGCGGCGATTTTTTCGCCGCAGGACCCTGCCAGGGTCAGCGCCACCGAAAGCGCAACGGTGTAACCGATGATCTGCAACATCAGGGCTTCTCCTTCCTCGATTTGCGCAACTGTTCCTCGATGCGCTGCACCTGCCCTGCGCTGAGCTTCTCCCGGGACACCAGATGCAGCAGCAGCGCATCGGAGGAGCCTTTGAACAGTCTGGAAACCAGTGCCTTGAGCGCACCATCCTGCGCGGCCACGCGCTCGATCAGCGCGTGATAGCGATGGGCCCTGCCTTCTTCCCGGTGCCCCACGTAACCCTTGGCCTCGAGCTTGCGGAGCATGGTCAGCACGGTGGTATACGCCAGCTCGTCGCACAGCCGGGCCTGCACCTCGGTAACGGTGGAGGGGCCGTTGTCCCACAGCACGTCCATCAGTTGGGCTTCGCGCTCGGCGAGCGAAATGCGCATGTTGCACCCTCCCTTACTACACAGGTAGTAGTAGATGCCAGGCGCGCTCGTCTGTCAACTACCTAGGTAGTACTGGCACGGTCGCCGAAGTCCAGCGAGAGCCCGACGTAATTCTCCACCAGCGTCGTCAGCGCCGCACGCGAATGCAGCAGGTAGTCGAGCTCGGCCTGCTGGAAGCGCGCGCCAATCGGCCCTTCCGCCGGGAAGCGGTGCATCAGGCTGGTGAACCACCAGGAGAACCGCTCGGCGCGCCACACGCGCCGCAGGCAGCGCGCCGAATAATGATTGATGCCCGCCGCGCTGCGTTCATGGAAATGCTCGATGAACGCCTGGGCGAGATATTTCACGTCGGTGGCGGCGAGATTCAGTCCCTTGGCACCGGTGGGCGGCACGATGTGGCCGGCATCGCCGGCCAGGAACAGGCGCCCGAAACGCAGCGGTTCGAGCACGAAGCTGCGCAGCGGCGCGATGCTCTTCTCGATGGCCGGGCCGGTGACCAGCTGCGCCGCGGTTCGCGCGTCCAGCCGCAGCCGCAGCTCCTGCCAGAAGGCCTCATCACTCCAGTCGGCGACGCGTTCGCCCAGTGGCACCTGCAGGTAATAACGGCTGCGGGTGCGGCTGCGCATCGAGCACAGCGCGAACCCGCGCACACTGTTCACGTAGATCAGCTCGTCGCTGACCGGGGGGGTCTCCGCCAGCAGCCCCAGCCAGCCGAAGGGATAGATCTTCTCGTACTCCTGCGCGGCGCCGGTGGGCAGGCTGGCGCGGCACACGCCGTGGAAGCCGTCGCAGCCGGCGATGAAGTCGCAGTCGATGCGGCGCGTGATCCCCCCGTGGCGGAAGATCACCGCCGGGTGGGCACCATCGAAACCCTCGATGGCGACATCCTGCGCCTCGTAGAAAGTGCCGAGCCCGACGGCGGCGCGCGCCTCCATCAGGTCGCGTGTCAGCTCGGTCTGGCCATACACGATGACGCCCGCCCCGCCACTGAGACCACGCAGGTCGACGCGATGGCGCTGGCCGCCGACCAGCAGTTCGACGCCGTCGTGCACCAGGCCCTCGCCGCGCATGCGCGCACCGACGCCGGCCTCGTCGAGCAGGTCCGCGGTGACCTGCTCCAGCACGCCGGCACGGATGCGCCCGCGCACATGTTCGGCGCTCTGGCGCTCGACGAGCAGCGCATCGATGCCGGCCTTGTGCAACAGCTGGCCCAGCAGCAGGCCCGCCGGGCCCGCACCGACGATGGCCACCTGCGTGCGCTGCGCCGGCGCTGCATTCACGGCTGCCACACCGAAGGCATGTTGTAGGGAACGGTGGTGAACACCGACTCGACCTGCTGGATTTTCGCCGCGTTGACGCGGAATGCCTCCAGGAACACGAACGAATGTGGGCGGCGGAAGATGGACGTGCGCGTGCTGCCGTCGGTCAGCTTGAAGTCGCCGATCCTGCCTTCGTGATCGATGAAACCTCCGGCCAGCACGATGCCGCGTTCCTCGTCGACCACCATGAAGCGCCGGTCCCGCACGCGGTCATCGTACAGATACTGCCCCATGCGGAACTGCGCGGCGCAACCGAGCTTCCACAGCGGATCCAGGTCCGGTTCTGTAAGGTTGGTGGACTGCTTGCCGTCCTCGCGGCGGTTGCAGTCGTCGGTGAACTGCACGTGCAATGTGCCGTCATTGCGCTGCAGGGTGTCGAAGTAGCCGTTGGCGGCGGCGATCATCTGCGCGCGCGGCGTGCGCGCCGCTGGTGACAGCATGGCGTTCCACACCGGCCGCGGTTCGATGTCGGCGGTGACGAAGGGAATGCCGGAGTCATCCTTGCGCACCACGATGGCCTCCGCCTCGGCAATGCCGCCATCCACGACCTTCAGCCGCAGCGCGTACGGGGATTTCGTGGTGCTCTCCTCCACCACGCCGAAGATGGCCACCTCGCCCTGCTGCGGATCGGCGAAGCGCATCTCGTACGGCGCCAGCGCGGTGATGGTCGCCCACAGCCCGTCGCCGGGTTTGAGCGCCACGTTGTTCTCGGTGTGCCGCGGATGGGCCGACCATCTCACCTTGCCCGGATCATGCGCGCGCAATGCGGCCAGGTAGCCGTCGAGCGCGGCATAGAGGCATGTGCGGTCGCATCCCGGGGCAGCGGCCGTCGCCGCGCGCTGTCCGCAGCCCGCCAGCAGCAGGGCCGGCAGCACCAGCGCGGCGAGCGTTGCCCTCATGGGCCCTTTCCCGTCACCGGGTTCGGATAGTGGTACGGCGGCAGGAACACTTCGGGGAAAGCCCCGTACTTGACGGTGGATTCCTCGTCCGGCTGCAGGCCCTGCAGGTGACCGGGCAGCGGCACCCCGCCCTTGTTCCAGCCCTTGTCGAATTCCACATAGAAGGTGATGTACGAGTGCAGCCTGCTGATCTTCCACACGCCGCCATCCTTCACGTACTCGTTCTCGTAGGTGGCCTCGCCCCAGCGCGCCTCCTTGCCCAGGTGACCGACCTGCATCAGCGAGCGCCAGCGCGCCTTCGCGCTGGCGCCGTCGGCGGCGATGTCGATCACCGGCTGCAGCTGCATGTGGTTGAACAGCCGGCCGTACTCCATGTCGCCGAGCTGGTGCAGGTAGGCGCGGATGTGGTCCTGGCCCCTGAACAGGCCGCGGCCGGCGATCTCCAGCGAGGCGTCCTTCGCGAACAGGTCCGCCGCATCATCCCAGCGGGATTTGTCCACGTAGTAGCCGTAGATGGCCTGCAGGTTGGCGATGGCAATGTAGTCGTCGGCGCGCTGCGCCTGGTGCCGCAACGCCGAGACCTGCGATCGCAGGTCGGCCAGCGCCGACTTCATGTCCGTGCCGTCATGCTGCGAACAGCCCGTCATCCATGGCAGGACTGCCGCTGCGGCGATAGCGGCGCATGCCTGCGCGCTGAAGTGTCTCATCGGGCTCCTCTTGTCTCAGTGCGGTCCGCCGGCATGGCCGGCCTTGCCGGTGCCCCAGTCTTCCTGCGCGCGCGATATCAGGTAGGCGTGCACGGCCTCGACGTCATCGGGCGACAGCAGGCTGGCGAAGCTCGCCATGCCCTTCTGCACGCGCAGGCCCTTGAGCACGATGTCATTGAACTGCGCGTGCGTTTCCGGGGTCATCTGCCGCAGGTCCTTCACGCCACCGACGGCCAGCGGACCATGGCACTGCGCGCAGGTGCGCGCGTAGATGGCGGCACCCTTCTGCACCGTGGCCTCGGTGGCGCGCAGCGGCGGTGGATCGGGAATCGGCGGCGCCGGCGCCAGCGGCGGCAATTGCGCGTTGCCGCCGATGCGGAACACCAGCAATCGCGCGGCGGCGCGATTCTCCGCGCGGCCGATGCTGCGCTCGATCTGCGCCGCGCCGCCGCCGAAACCGGCATTGACCGCCACGTACTGCACGCCGTCCAGCTCGTAGGTGATCGGCCCGGCAACGGGCGCCGACTGCACCGGCATTTCCCACAGCTGCTTGCCGTCGGTGGCGCGGAACGCAGCGAAGGTCTGCCGCGTGGTGCCCTCGAATACCAGGTTGCCCGCCGTTGCCAGCACCCCGCCATTGCCGTGATGCGGCAGCGGCACGCGCCAGCGCACTTGCTGCTTCACCGGATCCCACGCGATCAGCGCGGCCTTCTCGCGCTCATCGGCGGCCTTCTGCAGCAGCTGGCGTTTCTTCAGTGCTTCGCCACTGAACCCACCCCAGCCGCCGTTCGAGCGGAAGGCCTGCGGCTTGAAATCCGGGTCCAGCGCGTACACGAACCAGCCCTCGTACTGCGGGAAATACGCGAGACCGGTGTCCGGGCTGTACGCCATCGGAAACCAGTTGTGGCCGCCGCCAGGACCGGGCGTCACCAGCACGGGCTCGGTGCCGTAGTGGGCCGCTGGATTGATCGTCGGCCGTCCGGTGACGGCATCGATGCCGGTGGTCCAGGTCACCGGCACGTGGTTCTTCGCCGAGATGAACTGGCCGTTGGTGCGGTCGATCAGGTAGAAGAAGCCATCCTTGGGTGCCTGCATCAGCACCTTGCGGGGCTTGCCATCGATGGTGAGATCTGCCTGCACGATGGAGGAGGTGCAGGTGTAATCCCAGTCCTCCTCGGGCACTTCCTGGTAGTGCCAGCGATACGCGCCGGTCTTCGCGTCCAGCGCGACGATGGAGCAGAGGAACAGGTTGTCGCCGCGCCCCGGGCTGCGATAGAGCTGCGCATCCGGGCCACCGTTGCCCGTGCCCACGTAGATCAGGCCGAGCTGCGGATCGTAGGCGATGGAATCCCACGCGGTGCCGCCGCCGCCCCACTTCCACCACTGGCCCGTCCAGGTCTTGGTCGCCATGGGCATCACGCTGTCTGAAGCCGCGCCATCAGGACCTTTCGACGGATCACCGGGGACCAGGTAGAACTTCCACAGGAATCTGCCGGTGTCGGCATCCCAGGCGCTGATGAAGCCGCGCACGCCCAGGTCCGCGCCGCCATTGCCCACCACCACCATGCCGTCGAACACGCGCGGCGCCCCGGTGATGGACCAGGGCTGGGATTTGTCGAAGGTGGTGGCCGTCCATACCGGCGTCCCGCGCTGCGCATCCAGCGCGATCAGCCGTCCATCGAGCGTCCCGATGATGACCTTGCCCTTCCAGAATGCGAGGCCGCGCGCCACGGGTTCGCAGCAGGCGTAGCGGCCCCACTCGCGCGGCACCTGCGGGTCGTAGGTCCACAGCGGCTTGCCGCTGCGCGCGTCATAGGCGGTGGTGATGTTCCAGGCACTGATGTCGTACAGCACCCCGTCGACGAACAGCGGCGTGGCCTCGACGCCGCGATAGGTATCCAGGTCCGCATACCAGGCAAGGCCCAGCTGCGCGACATTGGATTCATTGATGTCCTTCAACGGGCTGTAGCGCTGGGCATCGTAGGTGCGGCCGTCCATCAGCCACTGGCCGGGCTCTTGCGCAGCGCCTGCCAGGCGCGTGGCATCGACCGTCGGGAGGGATACCGCGCGCGGCTTGCATGCCGTCATTGCGACGGCGGCGCCTGCCATGAACACGACGATGGCAACCAGATGACGACATCCCATGTCCTATTGTCGCGCCTCATATGTCGAGCCACCAGCGCCGGGGCGCTGATCGCCGGAGAGAGACGCAGCGCGGCGTCCGCCTGCTCCTGCCACCACCCATAACGCAACGTCGACCGGTTCCGTAGCAGGCGGTGTACTGCCGCCTTGCGCGTATGCTGCACAGTACAGGCGATGGAATGCCGGGCTGCGGCGAGGGGCAGAATGGACGCACGCCTGCCCCACCAGGGCAGGGACGAGACTGCAGATGCCTTTATCGAGGCCGATTCGCAGGGAATCGTCTTGTCCTGGAACCCGGCCGCCGAGGTGCTTTTCGGCTACACGGGCGGCGATGCCATCGGGCAGCCGCTGCAGCAGTTGCTGCTCGCCGACGAGCGGGATGCCGAGCCGCCGCTCGACGCGGATACCTGCATCTACGAGACCCTGCGCCGCCGCAAGGACGGCAGCCTGATCCATGTGAATGTCGCCCGCCGCGTCATCCGCGATGATGCCGGGAAAGTGCTGTACGCCAGCTACGCCAAGCGCGACGTGACCCTGCTGAAGGTGGCGCGCGATGCCAAGCTGGTGGGCACGCGGTTCGGTGCGCTGCTGGAATCGGTGCCGGATGCAACGCTGATCATGAACGCGGTGGGACGCATCGTGCTCGCGAACTCACAGGCTGCGCGGACCTTCGACTACGAACCGGCGCAGCTGGTGGGCCAGCCCGTCGAGGTGCTGCTGCCCGAGCGCTTCCGCACGCCGCACGTGCGGCACCGCTCGCTGTTCGCGCGCCAGCCGCGCACGCGCACCATGGGTGCGGGACTGGAGCTGTTCGGCCGGCGCCGCGATGGTTACGAATTCCCGGTGGAGATCAGCCTGTCGCCGCTGCCCACCGACGAGGGCGTGATGGTGATGAGCGCGGTGCGCGACATCACCGACCGCAAGAAGGCGGAGCAGAAATTCCGCGCCCTGCTCGAATCCGCGCCGGACGCAATGGTGATCGTCGGCCGCGACGGACGCGTCGGGCTGGTGAACTCGCAGATGGAGCGCCTGTTCGGCTATCCGCGCGAGGAGCTGCTCGGCCGGCCGGTCGAGATGCTGGTTCCGCCCCGCTATCGCGCCGCGCACGGGGAGCATCGCGCCGGCTTCTTCGGCCAGCCGCGCGCGCGCTCCATGGGCGCCGGACTGGAACTGGCCGGTCTCCGGCGCGACGGCAGCGAGTTCCCGGTGGAGATCAGCCTGAGCCCGCTGGAAACCGAGGACGGACTGTTCGTATGCGCGGCCATCCGCGATGCCACGGAGCGGCGCCGCTTCGAACAGACGCTGCAGGAGGCGAGCCGCCTGAAAAGCGAATTCCTCGCCAACATGTCGCATGAGCTGCGCACGCCGCTGAACGGCATCATCGGCTTCTCCGAATTCCTGGTCGACGGCAAGGCCGGTGCGCTCAACGCCAGGCAGCAGGAATTCCTCGGCGACGTGCTCGCCAGCGGCCGCCACCTGCTGCGGCTGATCAACGACGTGCTCGATCTTTCCAAGATCGAGGCCGGACGCATGGACCTGCTGCCGGAGACATTTTCCGTGCCGTCCGCGGTGGACGAGGTTTGCTCCATCGCCACCAACGGCATCCATGGCAAGACCATCCGGCTGCAGCGCCACATCGCGCCGGAGGCAACCCAGGTCTGCCTCGACCGGCATCGCTTCACGCAGATCCTCTACAACCTCGTTTCCAACGCGTTGAAGTTCACCGATGACGGTGGCCGCGTGGAGGTGCGCGTGGAGCTGGTGGGCAACGTGCTGAAGCTGCAGGTGCAGGACACCGGCATCGGCATCCGGCCGGACGACCTGCCGCGGCTGTTCGTCGAGTTCCAGCAGCTGGATTCCGGGGCCAGCCGCCGCCATCAGGGCACGGGCCTGGGTCTGGCGCTGGTACGGCGCCTGGCGCAGCTGCACGGCGGCACCGTGCATGTGACCAGCGAGCCGGGGCGCGGCAGCACGTTCTCGGTGCTGCTGCCGCTGGCCGCGACGGCGGCGAAGGGCGGCTGATGGGCAGCACTGTACTGGTCATCGACGACAACCCGGTGAACCTCAAGCTGGCGGCCGAGGTGCTGCAGGCGGATGGCCACGAGGTGATCCGCGCCGACGACGCCGAGCAGGCACTGGCCTTGCTTGCCGCGCACCTGCCGGACCTCGTGCTGACCGACATCGCGCTGCCCGGCATGGATGGACTGGAGCTCACGCGCCGCCTGAAGTCCGATCCGCGGTACCGCCACCTGCCGGTGGTGGCGCTCACGGCCTCGGCGATGAAGGGCGACGAGCAGCGCGTACTGGATGCCGGCTGCGATGCCTACATCGCCAAGCCGCTGGATACGCGCCAGCTTTCCGCCCAGGTCGCACGCATCCTGGCTCGCGGCAGGCCCGCGGCGGATCGATGACCGTTGCCAGTCATATCCTGGTGGTCGACGACAACGCCACCAACCGCAAGCTGCTCGCGACGCTGCTGGTGTTCGAGGGCTACCGGATCAGCGAGGCGGCCGATGGCGCCGAGGGCCTCGCCATCGCGCAGCACGACCGGCCCGCGCTGGTGATCTCCGACATCCTGATGCCGTCGATGGACGGCTATGAATTCGTGCGCCGCCTGCGTGCCGACCCGGCCACCGCCGGCATCCACGTGATCTTCCATACGGCCAATTACCACGAACGGGAAGCCCGCTCGCTGGCCGACCAGTGCGGCGTGGCCCGCGTGATCGTCAAGCCCTGCCCGGCCCCGGTGCTGGTGCAGGCGGTCGCCGACGTGCTGGCCGGAGAGCCGGCGAGCACACCGCCGGTCACCGGTCCCGATGAGGGTTTCGACACCGAACACCTGCGGCTGCTCACCAACAAGCTCTCCGCCAGCGCCGATGCCCTGCGCGCCACCAACAGCCGCCTCGCAGCCCTCACCGAGGCGAACCTGCAGATGGCCTCGGAGCACGATCCGCGCCAGCTTCTGCAGAGCGTGTGCACCCATGCACGTGCGCTGCTGGGCGCGCGTTTCGCGGTGCTGGCCGTCAATGACAAGCTGCTGCCCCGGGGATTGATCACCTGCAGCAGTGGCCTCGCCCTGCCGGTACCAACCGACATTGCCGATCCGCGCGAGGATGCCGGTGTGCTGGGCCGGGCATGCCGCGAGCGCTCCGCGCGGCGCCTGTTCAGCCAGGACGGCGCACCGCTCCAGCTCGGCCTGCCGCCGCAGTTTCCCGCGGTGCGCTCCGCGCTGGTCGTGCCGGTCTGCTCGCTGACCCGCAATCATGGCTGGCTGTGCCTGGGCGAGAAGGTCGGCGCGGCGGCCTTCGACGCCGAGGACGAGCGCCTGCTGGCCATACTCGGCGCCCAGCTCGGCCGCATCTATGAAAACGGCAGCCTGTATCGGGAAGTGCAGGAACAGGCCACCCAGCTGCTGGTGGAAATGGAGGAGCGCGCACGCGCCGCCGAGCAGCTGCGCGCCAGCGAGGAGCGCTTCCGCGAACTGGCCGAGAACATCCAGGATGTGTTCTTCGTGGCCGACCCCGGCATGCGTCAGACCGCCTATGTCAGCCCGGGCTACGAGCGTGTGTGGGGCCGGCCGGTGGCGACGGTACTGAATCGCGAGGGTGGCTGGATGGAGACGGTGCACCCGGATGACCAGGCGCGGGTCGGCACCGAGGTGGCGAAGGTGCTGGCGAACTTTCCCGCGGAAGGACGCTTCGAGTTCCGGATCATCCGCCCCGACGGCGCCGTGCGCTGGGTGATCACGCGCATCTTCCCCGTGCTGGACCGGCAGGGCACGGTGCTGCGCACGGTGGGCGTGACACGCGACATCACCGACCGCAAGCTGGCGGAGCTGCGGGTCATCCGCCTGAACCGCACGCACCGGGTACTCAGCGGCATCAACTCGCTGATCGTCCGCGCCACCGAGCGCAACGGACTGCTGCGCGACAGCTGCCGCCTGGCGGTGGAGGACGGCGGTTTCCGGGGTGCCTGGTGCGGCTTGCTGGAGCCCGGTTCCGCCGAGCTGCGGCCGCTGGTGGTGGCCGGCGTGGCCGAGGATCTCCCGGCCACCGTGTGCATCCGCATCGAGCCGGACAACATCCCGCACAGCGTGGTCGCCGAAGCCATGCTGGCGGGGGAGCCCCGTCTCTGCAATGACCTGGCGCTGGATGGCGCACCGGTGATCTACCGCGCGCAGTACCTGCAGCGGGGCTGCCGGTCGATGGTGGCGCTGCCCCTGGTGGTGGCAGGCGCGGCCGCCGGCTGCTTCGTGCTGCTGGCAGACGTGGCCGGCTACTTCGATGCCGAGGAAATGCGCCTGCTGGTGGAACTCGCCGACGACATCTCCTTCGCGCTCGACCATATCGGCAAGGCCGAACGCCTGGACTTCCTCGCCTCGTTCGAACCGCTGACAGGACTTGCCAACCGCCGCGAGTTCCAGCGCCGCGTGGAGCAGTACGTGGACGTGGCCTCGCATACGCAGTCGCGCTTCGCCGTGGTGGTCGCCGATCCGGAGAACTTCGAGGCACTGAACAATGCGCTCGGCCGCGCGGCCGGCGATGAAGTGCTGCGCCAGGCGGCGGCGCGCTTCGCGCTTGCCGCCGGGGGCAGGGATATCGTGGGACACCTGGGGTCCGACCAGTTCGCGGCCATCGTTTCCGGGTCCATGGAAGCCGCGGGCTTCAGCCGCCTGATCGACGAGCTGTGGCGCAAGTGGCTGGGCGAGCCATTCGCCATCGGCGACCGCGAGCTGGAGCTCAGCGCCCGGGCCGGCGTGGCGCTGTACCCGGCCGACGGCACCACCGCCGACGCACTGCTGACCAATGCCTCGGCCGCCCTGCGCAATGCCAAGCAGAGCGGTCGCCCGGTGGGTTTCTATACGCGGCACCTGGGCGAGAAGATCGCCGAGCGCCTGGAACTGGAGCGCGACCTGCGCCGCGCGCTCGAGCACGGCGAGTACCAGCTGCACTACCAGCCCAAGGTCGACCTGGTCCATCGCCGGGTGCAGGGCGTGGAGGCATTGCTGCGCTGGGGCCGGCCCGGCCACGGCCTGGTGCCGCCTGGTGCGTTCGTGCCGCTGCTCGAGGAAACCGGCCTGATCGTCGAGGTGGGTGCCTGGGCGCTGCGCCAGGCCAGCCTCGACCGCAATCGCTGGGCCGAGCTCGGCCTTGCCGCCCCGCGCACGGCGGTGAACGTGTCGGCGGTGCAGTTGCGGCGCGAGGATTTCGTCGCCGTGGTTGGCGCGGCGGTGCGCGCCGCGCACGACAAGGATGGCCTGGATATCGAGGTCACCGAGTCCGTGCTGATGACCGACGTGACCGACAACCTGCAGAAGCTCGCCGCGGTGCGTGACTTCGGTGTCGGCATCGCGCTGGATGATTTCGGTACCGGTTATTCCTCGTTGTCGTACCTGGCGAAGCTGCCGGTTTCCGTGCTGAAGATCGACCGGTCGTTCGTCGCTTCGATGATCGATGACCCTAGCGTGGTCACGCTGGTTTCCACGGTGATCTCGCTGGCGCGCTCGCTGAAGCTGGAATCCGTGGCCGAGGGCGTGGAAACCGAGGAGCAGGCCAAGATCCTGCGGCTGCTGGGCTGCGACCAGATGCAGGGCTACTTGATCAGCAGGCCGCTGCCCTTCGATGGCATGACCGCGTTCCTGGCAAGCCGCAGCAGCTGAGCCGACCTTTCGCATTCTTCACGTCGCGCGGCCGCCGGCCGCCACTACCATACCCCGTCCGACCCCCGGGGCAACGCACACAGGGCTGCATCGATGAGCAAGGCCGTCAACGGTTTTCCCGCCGCCGGCCGCTCCGCGCCCTCCGCCGCTGACGCCATCGCTGTCGCGCTGGTGATCGGCGTGCTGGCCCTGCTGGCGGACGGCAGCCGCGGAGTGATGGGGAGCCTGAGCGCCCTGCAGCAGGCGCCAATCTCGCTCGATCCGCGCGCGCTGCCTGGCTACGCCGTGCGCACCACGCTGCGCATGCTGGTCGCGCTGCTGCTGTCGCTGGTCTTCACGTTCACCTACGCGACCTGGGCGGCCAAGAGCGAACGCGCCGCGCGCATCCTGCTGCCGCTGCTGGACATCCTGCAGTCCGTGCCCATCCTGGGTTTCATTTCCGTGACAGTGCTGTTCTTCCTGTCGCTGGCGCCAGGTCGGGTGCTGGGCGCGGAACTGGCCGCCGTGTTCGCCATCTTCACCAGCCAGGCCTGGAACATGGCGTTCAGCTTCTACCAGTCACTGCGCACGGTGCCGCGCGAGCTGAGCGAGGCCGCGCGCGGCTTCGGCCTGTCGCCATGGGCGCGCTTCTGGCGCCTGGAGGTGCCGTTCGCGGTGCCGCCGATGGTGTGGAACATGATGATGTCGATGTCCGGCGGCTGGTTCTTCGTGGTGGCGGCCGAGGCCATCAGCGTCGGCCGGACCAGCGTCACGCTCCCCGGTGTCGGCTCGTACATCGCGGCGGCGGTGGCGGCGCGCGACATGCACGCCATCGGCTGGGCCATCGCCACCATGTTCGCGGTGATCCTGCTGTACGACCAGTTCCTGTTCCGGCCGATGATCGCGTGGGCGGACCGCTTCCGCTTCGAGCAGGAGGGCAGCACCCGGCCGCCGCGTTCCTGGGTGCTCGACGCGCTGACGCACTCGGTGCTGATGAACCGCGCCTGGCGCGGCATGCGCCGCTGGACGCGCTCGCTCGCGCTGCCGCTGCCGCGGCGCCCGGCGGCGGTGGCGGCCGAGGCGCTGCAGTACTCCGGCCGCCTCGATCGCGTCGCGGCCGGCGGCGTCACGCTGCTGGCCGCGGCCGGCGCGGTCGAAGTCGTGCGCTTCCTCGCCCCCGAGATCACCCTCGCCGATGTGCTGCGGGTGTTCGGGCTGGGCCTGATCACCTGCCTGCGCGTGGCCGTGCTGATTGCGCTGGCCAGCCTGGTGTGGGTGCCGGTGGGAGTGCTGGTCGGCATCCGCCCGCGCGTGGCGCGCGTGGTGCAGCCCTTGGCGCAGTTCCTTGCGGCATTCCCCGCCAACCTGCTGTTCCCGGTGGTGGTGTTCAGCATCGTGCGCTGGCGGCTCAGCCCGGACATCTGGCTCAGCCCGCTGATGATCCTCGGCACGCAGTGGTACATCCTGTTCAACGTGATTGCCGGTGCCAGCACCATTCCCGCGGAAATGCGCCTGGTGTCCCGCAACCTCGGCGTGCGCGGCTGGTTGTGGTGGGCGCGCGTGGCGCTGCCGGCCGTCTTTCCCTTCTACGTGACCGGCGCGCTGACCGCCTCGGGCGGTTCGTGGAACGCCAGCATCGTGGCGGAGCTGGCGAGCTGGGGCAGCACCCGCGCCGAGGCGCTCGGGCTGGGCTCGTACATCGCCAACGCCACCGGCGCCGGCGACTTCCACCGCGTGGTGCTGGGCATCGCGGTCATGTCGCTGTTCGTCATTGCCATCAACCGCCTGGTGTGGCGACGCCTGTACGCGCTCGCCGAACGCAAATACAGTCTGTCCTGAAGAGGCGGGTCATCCCATGAATGCCATCCCACAAGTCACCACGCCGCTGCTGGAAGTCGCCGGCGTGCGCAAGACCTTCGCGCGCGGCGAGGCCGGGCAGCTGCTGGTACTCGATGGTGTGGACCTGACCGTGAAGGAGGGCGAGATCGTCGGCCTGCTCGGCCGCTCCGGCTCGGGCAAGTCGACGCTGCTGCGGATCATCGCCGGCCTGTCGCGCCCCACCGGCGGCGCGGTGCGTTTTGCCGGCCGGCCGGTGGACGGCGCCGCCCGCGGCATCGCCATGGTGTTCCAGAGCTTCGCGCTGTTTCCCTGGCTCACCGTCTACGAGAACGTGATCCTCGGCCTCGAGGCGCAGCATCTGCCGCGGGAGGAGATCCGCCGGCGCGCCGACGCCGCCATCGAGCTGATCGGCCTCGCCGGCTTCGAGACGGCTTATCCGCGCGAGCTCTCCGGCGGCATGCGCCAGCGCGTGGGCGTGGCGCGCGCGCTGGTGGTGCAGCCGCGCATCCTGCTGATGGACGAGCCGTTCTCGGCGCTGGACGTGCTGACCGCCGAAACGCTGCGCACGGATTTCCTGGAGCTGTGGGGTGAGGGCCGGCTGGGCATCGGTGCGGCCATCCTGGTGACGCACAACATCGAGGAGGCGGTGCAGATGTGCGACCGCATCTGCGTGTTCGGCAGCAATCCCGGGCGCATCCTCGGCACCGTGCCGGTGACGCTGCCGCGGCCGCGCAACCGGCTGGATCCGCAGTTCCGCGAATTCGTCGAACGCGTCTACGTCGAGATGACGGCGCGCGCCGCGCCCGCCACGGCAGTGCGTTTCGAACGCTTTCCAGGCACCGGTCTCGGCACGGTGCTGCCGCCGGTGTCCTCCACCGTGCTGGCCGGACTCATCGAGGCGGTGGCCGGGCCGCCCTTCCTGGGGCGCGCCGACCTGCCGGAGATCGCACGCACGCTGCAGCTGGAGATCGACGACCTGTTTCCGGCCGCCGAGCTGCTGCAGCTGCTGCGCTTCGCCGAGGTGGAAGGTGGCGACATCCGCCTCAGCGAGGCAGGCCTGGCCTTCGCCGGCGCGGATGTCGAGGAACGCCAGACGCTGTTCGAGAAGCACCTGCTGGGTTACGTGCCGCTGGCCGCCCACATCCGCCGCGTGCTCGAGGAACGGGCCAGCCATCGCGCACCGCGCAGCCGCTTCCTCGACGAACTGGAGGACTACATGGCGCCGGAAGCCGCGCAGCAGACGCTGCGCGCCATCGTCAGCCTCGGCCGCTACGCCGAGGCCTTCCTGTACGACGACGAGGCCGGCGCGTTCACACTCGGCGGCTGACAGTCACTGCCGGTTACCTGCCGAATGCCAGTCCACCCGCCCGCGGGCTCGGCGCGGGCATGGGCTTGCCGGTCACCGGGTTCGGGTAGTGGTAGGGTTCGACGTAGTAGCTGGGATACGTGAGGTAGATGACGGTCGGCGGCAGGTCCGGGTACGGCTGGAACTTCTCGGGGTAGGTGTTCACGGTGACGTTGTCCACCCAGCCCTGCTTGTAGCCGGCGTACATGTTGAACGGGCCATGCAGCTTCTTGAGCTTCCACACGCCGTTTTCCTTCACGTACGTGTTTTCGTAATAGTTGTGGCCCCAGCCGCCGGAGCTCATCACGAAGGCGATGCAGCGTGCCTTCGCGGTGACGCCGTCCTCCATGATGGTGGGCAGGCACTGGAACTGCTGGTGATCGATCAGTGAGCCGTCCTTCGGCCCGATCGGCTTCCCGCCGCCCATGCCGATGTTCATGTACTCGAACACGCGCGACTTGCCGAGGAACACACCCTTGCCGCCGATCTCCAGCGTGGCATCGTCGGTGAAGAGATCCGAGATCGAACGCCACTGGCCCTTGTCCACGTAGTAGCCGTAGGCATCCTGCACGATCTCCACGTCGGTCAGGTCCTGCAGGCGCGTGATGCGCTTGCCGACCGCGTTGAGCTGGCTCTCGAGCTTCTGCAGGTCTGCGGCAGGCGGCGCCGCCCATGCGAGCGGCGTGCCCAGCCCGAGCAGTGCCACCAGAATGATGCTTTTGCTGGACATGTGCTTACTCCCCCGCCCACGGCTTGCCGGTGCCGGGATTGACGTAGTCATAGGGAACGACCTGCAGCTTCGGAAACGACTGGTACACCAGCGTGGGCGGCTTGTCCGGCGGCAGCACCGTACTCTGCGCGTCCATCGGCAACGGCTTCGCCGCCCAGCCCGCATCGTAGTCGCCCCAGAACGTGACGTAGTAATGCAGCAGGCTGAACTTCCACGTGCCGTGGTCGTTCACGTACTCGTTCTCGTAGACCCCGCCGCCCCAGCGGCCCTTGCCGTCGCGCGACAGCAGCACGTCGCTGCGCCAGCGCGCCTTCGCGGTGCGGTTGTCCGCCGCGACGTGGATGATGGGCTGCACCATCACGTAGTTGTTGAGCTGCCCTGGCGTCAGGCCCTGCGGGCCGGTCAGGCCCAGCGCCGCCTCGATGTGGGCATTGCCGATGTACACGCCGCTCTGGCCGAATTCCCAGCTGCCATCTTTGCTGAACAGCGCGGCCGCCTGCTTCCACTGGCCCTTGTCGATGTAGTAGCCGTACATGGCCTGCAGGTTCTCGATGGCGCGCACCGACTCGGCGCGGCCGAGCGCCAGCTCCTTCGCGTCGGCCAGTGCTTCGAGCTTGCCGAGCGCATCGTCGGGCCGCGCGGGGTAATCCACCGCCGGCAGACTCTGGATGGAGCGCAGGTTGCCGTCGGCGTAGTGGTATGGCGGCACGTACACGGCCGGGAACGGCGGGTAGGTGACGGGTGCCGGCGCATCCGGCGGGAACTGCTTTGCCACTTCGCTCTGCCACGCGCCGGAGGGCGGCTTCAGCGAGGCCCAGCCACCCTGGTAGGGCGCCTCAAAATTCAGGTAGTAGCGCCGCGCGGCGATCTTCCATATGCCGCCGTCGTTGAGATAGTCGTCTTCGACGATGGCATCGCCCCAGGTGGCTTCCTCCTTGTACTGGCCGAGCAGGCCCCATTCGCGCCAGCGCGCATGCGCGGTGCGGCCATCGGCCGCCACCGTGACTACCGGCTGCAGCTGCATGCGCAGGTTCAGCCGGCCGAACGGCAGGCCCGGCCCCTCCTTCATGCTGCCGCCGCCATGACGCGTGAGCAGCTCCCGGATGCGCGCCTTGCCCTGGTAGAGGCCATCCATGCCCCACTGGAAGGTGGCGTCATCGGTGAACAGGTCCGCCGCCTCGCCGAAGAAACCCTTGTCGGTGTAATAGCCGAACGCCCGGCCGAGGCGCTGGATCTTCGTGATTGCCTCGACGTACGTCGTCTCGGCATCGATGGCCTTCACGCGCGCCTGCAGCGCCGCCAGACGTGTGGCGTCGGTGGATGCAGCCTGGACGCCGGCGCAAAGGATCGATCCTGCCAGCAGGCCTGCTGCCAGCCGCAGCGACTTTGGCGTGTACCCCATGCACCCCCCTTCTTGTCCGTTGGCGTATCCATTCGCAGCGTAAACAAATCGGTGGCGCTTCTCCACTGGCTTCGCATACCGGGAGGCCGCGTGTTCTACTATGTGCCGGGGAGTGAACCAGCATACGGGACATGAGCGGTCCGGATAGCCTGCCATCAAGGGATAGTGATTTCCGGGCGTTGTTCGAGCAGTCCCCCGACGTGCTGCTGGTGCTGCTGCCCGACGCACCGCGCTACACCATGGTCGCCGCCACCGAGGCCCGGCTGCGCGTGACCCACACCACGCGCGAAACGCTCGGCCGCGGCGTGTTCGAGGTGTTCCCGGACAATCCGGACGACACGGCCGCCGACGGCACCGGCAACCTGCGCGCCTCGCTCGACCGGGTGCGCGCCACCCGCCAGCCAGACACCATGCCGGTGCAGAAGTACGACATCCGCGGTCCGGATGGCAGCTTCACCACGCGTTACTGGAGCCCGCGGAACCTGCCGGTACTGGCGCCATCGGGAGAGCTGCTGTACATCCTGCACCGGGTCGAGGAGGTCACCGAGCTGATGCTCGCCAGCGCGACCGGCGAGCAGCTGCGCGGCCGCACGCGCGACATGGAGAACGAGGTCATCCGTCGCAATGAAGAGCTCGCGGTGGCACTGCGCGAGCTGCGCGAATGGGAAGAACGGCTGGAGGAGAAGGTGCGGGAACGCACCGCGGCACTGGCCGAGGAGAACTCGCTGCGCAAACTCTCCGAGCAGCGCCTGCGTGCGCAGCTCGAACGCATGAGCCTGCTCGACCACATCACCCGCGCGATCGCCGAACGGCAGGACCCGGCCAGCATCTTCCAGGTGGTGGTCCGCAGCGTGGAAGAAAGCCTGCCGGCAAAGGTGTGCTGGATCGGTCTCAATGGCGCGGCCACCGCGGGCCTCGTGGTGCACGAGGAACTGGTCTACCACCCGGACCTGCACGCCGCTCCCGTGACATTGCCGCCAGCCCTCGCCGCGCTCGAACCGGGCTCATGCGTCAGCGCCCCGTTGCGCGGCGACAAGGGAACCCTGGGCGTGCTGCTGGCGGCCCGCGAGGCGCCACATGCCTTCAGCAGCGGAGAGTGCGAGTTCCTGCGGCAGCTCAGTGAACACGTCGGTCTCGCCGTGCGCCAGGCGCAGCTGCACGAATCGCTGTGGGCCGCCTATGAGGAGCTGCGCCAGACGCAGCAGACGGTATTGCAGCAGGAGCGCCTCAGCGCGCTGGGGCAGATGGCCAGCGGCATCGCGCACGACATCAACAATGCCATCACCCCGGCGATGCTGTACCTGGAGACGCTGCTGGAGGCCGATACGGCACTGAGCCCGCGTGCGCGCCAGTCGCTGCCGCTGGTGCTGCAATCCATCGAGGACGTGGCGGCCACGGTGGCGCGGCTGCGCGAGTTCTATCGTCCGCGCGAGATGCAGGCGGCGCCGGAGCCGGTCGACCTGAACCCGCTGGTCGAGCAGACCGTGCAGCTCACGCGGGCGCGCTGGAGCGACATGCCGCAGCAGCGCGGCATCGTGGTCGGCGTGCGCACCGAACTGGCGCCTGGCCTGCCTGCGGTGATGGGCGTGCGCAATGAGCTGCGCGAGGCACTGACCAATCTCATTTTCAATGCCGTTGATGCCATGCCGGAAGGCGGCACGCTCACGCTGCGCACCGCGTCCGACCGGCACTCCGTCGTGCTCGAAATCGTGGATACGGGCGTGGGCATGAACGAGGAAACGCGCCGGCGCTGCCTCGAACCGTTCTTCACCACCAAGGGCGAGCGCGGCACCGGGCTGGGCCTGGCCATGGTGTATGGCATCGTGCGGCGACACCAGGCGGACATCCGCATCGACAGCGCGCCTGGACAG
The DNA here is from genome assembly GCA_035499515.1 of Steroidobacteraceae bacterium. Taxonomy (GTDB): domain Bacteria; phylum Pseudomonadota; class Gammaproteobacteria; order Steroidobacterales; family Steroidobacteraceae; genus FEN-1191. Next base: position 10,111 of record DATJYR010000003.1, on the reverse strand, counting down.
GGCACGACCATGCGCATCGCCTTTCCGCTGGCCGAGAAACCCGCGGATGCGGCCACCACCCCGACGATGCCGGTGCTGCCGCAGAACCTGAAAATGCTGCTGATCGATGACGACCCGCACCTGCTGAAGCCGCTGCGCGAGATCCTGGAACTGGAGGGTCATCGCCTCGCCACCGCCGATGACGGCGCGGCGGGCGTGGCGCTGTTCCGCGAGGCGAGCCGGAGCGATGCGCCGTTCGACGTGGTCATCACCGACCTGGGCATGCCGCGCATGGATGGGCGCGCGGTGGCCAGGGCCATCAAGGAAATCGCGCCGCGCGTCCCGGTGATCCTGCTCACCGGCTGGGGGCAACGTCCCGACGCCACCAGCGAGGTGCTGCCGCACATCGACCGCGTGATCGGCAAGCCGCCGAAGCTGCAGGAACTGCGCAAGGCGCTGGCGCAGTGCTGCGCACCGCAGGACACCGGCAAGGCATGAGCAGACAAGAAGACGGCCGGCAACTTGCGTTGCCGGCCGAAGATCACGTGCTGTGTTCGGAAGGTAAGAAACTGCAGCACGCTACACCGGCCGTCAGGGAGTTACGGCTGGCTATCCTTGAGTTCATGAGGCGGCTTTCATCTGCCCCTTATGCCGGTACATCTCGCCGTCGGCATGCTGCAGCAGCGCCCCGGCATCGCGCCCGTCGCGCGGATAGCACGCGACACCGATGCTGGCGGTGAGCCGTACGGCTTCCTGGTCGACCATGAACGGCTCGTCGAGGGCCGCCCGCACCTGCTGGACCAGGCGGTTCGCATCCTCGGTCGCGGCCAGGTCGGTGAACAGCAGCACGAATTCGTCGCCACCGTAGCGCGCGACCATGTCCTGGGCACGCACGTGGCCCTTCAGGCGCTGGCCGAGCGCGCGCAGCAGCTTGTTCGCGCGCTCGTGGCCGCGACTGTCGTTGAGCTGCTTGAAGCCGTCCAGATCCAGGAACATCACCGCCAGCGGGGTGCGGTTCCACTCCGCCACGCGCAGCGCACGCTCCAGGCGCTCCATCAGCATGGCGCGGTTGGGCAGGCCGGTGAGTGCGTCGTGCGTGGCCTCGTGCCGCAGCTGCTGCTCGACCTGCTTCATCTCGCGGATATCCCACGCGATGCTGGACAGCAGCGTCATCTCGCCGGCGCCGGGCACGCGCGTGCGGTGTGCCAGCATGAGCTGCGACACGGGGATCTCCAGGCGGGTGCTGTCCACGAGGGTCATCTCGCCGCGCCAGCTTCCGTGACTGAGGCAGGCGGGGACGACCTCCGCCAGCAACCGCTCGCGGGATTCGGCGCTGTACACCTCGAAAGCCTTGCGCGGCAGCAGGTCCGCGCTGCGATCGATGCCGAGCATCGCCCGGCCCGTGCCGTTCATGTACAGCAGCCGGCCACGGGTGTTGGTCAGCATGACGACGCCGGGTGTGGCATCGATCAACCCCATCATGCAGTCGCGCAGCAGCGAGGTGGGCTGGACCTCTTCGACCGGCTGGCCGGCCGGCAGCTGGTTGGCCGGCAGTCGCGCGAACGCCAGCAGACGCAGTGCCTGTGCCCCGGAATTCCTGGATTCCACCGTGGTCGTCATGCTCTTCTTCCCTCGCCTGCGAGGTTTCCACGATGCTGCGGCGGACGTCGCGGGACAATCCGGTAATTACCGCAACGCCCTGCCGGAAAGACCCGTGCGCGCATGAGCCACGTGGATCAGGGATGGATCAACCCGCGCCGCACGGCATAGCGAACCAGCCCCGCAGTGTCATGGATGTCGAGCTTCTTCATCAGGTGGGTGCGGTGCGATTCGGCGGTCTTCAGGCTGATGCCGAGGTTGGCCGCCACCTGCTTGGTCTTGTTGCCCTCGGCAATGAGCTGCAGCACCTCGCGCTCGCGCGCAGTCAGCGGATCCGCCTCCAGGGTGTCCTTGTTGCGGTAGGCGTCCACCACGATCTGCGAGATGCCGGGGCTGAAGTACATGCGGCCGCGCGCCGCCTCCTTGATGGCCCGCAGCAGGTCGGCGCCGGCCTCGGTCTTGATGACGTAGCCATGCACGCCCGTGTTCAACGCCTCGATGACGTAGGGGCTCTCCTTGTGCATGGTCAGCAGGATCACGCGCGTGCGCGGCGACACATTGGCCACGGCGCGCGCGATGTCCAGGCCGTTGAGGCCGGGCAGCGTGATATCCGTGATGGCGATGTCGGGCTTGAAGCGCTTGATGAGCTCGACCCCTTCCACGCCATCACAGGCCTCGCCCACCACCTGGAAGCCCGGCTCGGCCTCCAGCAGCTTGCGGATGCCCTGCAGCAGGATCAGATGGTCATCGACGATGACGATACGCATCGCGGACCGCCTAACCCGTCGCCATCGCGGCCGCCGGCAGCGGTACGGCCATCTCGATGGTGGTGCCCTGACCGGCTTTCGAGCGGATGGCGCAGGTGCCGCCCACCGCGCTGGCGCGTTCGCGCATGCCGAGCAGTCCCAATCCACGCCGCCCGCCGCGGGCCAGCACGGTCCTCGAGTCGAAACCCGGTCCATCATCGCTGATCACGCAGCGGCACTCCTGTCCTTGTTGTTCGAGCGTGATGCGTACCGACGGCGACTCCCCGCCGTGACGCACCGCGTTGTTCAATGCCTCGTGCGCGATGCGGTAGATCGCGATCTCCGCCGGCACCGGCAGGCGGTCGCGCAACTGGCCAGTGACGGTCACCTTCAGTCCGTTGCGCCGTTCGAAGCCCTGGGCGAGGAAATCCAGCGCATGGCGCAGCCCCAGGTCGTCGAGAATGGAAGGTCGCAGCTCATGCGAGAGTTGCCGCAGGTGTTCACCGGTCTCATCGAGGAAACGCCGCACGCCGGCCAGGCGCTGCGGGCCGCTGGGCAGCAGCTTCTTCGCCGCCATGTCCAGTTCCAGCGTGGCGGTGGCCAGGATGCTGCCGGCCTGGTGCAGGCCGTGCGCGATGCGACCCACCTCGGCTTCCAGCATCTCGTTGAAGCGGCGCAGCGCGGCGTTGGCCTCGTCCAGCGAGCGGTAGGCCGCTTCGAACGGTGCGAGACTGGCGAGCAGGAAACTCTGCGCGGCCTGGTCCAGCGCTGATCCCTGCACCATGCCCGCCGCCGCACGATTGTGCAGCGACACGACGTCGATCAGCCCGTAGCCGGCCGCCATGGCGCGGCGGCCCATCTCGGCGGCGCTGCCGAGCGCCGCGTCATCGGTGCCACGCAGGTGCCGATGCAAAGTCTTTCGATACTCATCGAGATACTCGTCCTCGACGCTCATTCCCTCTCCTGCAGAGCCGTATAGCCCGCGGTGCGTTGTGGTTGGCGGTGGCGTCGGACCGCCGCAGCGCCGCGCTATCAAGTGGACCGTGCATGACTACCCCCGGGAAAAGAATCAGGGTTTGACTTACACAAAGCAGGAATAACACCTGATTGGCGGGGGTCCGCGCCCGTTGCCTGAGGTGTTCACCCGATACGAAGGTGCATTTTCGGGTCCGAGGGCCCCGAAAACCCCGAGAAGCCACGGCATGCGCCTACAAGTGTCGGTGATCTCCTACATTGTGCTGACACAGTCTCCTACTTAAATTTGCGCGCAGGGAAAGGGCAAACCTGTCGAAAGACAGGGACGCAAAGCTTCCGGTCTGACGACGCGTAGTCAGATAGCGGGGTTACCGGCACGGAACTGAGGTTTGCGCAAGAAGAACCGTGTCGTGATTCGTGGAGGTGCCGTCGGCCTGTCCGGCCGGCGCGCAGCAAACACGCCTTTCACCTGAGTCCGCCGCTGCTTCGGCAAGCGGTGGTGTGCACGGCTGTGCCTCACGACAGACATATCGGGTGTAAGACTGATGGACAAATCACGATTTGCGAGCCGCATTGTCGCGGCTGCGGGAACCATCGCCCTCTCGCTGGCTGGTGGCTGGGCCCAAGCGGCGACGAGGGCCTACTTGGGATCGCCCGTCGCAATTCCGGGCACCATTCAAGCCGAGAATTTCGACCGCGGCGGGGAGGGCGTTTCGTATCATGACACCACACGGGTGAACACCGGCGGCAAGTACCGTCCCAAGGAAGGCGTCGACATCATCTCCGCGCCGTCCACCGGTGGCGGTTTTGTGGTGAACAATTTCGCCACGAGCGAATGGATGGTCTACAGCATCAGCGTCGCGACGGCCGGCAGCTATGACATTGACGTCAACGCCAGCAGCCAGTACTCGAACAGCGCCTACCACATCGAGATCGATGGCCGGCCCGTCACGGACATCATCACCGTACCCAACACTGGCAGTTTCAATACCTTCCAGTGGGTCGGCAAGCGCACCGTCACGATCGCGGCGGGCACGCACTCCATAACAATCACGTCTGACCAGCAGTACCTCAATCTGGATGCGATCCGTATCTCGCCCTCGCCGGCCGCAGCCGCGACCAGCACGTCCAAGCTGCTGTTCGCCTCGGGATTCGAAGGAGACTTCAACGAGGCGCCGCTGGCGGCACAGGATTGCTGGGGCGGTGGCTGCTGGCAGAACTTCTCGGGCACCGACAGCACCACCGGCTTCACCTGGCCCGGCAATGTCTGGGGCGGGAGCGCCAAGTTCCTCCTGCTCAGTGACCAGGCCTACACGACTCCGGCGACGATGGGCAACTTCCTGTTCGACCGGGTCGACACTGTGACCGGTCACACCGGCGCGCAGACGCACGTGTTGTTGCAGCAGAATTCGCAGAACGTCAATGGCACGGCCTCGCCCGCCTATTCCGTGGAGCAGAACGTGCTGCAGTTCCTGCCGCAGCACGAGGACGGGGACATGTACATCAGCTACTGGCTGAAGTTCCAGCCGGACATGGCGGAAAAGATGCATAACATGGCGGACGGCCCCGGCGTGCAGAACGGCGGCACCTGGCGCTCGTTCTTCGCCCTCAAGACCGGCGGCCAGGTTGCGTGGGGTGGGCCTGCCGACGACGGTGACTATCGCATCGAGGCCTATGTGCTGACCTACGGAAATGTCGCTCCCTATTGGGCACTGCGCGGCGACAACGTGGCCGGTGGCAATGCCCCCCTCGTGAACAGCTGGCAGGAGGAGAACCACACCGTTCCGGTTCCGATCAACCAGTGGTTCAAGTTCGAGATCTTCTGGCACCGTAGCGCGGGCAGCGACGGGCGCGCATGGATGGCCGTGAATGGCCAGACCCTGATCGACCACCATGGTCCGAACGTCGGCGCGTGGAACATGCCCATCAACCGCATCTTCGCGCCGCTCGTGTATTCGAGCAGTCCGTATCCGATCTACCAGTGGATGGATGACCTGGAGATCTGGGACGGCTTCCCGCCGATGGGCAACAACCCGCCGTACGCGGCGCACTGAAATCCACTGAGGACCTGTCCCCGCGTGGACACGAAGAGGACTGGCGAGAAACGGGCCAGTTCTCTTCTTTTTTTGCCGCTTCCCTCAATGTGAGGCGTACGGCGGGTCGCACCACGCGTCAACCCCGGATGTGCACGTCGCGGGCGGGAACCCGCCATCCCAGATCTGGAGGTCGTCGATCCACTGGTAGGTCGGTTGATAGCCGCCCGAATACAGCAGCGCGGGCATGATCCGATTGATTGGCAGGGAAACCTGCCCCATGTTCGGACCGAGATGGTTGGCGATCTGCGTACCGTTCATGGCCATCCAGAATCTGCCGTCGCTCCCCGAACTGCGGTGCCAGAATAGTTCCACCTTGTTCCAGCTTCCATCATCCGGGACCGGGATGGCGGTGCTAACGACCGACCAGGTGTTGACGGGTGAATAGCCGCCGCCGGCGACGTTATCGCCGATAACTCTCCAAAATGGCGCCGGATTCGGGTTGTTGTCCATGTCGTCGCACGGTGCCACGTGGCCGTCGATGAGATCTTGGGGACACGCCGTCATGACGTATGCCTCGATCCGATAATCGCCGTTATCGGACGGCAAATCTCCGGCCGGGGCACTCGTGCCAGTCTTCAATGCGAAGAATGAGCGCCAGGTGCCATGGTTCCCGCTCACTCCCCCGGCAGCTATGTCGAGGCCCACCATGTTTCTGCTCATCTGCGGCTGGAACCGGATCCAGTAACTGATATAGAGGTCACCACCTTCCGAGGCGGGGAAGAACTGCAAAGCATCCTGAGTGGCCGCCGGTCCCTGCTCGTTCTGGCCATTGGGATCGGTCGTGATCTGCATGAACACAGCCTTGTTGCTGGCCGTGCCGGTATGACCCTTCACGTTCACGATGCGATTGCCAACGTAGTCACGGAGTGTGGAGGCCGTGACTCCCGGTACCGCCGCCATCGCCTGAAAGACTCCGCCATTGTCGTAGGCGTACTGCGTACCCCAGAACTGCGGTGGCCATGAGTAACCGGAAACGCTATCTGATCCGGTGATCGACTCCCAGCAGAAGCTCGGGCTTGTGCCGCAGTTCGTCGGCGAGCCGATCGAAGTCGACGAGTCGAATCCCGACATGAACACGAGAGTGCCGGATGCGTGCGCCGCCCACGGAAGCGCAACCAGCAACGTGCCAAAAAGTAATCCACCGCTGTGCGCGACGGACCGCAATCTGGCGAAACGGGTTCCCCCGCTCAGGAACAACCCCTTTTCCATGACACCTCTCCTTGGCAAATGGATGGGTACATCTCTCAGCGCCACGGCCGATCAATGGGATGCGTATGGCGGATCACACCATGCATCCGTACCCACGGTACAGCTCGAGGGTGGAAATCCACCGTCCCATATCTGCATATCGTCGATCCACTGGTAAATCGGGTGGTATCCTCCCGATGCAAGGAACGCCGGCAGTATGCGGTTGATTGGCAGTGAAGACGCTCCCATGTTCGGACCGGAGTGATCAACCAGCTGCGTCCCGTTGATGGCCATCCAGAATCGGCCGTCGCTACCGGAACTGCGGTGCCAGAACACCTCAATCTTGTTCCAGCTGCCGTCGTCCGGCACCGCGACGGACGCGTTCGTCTCGACCCAGTGATTCACGAGCGAATAACCACCGCCAGCGACATTGTCACCGATGAACTCCCAGAAGGGTCCAGGATTGGGATTCGTGCCGGTGCATGGCGAGAGCATCGCGTCGATCAATTCCTGGGGACAACCGGTGAGTACATAAGCCGCCATGCGATAATCGCCATTGTTCGGAGAGATATCGCCCACCGAAGGGCTGCTTCCGGTCATCAAGGCGAAAATGTTGCGCCACGTTCCCCCATTTCCGGCGACCCCCGTCACTGAAGTATCGAGTGCAGTCATGTTCTCGGTCATCCCAGGCTGGAATCTGATCCAGTAGCTGATGTACAGGTCGCCGTTCTCGGATGCAGGAAGGAAATTCAATTCGTCCTGCGTGGCTGCCGTACCAAGTTCATTCTGGCCATTGGGATTGGCGATGATCTGCATGAACAGTGCCTGGTTGCTGGAGCTGCCGGCGTGCCCTTTCACAGTCATTATCCTGTTGGACACATAGTCCCCGATTGTCGAGGACGTCACGCCCGCCACGTCTGCCATCGCGAGAAAGAGCCCGCCATTGTCATAGGCGTTCTGCGTGCCCCAGAACTGGGGCGGCCATGAATAGCCGGACGTTCCATCCGACCCGCTGATGGACTGCCAGCAAGCGCTTGGACTCGTGAAGCAATTTGTCGCAGCACCGATGGCAGTAGAAGATTCGAAGCCGGACATGAAGACGAGACTGCCGGCCGCCCGGGCGGTGCGAGGCATCGTGGCGAGAGCCGCCAGCATGGCCACAAGCACCATGACCCAGCCAGTCACCTTCATCGAGGCCGGCGGCACGCGATCACACGGAGGAGGAGAACACGCAGTCCCTGCCCGGATAGACACCATGTCCATCGCACCTCTCCTTGGTGGAAAATCCTGCTCATCCCGCCGCGGATACGCCGCGCCACATGACGACTCAACCATTGTATATGCACACGCGTGACGTAAATGCGCCTACGAGCTGGACCGTATGGACCAGCTTCCGGTTGAATTCACGTAGTCCACATGGCTCACGACCCAATGAAGGCATCGCGCTGACCGGGGTCAGTACCATTCCCCGGCATGCTGTTTACGACCGGCGCATTCCTGTTCGTGTATCTGCCGGTGACTCTCGGCGGCTTCTTTCTGATTGCCAGATTCGCCGGCGTCCGGATCGCAGCTGCCTGGCTGGTGCTGGCATCCATGTTCTTCTACGCATGCTGGCGTCCGGTGCATGTATTGCTGCTGGTCGCTTCCATCTGCTTCAATTATTGGGCCGGCGGCCTGATCCTGCGGGCACGCGAGCCCGGCAGCCCCACCTCTGCCAAGCGACTGCTGGTCTTCGCGATCGCCACGAATCTGTTGGCGCTTGCGTACTTCAAGTACGCGAACTTCTTTATCGATACATTGAATGGCCTGGCGGGTCTGCACATCCACCGGTGGTCCATTGCGCTGCCACTGGGGATTTCCTTCTTCACCTTTACGCAGATCGCCTATCTGGCGGACGTGTATGCGGGCAAGGTGGCAGAACGCAGCCCGGTGCGCTATGCGCTGTTCGTAAGCTATTTTCCCCACCTCGTGGCCGGACCCGTGCTGCACCACTCGCAGATGATGCCGCAATTCCGCGAGCCAAGGGTCTACCGTCCCGAGTTCGGCAATTTCGCCATGGGCATCGCGTTCCTGGTGGCGGGCCTGATCAAGAAGGTACTGGTGGCGGACAGTTTCGCGCCCATCGCCCGGGAAGTGTTTGCCAGTTCACTGCACGGGGCAATCGCCCCGGAGGCGGCGTGGCGGGGGATCCTCGCCTATACCCTGCAGATCTACTTCGACTTCTCCGGCTACTCGGACATGGCGATCGGCCTGTCGCGGCTCATTGGCGTGCGCCTTCCCTACAACTTCAACTCGCCGTACAAGGCGCTCGACATCATCGATTTCTGGCGCCGCTGGCACATGACCCTGTCCGCCTTCCTGCGTGACTACTTGTACATTCCACTCGGCGGCAATCGCAAGGGACCGGCGCGCCGCTACGTCAATCTGCTGCTGACCATGCTGCTGGGAGGCCTTTGGCACGGTGCGGCCTGGACTTTCGTCGTCTGGGGCGGACTGCATGGCATCTACCTGATGGTCAACCACGGCTGGCGCCGGCTGACGGGGCGTGACGAGCCCGTGCGCGCTCGGCGGCCGCCTTCGCTGGCCGGCCGAACCCTCGGCAACGCAGTGACCATGCTCGCCGTAATGGTCGCCTGGGTGTTCTTCAGGGCGGAAGACATGCAGTCGGCGACCGCGATGCTCGGGGCCATGTTCGGGATGACGCCGGTGACGGCTCAGCCGCTGGCGGGATGGCAGATCGACCAATGGTTCGGCCTCGCAGCGCTGCTGCTCTGCGCCCGCATCCTGCCGAACACGCAGGAAATCATCGATGGTCACCTCGGACCGCTGGTCGCGCGCCTGTGCACTCCCGGCTGGCGGCCTGCGCTCGGGATGTCGGTCGGTGCCGGCATCGTGGCTGTGGTGCTCACCGCGATGATCTCCGCCTCGCGCCAAGTCACGGAATTCATCTACTTCAACTTCTGACGGCCATGAAGAACCTGTTGCGCGTCGGACTGTGGGTGGGAAGCGGCGCGGCGCTGGCGGTGCTGATGCTCGAACTCCTGCTGCATCTGTTGCCGGTGGCCGGCAGAGGCGTTTACGCGGCCGAATACGATCCGGCATGGCCCATCAATCACCTGCTGCCGCACAGCACCTTTACCTATTCGGCGGGGTGGAAGCTGGATCTCGTGAATGAGGGCTCGGTCAACAACATGGGCTACGTGGCGCCGTTCGACTACCAGCGAGACGCCGGCGGGGTGGCGATACTCGGCGACAGCTATATCGAGAACCTGATGAATGATTACCCGGTCACGCTGCAGGGCAGGCTGCCGGCGCTGTTGCACGAACCGATGCCTGTGCTGCCCTTCGGCAGCTCCGGAGCCTCGATGCCCGACTACCTTGCCGTCGCCAGGCTGGTGGCCGACCGGTTCCACCCTCAGTGGGGCGTGGTGCTGATATCCGAAGCAGACTTCACCGAGGGATTCTCGCCGGTGCCCGGCTACTACGGCTGGGACCCGCAAAAGGATCCACCCATACGATTCACCATGG
>DATJYR010000002.1:0-88917 GCA_035499515.1 Steroidobacteraceae bacterium | reverse complement strand
GGGTGCGCAGTCCCCTTCAGGCTTTTCCGCGCACCGATGTGAACTGAACGTTGTCGATCTGCGTCGCCCGTGCCAGGCGGAAATTTGCACTGTGGTGACTGAGGTGTGGAAGAGGCGGAGCGCTTGGCGCTGGGCGGCTGCGTGGAAGCGGTGCGCGGAAAACCTTACGGGGACTGCGCACCCGCCCGCCCCCGCCGACGTGGCAGTGCGCCTCTGCCATCCGGGAGTGGGAAAGCCGGAGGCGTGCGGCGGCCCGTGACGGAGTGCGTGGCTGGCAGACCGCAGCGCGTCCGGGACGATCACTCCCGGGGCGCCGTGGTTCGAGCTTCCGCTCCCCGCGCGCCTCTTTAGAGAAGCGGCACCAGCAACAACGCCACGATGTTGATGATCTTGATCAGCGGGTTGATCGCCGGTCCCGCCGTGTCCTTGTACGGATCACCGACGGTGTCGCCGGTCACGGCCGCCTTGTGCGCATCCGAGCCCTTGCCGCCGAAGTGGCCTTCCTCGATGTACTTCTTGGCGTTGTCCCAGGCGCCGCCGCCGGTGCACATGGAGATCGCGACGAACAGGCCCGTCACGATCGTGCCGATCAACAGGCCGCCGAGCGCCTTGATGCCTTCGCCGGGACCCATCAGCGCGTTGATGCCGAAGGCGACGATGATCGGGACCAGAATGGGCAGCAGCGAGGGAATGATCATTTCCTTGATCGCGGCCCTGGTGAGCAGGTCCACGGCCTTGGAGTAGTCCGGCTTGCCCGTGCCTTCCATGATGCCCTTGATCTCGCGGAACTGGCGGCGCACTTCCGTGACCACCGAGCCCGCGGCGCGGCCCACGGCTTCCATCGCCATGGCGCCGAACAGGTAGGGGACCAGGCCGCCGATGAACAGGCCGATGATCACCGCCGGATCGGACAGCGAGAACTCCTGCAGCTTGTGCGCGGCTTCGAGGTTGTGCGTGTAGTCGGCAAACAGCACCAGGGCGGCCAGGCCCGCGGAGCCGATCGCATAGCCCTTGGTCACGGCCTTGGTCGTGTTGCCCACGGCGTCGAGCGGATCGGTGATGTCGCGCACTTTCTTGTCGAGGCCGCTCATCTCGGCGATGCCACCCGCGTTGTCGGTGATCGGGCCGTAGGCGTCAAGCGCCACGATCATGCCGGTCAGCGACAGCATGGCGGTGGCCGCGATGGCGACGCCATACAGGCCGACGCCGGCCCGCGCGCCCAGCGTGTACGAGGCCCAGATGGCGACGCACACGGCGATCACGGGCAGGGCGGTGGACTTCATGCTCACGCCGAGGCCCGCGATCATGTTGGTGGCGTGGCCGGTCTGCGAGGCCGCGGCGACATTGCGCACCGGCGAATACTCGGTGGCGGTGTAGTACTCGGTGATCACGATCAGCGCGGCGGTGAGGCCGAGTCCGACCAGCGCGCAGCCGAACATCGGGCCGAACTGGTCCGGCATGATCGACTTGGTGATGAACCAGAACGCGACCGCGGAGATCAAACCCGAGACGATCACGCCGCGATACAGCGCGTTCATGATCTTGCCGCCTTCGCGCGCCTTCACGAAGAAGGTGCCGACGATGGAGGAGATGATCGAGGCCGAGCCCAGCGCCAGCGGGAACAGGATGCCGCTCGCGCCGCTGATCAGCAGGCTGCCGAGCAGCATGGTGGCCACCAGCGTGACCGCGTAGGTTTCGAACAGGTCGGCGGCCATGCCGGCGCAGTCGCCCACGTTGTCACCGACGTTGTCGGCGATCACGGCGGGGTTGCGCGGGTCGTCTTCGGGAATACCCGCTTCGACCTTGCCCACCAGGTCCGCGCCGACGTCGGCGCCCTTGGTGAAGATGCCGCCGCCGAGGCGCGCGAAGATGGAGATCAGCGAGCCGCCGAACGCGAGGCCCACCAGCGCGTGCAGTGCGGTGGAAGTGGCCGTCCCGCCAGCCGCGCCGCCCAGCGCCAGGAAGTACCCCGCGACGCCCAGCAGGCCGAGGCCCACCACCAGCATGCCGGTGATGGCGCCGCCGTGGAACGCGACCTGCAGCGCGGCGTTCAGGCCCTTGTTGGCAGCCTCGGCAGTGCGCACGTTGGCACGCACGGAAATGTTCATGCCGATGAAGCCCGTCAGGCCGGAGAGGACGGCACCGACGGCGAAGCCGCCGGCGGTGGGCCAGCTCAAGGCGAGGCCCAGCACGACGAACAGCACCACGCCGACCACCGCGATGGTGGCGTACTGGCGGTTCAGGTAAGCCTTGGCGCCGGCCTGGATGGCGGCGGCGATTTCCTGCATGCGCGCGTTGCCGGTGGGCAGCGCCAGGATCCGCAGCATGGAAAGCACACCATAAATCACGGCGATCAGGCCGGCACCGACCGCCAGCCACAGCCAATTCGCTACAGTCATGAAATCCCTCCCAAAAATCGGCGCCCTTTATACCACAGGGTTCAAAAGCCCACTAAACGCCGGGCGGCGGGCCATCCGGGCGCCTGGGAAGGGGGCGGGTTCAGAGGCGACAGCCGGCCATCAGTAGTGGGGCGGCTTTTCATAAGTCTGCGCGCCGCCCGCCTCGGCACCCGCGCCCGGGGCCGATTCCAGCGCCTCGAGCTGCTGGGTCAGGCGCTGCTGCCGTGCCTGTGCCAGATCCAGCTCTTTTTGCTGTCGCGCAACGACATCGCTGATCTCGCCCAGCGCTTTCTCGAGGTGCGCAAGCTTGATTTCGATGGTTTCGAGACGATCGTCGGTGTTCATGGCGCGCATTAGATCACAGGGCCGGACGCCGAGCGGCTACACTCCCGCGCCATGAAATCCCCGTCCGCGCCCGCCGCCACCAGCTTCGCCGAACTCGGTCTGTCCGAGACCGTGCTCGCGGGCCTGAAGGCCATCGGCTACGAAGCCCCATCGCCCATCCAGGCCGCCACCATTCCGGCGCTGCTCGAGGGTCGCGACGTGCTCGGCCAGGCGCAGACCGGCACCGGCAAGACCGCCGCGTTCGCGCTGCCCATCCTCTCGCAACTCGACCTCACGCAGCGCGAGCCGCAGGTGCTGGTGATGGTGCCGACGCGCGAGCTCGCGATCCAGGTGGCCGAGGCGTTCCAGAAGTATGCGAGTGCCATTCCCGGCTTCCACGTGGTGCCGATCTACGGCGGCCAGAGCTACACGCCGCAGCTCAACGCGCTCAAGCGTGGCGCGCAGGTGGTGGTGGGCACGCCGGGCCGCATCACGGACCATCTCGATCGCGGCACGCTCACGCTGGCGAAGTTGAAGCACGTGGTGCTGGATGAAGCCGACGAGATGCTCGCGATGGGCTTCGTCGACGCCATCGAAGCGATCTTCGCGCAGACGCCGCCCGAGCGGCAGGTCGCGCTGTTCTCCGCGACGATGGCGCCGCAGATCAAGCGCATCGCCGAACGCCACCTGCGCAATCCGCGCGAGGTGCTGATCCAGAGCAAGACCACCACCGCAGCCAACATCCGCCAGCGCTTCTGGATGGTGAGCGGCCTGCACAAGCTCGACGCGCTGACGCGCATCCTGGAAGTCGAAGACTTCGACGCCATGCTGGTCTTCGCGCGCACCAAGCAGGTCACGGCGGAGCTGGCCGAAAAGCTCTCGGCGCGCGGCTTCGCCTCCGCCGCGCTCAATGGCGACATCCTGCAGGCGCAGCGCGAGCGCACCGTGCAGCAGTTGAAGGATGGCCACATCGACATCCTGGTGGCCACCGACGTCGCCGCGCGCGGGCTCGACGTGCCGCGCATCAGCCATGTGGTGAACTTCGATGTGCCGTACGACACCGAGTCGTACGTGCATCGCATCGGCCGCACCGGCCGCGCCGGCCGCAGCGGCGAGGCCATCCTGTTCATCGCGCCGCGCGAGCGCAACATGCTGCGGTTGATCGAGCGCGCGACGCGCCAGCCGATCGAGCCGATGACGCTGCCCAGCATCGACGAGGTGAATACCAAGCGCGTGGCCAAGTTCAAGACGCGCGTCACCGACGTGCTCGCGAAGGGCGTGCCGGATGCGTATCGCAAGATCGTGGAAGAGATGGGCGGCGAGTCGGGCGTGGAGCTGGTCGATGTCGCGGCGGCGCTGCTGACCCTGGTGCAGGGCAAGACGCCGCTGTTGCTGAGCAAGCGCGAACAGGCCGTGGTCGAAGAAGGCGACGCGGCACCGGCGCGCGGCAAGCGCCGCGGCGGTGACGAGGATGACGCCCCGGAGCGCGGACCCCGCGTCCGCAACCCGCGCTTCGCGCCACAGGACACCTACCGCATCGAAGTCGGTAGCCGCAATGGCGTCAACCCGGGCAACATCGTCGGGCTGATCGCCAACGAGGCGGGGCTGGATGGGTCCGAGATCAACGGCATCGACATCTACGATGACTACAGCACCGTGCGCCTGCCCGTGGGCATGCCGCCGCATGTGTTGAAACGCATGCAGCGACTGAAGCTGAAGGGGCGTGAGCTGGCGATGTCGCTGGTGGCGTCGGCGGGCGAGGAACGGGGCGGCCGCGGCGGCCATGGGCCGCGCGGGCACGTCCCGCACGCGGCCCACTCGCTGCATGCGCCGAAGAAGCACGGCAAGCGGCGCGATTGATTTTGCGTCGCGACTGGCGAGACTCGATCACTGTGGGGAGAACTCCATGCTGAACTGGAGAGAAGTGCTGCGTTTGTCGAAGGAAGGCGTCGCGCCGCCTGCGCAACGGGTCGTGAAGAGCGACGCCGAGTGGCGCCAGCAGCTCAGCCCCGAGGAGTACCGCGTCACGCGCACCGCGGGCACCGAACGGCCGTTCAGCTCGGAGATGTGCGGGTTGTTCGAGCCAGGCACCTATGCCTGCCGCTGCTGCGGCACGCTGCTGTTCGACTCCTCGAGCAAGTTCGATTCGGGCACCGGCTGGCCCTCGTTCACGCAGCCCGTGGCCGACAACGCGATCGCCTATCACGCCGATACGTCCTACGGCATGACGCGCGTGGAGACCGTCTGCAACACCTGCGACGCGCACCTGGGGCACGTGTTCCAGGATGGGCCGCCGCCCACCGGCCTGCGTTATTGCATGAACGCGGTGTCCTTGCAGAAGGTGAAGGGCTGAGGGAGCGTCAGGTGTTCCGGGAGGTACCGAGCCGAGCGGAACGCCGTAGCCGCAGCCCCGGGAGGCAGCG
Source organism: Steroidobacteraceae bacterium (assembly GCA_035499515.1). Taxonomy (GTDB): domain Bacteria; phylum Pseudomonadota; class Gammaproteobacteria; order Steroidobacterales; family Steroidobacteraceae; genus FEN-1191. The sequence continues at coordinate 83,771 of DATJYR010000002.1, read as the reverse complement.
CTGACTGGAGCGGTTCGGCCGCGCGGACGTTTCTGGCAAAATCCACCGCAGCACCCCGCTGCGGAGTCACACTGCCATGAAGCATTCGGGTCAGGCCAAGTTAACTGCTGCGTCGATCGCCTTGGGTTTTGGGCTCGCGATGACCGCGATCGCGACTGCCCAGGGCACTCCCGGCGCCGGCGCGGCGTCCAATGGAGTCACCAGCGGCACAGCGGACTCGCTGACGCCCGAGCAGGTGACGGCGGCGGGCGTGCAAGCCGTGATCTGGGGTTTGCCGCTGGTGCTGATGGATGTCACCGCCCGCAAGACCACCAACGTGTTCCCGGGCAGCAAGCTCGCCCGGCCGGTCAACCAGTTCGCGCAGATGCGGGCATTCCCCAACGCCTCGTTCAAGGAAGTCGTGCGCGCCAACGTCGACACGCTCTATTCCTCCGCGTTCCTCGATCTCGCCGCCGAGCCACTGGTGCTTGCAGTCCCCGACACACACGGCCGCTACTACCTGCTGCCGATGATGGACGCATGGACCAACGTGTTCGCGACGCCGGGCTCGCGCACCACGGGCACGAAGCCCGGCGTGTTCCTCATCAGCGGACCAGGCTGGCGGGGCACGGTGCCCGCGGGTATGCAGCCGATCAAGTCCCCGACCAACCTGGCGTGGATCCTCGGCCGCACCCAGACCAACGGACCGGAAGACTACGCGGCCGTGCACGCCATCCAGGACGGGTACACGCTGGTGCCGCTGTCGCAGTACGGCAAGCCGTACGCGCCACCGGCAGGCAGCTTCGATGCCTCGGTCGACATGAAGACGCCGCCCGTCGAGCAGGTCCGCCACATGAGCAGCGCGCAGTTCTTCGGCGCGCTGGCCCGGCTGCTCAAGGACAATCCACCGACCGCATCGGAAGCGCCGATCGTGCAGCGCCTCGCGCGCATCGGGATCGTGCCGGGGCGGCCGTTCGACCCTGACAGACTGGATCCCGCCATGGCCAAAGCGCTCGAACCCGCGGTGCAACTCGCGATGGCCAGGCTGCAGGAAGTACAAAAGGGCGCCGGCAAACCGGTCAACGGCTGGCGCATCCCGCCTTCGAACCTCGGAAACTACGGCACCGACTACGGTACGCGCGCGGTGATCGCACTGATTGCGTTTGGCGCCAACCTGCCCGCCGACGCGGTGTACCCGACCGCATACGTCGACGCCGACGGCCACGCGCTCAACGGCGCCAACCGCTATGTGCTGCACTTCGACGCCGGCCAGACCCCGCCGGTGAAGGCGTTCTGGTCGGTGACGATGTACGACGCCGATTCGTTCTTCGTCGACAACCCGATCAACCGTTACGCGCTCAGCAGCTGGATGCCGCTGCAGAAGAACGCGGATGGCTCGATCGATCTGCGCATCCAGCACGATTCGCCGGGCGCCACGCTGGAATCCAACTGGCTCCCCGCGCCGACCGGCGTGTTCAACCTGACCTTGCGCATGTACTGGCCGAACGAGGTGGCGCCCTCGATCACCGATGGCTCGTGGCAGCCACCGCCGGTGAAGCGCGTGCAGTGACGGCTGCGCCGTGCAAGGCGCACGGCTGGCCGAAAACGCCTGGAATCCATCAGACACCCTGTTGGGGAGCAGCAGCAGCCGGGCGAGGGCACCGCGGACGCCGCGCAGCAGGGCTGGAGAAACCGCCTGTAGCAACCGACCTGCAGGTACAACCCGAGCGCGGGGAAGGTGGATTTCACTTCCCCGGCACGTTTTCATTTGAAAATCTAAATGAGAGTTATTAGCATTAGCACTCCTTTGGCTTGGCGCGGAGTGAGAAATGCGAGTGAAATCATGGGATTGGCGCGGCAGAGCCGCGTTCCTGCTGGGCGGCATCGTGGCGGCGGGACATCCATTCACCGTCTCCGCCGCTGAATCCGACTCGCTCGAAACCGTGCTCATCACCGCGCAGCGCGCCGCGCGCACCAGCAAGGGCGCCACCGGCCTCGAGCTCACGCTGGCCGACACTCCGCAGTCCGAGACCGTGATCGACGCCACCACGCTCGACACCTTCGCGCTGCACGACACGAACGACATGCTCAAGCTGGTCACGGGCGTGAACGTCGAACAGGCCGAGAGCGATCGCACCTACTACAACTCGCGCGGTTTCGATCTCACCAGCGTGCAGGTGGACGGCATCGGCATGCCGTTCGACGGCCTGATCGTGGGCGATGGCGACACCGCACTCTACGACAAGGTCGAGGTCGTGCGCGGCGCCAACGGCCTGCTCACGGGCACCGGCAATCCGAGCGGCACCGTGAACTTCGTGCGCAAACGCCCGACCAATGATTTCCAGGCCAGCGGCACGCTCACCTATGGCACCTGGGACCTCAAGCGCATCGACCTCGACGTCTCCACGCCGCTGGTCGCCTCGGGCCAGTGGGCGGCGCGCGTTGTCGCCGCCGACCAGAGCCGCGACTCGTGGCTGGACTACTACCACAACAAACGCCAGGTGCTGTACGGCGTCGTCGACGGCCAGATCGGCGATCGCATCACCGTCGCCGCGGGCTTCTCGTACCAGGACAACAAGTCCACGGGCGCCATGTGGGGCGCCGTGCCGCTGCTGTATTCGGATGGCACGCAGACCGACTATCCGGTCTCGACCAACAGCGGCCAGGACTGGACCTACTGGCAGCAGCGCACCACCAGCAGCTTCGGCGAGCTCAGCGTCACGCTCGCGCCGCGCTGGATGCTCAAGAGCACTGCCACCTACGGCACGTACCAGGAGCCGTCGCGGCTGCTGTACCTCGACGGCACCACGGACCCGAGCACCAACCTCGGCCTGGTCGCATACCCGGACATGTTCGACGTGCACACGCACAGCGTCCTGTCCGACACCTCCATCGCCGGCAGTTTCGATCTGTTCGGCCTCACGCACGAAGCCGTGCTGGGCCTCTCGCTCGCCGACGCGAGCAGCCACACCTTCGAGCGCGACCCGCCGGCCGATCAGAGTGGCTTCGACGCGCCCGCCTTTCCGTTCGCGAGCGGCAATGCCATCCCGCTGCCGGACTTCGGCGATCGCTACATCGCCGCCGACACGCACACGCTGTTCAATCGCGTATACGGCGCCACGCGCCTCTCGTTCACGAAATCACTCAAACTCATCGCCGGTTTCAACGCCGTGGACTACACCGCGAGCGGCGTGAACTATGGCGTCTCGGGTGACAAGCATGAGAAGTCCACCGCGCCGTACCTGGGCGCGACGTGGAATGTCGTTCCGCACCTGAACCTGTACGCGAGCTACAGCGACATCTTCCAGCCGCAGGATTACCTCAATCCCGCGCTGCAGCCGATCGGCTCCGCCAAGGGCAAGAGCTACGAAGCAGGGGCGAAGAGCGAATGGTTCGATGGCAAACTGCTGGGAACGTTCGCGCTGTTCAAGGCCGACCAGGACAACTTCGCGCAGTTTGCAGGCTACGCCGGACCGGACTTCACGCTGCCTTACTACGACGGGATCTCGATCCGTTCGCAAGGTTTCGAACTCGAAGTGTCGGGGAAGATCGCGCAGTCACTCACGCTGCACGGCGGCTATACGCAGCTTCGCATGACGGACCCGAGCGGCGCGGATACGCGCACCTTCGTGCCGCGCAAGACGTTCAAGTTGCTGGGGACCTGGCAGGTGCCCGGGGTCGCCGGGCTGGAGCTGGGTGCGGATGCCCGGTGGCAGAACGGGATCCGGCAATTTGATGCGGCGACGGGGGGAACGGTGGAACAGGGGGCTTATTCGATTCTGGGCGCGGAGTTGACGTATCAGGTGGGATCGCGCGTGGAGTTCACGGTGAGGGGCGATAACCTGGCGAATGAGGAATTCCTGACGAGCCTTTACTGGAATCAGGCCTTCCATGGGGAGCCAAGGAATTATTCGGCGAGTGTGAAGGTGAAGCTGTGAAGGACTTTGGCAATCGGTGAGACCCGCGCCGGACTCCGGGCTCGAGCCGAAAGCTGTTACGCTCCGCCCATGACCAGTTCGCCCGAACCCAGCCCCACCCTGGCCATACTCATCGACGCCGACAACGCCAACCCGGCGATCGTAAAGGGCCTGATCGACGAGGTCGCCAGGCTCGGCCGCGCCACGGTGCGGCGCATCTACGGCGACTGGACCACGCCGAACCTCGGGTCCTGGAAGGCGGTGCTGCTGGAACATTCCATCACGCCGATCCAGCAGTTCGCCTACACCCGGGGCAAGAACGCGACCGACAGCACGATGATCATCGATGCCATGGACCTGCTCTACGCGGGCAACGTCGAGGGTTTCTGCCTGGTGTCGAGCGACAGCGATTTCACGCGCCTGGCGTCGCGCCTGAAGGAGTCGGGCAAGAGCGTGTACGGTTTCGGCGAGAAGAAAACGCCGCAGCCGTTCGTCGCGGCCTGCGATCGCTTCATCTACACCGAGGTGTTCGCGAGGGCGGAGGGGCAGTCGCCGCGCCGCAAGTCGCCTGCGGAGCTGGATCGTGATGCGGAATTCCTCGAGCTGGCTGGTGGTGCAGTGGACGATGCGTCGGACGACTCAGGGTGGGCGCACCTGGGGGAAGTGGGCAGTATTCTCACCAAGAAACGGCCGGATTTCGATTCGCGCAACTACGGCTATTCCAAGCTCAGCGATCTCCTCGAGGCGTCGCAGCGCTTCGAGGTCAGACGTGGCGAGCGAGGGGTCGATGTGCGCAAGGTGAGGTAGGCCGCTGCCAGGGCGGCTGGGACGCCAACAGTCAGCAAACCGGTGAACGTCGAACCAAATGGCCTGAGTGCCGAGCTGCGGCTCGCCTACAGCGACACGGATTACCGGGTCGATGACAACGGTTGCCAGTTCACGTTGCGGGTCAACGAGCGCTCGGTGTCGCTGCTGGAATGCTACGCGACCCATCGCGTGCAAAGCGCCGCCTATCTCACCGCCTGGAATCCCCGCAGCGAACCCACGCCGGGCGAGGGCAACGCGGCGGCGCAGGCGCGACTGGAATCAGAAGTCAAAGCAGCAGGGTGGATGTTCCTGCGAGGACAGGGCGTCGATCCGCACGGCCGATGGCCTGCCGAGCCCAGCATACTCGTGCTCGGGATGGGTGCGGAGCAGGCATCGGCCCTGGGGCGTGCCTATCAACAGAATGCACTGGTTTTCGCCGGTGCGGATGCGATTGCGCGCCTGGTCACTCTGGTTTGAGCGGGGCGGTCCACCGACAGAGAGGCCGTTGCGTGTCCGGCTGGTGGCGGCGCAAAAGAAAATGGCGGGGCCCTTTCGAACCCCGCCATTCCTGCCCGAGCATGGACCCGTGCGATCCAAGGTCAACCGCACGGCAACTGCGTCGAGGCGTCCATCCGTTGGACTACGGTCGCACGCGTAGCATTTGGGCTTGCGCGCAACCTCTGGCCACCTGGCCAGCAGCAGGCCACTCGCGCGTTAGGCGCGACGCCCGCCACCCACCAGCGCGCCCAGAGACGCGACCGAACCAACGTTTGAGTTAGACATCTGGATCACCTCCTTGCAGTTGCCGTGGGCTTGAAACGGCGCGTACCGCCCACCGAAGCCGCGCGCCACCTTTCGATGAGGCGAGAATAACCAAGCTGGCGGCGGCTGTGAAGATTTCAAGGGGGATTGGGACCTGATTCACTTCCCGTGGCCACTGGACCCGCTGCCCGTGCAGCGCTACCGTAGGCGCTCAATGGTCGGAGCAGTGCTGTCGCGAAGCCTGTGGATCGGCGCCACGCTATTCCTGGCGCTGCTCGTCGCGGGGTTCTGGGTTCCCTTCTTCTCCGAGATTCCGCATTTCACACCCTATATTTCGGGCGCCGTCCAGCTCCACGCGCTAGTCCTGTTCAGCTGGGCCGTGCTGCTGGTCGTGCAGCCGCTCACAATCCATCTTGGTTCCCACGCGCTTCATCGGCGACTCGGGACGGCTTCCTACTTCGTCATGATGGCGGTGATCGCCACATCGGTCCCGATGCTCATGAAGGAGTATGGCGAGCGATTGCGAGCGGGCGTGCCCGCGCCGACAGCGATCCGCGACGAGTACCTGTCCGCAGCCCAGCTCCTGCTGGTTGCGATCGCGTACCTCGCGGCGGTGCTGGCCGCGAGACGCCGGGACGTCGAGGCGCATTGGCGGCTGATGCTGTGCGTGGTGCTGTTGCTGTTGCCAGCCGGCCTGGCACGCACGCTGGGCTACTGGGGCGGGGTCTCGCAGGTGACTTCACAGGCTTTCTGCATCGTCGTCAACGCCATTGTGCTCACGGTCATGGTCGTGCGTGAGAGGCTGCGACATCAGCGCTGGCAGACCCTGGGGACGGCCTTTGCTGTTTACAGTCTGATGGTGGCGGGCTGGGTTGCGTTGGGAAGGCCCGTCTAGGCCCTCATGGTCGGGTAGAAGCGACGGCCGCGATTGCCTTGCGCGCACCTCGCAGCTACAGTGCGAAAAGTCGCATTGGGCAGCATTGCCAAATGTCTGGCCGGGAAAGCCCTTGCAGATCGCAACGAGGAAGGCGGGAGATGCGCGGCGCTGGGCTGTTGCTGGGATTGGTTCTTTGCGCGACGGCGTACGGCGCCACCGTGAGCGATGCCGACGTTGCGCGAGCCATGGCGACACAACCCAGCAGCGCGTCCGGTTTCGTCGAGCGCGGCAACCTGTTGCTGGCGCATCGTGACTATGCGCTCGCGGCCGCTGACTTCTCCCATGCTCTGGCACTGGATCCGCATTCCATCGCGGCGTTGGCAGGGCGTGGCATCGCCAATGCGCGGCGCGGGAATTCCGAGGCCGCCCATGACGATGTGACGGCGGCGCTGGCCATGGACTCTTCCGATCTGGCTGCATTGCGTGGTCGTGCGCTGGTCTCCGCCATCGACAGGAACTACGCCGCGGCGATCGCCGACTGGACGGTCATCCTGCAGGGGCATCCCGACGACCTGGATGCGCTGGACGGCCGTTCCGACGCTGCATTCCACGCGGACTCGTATCAGCAGGCGGCCGATGATTGCGCGGCCTACCTGAAGCAGCGGCGCGACAATTGGGACATCTATCTCAGGCAGTTCACGGCGCTGCTCAGGAACGGGAATCCCGAGGCTGCGCGCGCGGTAGCCGCGTCGGTGGCCGGCAGCGACCTGGAACCCGCGCGCCAGGATGGACTGGCCCTGCAGATGTACCGGCGGCTGGGCGATGTCGAAGGCATGATGCGCGCGGCAGATGATCTGGTCCGCCGCGATCCCGGGTTCTGGAGCTACTTTTCCCGGGCAATGGCGCGAGAGGCGTCCGACACGGCGGGTCGTGCCGCGGACATCGATGAGATCGAGCGTCTGCACGGACCGGCCGCGATGATCGTCCGGCTGCGTGCGGAATTGCTGCGGGACTCGGGACAGTATGCGGCGGAGATCGTCGCACTCGACAAATACCTGGACACTGCAACCAATGACAAGGGAGAGTACCTGGCCCTGCGGGCCGCCGCCAACGCCGCGCTCGGCAACATGCCAGCCGCGCGGTCCGACCAGGCCCGGGCGATGCAGGGTTCGAAATCCGCGCAGGATTTTAACGCGGTGTGCTGGAACCTGGCGCTGTCGGCCAGGCTGCTCGATGGCGCCCTGAAGGCCTGCGACAAATCGCTGCAACTGGCGCCGAACAGCGCCGCGACGCTGGACAGCCGCGGTCTGGTGCTGTTGCGGCTCGGCAAGTACCAGGATTCGATCGCGAGCTACGATCAGTCGCTGCAGAAGCAGCCATGGGAGGCGTCCTCTTTGTACGGCCGCGGTCTCGCCGAGCTGCGCAGCGGAAATCCGGCCCAGGGCAGTGCGGATGTCGCCAAAGCAAAGGTGCTCGAGGCGACCGTCGACGCAACATTCGCCAGATACGATCTGACGCCCTGAATGACCTCCGAACCACGGAAGCTTTCCATGCCCGTTCGTCACATGTGGCCAGCGTTGCTCGCGCTACTGTCTGGTGTCGGCATCGCGATGGCCGATCAACCGCCCAGTGCGGCGTTCGTCGAGATGAGGAACCTGCTGAGCTCCACGCTCGAAGATTGCGCAACCAAGCGCCGCTCGACATTCCAGCGCCCACCGTCGCCCCTGGTCGTTGCCAAGCCGGGTTCCTACTATCCTTCGCTGATGCAGAGCATGGGCAATCAGGCGATCGTGTTGCTGGAGATGCTCATCGACTCCGCTGGCAATCCCCGCTTCGTGCACGCGGCCCGCGTCCTCTCCAATCGCGAGGATGCGGCCTTCACCGACGCAGCGGTAAGTTGGGCACATGCTTCCACCTGGTCGCCGGGTCTGTCCGGCGGTGAACCAGCGAGCGGCTGGATGCAGATGAAACTGAAATTCATCCTGTACGGCAGCGGGCCGATGGGGAACATCCTCAGCGAATCCGCACTTCGGGAGGAGATCGACAAGGCCGCAAAAGGCGACGCCAAGGCCATTGCGATCGTGTCCTATCTGCACAGCGTGGCGGCCAGTGAGGTGGCGCTGACGACCGCCGAGCAGTACGACTACCTGGCCACGTCGGCGCTGAACGGTGAGCGCGCCGCCGCGCTGCGCGTGGCCCAGCTGTTGAGCTCGCCGGCCTGCATCAAGCCGCCCTTGGTGCTGACCATGTTGACCAGGCAGGCGATGTCCGGCTATTCCGCGGCCGAAATGGTGCTGGCGGGCGAGCTGATGGAAGCCAATGATCCTTCGACCTACGAACGCATCGCGCCGCTGCTGCACGGTGCCGCCAATTCGCTCGATCCGTTCACGGCGTTGTGGGCGACTGGCCTGCTGGCGACGGCGCCGGCCGACGCGCTCCGTGATCCGGCGTTCGCGCTCAGCAACGCGAAGCAATTCAATCACACCGATCCGGATACGCTCGAGACACTGGCCGCCGCGCAGGCGGCGAATGGCAACTTTGAGGAGGCCGTGAAGCTGGAGCGGCAGGCGATCGACGCCGCGGGCAGGTGGAAGTGGAAGCTCGACGAATTGCAGAAACGCCTGGCGACGTATCAGTCCGGCAAGCCATGGACCGGCTACCTGTGTGACTGCCAGCAGCTCGTGCCGGGCGAGGGCATTTGAGGCATTCTCCCGGCTGCAAGCGTTGCGGCCGTGGCGCGAGCCCATGGGATTGTCATCGCTCCGGACCTGCAGAAACGCGTGATGGCGATCGCACCGGCGCTGCCCGGCCTGCGTTCTTCGACGGCGAACAAGCTACTCTTCATTTGCGTCGCCAGGATCCAGCCGCTAGAGTCATTCGCAGGCTGATTGGGGGTCCGTACCCATTCCCGGAAGCGGTTGCAAGCTGAGGTCCTGATGCCTGTTCGTCGATGGCTGCCGCCAACGCTTGTGTTCCTGTCCTCCGCCGCGACCAGCGCGCTGGCGCAGCAGTCCCAGTCCAGCGCTTTTGTCGATCTGAAATCCGAACTGAGCGCCACGCTGGAAGACTGCTCCAGAAAGCGGCGAGCGGCCGTGGACACGCGGCCGCCGCACATCACCAAGTTCCCCGCTGCAGACACCTATTACCCGCAGAGCGATCAGTCACAGGGCTACCAGGGCATCGTGCTGGTCGAGTTCATGGTCGACGCCGCGGGTAATCCGCGCTTCGCCCATGCGGCGCGCGTCCTGAGCAACTCCGGGCAAGGGGACTTCGCAAGTGCGGCCGTTGATTACGTGCACGATTCGAGGTTCGCGGCCGGCGAAGTCGCCGGGGTACCGACCAGCGCCTGGTGGCAGCTCAAGGTCAAGTTCACCCTGGGGTTGAATCCCATGGGAAACCTCCTGACCGAAGACAAACTGCGCCAGACCATGAAAGCCGCAGCGCAGGGGGATCTGAAGGCAATCGAAACCGTCTCGTACCTGCACAGCATCGCGGCCAGCGAAGTGGCGCTCACGACGACGGAGGAGTTCAACTACCTGGCTGAATCCGCGCAGAATGGGGAACGCTCGGCGGCGTTGCGTGTGGCGCAGCTGCTCAGCGCGTCCGCCTGCGTGAAGCCGCCCCGCGTCCAGGAGATGCTCAAGACGCAGGCCATGCAGGGCTATTCGGCCGCCGAGATGGTGCTGGCCGGACAATTGATGGAGGCGAACGACCCGGCGACCTATGACGAGATCGCGCCCTTGCTGCATGGCGCGGCGAACTCGGTCGATCCCTTCGTGGCGCTGTGGGCCACGGGCCTGCTGGCCACGGCACCCGTCGATGCCCTGCGGGATCCCGCCGCCGCGCTCACGCACGCCAGCCAGTTCAAGGATTCGGATCCCGACACCCGGGAAACGCTGGCCGCGATCCAGGCCGCCAACGGCCATTTCGACCAGGCAATCAAGCTGGAGCAGGCCGCGATCAGCAAAGCGTCGAGCTGGAGATGGAAGCTCGACGAATTGCAGAAACGCCTGGCGACGTATCAGTCCGGCAAGCCATGGACCGGCTACCTGTGCGACTGCCAGCAGCTCGTGCCGGGCGAGGGCATCTGAGGGTTCAGGCCGTGGCCGCCCGCGCCGCCGTCAGCGCAGCGGGCGGCAACGTGGTCAGGGCGCGGTGACCTGGTACAACCCGCCGCTGGCGTAATCCACGGCGTACAGCTCCCCGTTCAGCGCCTGCCCGAACGACACGATCTCGAGGCCCGTCGCCAAGCCTCCCTGGACCTGCAGCGTGGCGGTGGTGTTGCCCGCGATGTTCCACAGCTTGCCGCTGCCCGAATCCGCGAACACGTAGCGACCGACCAGCGCCGGGATGGCGGTGCCGCGGTAGACGTAGCCGCCGGTGATGACGGTGCCCACCGTGTGGTCGTAATCGGCGACGGGATCGATGAGGTTGGTGGCCGTGCCGCAGGCGGTGGGATTGTAGTCGTGCGCGCCTTCACGGCAGCGCCAGCCGAGGTTGTAACCGGTGAAGCCCGATCCCGCGGGCGCGAGATGATCCACTTCCTCCCACAGGTCCTGGCCCACGTCGCCGATCCACAGCGAACCGTCGGAAGCATCGAAGCTGTAGCGCCAGGGATTGCGCACGCCCATGGCATAGATTTCGGGGCAGGGCGCGGAGCCGCCATTCAGGTTGCAGGTGGGATTGCCGGCGTTGGGGTTGCCGGCGGGAATGGCGTACGGCGTGCTGCCCGAAGTGACGTCGATACGGATGATCTTGCCGAGCAGCGTATCCGGATTCTGCGCGTTGCCGATGGGGCCGTGCATGTCTCCGGAGCCGCCGCCGTCGCCCAGGCCGAGGTACAGGTAGCCGTCCGGACCAAAAGCGATGTGACCGCCGTTGTGGTTGCTCTCCGGCTGGTTCACCGTGATCAGCACCTGTTCGCTGCTCAGGTCGATGCTGCCATTGCCGGTGGTGAGGCGGAACGAGGACAGGTGCGAGGTGAGTTGGCCGCTGATGGTGGTCGTATACCAGAGGAACACGCGCGCATCCGTCGGGAAATTGGGCGCGAACGCCATGTCGAGCAGTCCGGTTTCACCGGCGTAGGTCACGATCGAAGTGAGGTCGCCGAAATCGGTGACGGTGGACGTGGCCGTGTCGAACTTGCGAATGGTGCCGCCCTGTTCGACGACATACCAGTGCGCGGCGTCGCCTGGCGCCTGCAGCAGGTCGACCGGCGCCTGGAAGCTCAAGCTGGAGAAGACGTGCGTCATCGCGAGCGGTACGGTGCCCGGCGGATCGAGGCTGGAACCGCCGCTGGAACTGCTGCTGGAGCTGGAGCTCGAGCTGCTGCTCATGCCGCCGCTGGACACGAAGCCGGATCCACCGCCGCCGCAGGCGGCCAGCAGGGCCGTAGCGAACAAACCGGCTGCCAGCCGCATCGGCAACCGCCCGTGACCGATCCTTGTCGAGTGCGCGTCCATGTCCAGACCCTACCGCTTGCCATCCTGGCCCGCATCCGTCTGCGGGTGGCGACAGGGCGCTGCGTGACTGGAAGACCGCGCGGCGCGCCCGTCTAGAGTTTGAATTCCGTCTTCAGGCGCTTTTTTACGCCTTTGCCCTTGAGCCGTACGTAGGACGGCAACCCGTTCGCGTAGGGCGGGTAGTCCTCGCCCGCGATCAGCGGTTCGAGATAGCGCCGGCAGGCCGCGGTGATGCCGAAACCATCGGCCGTGATGAAATCGCGCGGCACCTTCTTTTCCACGTTGGCCACGTCCGCCAGCGGAATCGGCACGATCTTCCAGCGATAAGGCCTGGAGGAAGTGCGCTTGATGGCCGGCATCACGCCGTTCATGCCCTTGACCGCGTATTCCACGGCGGCCTTGCCGACCGCGTAGGCCTGCTCGACATCCACCTTCGCGGCGATGTGTCGCGCGGCGCGCTGCAGGTAGTCAGCCACGGCCCAGTGGTACTTGTAGCCGAATTGCTCGCGCACCATGTTGGCGACCACCGGCCCGACCCCGCCGAGCTGCGCGTGGCCGAACGCGTCGAGCGTGCCGGCTTCAGCCAGGAATTTGCCGTCGGGATATTTCGCGCCTTCGGAGACGACGATCACGCAGTACCCGTAGTCGCTCACGCATTGCCTGACCCGCTCCAGGAATTTCGTTTTCTCGAAGGGGATTTCCGGGAACAGGATGATGTGCGGCGCTTCCGAGGCTTTCCTGCCCGCGAGGCCGCCGGCCGCCGCGATCCAGCCCGCGTGCCGGCCCATGACTTCCAGCACGAACACCTTGGTGGAGGTGCGCGCCATCGAAGCCACGTCCATGGCGCCTTCCAGCGTGGAGACGGCAATGTACTTCGCGACTGAACCAAAGCCCGGGCAGCAATCGGTGTGCGGCAGATCGTTGTCGACGGTCTTGGGCACACCGACGCAGGTGATGGGATAGCCCAGCTGCTCGCCGAGCTGCGAGACCTTGAGCGCGGTGTCCATCGAATCGTTGCCGCCGTTGTAGAAAAAATAGCCAATGTTGTGGGCACGAAACACTTCGATCAATCGTTCGTACTCCGCACGATTCTTGTCGAGGCCGCGCAGCTTGAAGCGCGCCGAGCCGAACGCGCCGGATGGCGTGTGACGCAGGCCGCGCAGCGTGGCGGACGCTTCGGCGCCCACGTCGATCAGGTCTTCGGTGAGCGCGCCCACGATGCCGTCGCGCCCGGCATACAGCCGCGCGATCTGGCGCGGATGGCGGCGCGCCGCGTCGATCACGCCGGCGGCGGACGCGTTGATGACGGCCGTGACGCCGCCGGACTGGGCATAGAAGGCGTTGCGCGGGGCTGGCTTTTTCATGCGGCGAGGATACCTCAAGCCCGTGCGGGGTTTGACCGGATTCACGCGCCCCGGTAGTGTTCCGCAATGCGTATCGTGCTACTTGGTGCTCCCGGATCCGGCAAAGGCACCCAATCCAAGGTCCTGGTCGAACGTTTCGGCATCCCCCAGATTTCCACGGGTGACCTGCTGCGATCGGCTGTCGCGCGCGGCACCGAATACGGCCTGAAGGCCAAGGCCGCGATGGACGCGGGCCTGCTGGTCGCCGACGAAATCGTGCTCGGCATCATCCGCGAACGCCTCGCCGAACCGGACGCGCAGCGCGGCTTCATCCTCGACGGCTTCCCGCGCAACATCGCGCAGGCCGAAGCGCTGGGCAGGATGCTCGCGAGCATCCGGCAGCCGCTGAACGCCGTGGTGCTCATGAACGTCAACTATCGCGAGCTGGTTCGCCGCATCGCCGGTCGTCGCAGCTGCCAGACCTGCGGCCGCATCTACAATGTGCACACCTCGGATCTCGGCACGCCGCCGCGCTGCCCGAACTGCGCCGATCATCCCGAGCTGGTCCAGCGTGCCGATGACAACGAAGCCACGGTGGCGCGCCGGCTCGAGGTGTACGACCAGCAGACGCGTCCACTGGTGGATTTCTACACCGCGCAGGGCATCCTGAGCGCCATCGACGCCGATGCGCCGGAAGCCGAAGTCAGCGCGCGATTGATCAGCGTGCTGAAGCTGGCGATGCTGGCCCCGAGGCCGGTGAAGTCGACGGTCAAGGCGACGCCGAAGGCGGCGAAACCGGCGGCGCGAACCGAGGCGAAAGCGAAGGCCAAGGCCGCGCCGAAAGCCAGGGCGAAAACCAAGGTCAAGGCGAAAGCCAAGGCCAAGAACAAAGTCAAAGCCAAGGTCAAAGCAAAGGTCAAAGCAAAAGCCAAGGCCAAGGCCAAAGCGCCCGCCCGCAAAGCCGCGGCGGTGAAGCGCAAGGCCGGCAAGAAGAGCCTCCGGAAGCCCGCGCGCAAGAAATAGCCTGGTGCGGGGCTACATCCCCGCCAGCAACTGTTCGCCCACGATCTGCCGCCGCCATCCGGCCAGCGGTGCGGCGTCGGTCGCACCCGCGGCGATCTGCTCCAGATCACGCCGGGTCGCAAGGATTTCCGGCGCGAGCTCCAGATCCCCCGCGATGCGCTTCGCAAGCTGCGAGAGTTTGCGCACCAGCGCCTGCTGCGCCTCGTCGGGACGCTCCCGCTGCGGCAGCGGCGGCAGGATGGCGGGTGGCTGCTGCTGCTCGATCAGCGCCAGCAGCTCGGTGCCACTGTTGCGCGCCACGCCTTCCGGCATCTCCGGCAACTGCGCCAGCTCGGCCGCCGTGCGCGGCACCCGCATGACCATCTCGCGCAGCGGCACATCGGCCAGGATCCAGCTGCGCGGCACGTCCGAGCGCATCGCGCGGCGCTCGCGCCACGCACCCAGCGCCTCGGCCAGCGACAGCCGCCACGGATCCAGTCCCGCCAGCCCCTTGAGGCGCTTCCACGCCTCTTCGGGCGCCACTTCATAGGAGTCCACCCGGTCGAGTTCGGCCATTTCCTCCGCGAACCACTGCGAGCGGCCGAGCGCCGAGAGTTTTTCATCGAGCATTTCCCGCAGCGGAAGCAGATGGCGCACATCATCGAGCGCATACTCGAGCTGCTTTGCGCTCAGCGGCCGGCGCGACCAGTCGGTGCGGGTGGCGCTCTTGTCGAGTTTCACGCCGCACAGCTGTTCCACCAGTGCGGCGTATCCCACCTGGGCGGGAAAGCCGCACAGCGAGGCCGCCACCTGCGTGTCGTACACCCGGCGCACCGGCCCGCTTGCCCGCCACAGCACCTCGAGGTCCTGGCGCGCGGCGTGGATGATCTTGGTGACGCGCTCCGAGGCGAAGCTGGCTGCGAGCGGCGCCAGCTCCGGCACGGCGATCGTGTCCACGCACAGCTCGCGACCCGGCAATCCGAGCTGCAGCAGGCACAATTGCGCGTAATAAGTGCGTTCGCGCAGGAATTCGGTGTCGAGGCCGAATACGTCCAGGGCGCGTACCTGCTCCGCCAGCGCGTCGAGCGCGACGGGGTCCGTGATCATGTTCGCACCGAGGTTCACTGGCAGGTTCCGGGTCGGGTCACGTGTACAATCGGGCGTCGATTATCACGAGGTAGCTGATGCACGTCCACATCCTCGGCATCTGCGGCACATTCATGGGTGGCATCGCCGCCATCGCGCGCGCCGCGGGCCATCGCGTCACGGGTTCGGATCGCAATGTCTATCCGCCCATGAGCACGCAGCTCGAGGCGCTGGGCATCGAACTCATCGAAGGCTTCGAAGCAGCGCAGCTCGACCTGAATCCCGACATCGTGGTGGTGGGCAACGTCATGAGCCGCGGCATGCCGGTGATCGAAGCACTGCTGGAGCGCGGCACTCCTTACAGTTCCGGCCCCGAATGGCTGTCGCGCGAACTGCTGCGCGAGCGCTGGGTGCTCGCGGTCGCGGGCACGCACGGCAAGACCACCACCACCAGCATGCTGGCGTGGATTCTCGAGGACGCGGGCCTCGCGCCTGGCTTTTTAATAGGCGGCGTCCCCGGCAATTTCCCCGAAAGCGCGCGGCTCGGCGCGGCGCCGTTCTTCGTCATCGAAGCCGACGAATACGACACCGCTTTTTTCGACAAGCGCGCCAAGTTCGTCCACTACCGGCCACGCACGCTGGTGCTGAACAATCTGGAGTTCGACCACGCCGACATCTATCCGGATCTCGCCGCCATTGAACGCCAGTTCCAGCACCTGCTGCGCATGGTTCCCGGCAACGGCCGGGTGCTGCTGCAAGCCACCGATCCCGCATTGAAGCGCGTGGTGGAGGCGGGCTGCTGGACGCCAGTGGAGCGCTTCGCGCGCGCGGGCGGGCCGGGCGTGCCCTGGGCGGCGCGCGCCGCGGCGGGGAGCGATTTTTCGCGCTTCGAGGTGCTGCTCGAAGGCGTCGCGCAGGGCGAAGTGCAGTGGCCGCTGATCGGCGCCCACAACGTCGACAATGCGCTGGCCGCCATCGCGGCCGCGCGCCACGCGGGCGTGCCGGTGGCGCGCGCCATCGAAGCGCTGGGGCGCTTCAAGGGCGTACGCCGGCGCATGGAGCTGCGCGGCACGGCGGCTGGCGTGAGCGTGTACGACGATTTCGCGCACCATCCCACGGCCATCGAGACCACGCTCGACGGCCTGCGCCGCCGGGTCGGCAAGGCGCGCATCGTCGCGGTGCTGGAGCCGCGTTCGGCCACCATGAAGCAGGGTGTGCACCGTGACACGCTGGGCGCGGCGCTCCGGGGCGCCGATGAAGTGTGGGTGTACGGCCCCGACTCGCTGGGCTGGGATGTGCGCGGCGCGGTGCAACCCCTCGGCGCGCGGGCGCACGTCGCCACCGACCTGGACGCGCTGCTCGCGGGCGTGCTGGCGAGCGCGCAATCCGGCGACCAGATCCTGGTCATGAGCAACGGCGGCTTCGGCGGCCTGCACGGCAAGCTGCTGGCAGGGCTGGGTGCGCGCGTCACATGAGCGAGGGCATGGGCGAAACCGAGCTGCCGCTGTTCCCGCTGCGCACCGTGCTGTTTCCGGGCGGCCTGTTGCCGCTCCGCATCTTCGAGCCGCGCTATGTGGACATGGTGGGCGAGTGCCTGCGTGCCAACGAGCCGTTCGGCGTGCTGCTGATCGTGCAGGGCGGCGAGACGGGCCGCATCGGCGCGCTCGCCGAAGTGGGCACCAGTGCGCGCGTCGTGGATTTCGAAACGCTGCCCGATGGACTGCTCGGGCTGCTGGCGCGCGGCGAACAGCGGTTCCGGCTGGTGGAGCGGCGGGTGCGTGGCAATGGCCTGCACGTGGGGCAGGTGGAATGGCTGGAATCGCCGGCCGCGCCGCTGCCGGCCGAGCACGAGGCGCTGGCCGAGGTGCTCCGCCGCGTCCTGCCCGCCATGGGCAAGACCGCCAGCTTCCTCGAGCCGCACTGGGACGACGCCGGTTGGCTTGCCAACCGGTTCGCCGAGCTGCTGCCGCTGGAGCGCGATGCGCAGCAGTTCCTGCTGGAAATCGCCGACCCGCTGCAGCGCCTGAACCGCCTGGCGCCGTTGGTGGACACCACGCGGCTCTGAGTCGTGACCGCGGCGGGTGCGAGCCGCTGTCAGCGCCTTGAGGTGGTATTTCCCGCCGGCGGCTGCGCTGGTACCCTCAGACGCTCACGATCCGTCCATCAACCAGGGAGGGTGCCATGGCAGCGTTCAATGTCGTGCGGATGAGGGTCAAACCGGGCATGGAGCAGGCGTTCATCGACGCCCACCGCGCCATGCGGCCGGACCTGAAGGGCTTCGTCGATGGCTGGATCGTCAAAACCGGCGAGCGAAGCTACTGCATCATGGCGCAGTGGCGCGATTTCCAGAGCATCGTCGACGCGCGCCCGAAGATGATCGGCATGCTCGACAGCTTCCGTCACATGCTCGAAGACCTCGGCGGCGATCTCGGACTTACCGACCCCATCTCCGGCGAATCCGTGCTGCAACTGCAGCTGTCCAGGCCCAAGCCGAAAGCCAGGGCGAAATCGAAAGCGAAACCCGCAAAGGGCAAATCGAAGCCGAAAGCGAAGGCGAAACCAAAGACCAGGTCGCGCGCCAAAAAACGCCGCTGAATCCCTCGCGCACCTCGATCCGGCTGCCGGCGAACCTGGGGCCAGTGGCGGCTACTGCCCTCAACCGCGAGCCGCAGCCGGGATGGTCACATCCTCGTTCTCGTTCGCCTCCAGCCAGATCAGATTGGTCTCGACCGTACCGTCGGCCCGCAAGGTCAGCTGCCGGTAAGCCGGCGGTCGCGGGTCGACCGCAAACTCGTCGGATCTCGGCAGGAACTGAGCACAGGTCGACGGTACGGCGAGTAGCCTGACACCCTTGCGACGACCGTCGAAGGGCTGGTGCACATGTCCCCACAGGATGCTGCGGACATTGTTGAAGCGATCGACCACACGGAAGAACTCATCCGCGTTGGTGAGCCCGACCTGGTCCAGCCAGCGGCTGTCCATGGTGACCGGATGGTGGTGCACGGCGAGCAGCACGTGGCGCGAGCCGGCGGTGGCGAGCGAGCGCTCGAGCGCGGCGAGCCCCGCGTCGCTGATGGCGCCCGAAGCCTGGCCCGGCACGCAGCTGTCGAGCAGCACGACGCGCCAGTCGCCCAGGTCGGCGTGGCCATCGCACTGGAACGGCGCCGACGCCAGCGCCGTGCGCAGCGCGACTGGATCGTCATGGTTGCCGGGAATGCAGTAGACGGGTTTGCCGAGTCCGGCGAACAGCGTGCGGAAGTGGCGGTAGGCGGCCGGCTGGTCGTGCACCAGATCGCCCGTGACCAGCAGTGCCTCGCAATCCCAGTGGTAGGCGCGCGCGTGCGACAGCACCCGCTGCAGCGTGCCGAGCGTGTTGACGCCGCGCAGCGTTGCGGAAGTGTCGGCCAGCAGGTGCGGATCGGAGATTTGCAGCAAGCGCAGCGCAGACTTCATGGGCAGGATGTTACCCGTCCGTGTCATCGCGACAGGTGATCTGCATCATGGTCTGGAGCGGGCATGCCGCTATGTTAAGCGCCTGCCGCGCCTTGCGAAGCGTGTCGCAAGGCGCGGACAGTCAGCGGATTCCGTCAGGAAAAAAAGTTCCGCGGCTTCAGTAACGATAATGCTCGGGCTTGTACGGTCCCGAACGCTGCACGCCGATGTAGCGCGCCTGCTGGTCGGTGAGTTCCGTCAACTGCACGCCGAGTTTCGCGAGCTGCAACCGCGCCACTTTCTCGTCGAGCTGCTTCGGCAGGACATAAACCCCGACCGGATAGTTCGCGGTGTGGGTCCAGAGTTCGATCTGCGCCAGCACCTGGTTCGCGAATGAGGAACTCATCACGTAACTGGGATGTCCAGTCCCGCAGCCGAGGTTCACGAGGCGGCCTTCGGCCAGCAGGATGATGCGCCGGCCGGACGGGAAGATGACGTGGTCCACCTGCGGCTTGATGTTTTCCCACTGGTACTGCTTCAGCGAGGCGCAATCGATCTCATTGTCGAAGTGGCCGATGTTGCAGACGATGGCATTGTTCTTCATGCGCAGCATGTGATCGTGCGTGATCACGTGGAAGTTGCCGGTGCAGGTCACGAAGATGTCGGCGTGCTCGGCGGCATAATCCATGGTGACCACGCGGTAGCCTTCCATCGCCGCCTGCAGCGCGCAGATCGGGTCGATTTCCGTGATCCACACCTGCGCCGAGAGCGCGCGCAGCGCCTGCGCCGAGCCCTTGCCCACGTCCCCGTAGCCGGCCACCACGGCGATCTTGCCGGCCACCATGACGTCGGTGGCGCGCTTGATGCCGTCCACCAGCGACTCGCGGCAGCCGTACAGGTTGTCGAACTTGCTCTTGGTCACGGAGTCGTTGACGTTGATGGCGGGGAACGCGAGTTTGCCTTCCTGCGCCATCTGGTAGAGGCGCTTCACGCCGGTGGTGGTTTCCTCGGTCACGCCCTTCACGGCGGCCAAGCGCCTGGAGTACCACTGCGGGTCGCGCTCGAGCGTGGCCTTGATGGAATCGAACAGCGCGATCTCCTCCTCGCTGGCCGGATGGTTGAGCACGGCGGCGTCGGTCTCGGCGCGCGTGCCCAGGTGCAGCAGCAGCGTCGCGTCGCCGCCGTCATCGAGGATCATGTTGCTGCAGCCATTGTCGGGCCATTCGAAGGCGCGATGCGTGTAATCCCAGTACTCGGCCAGCGTCTCGCCCTTGTACGCGTACACCGGCGTGCCGCGCACGGCGATGGCGGCGGCGGCGTGGTCCTGCGTCGAGAAGATGTTGCACGAGACCCAGCGCACCTGCGCGCCGAGCGCCTGCAGCGTCTCGATCAGCACCGCGGTCTGGATGGTCATGTGCAGCGAGCCGGTGATGCGCGCGCCGCGCAGCGGCTGGGTGGGTGCGAACTCCTCGCGGATGGCCATCAGGCCGGGCATTTCCGTTTCGGCGATCGCCATTTCCTTGCGGCCCCAGTCGGCCAGCGCGAGGTCTGCGACGTGGAAATCGCCGGTGTTGGCGGCGTTGTTCGGGACAGGGCTGTGGACAGCGTTCATGAATGCTCCAACTTGCTAAAGGTTGTGAGCGCAGTTGACCTTCGGGTCAGCGACTCCTGAGCCTGGCAGGTCTCGATGCCTGTCGCAGCGCTCCTCAGGAGCCGGGCCGTGACGATCCACGGCAATGCTTGAACCAATTCTGCGGGTGCGAAGTGTACCCCAGGTGCCGGCGCGGCGGCGCCTTCAGGCCACTTTGCGGCGGCGACCCAGGCGCCGGGCGCTGGTGGCGAGCTGCTCGGCCTTGTCGGTGCGCTCCCAGGTGAACCCGGGCTCCTTGCGGCCGAAATGGCCGTAGGCCGCGGTCTGCTGGTAGATCGGACGCGCGAGGTCGAGCATCTGGCGCAGGCCGTACGGCGTCAGGTCGAAATGGCGGCGCACCAGCGCGGTCAGTTCATCGCGCGAGAGGTCGCTGGTGCCGAAGCTCTCCACCATGATGGAAGTGGGCTCGGCGACACCGATGGCGTACGACACCTGCACCTCGCACCGCTCGGCGATGCCGGCCGCGACGATGTTCTTGGCCACGTAGCGCGCGGCATAGGCGGCCGAGCGGTCGACCTTCGAGGGATCCTTGCCCGAGAACGCGCCGCCGCCATGGCGCGCGTAGCCGCCGTACGTGTCGACGATGATCTTGCGGCCCGTGAGGCCGCAGTCGCCGACGGGTCCGCCGATCACGAACCGGCCGGTGGGGTTGATGTGGTACTTGGTGTTCTTGTCCAGCCAGCGCTTGGGCAGCACTGGCTTGATGATCTCTTCCATCACCGCTTCGCGCAGCTTCGAGGTCGAGATGTCGTCGCTGTGCTGCGTGGAGAGCACCACGGCTTCGATGCCCACCGGCTTGTTGTGCTCGTAGCGCAGCGTGACCTGGCTCTTGGCGTCGGGCCGCAGCCAGCCGAGCTTGCCGCGCTTGCGCACGTCGGCCTGGCGCTTCACCAGGCGGTGCGCCAGCGTGATGGGCGCTGGCATCAGCACGTCGGTTTCATTGGTGGCGTAGCCGAACATCAGGCCCTGGTCGCCCGCGCCCTGCTTGCGCTTGGACTTGCGGTCCACGCCCATGGCGATGTCGGGCGATTGCTTGCCGATGATGTTCACGACGCTGCAGCTGGCGCCGTCGAACCCCATGTCGGAGTGGTTGTAGCCGATGTCGAGCACCGTGCGGCGCACCAGCTGTTCGAGGTCGACCCAGGCGCTGGTCGTGACTTCGCCCGCCAGGATGACCACGCCCGTCTTGACCAGGGTTTCCACCGCCACGCGGGCCGTGCTGTCGTCCTTCAGGATGCAGTCCAGCACCGCGTCCGAGATCTGGTCCGCGACCTTGTCCGGATGGCCTTCGGAGACCGACTCGGAAGTGAACAAGTAGCTGTTTGACATGAATATCTTGGGGTGGGTGTGTCCAGCGCGCGAGTATAGCCGTGGCCGACCCCGTTGGCACGGTATCCGGTCCGCAGTTTGCGTTGCCGCCGCCCCGTGCCTGTTGGACAATGCGCGCCCCCACTGGCCCATTGTCCACCGCAGGATTTCCCCACGATGCCCACCCGCACGCCCACGCACCGCGAGCTCGCCAACTGCATCCGTGCCCTGGCCATCGATGCCGTCCAGGCCGCCAATTCCGGCCATCCCGGCGCGCCCATGGGCATGGCCGACATGGCCACCGTGCTGTGGCGCGATTTCATGGTTCACAACCCGGCCAATCCGCACTGGTGGAACCGCGACCGCTTCGTGCTCTCGAATGGCCACGCCTCGATGATGCTGTACGCGGTGCTGCACCTGAGCGGCTACCCGCTCGGCATGGAGGAGCTGAAGAATTTCCGCCAGCTCGGATCGCGCACCGCGGGTCATCCCGAACACGACGTGGCCATCGGCATCGAGACCACCACCGGACCGCTGGGGCAGGGCGTGGCGAACGCCGTGGGCTTCGCACTCGCGGAAAAGGTGCTGGCGGCGCATTTCAACCAGCCGGAGCTGGCCATCGTCGATCACCACACCTGGTGCTTCCTCGGCGATGGCTGCCTCATGGAAGGCGTCTCGCACGAGGCCGCGTCGCTGGCCGGCACGTTGCGGCTCAACAAGCTGGTCTGCTTCTACGACGACAACAGCATCTCCATCGACGGCCGCGTGGAAGGCTGGTTCCGCGACAACACGCCGGAGCGCTTCCGCAGCTACGGCTGGCACGTGATCCCGGATGTCGACGGACTGGATGCCGAAGCGGTGACACAGGCCATCAGGGACGCGCTGGCGTACAGCGAAAGCGCCAATGCGGGCCCGACCCTGATCTGCTGCAAGACCGTGATCGGCTTCGGCGCACCGACGCGTGCGGGCACGGCGAAGGCGCACGGCGAGGCGCTGGGCGCCGAGGAAGCCGCCGGCGCGAAGCGGAACCTGGGCTGGGACGCGCCGCCGTTCGTGATTCCGGAACCGCTGCGCGCGGCGTGGGATTGCAGCGCCAAGGGCCGCGCGGCCGAAGCCAGCTGGCAGCAACTCTACGGCCGCTACCAGGCGAAGTTCCCGGCGCAGGCGGCCGAGTTCGAACGTCGCATGCGCAATGAGCTGCCGGCGGACTGGGCGGCCACGCGCGCCGCCGCGCTGTCGAGCGCCGCCGCCATCACGAAGCCGGAAGCCACGCGCGTGTCGTCGCAGAATGCGCTGAACTCGCTGGGCCCGAAAGTGCCGGAGCTGCTGGGCGGCTCGGCCGATCTCACGGGTTCCAACAACACCATGCGCAAGGGCGCGGTCACGATCACGCCCAGCGACTTCAACGGCGACTACCTGCACTACGGCGTGCGCGAATTCGGCATGAGCGCCATCATGAACGGCGTCGCGCTGCATGGCGGCCTGATCCCGTTCGGCGGCACGTTCCTGACATTCTCCGACTACGCGCGCAATGCCGTGCGCATGGCCTGCCTCATGCACCAGCGGGTGGTGTTCGTGTACACGCACGATTCCATCGGCCTGGGCGAGGATGGCCCGACACATCAACCCGTCGAGCAGCTGGGCAGCCTGCGGCTGGTGCCGAACCTGACACTGTGGCGGCCGGCCGATGCGCTCGAGACGGCGGTCTGCTGGGCCGAATCGCTCGAGCACGACACCGGCCCGAGCTGCCTCGCGCTGACGCGCCAGGCGCTGCCGCCGCTGGCCAGGGCCGCGCAGGCGGCCGACATCGCGCGCGGCGGCTACGTGCTGCAGGACTGCGACGGCACGCCGGAAGCCATCGTGATCGCCACCGGTTCCGAGCTGTCGCTGGCGCTGGAGGGCGTGAAGCAGGTGGCCGCCAAGGGTCGTCGCGTCCGGCTGGTGTCCATGCCGAGCTGCGAGGTGTTCGACCGCCAGGAAGCGGCCTGGCGCGAGGCCGTGCTGCCCGCCGCGGTGGCGCGCCGGCTGGCGGTCGAGGCGGGCGCCACCGGCCTGTGGTGGCGCTACGTGGGCAGCGCCGGGCGGGTGCTGGGCCTCGACCATTTCGGTGCATCCGGCAAGGCGCCCGGGATCTTCGCCAAATTCGGCCTCACCCCGGACAAGGTGGCCGCCGAAATACTAGAATTGTTCGCTTGAGCATCGGGGAATCCACTTTCACTGCAGGGGACTGGCAATGGCACTGAAGATCGGCATCAACGGCTATGGACGCATCGGCCGCAATGTGTTGCGCGCGCTCTACGAGAGCAAGCGCCAGGGCGAGATCCAGATCGTCGCCATCAACGACCTCGCCGATCCGAAAATGAACGCCATGCTGACCCAGCGCGACACCGCGCACGGCAAGTTCCCGGGCAAGGTGGGCGTGGACGGCGACAGCATCACGGTCGACGGCGATCGCATCAAGGTGTTCGCGCAGCGTGACCCGGCGAAGATTCCGTGGGGCGAAGTCGGCGCCGAGATCGTGCTCGAGTGCACGGGCTTTTTCACCACCAAGGCGGATGCGTCGAAGCACATCGCCGGTGGCGCGAAGAAGGTCGTGATCTCCGCGCCGGGCGGCAAGGACGTCGACGCCACCATCGTCTACGGTGTCAACCACCAGACGCTCAAGGCCGGCCACACCGTGATCTCGAACGCCTCGTGCACCACCAACTGCCTCGCGCCGCTGGCCAAGGTGCTCAACGACAGCATCGGCATCGCGCGCGGCCTGATGACCACCATCCATTCGTACACCAACGACCAGCGCCTCACGGACGTGTTCCACGAGGACATCCGTCGCGCGCGTTCGGCCACGATGTCGATGATCCCGGCCAAGACGGGCGCGGCGGCGGCGGTGGGCCTGGTGCTGCCCGAGCTCAAGGGCAAGCTCGACGGCTTCGCCATCCGCGTGCCGACCATCAACGTCTCGCTGGTGGATCTCACGTTCACGCCCCGGCGCGCCACGACCATCGAGGAGATCAATTCGCTGGTCAAGGCGGCCGCCGGTGCGGGTCCGCTCAAGGGCATCCTCGCGTACACCGACGAGCCGCTGGTGTCGGTGGACTACAACCATGATCCGGCCTCTTCGACCTACGACGCCACGATGACCAAGATCATCGACGGCGAGCTGGTGAAGGTCTGCGCGTGGTACGACAACGAGTGGGGCTTCTCCAACCGCATGCTCGACACGACGCTGGCGTTCGCCAAGGCGGGTTGAGGCCATGCGGGTGCTGGCCATGGCGGACCTGGACCTGGCGGGCAAGCGGGTCCTGATCCGCGAGGACCTCAACGTCCCGGTCAAGGACGGCGTGGTCACCAGCGACGCGCGCATCCGCGCGTCGCTGCCGACGATCCGCATGGCCATGGAGCGGGGCGCGAAAGTGCTGCTGCTGTCGCACCTGGGGCGCCCGGAAGAGGGCAAGTACGATCCCGAGCTGTCGCTCGCGCCCGTGGCGGCGCGGCTGTCCGAGCTGTTGGGCAAGCCCGTGCCGCTGGTGAAGGACTGGCTGGGCGGGGTTGACTGCGCGGCCGGATCGGCTGTGCTGTGCGAGAACGTGCGCTTCAACAAGGGCGAGAAGCGGGACGACGAGGCGCTGTCGAAGCGGATGGCGGCGCTGTGCGATGTGTACGTGATGGATGCGTTCGGCACGGCGCATCGCGCCGAGGCCAGCACGCACGGCGTCGGCCGCTTCGCGCCGGTGGCGTGCGCGGGTCCCCTGCTGGCAGCGGAACTCGATGCGCTGGAGCGCGCGCTCGAAAAGCCGGCGCGACCGCTGGTGGCCATCGTGGCAGGCTCCAAGGTGTCGACCAAGCTCACGGTGCTCGAATCGCTGCTCGACAAGGTCGACAAGCTCATCGTCGGTGGCGGCATCGCCAACACCTTCCTGGCCGCCAGCGGCGTCACGGTGGGCAAATCGCTGTACGAAAAGGACATGCTCGACATCGCGCTGCGCCTGCTGTCGCGCGCCAGCGAGCGCGGCGCGGAGATTCCGCTGCCCACCGACGTGGTGGTGGCGCGCGAATTCGCGGCCACCGCGCACGCCGACGTGAAAGCCGTCGGCGCCGTGGCGCCGGAGGAGATGATCCTCGACATCGGGCCCGACACGGCCGAGCGCTTCGCCGCCATCCTCAAGCAGGCGGGCACGATTCTCTGGAACGGCCCGGTGGGCGTGTTCGAGTTCGACCAGTTCGGCGAAGGTACCAAGACCCTGGCCGAAGCCATCGCCGCCAGCGGCGCGTTCTCGCTCGCGGGCGGCGGCGACACGCTGGCGGCCATCGAGAAATACGGCGTGGAACACGGCATCTCCTACATCTCCACCGGCGGCGGCGCGTTCCTGGAATTCGTCGAAGGCAAGCAGCTGCCCGCCGTCGCCATGCTGGAAGCGAGGGTTCATGGACACACTGCGTAGAACGAAGATCGTGGCCACGCTCGGGCCGGCCACGGACGATCCCGCGGTGCTCACCGCCATGATCGACGCCGGACTGGACGTGGCGCGCGTGAATTTTTCGCACGGTTCGCGCGATTCGCACCGCAAGCGCGTCGAGCTGGTGCGCGCCGCGGCGAAGCAGGCCGGCCGCTACGTCGGCATCCTGGCGGATCTGGCCGGTCCCAAGATCCGCATCGAGAGTTTCCGCGACGGGCCGATCGTGCTGGCCGAGGGCGCGCCGTTCGCGCTCGATACGGCGCTGGACCCGGACGCGGGCACGGCCACCGAAGTCGGCTGCGCCTACAAGAACCTGCCCAACGACGTGCGGCCCGGCGATGCGCTGCTGCTGTCGGACGGCCAGATCGTGCTGCAGGTGGACAAAGTCGAGGGCACGCGCATTTCCTGCACCACCCGCATCGGCGGTGAACTGTCCAATCGCAAAGGCGTGAACCGCCAGGGCGGCGGCATCTCGGCGCCCGCGCTCACCGATAAGGATCTCGAGGACGTGCGGCTGGCCTCCGAGCTCGGCATCGACTACCTGGCGGTATCGTTCGCGCGCGATGCCGAGGACATCCGCAAGGCGCAGAGCGAACTGCGTCGCTGGCGCGGCCATGCGCTGGTGGTGGCGAAGATCGAGCGCCACGAGGCGCTGGACAACCTGTCCTCCATCCTGGGCGTCACGGACGCGGTGATGGTCGCGCGCGGCGATCTCGGCGTCGAAATGGGGTACGCCGAGCTCACCGGCCTGCAGAAGACCATCATCCAGCAATCACTGGCGCGCAACCGCGTGGTGATCACGGCCACGCAGATGATGGAGTCGATGATCCAGAGCCCGGTGCCGACCCGCGCCGAAGTCAGCGACGTGGCCAATGCGGTGCTGGACGGGACCGACGCGGTGATGCTCTCGGCGGAAAGCGCCACCGGCAAGTTCCCGCTGCGCGCCGTGCAGGCCATGGCGGATGTGATCCGTGGCGCCGAGAAGTACCAGCTCGGCTCTTCGCGCGGCATCACCTTGCGCGCCAATGACGAATTCGAGAACACCGAAGAGGCGATCTCGATGGCGGTGATGTACACCGCCAACCACATGCGGGTGCGCGCCATCGTGGCGCTGACCGAATCCGGCGCCACGCCGCTGTGGATGAGCCGCATCCGCAGCGACATGCCGATCTACGCCTTCACGCGCCACGAGGCGACGCGCACCCGCGTGACGCTGTACCGCGGCACCTACGCGGTGCCGTTCGACATCACGCACACCGACGGCGAGCCGCTGTACCGCTCGATCTTCGACCGCTTGCTGGAACTGAAGCTGGTGGACGTGAACGACCAGGTGATTCTGACCAAGGGCGAGCTGTCGGGCGTGTCGGGCGGCACCAACTCGATGCAGGTGCTGCGGGTCACCAACAAGCGCTGACGAGTCCGGCGCTGGTCCAGCCCGGCGCCGGCAGGGGAGGATCGCGCCGGCGTCAGCGATGCGTGCGCGCGCGGGCGCGCCGCACCAGACGCATCGCGCGACGCGCCAGATCCAGCGCCTGCAACTTCAAGGTCGGGCGATACACGTTGAGCCACGCCAGGCGTCGCGTGCCCGAGCCCAGCGAAGTCTTGTACTGCACCGAGGCGGTCTCGCCTGCCAGGAAGTCGTACTCCAGGTAGCCGGCGTCCAGGTATTTCTGGATCGCGAGCGCGTGCGACACCAGCCCCGGCTTGAGGCGCGCGTCGGTTTCATAGCACAGCCCCGACTGGTAGAAGCTGATGTTGCCGTCCTTGGTGAAGTTGTACAGCAGGCCGATGGTCTTCTCGCCGGCGGAGATGCGCACCAGGCTCGCGGCCAGGCTTTCGCTCGTGGCGCTGCAGTCGCTGGTGGCGGCGATCAGGCGCCGGTGCATGGCGAGCGCGCCCGGGTCGGCGAACGCGCCGCCGCCGCCGCGCGCCTGCCAGCGCGCGTTGTGCAGTTCGCGCAGCTCGTCGAACCAGCGCAGCGCGAGCTGCGCGCTCGGCGCGAACTGTGCCACCGGCGCGGCGCCATGCAGCTGTGCATAGCGGCGCAGGCTGCGGTTGATCTGCTCGCGCGTGTTGCGCGACAGGCTCTGCAGGAACGCGGTGCCCGCCAGCCGCAGCGAGACCAGCGGCACGTGGCGATCCTCGCTGTAGAAGCCGCTCACCGGTCCTGGCTTGCCCCACAACCGCAACAGCGGTTGCGAGTCGCCGGCACGGAAGCCTTCCAGCCGCAGCACGTCGACCTTGAGTTCACGCAGGCGCCGCGCCAGGTCGCCGCGCATTTGTTTCTCGAGACCGGGAATGCAGAGGATGACGTTGTGCTCGGAGGCGACCGCGCTTTCGCCGGTGGCGTTGAGATACGCCGCGCGCACCGGCAACGGACCGGCGCGCTCCGACTTGACGCTCAGGATCGCGATCGCGCCCGGCTGACCCTGCGCATCGCGCCACAGCAGCACTTCCGGTCGCAGCCGCGCGGCAAACGACTGCCACCACGCGCCGATCCAGGTGCTCGACATGAAAACCGAGACGTTGGCGCAGCGGCCCGCCACGGCGTCCCAGTGCGGCGCGATGCTGTCCCAGCCTGCGTCTTGAAACGGAATGATCTCCATCCTAGAGGCCGATCGTCATTGACATAAAGAAAGCGCGGTCAAATCCTTGAGGAAGTGCGGTACATCATGACAGTTGGCGATTGAAAACAACGAGAATTCTTGCCCGTCGCGCCTGCTTTAACGTTAAAATTGTCGTAAGACATTTTCTCCCTGGCACCCCATCCCCATGGCTAGTTCTATTGGGCGCATCGCGGCGCTGCAGGCGGCGTTTTTCGTCACTGCCTCCACCTACGTCGCTTACGGCATCAGCATCGTGGTCGGCGCCATCGTGGCGCGTTCGCTGGGCCCGACTGATTATGGCGAATATGCCTATGTGGTGTTCCTCACCGGCCTGTTGGTTTCGCTCGCCAATCACGGCCTGAATACGTCCGGCATCCGCTTCGTCTCCGAATGTCTCGGCCGCAACCGGCCCGACCAGGCCGCGCGCGTGCACAAATGGCTGTCGGTGCGCCAGGTGCTGAGCATCATCGTGGTGCTCGGCGCGTTCGCGGTGTGGGCCATCTGGCTGCCCGTGAAGCAGTGGCGGATGGAGCTCACGCTGTTCGTGGGGGTCATCGTGGTCTGCGTCTACACCAAGGCGCGCTACATCTTCGACGTGTCGATCGGCAAGGGCCACGGCAATTTCCGCATCGAACCCTATACCACCACCTATTCCTCGATCCTGAGCGGCGCGGCCGCGCTGGTGCTCGCCTGGCGCCACGCGCCGGTGGACAGTTTCATCTACCTGTTCGTGCTCACCAGCGTGGGCATCTACCTGTGCGGTTCATGGATGATGCGTCGCGCGGGCATCAAGCCCGAGTCGGGCGCGCCGGATGCGGATGTGCTCAAGGACCTGCGCGCGCACCTGTTCTGGACCGCGGTGCTGGCCATCAGCATCGTGCTGGGCACGCGTTCCATCGAAACCTATCTGCTGGCCAGCAAGTTCGGTCCCGAGCAGGTGGCGTACTACACCATCGCGGGCGGCTTGATGCGCGGCAGCGCGGATCTGCTCACCGTCGGCCTGGGCGCGGTGCTGTTGCCGGCCATGGCGCGCGCGTTCGGCGCCGGTGGCGTGGAACGCGTACGCCCCATTTTCAGCGACTCGCTGCGCTATCTCACGTTCCTCGGGTTGCTGCTCGCGGGCGGTGGCGCGCTGTGGGCCGACCCGGTGGTGCGGCTGATCTACGGCACCAAGTACCTCGCGGCCATCCCGGTGCTGCAGGCGATGCTGATCTGCATGGGCGTGAGTCTTTCGGAGGCCACCACGGGCACGCTGCTCACGACCACCGGCCGCCAGCGCGCCCGCGCCTGGATCGTGGTCGGCAACCTGGTTTTGGCGGCGACGCTGGCCTTCTGGCTGGTGCCGCGCTACGGACTGGTGGGGGCGACGCTCTCGTATGTGATCGGGCGCGTGACGTACAGCATCGTGGTGGGCATCCACGCGCTGTATTCCACCGGCACCCGCCTGCCGGGCGCGCGCCTGCTGCGATTGCTGGTGTCCGCCGGACTGGGCCTGGCCGTGGCATGGGGCATCGTGCGGCTGCTGCCCGGCACGGCCGGCTGGCTGATCTCAGGCGTGGCCTACGGCCTCGTGATCACGCTGGCCAGCGTGCTGCTGCGCGCGTGGACGCCGCATGACGTCGACCTCGCGATCCAGGTGGGTGGCCGCGCGCCGGGCGTGCTGGCGCGCGTGCTGCCTTTGCTCCAGCTCTGGCGCCGCCGCTTCACCCACTGAGGGCGTTTCAGCCGTACTGGCGCATGTGGTTGCGCGTGCCGCGGTAATACACGCCGGCGCCGAGCTTCCAGCTCGAGGGGTCCAGTTCCGGGCCATCGTTGCCGTCGACGCTTTCCCCGGCCCGCGTGATGGCTTCGTACTCGGCCAGGTCCAGGCGCCGGCGACGATCGATGTCGGCCTGCGGATCCAGGCGAGTGCCGAAGCCGGCGGCGCCCTGCGCCACCTTGGCCAGCAGCATCGACGCACCGCAGCCGCTGCCGTAAGCGAACAGGCTGATGGCCTTGCCTTCGCGCGCCGCATCGACCTGGCGCAGGTAATCCATCAGCGCCAGGAACAGCGAACCGGTGTAGATGTTGCCCACTTCGGAGTTGAGCCTGAGCCACGGGCCCACGCGCTGCTCGAATGACGCGTTGATCTTCGCCATCAGCCCGGTGTCTTCCTTCGCCACCGCGCGGCCGAGTTCGGCCTCCCAGTGCCGGTGGTGCGCCTTCTGCGCCATCTTCACGAACGGTACGTGGTAGAAACAGGCATCGAAATTGCCGATCGGCATGCCTGCCGCCGCGCCCGGCTTGCCCATGGCATCGCTCCAACTGCCCGCCAGCGCGTCGAGATAGCAGTTGATCGAGTAGTGGCCGTCGGCGAACGCGTACTTGGAATACAGCGGCCGCCAGAAATCCATGACCTGGCGCGTATAGTCGCCGTAGATGTCGAGATCGACCTCGAGCAGCCGCGGATTCTCGCTCAACACGAACGCCACCGCGCCTGCCCCCTGTGTGGGTTCGCCCGGCGTGTTGAGGCCGTAGCGCGCGATGTCGGCGGCTACCACCAGCGCCTTGCGGCCGCGCGCCCGGCCCGAGGCGATCCAGTCGACGGCCGCGGTGAGTCCGGCGGTGCCGCCGAGACAGGCGTGCTTGGTTTCGAAGCTGCGGCAATTGCTGGACAGCTTGAGGTGCTCGTGCACGTAAGTGGCGACGGGCTTGCTGTGGTCCACGCCGGTTTCGGTGCCCACCACCAAGGTGCCGATCTGCGTGGGGTCGATGCCGAACGCGTCCAGCGCCTTGCGGCCCGCCGCGATCGCGAGGCTCACGGTATCTTCGCAAGGCGTGGGCACCGCCATCGCCGTCTGTCCCAGGCCCTTGATGTACTTCGCCGGCTCGACGCCGCGTGCCACCGCCAGGTCGGCCATGTCGATGAAGCACTCGGGGCCATGGAAGGCCATGGCGTCGATGCCGACTGATTTCGGACTCACTGTGCGCTGCTCCGGTAACTGGCCTGCAAAACTGCGGCAGATACTAGCGCAGCATGCCGCAGGCGATGTGAGCGGGTTGGCCGAACTGTGCGCCCGTCGGCTTTATGACAAGTCTGGCGTGCGCCCGTCATGGCAACGCCTGCGGGCCGATGCTATTTTGTTCGGACCATGAACGATGCGATTCCCGAGGCGGCGCGCGCCCTGATCGGCGTGAAGAAAACGCGCCAGTGCGAGGTCACGCGCCGCGACATCCGACGCTTCGCGCAGGCCATCGGCGCCACCGACCGCGTCCACTACGATGAAGACTACGCCCGCACCACGCGCCACGGCGGCATCGTCGCGCCGCCGCTGTTCTGCCAGTCGCTGACGTACGAAGACGTGCCGCCCAGCCAGCTGCCGGCCGACGGCTCGCCGCTCGAACTGTTCGTGCCGATTCCGGCGCAGCGCGCGGTGGGTGGCGGCAGCGAGTACACCATCCAGCGACTGGTGCGCGCGGGTGAAACCATCACCGTGACCTCGCAGCTCAAGGACCTCTACACCAAGCAGGGCAAGAGCGGCCTGTTGTACATGGTGGTGGTCGAAACGCTGTTCGCGGATGCCACCGGTGCGCCGGTGGCCGCGGAAACCGCCACGTACATCAAGCGGGTCTGATCTGGCATGAGCGTCTCGTTCGCCACCCTGCAGGCTCCGGCCGCGATTCCGGAACTGCGCCTCACGCCGGATCACACGCAGATCTTCATGTTCAGCGCTGCGACCTGGAACCGCCACCACATCCATTACAGCAAGGATGCCGCGTTGGCCGAGGGCCTGCCCGACGTGGTGGTGCAGCGGGCGTTGATCGGCAATCTGTTCGCGCGGCTGCTGACCGACTGGCTGGGCGATGCGGGCGGGATCCGCGAGCTGGGCTGGAAGGTCACGCAGAGCGCGGTGCCCGGCCGGGAACTCACGGTCAGCGGCACTGCCACCGCCATCGAGTCGCGGACCAACGGTCGCGACATCCGCTGCGAGCTGGCGATCACTGACGCGCAGGGCCGCGCCATCGCTTCCGGCCACGCGCTGCTGGGAGTCGCATCCTGATGGCGGTGCAGGTTCCAGGCTGGAAGGCGCTGCGGGACGTGCGTGAGCGCTTCGGCATGGGCGCGGCGCTCCAGCATCTGCTGCACCGGGCCATCAACCTGGTGATGTACTTCGAATGGCTGAACATCATCGTGCTGGATCGCGAGCGCCTGCGCGCCCTCGACCCCAAGCTCACCGCGCGGCTGCGCTCGCGGCTGGCCACCATCGACGACCTGCATGCCATGCGTGCCAATCCCAAGCTCGACATGGACGACGAAAAGTTCCGGCTGTTCGACGCCGGCGATGCCTGCCTGATCAGCTATGCCGACGACAAGCTCGCGGGCTACACCTGGGCGCACACCAAAGGCTGCCCCGAACTGCTCCCGGGACTGGTCATCGCCGTGCCCCGGCAGTACGTCTACAACTTCGCGGCGCTCACGCTGCCCGAATTCCGCGGCCTCGGCATGCAGCCATACCGGCACCACCAGCTGCTGGACAACGGCCTGTGGCAGGACAAGCGTGGCCTGGTCGGCTTCGTGCTGCAGACCAATTTCCCGTCGCGCAAGGGGCAGGGCAAGAGCGGCTATCGCAAGATCGGCTCGATCTGGCTGTTCGGCAGCAAGCGCCATTTCGCCGCCGTGTTCTCCCGTTCGTTGCGCAAGCTGGGTATCCACCGGTTAAAATCGGCCCAATGAGAATGCCATGACCTCGCTCGCCGTCAGCATCATCGTTCCCACCTACAACCGCGCCAACCTGCTGCCGCGCGCGCTGGACTCGATCCTGAGCCAGCTGCAGCCCGGCGACGAAGTGCTGGTGGCCGACGACGCGTCCACCGACAACACCGCCGAGGTCATGCGGCGCTACGGCGCGCAGGTCAAGTACCATCCGTTCGCGCACGGCGGCGCGGGCGTGACGCGCAATCGCGCGCTGGGCCTGGTGAGGAATCCGCTGGTGGCGTTCCTGGATTCCGACGACGAATGGATGCCGGGCAAGCTCTACCTGCAGCGCACGCTGCTGGAACTGCGGCCCGAGGTGCTGTTCACGTTCAGCAATTTCGCGGTGCGCGAGATGGACGGCACCATCCTGCACCGGCAACTTGACCACTGGAACAACGACAAGCGCGGCTGGAGCCATATGCTCGGAGCCGGCCAGCCATTTTCCGCGATCGCGCCGCTGCCGCCGGAGGTCGCCGACTTCCCGGTGCACATCGGCGATCTGTATCTCGGCGAGCTCAATGGCGATCACATCCTGACCTCCTCGATGATGGTGCGGAGGGAAGCCGCCGGCGATGCGCTGCATTTCTCCGAGGACATGCCGGTGCTCGAGAACAAGGAATGCTTCGCGCGACTGGCCGGCAGGGGCCTGGCCGCCTATCTGGATCTCGAGACCACCTGGCAGAACGGCCACGCCGGTCCGCGCCTGTCACAGGGCCACAAGGTGGGCTGGTCGACCGCGCGCCTGCAGGTGATGGAGCGCGTGTGGCAGAAGGATCCGGTGTTCGTCGCGAAGCATGGCGCGCACCTGCAGAAGATGGTGCGGGCCGAGCGGCTCAACCGTGCGCACCTGTACCTGGGACTGGGCATGTCGAAGGAAGCGCGCGCCGACCTGCGACTGGTACAGGGCGGCCCGCTGAGCTATCGCGTGCTGTCCAAGGTGCCGGGGCCGCTGCTCAAGGGCATCGTCAGGTTCCGCCGCAAGCTGCTCGGCAAAGGCGCGTAAGCCGGGCGGGGCAATCTCCGATATCTTAGGCGCATGTCCGAGACCGCCTTGCCCGCTGCCCGCACGCCCATCGGCCAGACCGTCGGCCTGGTGCTGCCGGGCGGTGGCGCGCGCGCCGCCTACCAGGTCGGTGTCCTCAAGGCCATTTCCGAGCTCATGCCCGGCGTGCCCAATCCTTTTCCGGTCATCGTCGGCACCTCCGCCGGCGCCGTCGCGGCCGCCGTGCTGGCCACCGAAGCGTTCCAGTGGCACAAGGCGGTGGCGTCCCTCGAGCGCGTGTGGGCCAATTTCCATGTGCCGCAGGTGTTCAAGGCCGATGCGCTCAGCATGCTGCGCGCCGGCGCGCACTGGGCGCTGTCGCTGGTCTCCGGTGGCCTGCTGCTGCCGCCGCCCATCGCGCTGTTCGACAACTCGCCGCTGCGCGAGCTGCTCGAACGCAACATGGACTGGTCGCACCTGAAGCACAGCGTCGACACCGGTGCGCTCAAGGCGCTCGCGCTGTGCGCCACCAGCTATTCCAGCGCTTCGTCGGTGGCGTTCTTCCAGGGGGCGCCCGAGTTGCCCGAATGGAAGCGACAGCAGCGCATCGGCCGCCGCGCCGAGCTGAACCTGGACCATCTCATGGCCAGCATCGGCGTGCCCTTCCTGTTCCCGCCGGTGGCGATCGGCAACGAATACTACGGCGACGGCGCGCAGCGGCAGCTCTGGCCGTTGAGCCCCGCCATCCATCTCGGCGCCGATCGCCTGCTCATCATCGGCGTGCGTGCCGAAGGCGCGGCGGGCGTCACGCCGCGCCCGCGCACCGTGCAGGAGGCGCCCACGGCCGGCCAGCTGTTCGGCTACATGCTCGACACGCTGTTCATGGACCAGATTTACGCCAACATCGAACACGTGGCGCGCCTCAACCAGATCGTGGAAACGGCGCCGCAGGCGCTGCCCGGCATGCACAAGGTGGCCACGCTGCTGATCGTGCCGAGCGTCGATCTGCGCCTGATCACCACGCGCCACATCATGAATCTGCCGCGCACGCTGCGCACCCTGATGCGCGTCATGGGCGCGCGCGGCACCGCCGGCGCGCAGCTCGCCAGCTACCTGCTGTTCGAGCAGCAGTTCACCTGCGAGCTGATCGCGCTGGGCTACGCGGACGGCATGGCGCGCAGGGAGGACCTGCTTGGCTTCCTGGGCGGGCAGCCGCTCAATGAGACCATCATGTTGCCGGCGCTGGGGCCGGGTGGCCGGGAAGCTGCCCTGCAGATCAGTTTTCCCTGAGCCTGGCTCAGGTCAGGAACAGCGCGCCCAGTCCGAGCAGCGTCGCGAACCCGATGCAATCGGTGAACGTGGTGAGGATCACGCCCGCGGACAGGGCGGGGTCGACGCGCATGCGGCGCAGGGTGAGCGGCACGACGACGCCGACGATGGCGGCGGCGATCAGGTTGGTGAGCATGGCGGCGGCGATGATGGCGGCGATCTTCCAGGTGCCGAACCAGCTCACGGTGATCAGGCCCACCACGGCCGCCCAGATCAGGCCATTGGCGCCGCCCACCGCGATTTCCTTGAACAGCAGCCAGCGCGCGTTGCTCCACTGGATCTGGCCCAGCGCGAGGCCGCGGATGATGAGGGTGACGGTCTGGGTGCCGGCGATGCCGCCCATGCTGGCCACGATGGGCATGAGCGTGGCGAGCGCCGCGACTTTCGCGATGGTGCCCTGGAACCGGCTCACCACGGCCGCGGCCATGAATGCGGTGATGAGGTTGATGCCGAGCCACAGCAGCCGGCGCCGCGTCGAGACCAGCACGCCGGCGAAGATGTCCTCTTCGTCCTTGAGGCCCGCCATGCTCATCACCGAATGCGCGGCTTCCTCGCTGATCACGTCCACCACGTCGTCGACCGTGATGCGGCCCAGCAGCTGGCCCTCACCACCCACCACGGCGGCCGAGACCAGGTCGTGCGCCTGGAACAGCCGGGCGACCTCGTGGTTCGGCAGGTCGGGCGCGATGCGCACCGCTTCGATGTCCATGCTCTCACCCACCGGGTGCTCGGGTTCCGCGGTGAGCAGCCGCGCCAGCGGTACGGCGCCGAGGTAGCGGTTCCTGCGATCGACGATGAACAGGCTGTCGGTGCGGTTGGGCAGTTCGCCGCGCATGCGCAGGTAGCGCAGCACCACTTCGACATTGGCGTCGGCGCGCACGCTCACCGTGTCGGTGTTCATGAGGCCGCCGGCGCTGTCCTCGGGCCACGCCAGCACCAGGTTCAGGCGCTCGCGGTCGGTGTGGTCCATCGACTTGAGGAGCTGGCGCGTCACGGTCTCGGGCAGGTCTGCCACCAGGTCCGCGAGATCGTCGACTTCCATGCCTTCGATGGCGGCCACCAGTTCATCGGCGTCCATGTCGCGGATCAGATCCGCGCGCACCGAATCGCTGAGCTCGATGAGCACTTCACCCTCGGAATCCGGTTCGACGAATTCCCAGACCACTTCGCGCTGCGCGGGCGGCAGCGATTCCAGCAGCTGCGCCACTTCGGCCGGGTGCAGCGAGTTCACCATGCGTTGCGCGGAGCGCAGCGCGCCCTGGCCGAGCGCGGCGCGCAATGCCGCGAGCCGTGTCTGTTTGCCGGTGCTGCGGGCTTCCGCGTTCAATAGCCGATCGTGAAACGCTGGCGGGCATGGGTGGGATGCTCGACCTCGTCGAGCATGGCCACGGCGTAATCCTCGATCGAAATGCGGCTCTCGCCCCTGGCATCCTTGACGATCTGGTCGCCGCCGAGCCGGAACACGCCGGTGCGCTGGCCCGGCTCGATGCGCATCGCGGGACTGAAGTACGTCCAGTCCACATCGCTCACCGTGCGGTAATAGTCGAGCGCGAGCTGCTGTTCCACCGGCCCGCCACCCGCGTTCACCATGGCCGCGCCGGGACCGCCGCCCTGCCGCATCTGGTCGATCAGGGTCACGCCCGGCGCGACTTCGAGGCTGCCGGCGCCACCGACCACCAGCAGGCGCGGTGCCTTGGCGCCCAGGCCCTGCAGCGCAGCCACCAGCGACTTCGCGGCGCGCACCAGGAAGTCGTTGCCTTCGCTGGCGCTGCCGCGGCCATTGTTGATGGCGCTGATCACCACGTCCTGTCCGGCGACCAGCCGCGCCACGCCGGCGGTGTCGAGCACATCGCCTTTTGCCACCGCGAGGCCGGCCTGCCTGAGCGCGAGTTTCGAGGGATCGCGCGCCACCACGGTCACCTGGTGCCCCCGACGCAGGGCTTCGGCCACGATGCGCTGACCGATGTTGCCGGTGCCGCCGTAAACCGTGATTTTCAGCGGTGCGGTGGCAGCGGTGGCGGTGGTGGTGGCGAGGCCCAGCCCGCTGCCAAGCAGCGCGCAGAGCAGCCAGGCGATTGTTGTGCGTTGTGCAAAAAACATCGGGGCCTGCCTTCGGTTGCGGGGACCACCGCCAAGCCTAGCACGGGCCTATGCACGGTGGCGGTGTAGCTGCCACAATGCGCGGGCCACTGCCACCCAAAACACCAAGAGAACCGACCGCCGTGGAAGAAGAGATCAAGAAAGCTGCGCTGGATTACCACCGGTATCCGACGCCGGGGAAAATCGCGCTGCAGCCGACCAAGGCGCTCTCCAACCAGCGCGACCTGTCGCTGGCCTATTCGCCGGGCGTGGCTTACGCGAGCCTTGCGATCAAGGAAGATCCGCTCGAGGCGGCCCAGATGACTTCGCGCGCCAACCTGGTGGCGGTGGTCACCAACGGCACGGCCGTGCTGGGGCTCGGCAACATCGGGCCGCTGGCGGGGAAACCGGTGATGGAGGGCAAGGGCTGCCTGTTCAAGAAATTCGCGGGCATCGATGTGTTCGACATCGAAGTGGCCGAGAACGATCCCGACAAGCTGGTGGACATCGTCGCCGCGCTCGAACCCACCTTCGGCGGCATCAACCTCGAGGACATCAAGGCGCCCGAGTGCTTCTACATCGAGCGCCGGCTGCGCGAGCGCATGAAGATCCCCGTGTTCCACGACGATCAGCACGGCACGGCCATCATCGTCGCGGCCGCCGTGCTCAACGGCCTCAAGGTGGTGGGCAAGGACATTTCCAGGGTCTCCGTGGCCTGTTCCGGCGCGGGCGCGGCCGCCATCGCCTGCCTCGACCTGCTGGTGGCGCTGGGCCTCGACCGCAAGCACGTGTTCATCTGCGACAGCACCGGCGTGGTGTACGAGGGTCGCCCGAAGACCACCGATCCCGACAAGCTGCGGTACGCGCAGCGGACCGACAAGCGCCAGCTCGCCGACATCGTCAAGGGCGCGGACGTGTTCCTCGGCCTGTCCGGTCCGGGCGTGCTCAAGCCCGAGATGGTGGAAGGCATGGCGGACAAGCCGCTGATCCTGGCGCTGGCCAATCCGGAGCCGGAGATCCGGCCCGAACTGGCCAAGCGCGTGCGGCCCGATTGCATCGTGGGCACCGGCCGTTCCGACTATCCGAACCAGGTGAACAATTCGCTGTGCTTCCCGTTCATCTTCCGCGGCGCGCTCGACGTCGGCGCGACCACCATCAACGAGGAGATGAAGCTGGCCACCGTGCATGCGCTGGCGGAACTGGCGCAGGCCGAACAGTCGGACGTGGTGGCCGCGGCCTACGGCGACAGCGCGCCGAGTTTCGGCCCCGACTACCTCATTCCGCGCGCGTTCGACCCGCGGCTCATCACGCGCATCGCGCCGGCGGTGGCCAAGGCCGCCATGGACAGCGGCGTGGCGACGCGGCCGATCGCGGATCTCGAGGCCTATCGCGCGCAGCTCAACCAGTTCGTCTACCAGACCGCGTCCGCCATGCGGCGGGTGTACTCGGCCGCCAAGCGCCAGCCCAAGCGCGTGCTCTATGCGGAAGGCGAGGATCCGCGCGTGCTGCAGGCGGCGCAGGTGGCGGTGGACGAAGGCCTGGCGCGGCCGGTGCTCGTGGGACGCACCGATCTGATCGCCGCGCGCATCGAGAAGCTGGGCCTGCGGCTCAAGCTCGGCGAGAACTGCGACGGCGTGAACGTACTGTCGGACGCGCGGTTCCGTGAAGCCTGGAGCGAATACTACGAGCTGGCCTCGCGCCAGGGCGTGACGCGCGCGCTGGCGATGGAGGAAATGCGCAGCCGCACCACGCTGATCGGCGCCATGCTGGTCCGCCGCGGCGACGCCGACGGCATGCTGTGCGGCACGCTGGGCGAATACCGCGAGCACCTGAAATACGTGCGCCGCGCCATCGGCAAGCGCGCCGGTGTGAACACGCTCGCCACCATGCAGATGCTGCTGCTGCCCGACCGCCAGCTGTTTTTCTGCGACACGCACGTGAACGTGGATCCGAGCGCCGAGCAGGTCGCCGAGATGACGCTGCTGGCGGTGGAGCAGGTGCGTCGCTTCGGCGTCGAGCCGAGCGTGGCGCTGCTGTCGCACTCCAGCTTCGGCAGCTCCAACGCGCCGTGCGCGGTGAAGATGCGCAACGCGCTGGAGCTGATCAAGCTCAAGGCGCCGCGCCTGTCGGTGGAAGGCGAGATGCGCGCCGACGCCGCGCTCTCCGAAACCATCCGCGCCGATGCGTTCCCCGATTCCAATCTCACCGCCGACGCCAACCTGCTGGTGTTCCCGACCGTCGACGCGGCCAACATCACCTACAACGCGCTGCGCGTCGCGGCCGGCAATGGCGTGACCGTGGGCGGCATCCTGCTGGGCGCCGCGAAACCGGTGCACATCATGACGCCGTCCTCCACCGTGCGACGCATCGTCGACATGACGGCGTTCGTGGCGGCGGAGGCGGGGGCGGCCCAAGCCGCGCAGTTGCGGAGTGCGCAGCAGCGCGCTTGAGGCGTTGCGGGGGCGCGCCCTCCGCGCCCTGCCTGGCACTTCGCTACCAGAGATCCGTCTGCTCGATGAACTCGATCAGATTCCCGAAGTTGTCGCGGATGAATATGTTGGGCCGCAACTCCTTGAACCGCCCCACGAACACGATGTCCACGCCCTTGGCGCGGAATTCCTGCTCGACTTCATCGACGCTCTGGATCGCGAAGCACACGTGCTTGTTGCCGTGGGTCTTGAGATCGCGATCCGGCACGCGCCGGTCATCGGGCAGGGCGGCGGCGCCGGCCACTTCGAAGATCTCCATGCGCAGCGGCCCGCGCCTGATCATGGCCACCTTGGCGTTGGCCTTCGGAATCTCGAAGCGCTGCTCGACTTCGAAGCCCAGCACGTCGCGATGCCAGCTGATGGACGCCTCCAGATCCGGAACGCTGACCCCGCCGTGGTGATGTTTCAGTTCGAATGCCATTTTGCCCCCCTTGGCAAATCAACGACGCAAATAAACCCCAGATAATAGCGCTAAACTCGCGCTCCATGGGCAGCGTCAAGGACTCCGAACGCATCGTCTACACCACCGGGCTCGGTGCGATCTGCACGGGTTGCCGCAGGCCCGTGGCGCAATGCGTGTGCAGGAGCGCGCAGGGACAGCCTGAACGCAGCGGGCACAAAATTGTGCGTGTCGGTCGCGAAACGCAGGGACGTGGCGGCAAAGGCGTCACGGTGATCACGGGCCTGCTGCTGCCCGGCGCCGAACTCGAACAGCTCACCAAGGCGCTGAAGCAGCGTTGCGGCGCGGGCGGCAGGTTGCGCGAGGACGGGGTGATCGAGTTGCAGGGCGAACAGCGCGACACCGTGGTGGCCGAACTCGCCAGGCGCGGCATCACGGCGAAACGGGCGGGCGGATAGGGCGAACGGCTTGCTGCTGCGTCTCGACAAGGTCTCGCTGGCGTTCGGCGCGCGTCCACTGCTGCAGGACGCCGACCTGCAGGTGCAGGCGGGCGAGCGGGTGTGCCTGGTCGGCCGCAATGGCGAGGGCAAATCCTCGCTGCTGCGGCTGGTGACGCGCGCCGTCGCGCCGGACGCCGGCGAGGTGTGGGTGCGACCGGGCGCGCGCGTGGCCTGCCTGCAGCAGGACCTGGCGGATGTGGTCGCCACGCGCGTCGCCGACATCGTCGCCGCGCCGCTCCTCGACGGCACGTTGCACGATGAAGCGTGGCGCGCGGAGCAGCAGGTGCGCCAGGTGCTCGAGCTGCTGCAGCTCGACGGCGCGGCTGATTTCAGCGCGCTGTCGGGTGGCTGGCGGCGTCGCGCGTTGCTGGCACGCGCGCTGGTGATCGATCCGCAGGTGCTGCTGCTGGACGAGCCCACCAACCATCTCGACATCGAAGCCATCGAGTGGCTGGAACAGGTCATGGCCTCGTTCAGCGGTGCGCTGCTGTTCGTGAGCCACGACCGCGCGTTCATCAACCGGGTGGCCACCCGCGTGGTGGAGCTGGATCGGGGGCAGCTGCGTTCCTGGCCCGGCAACTACGATGCCTACGCGCGCAAGAAGGCCGAGCAGCTCGCGATCGAAGCGCAGCACAACGCGCTGTTCGACAAGCGGCTCGCCCAGGAGGAGGTCTGGATCCGCAAGGGCGTCGAGGCGCGCCGCACGCGCAATGAAGGCCGGGTGCGCGCGCTCCACGCGTTGCGCGAAGCGCGGCGCCAGCGGCGCGAGCGCGTCGGCCGCGCCTCGCTTGCCGTGCAGGAAGGCCAGGAATCGGGCCGCAAGGTGTTCGAGGCCGAGAACGCCGGCGTCAGTTTCGGCGGCCGCCGCATCCTGGGCGGACTGACGACCACCATCCTGCGCGGCGATCGCGTCGGCATCGTGGGGCCCAACGGCGCGGGCAAGAGCACGCTGATCCGCCTGCTGCTCGGCGAGCTCGCGCCCGACACCGGGCGCGTGGAACAGGGCACGAAGCTGCAGGTGGCCTACTACGACCAGCAACGCGCGCAGCTGCAACTCGAGCGCTCCGTGATGGAGAACGTCGCCGACCGCGGCGATCATGTGGTGATCAACGGCCAGGCGCGCCACGCCTCGGGCTACCTGCGCGATTTCCTGTTCCGGCCGGAGCAACTGCGCACGCCGGCGTCGGCACTGTCCGGCGGCGAGCGCAACCGGCTGCTGCTGGCCCGCCTGTTCGCCAGCCCCGCGAACCTGCTGGTCATGGACGAGCCGACCAACGACCTGGACCTCGACACCCTCGAACTGCTCGAAGAGCTGGTGGCCGATTTCCCGGGCACCTTGCTGCTGGTGAGCCACGATCGCAG
Source organism: Steroidobacteraceae bacterium (assembly GCA_035499515.1). Lineage (GTDB taxonomy): Bacteria > Pseudomonadota > Gammaproteobacteria > Steroidobacterales > Steroidobacteraceae > FEN-1191. The sequence goes on along the minus strand of DATJYR010000002.1, from coordinate 41,206 downwards.
CTTCCTCGACCACGTGGTGACCGAGCTGCTGGTGGTGTCCGGCGATGGATCGGTGGAGGAATTCGTCGGGGGTTACAGCGACTGGGCGCGTGACCGCGAGCGCCGGGCGGCCGCGAGGCGCGCCCCGGCAGCATCCCCGCCGGCGCGCGCCGCGACCCCAACCGTGGGTCCGGACGCGGTCCCCTCCGCGGCAACGGCAACGGCAGCGGCAGCCGCGCCGCCGCGCGCCAGACGCAAACTCAGCTACAAGGAGCAGCGCGAATTCGACTCGCTGCCGGGGACCATCGAGGCACTCGAGGCCGAACAGCAGGCGCTCACCGTCGCGGTCAATGCCCCCGGGTTCTATGCGGGCGAGCGGGACGCGGTGCGCAGCGGACTGGCGCGCCTGCAGGCGCTGAACGAGCAGATCGAGCGGGCCTATGCGCGCTGGGCGGAACTCGAATCGGCGCTGGCGGAGATCAGGCCCGAGTGACGCACGCGCACGTCGGGCAGTGACTGCTGCAGCCGCTCGGCAAGCTGTTCGACGATGTACACCGAGCGGTGCTGGCCGCCCGTGCAGCCCACGGCGATGGTGAGATAACGGCGGTTGCCGGCGCGCAGCTCGGGAATGCGCGCCAGCATGAAGCTGGTGACGTCGTCGATGAAGCGCCGCACGCTGGCCTGCGCTTCCAGGAACTGGGCCACCTCGGGATCGCGGCCGGTCAATGGCCGCAGCCGCGCTTCCCAGTAGGGATTCGGCAGCGAGCGCGCGTCGAACACGAAGTCCGCGTCGCCCGGAATGCCGTACTTGAAGCCGAACGATTCCACCAGCACCGACATGCGATCGCGCGCGCGCTTCTCCACGCGCAGGTTCATGAGGTCGCGCAGGGCGTGCACGCCCAGGTGCGAGGTGTCGACCACCAGGTCGGCCTGGTTCAGCACCGGTTCCAGCAGCCGGCGCTCCAGCGCAATCGCCTCGCGCAGGCTCTCGCCGTGGCGACTCATCGGATGCTTGCGCCGTGTCTCGGAAAAGCGGCGCAACAGCTCGTCGTCGCTGGCCAGCAGGAACACCAGCTCGCACTCGATGCCGCTCTGCTTGAGTTCCTCGAGCATGGTGGGAACCGTGGCGATTTCCGCGTCGGTGTTGCGGGCGTCGATGCCGACGGCGATGCGCTGGTAGCTGCTGTCGGCCGACAGCACGGTATGCGAGATCAGTGGCTTGAGCAGCGCGGCGGGGATGTTGTCGATGCAGTAGTAGTCGAGATCCTCGAGCGCGTGCAGCGCCACGCTCTTGCCGGATCCCGACAACCCGCTGATGAAGATCAACCGTGTCGCGCCGCTGCCCATTTCACTCCATTGCCCGGGCGCCGCCGTCAGACCCGCGCGCTCTTCTGCGCTTCGGCGGCGTGGTGATCGGTGCTCTTCTCCTTGTACTTGCGCACCCGGCCATCGAGCTTGTCGGCCAGCGCGTCCAGCGCGGCGTACATGTTGGCGTCCACCGACTCGACATGGATCGTCTCGCCGCGCACGTGCAGCGTCGCCTCGGCCTTGTGCTGCAGCTTCTCGACCGTGAGGATGCAATGCACGTCGATCACGTTGTCGAAATGGCGCACCACGCGCTCCATCTTCTTTTCGACGTAGGTCCTCAGGGCGCCGGTGATCTCGAGCTGGTGGCCGGTGACGCTTAGTTGCATGGTCTGCTCCTTGCGGTTCGCTTGTCGTTGCTACTTCGAGACGACCTGGCGTCGTTCGTTGGACGGCGCCAGGTTCATGGACTCACGGTACTTCGCCACGGTGCGGCGCGCCACCGGGATGCCTTCCCTGGAGAGGATTTCCGCGATGCGGCTGTCGCTGAGCGGCGCCGCCGGATCCTCCTCCTTGATGAGCTTGCGGATCTTGGCGCGGATCGCGGTGGAAGAGGTGCCTTCGCCGCTGGCGCCTTCCACCTGGCTGGAGAAGAAATAGCGCAGTTCGAACACGCCGCGCGGGGTGTGCATGTACTTGCCCGAGGTGATGCGCGAGACGGTGGATTCATGCATGTCGATCGCGGCGGCGATGTCGCGCAGGATCATGGGACGCATGTGTTCCTCGCCGTGTTCCAGGAATTCGCTCTGGCGTTCGACGATCGAGCGCGCCACCTTGGTGAGCGTGTCGTTGCGGATCTCCAGGCTCTTGAGCAGCCAGCGCGCCTCCTGCACCTGGGTGCGCATGGTGGCGTGGCTGGCGGAGCGGCCGATGAGGCTGGCGTAGTCCTGGTTGAGGCGCACGCGCGGCAGGATCGACGCGTTCACCTCCACCGACCAGCCGCGCGCCGTGCGGCGCACGAACACGTCGGGCACCACGTATTCCGAGCGCTGTGCGCTGATCACCGACCCGGGCCGCGGGTGGCAGCCACGCACCAGCACCAGCGCCTGCTCGAGCTCCTCCTCGCCGACCTCGAGATCGCGCCGCAGCTGCGCCAGTTCGCGGCCCGCGAGCTGTTCCAGGTGCGAGCCCGCGATGCGCAGCGCCAGCTTCAGCCCAGGCGTGTCCTCGTCGAGCTGCTGGAGCTGCAGGCACAGGCATTCGCTCACCGAGCGCGCGCCCACGCCGGCCGGATCCAGGCTCTGCACCGCGGGCAGCACCGCGGCCACCTCGGCGGCGTCGCACTGCGTTTCGGGCCGCAGCGTCTCGGCGATGCTCTCCAGCGACTCCTGCAGGTAACCGTCGTCGTTGACGGCGTCGATGATGGCGCGCGCGATGGCCAGCTCGCGCGGTGCGAGCCGCGCCAGTTCGACCTGCCACAGCAGGTGCTCGCGCAGCGACTGGCCACTGGCGTCGACGATGTCCTGCTGGCGATCGTCATCGCCCGGGCTCCAGGGATTCTCGGCGGGGCCCGTGGACTGCTCGTTCCAGGCATCGTCGATCACTTCGACCGAGTTTTCCGCCGCCACCTCGGGCGCCGCGTCGGCATTGCCCATCTCGGTGGTGGCAAGGGCCTCGAACGGCACGGTGTCGGGATCCTCGTCCTGCTCGAGCATGACGTTGCTTTCGAGCAGCTCCTGGATGTGTGCCTGCAGCTCCACGGCCGGCAGCTGCAGCAGGCGGATGGCCTGTTGCAACTGGGGGGTCATGGTCAGCTGCTGGCCGAGTCGCAGCTGCAGGGCGGGCTTGAGCATGGAGGGCAACTTGAAAGTGGCTTAAAGCGAAAAATCCTGCCCCAAGTACACCTCACGGACTCGGGAATTGGCAAGCACTTCTTCCGCAGTTCCCGACGCAATTACACTACCGCGATCAACGATATACGCGCGTCCGCACACGCCCAGGGTTTCGCGTACATTATGGTCGGTGATGAGCACGCCGATGCCGCGGGCGGCCAGGTCGCGGATGATGCGCTGGATGTCCAGCACCGAGATGGGGTCCACGCCCGCGAACGGCTCGTCGAGCAGGATGAAGCGCGGTTCCGCGGCCAGCGCGCGCGCGATCTCCACGCGCCGGCGTTCGCCGCCCGACAGCGACATGCCCAGCGTGTCGCGCACGTGGCCGATGTGCAGCTCCTCCAGCAACTCGTCGAGGCGCTTCTCGCGCATCTCGTCGTCCAGGCCGGGCCGCAGTTCCAGCACCGCCAGGATGTTCTCGGCCACCGAAAGCTTGCGGAAAACCGAAGCTTCCTGCGGCAGGTAGCCGATGCCCCGGCGCGCGCGCCGATCGATGCTGTCGCGCGTCAGATCCTCTTCATCGAGCCGGATGCGGCCGCTGTCGGCTGGAATGAGCCCCACGATCATGTAGAACGCCGTGGTCTTGCCCGCGCCGTTGGGACCGAGCAGTCCCACGATCTCGCCGGTGCTCAGCTCCAGCGACAGACCGTTCACCACCTGGCGGGCGCGGTAGCGCTTGGACAGGTCCAGCGCCTGCAGCCGGCTCATGGCGTCGAACTCCTGGTCGATTTGATGAGGCCGTGCACGCGCTGTCCCTCGGGCGCGTCGGCGGAATAGCCACGCGTCGCCAGATCATAGGTGACCTTCGGCGCGCTCAATTCGTTCCCGCCGTCGCTGAACCAGGCATCGCCCAGGAAGCGCAGCTGCTGGTGCTGCAGGTCGTACTCGACCTGTTGCGCGCGACCGGAAGTGTTGCGCGCGGGATTCTTCCCGGTGGCCGCGATCGTGGCGTTGAAATGCGCCGGATCGCCGCTGGCGGTGGCCAGCTGGGCCTGGCCCGCCGCGAACTTGACGGTGGCGGTGTCGGATGTCAGCTCGCCCATGGGCAAGGTGATCACCACGTGGCCGGTGAAGGTCCAGGTGCTGTTCTGGAAATCGATGCCGGCCGCCTCGGCGTGATCGCTCTTGAGATGCAGATCGCCCTGCGTGAGTTCGAAATCCTCCAGCACCACGTGGTTGGGCTGGATCTCGCTGTGCGACGCCGTCCATTCGGGATTGGCGCTCTTGATGGAGCGGGTGAGCGCGTCGAGCTGCGAGGCTGCGGCGGCCGGCTTCGACTGCGGCACCGTCGCAGGCTGCGCGGCCAGCGCCATCAGCGGCACTCCCAGCACCAGCACCGCCGCCGCCCCCGGCGCGATGCTAGCGCGCCAGATAACCATGGACATCCGAGTTCATCACCAGTTTCTCGCCATTGAGCGTCGCATGCATGCCGCGCCCGCGCAGCTGGCTGCCGCGCCAGTCGAGGTTGACCTCAGCGTCGCTGGTCGCGACTTCCTGGTCGAGATCGACGTGCAGCTGCTGCGTGGCCAGGTGTATCTCACCCGGCTGGCCGACGGGCTGGCCGTGCGCCACCACATTTCCCGTGAGATCGATCTGACGCGTGCCGGCCGGAATGATTCCCCGCTGGGCGCTGATCTGCCATGTGCCCCGGCTGTTGTCCTGCTCGCGCGACACGTAATCCATGGTGGGCTGCGTCAGCGCGATGTCCGAGTCGGGCGTGGCGCGGTCGATGCGGGTCGCCGTGACGTGGTACTCGACCTGGCCCTGGTCATCGGTCTGCACCAGCACGGCGTTGGTGGCGGAGTAGCCGTGCGCGGTCACCGGCGCCGCCACTGTCGCAGGCCCCTGGCTGGAGTCGCCGCCCTGCCAGAGCCACAGCACGAGCGCGACCAGGATCGCCAGTACCAGCAGCAGGGCCGCGCGCGCCGTCATCGGTGCGCCGCCATGCTCAGACCACTCCGGCGCGCATCAGATCGTGCACGTTGAGGGCGCCCACCAGCCTGCGGTCGGCATCGGTCACCAGCAGCGCCGTGACGCGATGCGTCTCCATGAGGTGCGCGGCCGTGCCGGCCAGCTCGTGCGGGCCCACGCTGCGGCCACCCGGCGTCATCACCTGCTGCATGCTCACGCCGTGCACGTCGATCTGGCGGTCCAGCGCCCGGCGCAGGTCGCCGTCGCTGAACACGCCGATCAACCGCTGGCCGGCATCGACGATGGCCGTGAGGCCGAGGCCCTTGCGCGTCATCTCGAGCAGGCCGTCGGCCAGCGAAGTGTCGGCGCGCACCTGCGGCACCGCATCGCCGGTGCGCATCAGATCCGACACGTGCAGCAGCAGCCTGCGGCCCAGGCTGCCACCGGGATGCGAGCGCGCGAAATCGTCGGCGGTGAAGCCGCGCGCCTCGAGCAGCGCCACCGCCAGCGCATCGCCCATGGCCAGCGCCGCCGTGGTGCTGGAGGTGGGCGCGAGATTGTGCGGGCACGCTTCCTGGTCCACGCTGACGTCGAGATTCACTTCCGCGGCGCGCGCCAGCGTGGACTGGGCATTGCCGGTCAGCGCGACCAGCGGCACGGCGAGCCGCTTGAGGTGCGGCAGCAGCGTGAGGATTTCCGCCGTCTCGCCCGAATTCGACAGCGCCAGCACCACGTCGCTGCGCGTGATCATGCCGATGTCGCCGTGGCTGGCTTCGGCGGGGTGCAGGAAAAAGGCGGGGGTGCCCGTGCTGGCCAGCGTGGCGGCGATCTTGCCGCCGACGTGGCCGGACTTGCCCATGCCGGTGACGACCACGCGGCCACGGCAGGCGAGGCACAGCTCGCAGGCCGCGGCGAAGCGCCCGTCCAGCCGCGCGGCCAGCGCCTGCAGCGCGGATTGCTCCAGCTGAAGCGTGCGGCGGGCGGAATCGAGCAGCGCGGCGGGGTCCATGGGGACCCGCATCATACCGCCCGGCGCAGCCTTAAGGGGTATGATGCCGTCCATCATGAATCCGGAACAGGTCGCCGCACTGATTCGCGCCGCCGTGCCCGATGGGCAGGTGGAAGTGCGCTCCGACGACAATACCCACTACAGCACGCGCGTGGTCAGCAGCGCCTTCGCCGGCCTGAAGAGCCTCGCCCGCCACCAGCTCATCTACCAATCGCTGGGCGGACGCGTCGGCAATGAAATCCATGCCCTCAGCATCGAGGCCCTGACCCCCGAAGAGTGGGCCGCGGGCCAGAGAAGGTAGCCTCGCTTGGACAAACTGCAGATCACGGGCGGCAAGCCGCTGGAAGGCGAAGTGCGCATCTCGGGCGCCAAGAACGCCTGCCTGCCCATCCTGGCCGGCGCGCTGCTCGCCGACGGTCCCGTCAGCATCTCCAACGTGCCGCACCTGCACGATGTCACCACCATGATCGAGCTGCTGGGCCGCATGGGCGTGAGCGTCACGGTGGACGAGAAGATGCGCATCACAATCGATGCCAGCACGCTCACCGAATGCTTCGCGCCGTACGAACTGGTGAAGACCATGCGCGCTTCGATCCTGGTGCTGGGCCCGCTGCTGGCGCGCTTCGGCAAGGCCGACGTGTCGCTGCCCGGCGGCTGCGCCATCGGTGCGCGCCCCGTGAACATCCACGTCGCGGGCCTGCAGGCGCTGGGCGCCGACATCCACATCGAAGGCGGCTACATCCGTGCCCGGGCGGGCCGGCTGAAAGGGGCGCGGCTGGTGCTCGACACCGTGACGGTGACCGGTACCGAGAACCTGATGATGGCCGCCGTGCTGGCCGAAGGCGAGACGGTGCTGGAAAACGCGGCGCGCGAGCCCGAAGTGGTGGACCTCGCCGAGTTCCTCGTCGCCATGGGCGCGAACATCCAGGGCGCCGGCACCGACAAGATCGTGATCCAGGGCGTCGAGAAACTGCAGGGCACCCGCTACGAGGTGCTGCCGGATCGCATCGAAGCGGGCACGTACCTGGTGGCGGGCGTCATCACCAGCGGGCACGTGCGCGTCAAGCAGGTGCGGGCCGAGCACCTGGACGCCGTGCTTTCCAAGCTCACGGAGTGCGGCGCGCAGATCGCCACCGGGGATACCTGGGTCGAAGCCGACATGCGCGGCCGCCGGCCGCGTGCCGTGGACCTGCGCACCGCGCCGTATCCCGCTTTTCCCACCGACATGCAGGCGCAGTTCGCCGCGCTGAACACCGTGGCCGACGGCGTCGGCACCATCGTCGAAACCATCTTCGAGAACCGCTTCATGCACATGCTGGAAATGCGTCGCATGGGCGCGGAGATCCGCCTCGAAGGCAACACCGCCATCATCCACGGCGTCCAGCACCTGAACGCCGCGCCGGTGATGGCGACCGATCTGCGGGCATCGGCCAGCCTGGTGTTGGCGGGTCTGGTCGCGCAGGGGAGAACGGACATCGAGCGCATCTATCACATCGATCGCGGATACGAAGCGATCGAGGAGAAGTTTGCGCAGATTGGGGCTCAGATCAAGCGCGTGCCCTGAGGGTGCCCAACGCCACCCGCCCGCCGCTACGACGCCGACGCCGCACGTGCCGAACTCTCCTCAGCCACTTTCACATCGACCTTGATCTGCTCTTTCCCCCGCAGCAGCTCCAGCTCCGTATGCGAGCCCGGCTGCTTCGTGGCCAGATGAGCCAGCGCATCCTGCGCGTTCCGCATCGTCTTGCCATCGATGGTCAGCACGATGTCGCCGGGCCGGAGACCGGCCTGTTGCGCCGGGCTGCCGACATAGATGTTGGTGATCACCACGCCGCCCTGCGCCAGCCCGATGCTCTGCGCCTGTTCGTTGTCGATGTCCTCCGGCACGATGCCGATCCAGCCGCGCACCACGCGCCCGTGCTTGAGGATCTCGTCCATCACGCCGCGGGCGAGATTGACGGGGATGGCGAACCCGATGCCTTCCACGCCCGCGCTGCCGGCGTTCTTGGCGATGACGGCGGTGTTGATGCCGATCAGCTCGCCATTGGTGTTGATGAGCGCGCCGCCGGAATTGCCCTCGTTGATCGCCGCGTCGGTCTGGATGAAGTTCTCGAAGGTGGCCAGTCCCAGCTGGCCACGGCCCGTGGCGCTCACGATGCCGTGCGTGACGGTCTGCGAAAGACCCAGCGGATTGCCGATGGCGAGCACTTCATCGCCCACCTGCAGTTCGTCCGAGCGGCCCATCGGCATCACCGGCAGGTGCCCGAGCTTGATGACCAGCACGGCCAGGTCGGTGTCGGCGTCGCGCCCCACGATGCGGGCCGGGACGGTGCGGCCGTCGGCCAGTTGCACCATGATTGAATCGGCCTGGTCAATGACGTGGTTGTTGGTCACGATGTGGCCGGCGGCGTCCACCAGCACTCCCGAACCCAGCGCCCGCTGCAGGCGCTGGCGATAGCGCGGCGAGATCTGGCCGAACAGCTGTTCCAGCGAGGAGGGCTGGACGCGCTCCGTGATCAGCCGCGTCGTATAGATGTTGACCACCGCCGGCGCCGCGCGCCGCACGGCCGCCGCGAAACTGTGCGCTTCCGGCACGCCTTCCGCCGGGTTTCCCGGCAGCTTCGGGGTGAGCGGCGCCGGGATGGCCTCCACGGTCGGGTTCCTGGCGCCCAGCTCCGGCGCCGGGATCGACGCGGCGGGGATGGCGCTGGCGGCGGGCGCCCGCAGCAACCATTCGGGGTGCAGCCAGACCATGACGAAGGCCAGGGCCAGTCCACCCACGACGGTGCCTGCGAGAAAAACCAGCGAGTGTCCGATCCGGGTCAGATTCATGCGTTGCCGGGGCCAAAGTGGGGGTTTTCGGTTGTGTATAATGCGCCACTTCCCGACAGTCCAGGCAAGCCATAATGACCGCAGTCAGTGACCCCGCAGACAATCCCGACACCGATCTGAGCCGACGCCGGTTCCTGACGGCCGCGGTCGCCGGGGTGAGTGCAGCGGGTGCCGCTTTCGCCATCACGCCTTTCATCAGCTCCTGGCAGCCGTCGGAGCGCGCCCGCGCCATGGGAGCGCCGATCGAATTCGATTTCAGCAAGTTGCAGGTCGGGCAGATGGTCACGCTGGTCTGGCGCAAGCAGCCGATCTACGTCGTGCGCCGTTCGCTGGAGCTGGTGCAGAAGCTGGCGTCGCACAATGCCATGCTCAAGGATCCCAATTCACTGCAGTCCGACCAGCCGGCGTTCGCGAAGAACACCATGCGCTCGCGCCGCGCGGACCTGCTGGTGCTGATCGGCACCTGCACGCACCTGGGTTGCCTTCCCAAGCAGCATTTCGAGCCCGGCGAAGCCGCGCTCGGCGCCGACTGGCCGGGCGGTTTCTTCTGCCCGTGCCACGGCTCGCGCTTCGACCTGGCTGGTCGCGTCATCAACGGTTCGCCCGCGTCGGTGAACCTGCGTGTTCCGCCATACTACTTCAAAGACCAGAACACGCTGATCGTCGGTCTCGATGGCAGCACGTCGAAAGGGGCGGCCTGATGGCAAGCGCTGATCAGAATCTCCCGGCCGAGGCCGGCAAGGCGCAGGGCGGTTTCATGGCCTGGCTCAACAAGCGCCTGCCCGTCAGCGAGTTCGTGAAGAGCCAGCTGCTCGAGTACTACGCGCCGAAGAACTTCAACATCTGGTACTTCTTCGGTTCGCTCGCGCTGCTGGTGCTGGTGATGCAGCTGGTGTCCGGCATCTTCCTCACCATGTTCTACAAGGTGGGCGAGGCGACCTCGTTCGACTCGGTCGAATACATCATGCGCGAGGTCAACTACGGCTGGCTGTTGCGTTACCTGCACTCCACCGGCGCATCGGCGTTCTTCATCGTGGTCTACCTGCACATGTTCCGCGCCTTCCTGTACGGCTCGTACAAGGCGCCGCGCGAGCTGCTGTGGCTGTTCGGCATGCTCATCTACCTCGCGCTCATGGCCGAGGCGTTCATGGGCTACGTGCTGCCCTGGGGCAACATGTCCTACTGGGGCGCGCAGGTGATCGTGAACCTGTTCAGCACCATCCCGGTGATCGGGCCGGGCCTGGTGGAGTGGATCCGCGGCGACTACGGCATCGCGGATGCGACGCTGAACCGCTTCTTCGCGCTGCACGTGGTGGCGGTGCCGCTGGCGCTGCTGCTGCTGGTGACGCTGCACCTGGTGGCGCTGCGCCAGGTGGGTTCCAACAACCCCGACGGCGTCGAGATCAAGGAACACAAGGGTCCCGATGGCACGCCCATCGATGGCATCCCGTTCCATCCTTACTACACGGTCAAGGACGTGGTGGGCGTGGGCTTCTTCCTGGTGCTGTTCTGCATCGTGGTGTTCTTCGTGCCCACCTTCAACGACGTGTTCCTCGAGAAGGCGAACTTCGAGCCCGCCAACCCGCTGTCCACGCCCGAGCACATCGCGCCGGTCTGGTACTTCACGCCGTTCTACGCCATCCTGCGCGCGGTGCCGGACCAGAAGATGGGCGCGCTGCTGATGCTGATCGCGGTGATGTCGTTCTTCTTCCTGCCGTGGCTGGATCGCTCGCCGGTCAAGTCGGTGCGTTACCGGGGAGCGATCCACAAGGTGTTCCTGGCCATCTTCACCGTGTCCTTCCTGGCGCTGATGTACCTTGGCCTCAAGCCCGCCGAAGACGTCTACGTGATCCTGGCGCGCGTATTCGCGGTCGGATATTTCTCCTTCTTCATCTTCCTGTTCCTGTACACCTACTTCGGCTGGGAGAAAACCAAGCCGGTGCCCACGCGAGTGACGTTCCACCATGACTAAGACCGCCTCACTGGCCCTCGTCGTCGCGCTGGCGCTGCCGGCGCTGGCGCCGGCCGCAGAACCGGAAGCCGGCAAGGCCGCCGAGCCCACGCAGGCGCTCGCCTGGTCGGACTGGACCGCCGGCAACGACGTCAGGGACATCGCCTCGCTGCAGCGGGGCGCGCGCAATTTCATGAACTACTGCTCCGGTTGCCACTCGCTCAAGTACCTGCGCTATTCGCGCCTGGGCGCCGACCTGCACATCACCGACGCGCAGCTCAGCAAGAACCTGATCTTCAATGGCGACAAGACCACCGACTACATCGTTTCGAGCCTGAGCGCGGCCGACGGCGAGGCCTGGTTCGGCAAGGCGCCGCCCGACCTTTCGCTGATGGGCCGCTCGCGCGGGCCCGACTACCTGTACCGTTTCCTCAAGACTTTCTACGTCGACGACACGCGACCCACGGGCAGCAACAACCTCGCGCTGGCCAACGCGGCCATGCCGGCGGTGCTGTCGGAGCTGGAGGGCGTGAAAGCGCCGGTCTACAAGGACATCGGGGGCGTGAAAACGCTGGTGGATTTCGAAACCGTCCAGCCCGGCGCCATGACGGCCGAGCAGTACGATGCGTTCGTGCGCGACACGGTGAATTTCCTCGACTACGTCGGTGAGCCGGCGCAGGTGGAGCGCCGCGACATCGGCGTGTGGGTGGTGCTGTTCCTGCTGGTGTTCACCTGGCTGGCGTGGCTGCTGAAGAAAGAATACTGGAAGGACGTCCATTGATGTCGAGTCGCAGGGCGGTGATGACCCTGTTCTCGGCGCCCGATGAACCGCAGAGCCATCGCACCCGCATCGTGCTGGCCGAGAAGGCGGTCGAGATCGAGATCATCGACGTCGTGCCCGGCAAGTATCCGGAAGACCTGCTGGACCTCAACCCCTACCACACGCTGCCGACGCTCGTGGACCGCGATCTGGTGCTCTACGACGCGCGCATCATCGCCGAATACCTCGACGAGCGTTTCCCGCATCCGCCGCTGATGCCGGTCGACCCGGTGACGCGCGCGCAGTTCCGCCTCGCGCTGTACCGCATCGAGCGCGACTGGTACGGCCTCGCGGCGCAGATCGAGGCCGAGCCCGACAGGAAGCACGCCCAGAAGCTCAAGTCGGAGCTGCGCGACCTCATTGTGCAGAGCGCCGACATCTTCAAGGTGAAACCTTTCTTCCTCAGCGACGAATATTCCCTGGTGGATGCATGCATCGCACCCATCCTGTGGAGAATGAGGCGCTATGAGATCGATCTGCCGCCGCCGGCCCAGGCGCTGGCACGTTACGCCGCCGCAATGTTCGCGCGGCCGTCGTTCCGCGCCAGCCTCACCGACGCCGAGCTCGAGATGGGAGCTCTTTGATGAGCGAGGACGGAGTGGTCGGCGGGCACGCTGGCCTGTCCCGCCGTCCCTACCTGCTGCGCGCCATGCACGAGTGGATGAACGACGGCCATCTGACGCCGCATATCATCGTCGATGCGCAGCGCGCCGGGGTGGAAGTGCCGTTGGCCTACATCAAGGACGGCAAGATTGTGCTAAATCTCTCCTACCACGCCACCCAGGGCCTGCTGATCAGGAACGACTGGATCAGCTTCGATGCGCGGTTCGCTGGCGTGGTGCACCACGTGCGCGTGCCCGTGAGCGCGGTGCTCGGCATCTACGCGCGCGAGAGCGGCGAGGGCATGGTGTTCTCGGCCGAGGATGTGGGGCCGGAACCGCCGCCGGATCCTGAAACGGCGCCCGGCGCGCCCACGCCCGAGAAGCGGCGCGCGCAGTTCAAGGTCGTGAAGTGAGGAACGTATGCAGTACGCAAGACACAACAGATTCGCGGTGATGGGTTGGGTGGCGCTGGCCTGGCTGGGCCTCGCGGGCGGCAGCCAGGCAGTGGCGGCGGAGCCCGCCGTGGTGATTCCCGCGCCCGCCATGGACAATCCCAAGGCGGCCGGTGCGCTGCAGACCGCGGTGCTGTCCGGCGGCTGCTTCTGGGGCGTGCAGGGCGTGTTCCAGCACGTGCAGGGCGTGAAGAGGGTCATGTCCGGCTATGCGGGCGGCGAGAAGTCCACGGCGCAATACGAGACCGTGAGCACGGGCACCACGGGCCACGCCGAGTCCGTGCAGATCACGTTCGACCCGGCCGTGGTGACGTACGGCGAGCTGTTGCAGGTGTATTTCTCGGTGGCGCACAATCCCACCGAGCTGAACCGCCAGGGGCCCGACACGGGCACGCAGTACCGCTCCGACATTTTCTACGCCGACGACGCGCAGAAGAGCATCGCCCAGGCCTACATCGCACAGCTCGACAAGGCCAAGGTGTTCCCGAAGCCCATCGTGACGCGCGTCGATCCGCTGCGCGGCTTCTACAACGCCGAGGATTACCACCAGGACTTCCTGTACAACAATCCCGATCACCCGTACATCGTGTACAACGACATCCCGAAGGTGAAGAACCTCAAGAAGCTCTTCCCGGCGCTGTATGTCGAGAAGCCGGTGCTGGTGAAGAACGCCGGCTGAGCGCGGCACGCTGCGTCCGGTGCCCGGTGCCCGGCGTTGCGCGGTGTCCGCAGGCAGCGGCAACTTCTCAGGCCGCATCGAACGCCGCCCGGATCCACTCGGGCGGCGCATCGGGATCCGCGATCAGCACCACGTCGAAACGCACGGGCAGTCGCTGCAGCCCGGGCTGCCTGGCCAGCAGGTGGCGGGTGGCGCGCACGATGCGCTGCTGCTTGGTGCGCGTGACGCTGGCGCCGGCACCCCCGAACGCCGCGCTGGCGCGCAGCCGCACCTCCACGATCGCCAGCACGGGCCCGTGGCGCGCCACGATATCGAGCTCGCCCAGGCGGCAGCGGTAGTTGCGCAGCAGGATGGTGGCGCCGGCGGCGACCAGGAGTCGGGCCGCGCGTTCCTCGGCCTGCTGCCCGATCGCCCGGCGATCCATGGCGTCCCGCTCAGGTGCCGTCGAGATCCAGCCGCCGGGGCATGCCGCTCTTGATCTGCGCCCAGCCCAGCTCGCGATGCACGCGGCCGTCATTGTCGAGGCTGAGCTTGCCGGTGACGCCCGCAATCTGCAGCGACTGCGGATTGCGCTGCGCCCCCGGCAGGGACAGCGCGAGCTGGCAGGCATCGAAGCCGAACGCGAACAGCCGGCTGTGCCACGCGGCGCGGCCTTCCCAGTCCTGCCCGATCTGCGCGCGCAGGGCGTCGACGCTGCCATCGCCGCCCAGCATCCACGGCATGTCGGGGAAGTAGATGCCGTCGAGATCCTGGTTGGCGGTGTCGGCGTCCGGATCGTAGGCGTCGGAGGTCATGTAGGTGGGCACTTCGCCCGCGTAGTAGAAGCGCAGCTGCGGCCGCACCAGGCGCGCGAGCTGCGAACTGTCGGCAGGCGCGAAGATGAAGTCGAGGTCGGCGCGCCGGCGCGGCTCGAAGTTCATCTTCAGGCCAAGCAGCGTTTCGAGCCGTTTGTGGCGCGTTTCGCTTTCATCGGTGCGCAGCGCCGCCTTGATCTCGTTGCCGAAGTCGTGGCTGCTGGGGTCGTAGGTGCTCTCCGCCAGCACCGTGCCGCCGCCGTTGAGCAATTCCTGCGTGAAGGCCGCGTAGACGCGGTCACCCCAGTCACCGCTGGGCACCAGCGCGATGCCGCGCTTCTGCCCCAGCGCCAGCAGGTGGCGCGCGACCGCGCGCGCCTCATCTTCGGGCGCGAGCGCAAACTGGTACAGACCGATCGGCGCCGAGCGCCCGGCGGGCAGCGTATTGAGCGCGAGGATGGGCACGTTCGATCCGCCGAGATCGGCGAGCGCCGCGACTTCGGTCTTGGTGAGCGGGCCGACGATGAGTCCGTTGCCATCGTTGCGCGCCTGCTGCAGCGCTGCGGGCGCGCCGCCGGCGGTGTCGTACACGTGCAGCTCGCCACGATTGGTGCCGAGCATGGCGTACGCCGCCTTGAAACCATCGCGCACCGTGGCGCCGGCGCTGGCGGCGGGGCCACTCAGTGGCAGCAGCAGCGCGATGCCGCCGGTGATCGGCGGCGCCGTCCCGAGACCTGGCAGCGCCTCGGCCACCAGTTCCTGCGCGGGGTGGTTCGGATAACGGCTGCGCCAGCCCGCCGCCGCGCTGGCGGCGGCCAGCGAAGCGCCGTTGCCACCGGTGGCCAGCGAACCGAGCTCCAGCCAGCCGCGCACCAGACTGTCCTGCGTGGCCGGGACGTCGAAGCGCTGGCCGGCCGCGTGCGCGGCGCGCAGTTCATTGAGGAATTTCTGTCGCAGCTCGCGTCGCTCGCCGGCGTTGGTCAGGTAGCTTTCGGCGCTGCTCTCGGCGCGCACCGCGTCCACCGGCCGGGAATTCGCGAGCGCGACGCGCCGCCGCAGGTCGAGGTAACGCACCGGATCGCTGGCGGTGGCGGCCGTGGTGAGGGCGTTGAGTTCGGCCCAGGCCTGCTGCACGTTGTTGTTGCCCAGCCCGACCTCGACCTCCAGCAGCTCGCGCTCGAGCCTGAGATTGGCGGGCAGTTGGGCGTCGACGCTCGCGAGCACGCGCGTGGCCTCCGGCACGCGACCCGCCGCCAGCCACTCGCGCGTGGCGCGGAGCAGGTACACTTGCCGGCTCGCATCGTTGGCTGCCGCGAGCTGTTCGTAGGCCGCGGCCGCCTCCGGGTGGCGACCCTGGCGCACGGCCGTGGCGGCCTGCTCGGGCGAGGGCGCATAGCTGAGCCTGGTCAGCGGGCTGCAGCCCGCGAGCCACACTCCCAGCGCGACCACGGCCGCCAGTGCGCGGCGAGGGGAACGTATTCTGTATTGCATCATGAGTGCTCTGACCGTCAAGCTCGGGGCCGGTTTCGACAAGGAAGTATAGTGGCTGCATCGCCCGGACGATTGCTTGTCGTCGGTACGCCAATTGGCAATATGTCCGACCTGTCGGCGCGCGCTCGCGAAGCGCTGGCCGCGGCCGACCTGATCGCCGCCGAGGACACGCGCCACACCGGCCAGATGCTGGCCCAGCTCGGCATCCACCGGCCGCTGGTTTCACTGCACGAGCACAATGAGCACCATCGCCTCGAGGAGCTGGTGGGGCGGGTGCAGGGCGGCGGCGTCATCGCCCTGGTCAGCGATGCCGGCACGCCGCTGATCTCGGATCCGGGCTTCGCGCTGGTGCGCGCCGTGGCGGCCGCCGGTTGCGCCGTGCAGAGCGTTCCCGGCCCGTCCGCCGTGACCGCTGCGCTGAGCGTGGCGGGATTGCCCACCAACCGGTTCAGTTTCGAGGGTTTCCTGCCGGCGCGCAGCGGCGATCGCCGGCGCGCGCTGGCTGCGCTGGGAGCTGCCACGCAGACCCTGGTGTTCTTCGAAGCCCCGCATCGCATCGAAGGATCGCTGGCCGACATGGCCGAGCTGCTCGGTCCCGCGCGCCACGCCGTGCTGGCGCGCGAGCTCACCAAGAGCCACGAAACGCTGTATCGCGGCACGCTGGCGGAGCTCGCCGCCCAGGCAGCGCAGGACCCCGACATCGCGCGCGGCGAGATCACGCTGGTGGTGGCAGGCGCCACAGCCGCCGCCGCAGGCGATCCGGCGCTGCTGCGGCGCGCGCTGGAATTGCTGCTGCCCGAGCTGCCGCCGGCGCGCGCCGCCGCGGTGGCGGCGCAGTTGGCCGGCGTATCGAAGAACACCGCCTACACGCTCGCGCTGGAGCTGGCCGGGCAGGAGAAGCCATGACCGCTGCAGAACCCGTCGCCACGACTGGCGGCAAGCCCGACGCTTTTTCCGGCTACCAGAAATTCGTGGTGGGCGCGCTCGCGTTCCTGCAGTTCGCGGTGATCCTGGATTTCATGCTGATGTCGCCGCTCGGCGCCATCATCATGCCGGCGCTCTCGATCAGCACGCGGCAGTTCGGTTTCGCCGTCTCCGCTTACGCCTTCAGCGCCGGGGCGTCCGGCATCGTGACCGCGGGCTTCGCGGACCGCTTCGATCGCAAGCGGCTGCTGCTGTTCTTTTACGCGGGGTTCATCCTCGGCACGTTGTGGTGCGGCCTCGCGGGCAGCTACGCGAGCCTGCTGTGCGCGCGCGTGGTGACGGGACTGTTCGGTGGCGTGATCGGCTCGATCGTGCTCGCCATCATCACCGACCTGTTCGCGCCGCAGCTGCGCGGCCGCGTGATGGGCGTGGTGCAGACCGCGTTCGCGGCCAGCCAGGTGTTCGGCCTGCCCATGGGCCTGTACCTGTCGAACCACTGGAACTGGCACGTACCGTTCCTCGCCATGGCGGCGCTGGGACTGCTGGGCGGCCTGGTGGTCGCCTGGCGGCTGAAGCCAGTGGCCGAACACCTGAAGGTGAAGCAGGAGAAGAGCCCGTTCATGCACCTGCTGCACACCGTGGAGGAACCGCGTTACCTGGTGGCCTTCCTCACCATGACGCTGCTCGCCACCGGCGGCTTCATGCTCATGCCGTTCAGCAGCGCCTACGTCGTCAACAACCTCGGCATTCCGCTCAGCAGCCTCCCCACCGTGTACGTGGTGACCGGACTGGTGACGGTGTTCGTCGGGCCGATGATCGGCAAGGCGGCCGATGCCTTCGGCAAGTTCCGCATCTTCACGCTGGGCACCCTGCTCACCGTGTTCATGGTGGTGCTGTACACGCACCTGCCCACGATCTCGCTGCCGCTGCTGATCCTGATCAATGCGGTGATGTTCGTCGGCATCTTCTCGCGCATGATCCCGTTCCAGGCGCTGGTGAGCGGCGTGCCGGCCGTCACGCAGCGCGGCTCGTTCAACGCCATCAGCGCCTCGATCCAGCAGCTGTCGGGCGGTGTCGCCTCGGTGGTGGCGGGACACATCGTGGCGCTCGATGCGGGCGGCAAGCTGCTGCATTTCGACACCGTGGGGTGGGTGGTGGTGGGCACCTCGGTGACGGCGCTGGCGCTGCTGTGGCGCCTGCAACGCAATCTCGCGCTCGAAGCCGCCGCGCGGCCGGCCGCGCTATAATTGCGGCGTCCTTTCTTCTCCAGGAGCAGGTCCATGGGAATGCAGGAAGACTATCAGGCGCTGATGGAAAAACAGCTGCAGGCGTGGAAGGTGCAGGCCGAGCGCTTCAAGGCCGACGCCGAACAGATGCAGGCGCAGGCCAAGGAGCAGTACGAAAAGGCGCTGGCGACGCTGCAGCAGCGTCAGGCTGAAGCCTGGGACCACTTCTACAAGCTCAAGAGCGCCAACGAAGGCAGCTGGGCCCGTTTCAAGGAGCACATGGACCAGGCCAGCGAAAACGTGAAAGCGGCCTTCGCACAGTTCACGATTCGGCCCAAATAGCGGCTCGGGCGGCTCCCGGGCCCCGAAACGCATTGAGTCGGCAGGCTTTTGTCCGTATGGTGCCGCCCCGGAGAGTCGGCTGGACAGTCGCTGCGCCCCCTGCGGATTCGTTCGTAGGGGACGGGGAGGAAAGTCCGGGCTCGGCGGGCAGGGTGCCAGGTAACGCCTGGGGGGCGCGAGCCCACGGAAAGTGCAACAGAGAGTAAACCGCCTAAGCCCCCGCGAGGGGGCCGGTAAGGGTGAAACGGTGCGGTAAGAGCGCACCGCGCCGGTGGCAACATTCGGCGGCATGGCAAACCCCACCTGGAGCAAGGCCAAATAGGGAAGTCGCGGTGGCAACACCGCAGCGCGCGCCCGCGCGTGCTTCCGGGTAGGCTGCTTGAGGTCCCCGGTGACGGGAGATCCAGAGGAATGACTGTTCTCGACAGAACCCGGCTTACAGGCCGGCTCTCCACTTCAAGACGCAATCAATAGGCGAAGTATGGACCGGTGGCCCTGCCCGCCGTCCTGCCTTCGATGGCCGTGAACACCGTGCGGCCGAAGAAGAACGGCACTCCCCAGTCGAAGATGCCCGTGGAGCTGGTGAAATTGCTGAAGTCACCGGAGGTGCCGCCCACGTCGTCGAACGCGTAGTAGGCGTAGTCGAGCGCATCCAGGTTCGCGACCTGGAACGAAGTGCTGATGGTGGTGCCATTCTGGCCCTCGTTGCTGGCCGACAGCGAGGTCAGGGTGGCAGGGCAGTAGAAGTCGGTGGCCTCCGCGCAGCCGGGAAGCGCGCTGTCCGGAAAGAAATAGCCGTTGGAGCCCGAGTCGATGAAGCTCTGGTCGAGGCTCTGCCCGTTGAAAGTGGTGGTGAAAAATCCCTCCGCGTTGGTGGTCAGCACCCGGGCGCTGCTGGCCAGCGCGTTGTTGGTCTCGGTGCCGATGCCGAATACCAGATAGCCGGAGGCGGTGGCCGCGCCCGCGCTGGTGATGCCCGGCAGCTGCAGGATCACGCCGTTGTTGTCCGTGGCGAAGCTCGCCACGGGATTGGACACCTGGCTGGCAAGCGCCAGGGTCGTCTGCGAGCATCCGCTGGCGGAGCAGGAGAAATAGAAATTGTTGGCCGCGGTCGTGGCGCAGTAGGCGTCGCAATCCTTGTCGAACAAACCCACGCCCAGTACGCCGTTGGCGCCGAGATTTCCTTGGGAATTCAGCGACGTCCCCTGGCTGGAGCAGGATTGCGGTGCCGCGGTGAAGCCTCCGGAGTCGTCGATGATCTGCACCGGAATCGCGCTGGCGCTCTCACCGCCGAGGGTGACGTCAGCCGTCGCCACCGGACCCCACAGGTAGCTGCTCGCGAACGCGAGGCACTCGCCGATCGACCGGCTGCTGTCGCTGGCATCGCTCATCGGGGTGAGCGTCACGCCGCCGCCGCTCAGCGCCGAGGCCAGGATGCGCAGGCCCGAGGAGCCGGTGTCGACCTGTACATCGGGCACGGTCACGCAGATTGACGTGCCGGATTGACAGAGCGTGACGCTGGTGTAGAGGGTGTTGATCGTGCCCTGGCCGTCCGGGCCCGAATCCAGGGTCACCGCCACGACATTGGCGCCGCCCGCGGCGAAGTCGTCCGCCGTCGAAGTGGACGCGGTTTTGCCGCCGCCGCCGCAACCGGCGATCACCAGCGCCATCAGCGCGCCTCCCAGCAGCGTCCGACGCCTCACTGCAGTTCCCCGGCCGCGAGGCCCGCTGGCATCAGCGCGGGGACATAGGCCACGCCCCGGTAGCTGCGCAGGTGGCTCACGGACAGCAGTACCAGATCCCCCTGCCGGATGGAGAATTCGCGATGCGCGCCGCGGCGCGCCTGGACCGACGCTGCGGCGGCGCTCTGATAGCGCGCGTAGTAACTGCCCAGCAAGGACCGCAGATCGGGCTGCGATGGACCCTGCCAGGTGATGGCGAACACCGCCCCGCCGGGAGTCGCATATTCATTCACCTGCACGCCACCACCGGTCGTGAGGGCATGCAGGTTGTAAAGTGCGCGGGAGGCTTCGCGCGCCTCGCCATGCAGCGCGCTGGCATCGCTGGCCACCGAGCTTTCGGGGTCGCCCAGTGCGGCGAAGGCAGTGGGCGAACCTGCCGACCACGCGGCAAGCGCGAGAGCGGCGCAAAGGCGGTTCAGTCGCATGGTGATACCCGGATGTGATTCTCCGAAGAGACTCGCCCGACCGGGGTGGGGTTCCCGATCGTATTGCAGACAGGCTGCATTCGTACGACGTGGATTGTCCCTGGACATTCCTGCGTTCAGGCGCGAGCTTTATTTCGTAACCACATGATCTGCTTGAAAACGCATTTTTCGTTCTGTAAAACGACTCCGCCAAAAATCACCATCGCGCGTAAGTCTTTGTGGCGATGAGCAAATTTCCCCTCCAAGGCCATTGACATAAGGGTCGTCGCGTTTATAGTGGCGGGAAGTGGGAAAAAGTGGGGAGAAATGGGCCCCTGAGGGCTCATTCCAGCATGTTTCGCGGCGCAACCAAGGTGACGGTGGACGACAAGGGGCGGATGGTCATGCCCACCCGCTACCGCGACCGGCTGCGCGAGCATTCCGACGGCCACGTGGTGGTCACCGTCGATCGCGACCACTGCCTGCTGATCTACCCGCTGCCCGAGTGGGAGCAGATCGAGAAAAAGCTCATGCAGCTGCCCACCCTGCACCCGCAGGCGCGCCGGCTGCAGCGGCTGATGGTCGGCCACGCCACGGACCTGGAGCTCGACGGCCACGGCCGCCTGCTGCTGCCCGCCGAGCTGCGCGAATTCGCGCACCTGGGGCGCCTCGCGATGCTGATCGGCCAGGGCAACCGTTTCGAACTCTGGGACGAAGCGCGCTGGACGGAACGGCGTGATTCCTGGCTCTCGGGCGAGGACACGAGCACGGATCTGCCGGCGGAAATGGATTCATTCACGTTGTGACGCCTGGGAGTGCGGATGAGCACACAGCGGTGCTGGTCGAGGAAGCGCTGGCGGCATTGGCCGTGCAGCCTGCGGGGTACTACCTCGATGCCACCTTCGGGCGCGGTGGCCACAGTGCACGCATCCTCGCCGCGCTCGGTCCGGCGGGTCGCCTGCTCGCGCTCGACCGCGATCCGGACGCCATCGCGGCGGGCCGCGCACGTTTCGCCGGCGACGCGCGGCTGGTGCTCGTGCAGGGCGAGTTCGCCGATCTCGAAGCGCTGTGGCGCGCGCAGTTCGCGGCGCGCGACTGCGATGGCCTGCTGTTCGACCTGGGCGTCTCATCGCCGCAGCTCGATCAACCCGGGCGTGGTTTCAGCTTCCAGCACGACGGTCCGCTCGATATGCGTATGGACCCGACGCAGGGCGCCAGCGCGGCCGATTGGCTCAACCGCGCCCGCCAGGATGAGATCCGCGACGTGATAGCGACGCTCGGGGAGGAACGCTTCGCCGGTCGGGTCGCGAGCGCGATCGTCGCGGCCCGCCAGCAGCGGCCACTCGCGCGCACCGCCGAGCTCGCGGCCGTGATCGCGCGCGCCGTGCGCACCCGCGAGCCCGGCAAGCATCCCGCGACCCGCAGCTTCCAGGCCATCCGCATGCACGTCAACGACGAGCTGGGGCAGATCGCGCGTGCGCTCGAGCAGGCGCTGCGCGTGCTGGCGGCGGGCGGCCGCCTGGTCGTGATCAGCTTCCATTCGCTGGAAGACCGGCTGGTGAAGAATTTCCTGCGCGCGCACGCCACGGTGGATCCGGTGCTGGCGGGCCTGCCCGTGATTCCCGAGTCGGCGCGTCCGCCCTTGCGGCTGGTGGGGCGCAAGCAGCGCGCGGGCAGCGCGGAACTCGCCGCCAATCCCCGGGCGCGCAGCGCGGTGCTGCGCGTGGCGGAGAAACCCGCGGTGCGCGCATGAGTGCGCGCGGCCGCACGCTGCTGTTCTGGTCGCTGCCGGTGCTGTGGTGCCTGGTGCTGGTCTCCGCCGCCGGCGTGGTGTACGTGAAATACCGCGCGCGCGAAATGTTCGTGCAGCTGGAGAAGCTCAACAGCGGGCGCGACGAGCTCGACGCCGAGTGGGGCCGGCTGCAGCTCGAGCAGAGCGCCTGGTCCACCTATGCCTACGTCGAGCGCGTCGCCACCGATCGCCTGCACATGCGCATGCCGGACTCGAAGGAAATCCAGGTGGTGAGCCCATGAGGGACGCGCGACGGGATGCGCGTGGGCGCGGCCCGACCCGCAGCGCGCCCTTCTCGTTCCGCCTGCGGCTCTACTCGCTGGTGGGGCTGCTGGGTGTGGCGGCGCTCGCGCTGGCCGGCCGCGCGGTGGAACTGCAGCTGGTGGACCACGACAACCTCTCGGAGAAGGGCAACGCGCGCTTCTCGCGGGTGGCGGCGATTCCCGCGCACCGCGGTTCCATCACGGATCGCCAGGGTGAGCCGCTGGCGGTGAGCACGCCGGTGGAATCGATCTGGGTGAATCCCAGTCAGCTCGGCGGCAGCGTGGAGCAGCTGCCTGCGCTGGCGCGCACGCTGGGGCTGGACCGGCAGGAGCTGGTGCGCCGCGTGACGGGCGCCACCGACCGCGAGTTCCTGTATCTCGCGCGCGGCCTGCGGCCCGACGATGTGCGCAAGGCGAAGCAGCTGGACATGCCGGGACTGAACTACGTGCACGAGTATCGCCGCTACTACCCGGCGGGCGAAGTCACGGGCCATCTGCTGGGGTTCACCAACGTCGACGATGCCGGCCAGGAAGGCCTGGAGCTCGCGTTCGATCACTGGCTGGCGGGCGAGGATGGTTCCAAGCGCGTGATCCAGGACAGCGCGGGCCGCAAGGTCGAGGACGTGGAAAGCATCCGCAGCGTGCGTCCCGGCCGCGATCTGCAGCTCGCCATGGACCTGCGCATCCAGTACCTCGCGTACCGCACACTGAAGCAGGCGGTGCAGGAGAACCATGCGCGCGGCGGTTCGATCGTGATGATCGACGTCGACACCGGCGAGGTGCTGGCGATGGTGAACCAGCCCGCCTACAACCCCAACGATCGCGAGCAGATGAACGCGTCCTCGGTGCGCAACCGCGCCGCGACCGATCTGTTTGAACCGGGCTCGAGCATCAAGCCGTTCGTCGTTGCCGCGGCCCTCGCCTCGGGCCGCTACCAGGCGGACAGCGTGATCGACACCGACAAGGGATTCCTGGCGGTGGGCAACACCACCATCGAGGACGAGCATCCGCTGGGTGCCATCAACCTCGCCACGGTGCTGTCGAAATCCTCGAATGTCGGCATGGCCAAGCTCGCGCTGAACCTCGCGCCCGAGCAGATCTGGACCACGCTCAACAAGTTCGGTTTCGGCCAGGTCAGCTCCAGCGGCTTCCCCGGCGAGTCGGCCGGCCTGCTGACCAACTACGCGCACTGGCGTCCGATCGGCATCGCGCACATGGCGTACGGCTACGGCCTGTCGGTGACGCCGCTGCAGCTCGCGCATGCCTATGCGACGCTCGGCGCGCACGGCATTTCACGGCCCGTGTCGCTGCTGCGCGTGGACGCACCGGTGGCGGGTGAGCGCGTGCTGGATGACGGCGTGAGCCGCTCGCTGATCACGCTGCTCGAATCGGTGGTCACGGCCGAAGGCGCCACCGGTCTCAAGGCCCAGATCCCGGGTTATCGCGTCGCCGGCAAGACCGGCACCGCGCAGAAGCTGGTGGATGGCAGCTACTCCAACGATCGCCACGTCGCGGTGTTCGGCGGCGTGGCGCCGGCATCGAATCCGCGGCTCGCGGCGGTGGTGGTCATCGACGAGCCCGCGGCGGGCAAGTACTACGGCGGCGAAGTGTCGGCGCCGGTGTTCTCGACCGTGATGGGTGGCGCGCTGCGGCTGCTGGGCATTCCGCCCGACGACACCGCGCGCAGCGAAGACGACTGGCGCACCGCGCCCAAGGTGGCGCAACGATGAGCGTCCCGGGGGAGCAGTGGCGTCCGCTGCGCGCGTTGCTGGGAGGACAGATCGAAGTGGCCGCCGAGCTCACGGTGTCGGAGCTTGCGCTCGACAGCCGTGATCTCCGGCCGGGCGCGGCCTTCCTGGCCTGCGCCGGCGTGCGGCACCATGGACTGGAATTCCTGCCGCAGGCGCTCGCCGCCGGCGCGCGCGTGATCCTGTGGGAGCCCGCGGCCGGTGTCAGCGCGCCGCGCGTGCCCGCCGAGGTGGTGGCGCTCGCCGTGCCGGCGCTGCGCTCGCAGGCGGGCTACATCGCCGACCGGTTCTACGGCGCGCCGACTTCCAGCCTCACCGTCGCCGGCATCACGGGCACCAACGGCAAGACCACGGTGGCCTGGCTGCTGGCGCAGGCGCTGGAACGCTGCGGTCGCAGCGCAGCCTACATCGGCACGCTTGGCAGCGGACGGCCCGGGCAGCTGACGCCCGCCACGCACACCACCCCGGATCCGGTGCGCCTGCAGCGCGAACTGGCGCGGCTGCGCGATGCCGGCGTGCAGGCCGTGGCGATGGAGGTGTCCTCGCACGCGCTGGACCAGGAGCGCTGCGCCGGCGTGCGCTTCCACACCGCGGCCTTCACCAACCTGAGCCGTGATCACCTCGATTATCACGGCAGCATGGCCGCGTACGCCGAGGCGAAGGCGAAGCTGTTCGCATGGCCCACGCTCAGCGCGCGCGTCATCAACGTCGACGACGAATTCGGTCGGCAGCTCGCGAATCGCGAGCGGCCCGGGACTGACTTGTATCTCACCTCGCGCACCACCCGGCCCGCCGTCGCATCGCCCGCGCACAGCGTGCACGCGCAGGCGTGGCGCCTCGACGACCAGGGCCTGGGGCTTGAGATCCGCACCGCAGCGGAGCGCGTGCAGCTGCACTCCGCACTGATCGGCGAATTCAATCTCGACAACCTGCTGACCACCTTTGCGGTGCTGCAGGCCCAGGGCGTCCCGGCCGCCGACGCGGCCCGTGCGCTGGCGCAGTGCGAGGCCGCCCCGGGGCGCATGCAATTCGACGGCGGCGGCGCGTTGCCGCTGGTGATCGTCGACTACGCGCACACGCCGGACGCGCTGCAGAAGGCGCTGGCCGCCGCGCGGGCGCATTGCCGCGGCCGCCTGTGGAGCGTGTTCGGCTGCGGTGGGGAGCGGGATGCGGGCAAGCGCGCGCTGATGGGGCAGGTGGCAGCGGCCAACGCCGACAGCGTCATCCTCACCGACGACAATCCGCGCGGCGAGGACCCCGAGACCATCATCGCCGGCATCCTGGCGGGCATCCCGGCGCGCGAGCGGGTCACGGTGATCCACGATCGCGAACAGGCCATCCGCGCGGCATTGGCCCAGGCGCGCAGCGGCGATGTGGTGCTGGTGGCCGGCAAAGGCCACGAGGATTACCAGCTCGTCGGCACGCAGCGTCGCGCCTTCAGCGATGCCGCGACGGTGCACGCCGCGCTGGCCTCCCGGAGCGCGGCATGAAGCGCGTCCTGTCCGGATTCGCCGCGGCCTGTGGCGGCGAGCTGATCGGAGCGGATGCCGCGTTCAACGCCGTGCTGATCGACTCGCGGCAGTGCCAGCGCGGCGATCTGTTCGTGGCGCTGCCGGGCACGCGCGTCGATGGCCACGATTACGTCGCGGCCGCTGCCGCGGCCGGCGCCGCCGCGGCGGTGGTGACCCACCTCGTCGCCGGCGAGCTGCCACAGATCATCGTGAACGACGCTGCCGTGGCACTGGCGCAGGCCGCCGCCGCCTGGCGCGCGCAGTTCTCCCTGCCGCTGGTGGCGGTGGCCGGCAGCAACGGCAAGACCACGGTCAAGGAAATGCTGGCCGCCATCCTCTCCCGGCGCGGCGCGACGCTTGCGACGCGGGGCAACCTCAACAACCACCTGGGCGTGCCGCTGACGCTGTTCCGGCTCGATGGCACGCAACGCAGCGCGGTGGTCGAAATGGGCGCCAACCAGGCCGGCGATGTCGCCGCGCTGGTGCAGCTCGGCCTGCCCACCGTGGGAGTGATCACCAATGCGGGCGCGGAGCATCTCGAAGGTTTCGGCGATCTCGCAGGCGTGGCGCGTGCGGAAGGCGAAATGGTCGCGGGCCTCGTATCCGATGCGGTGGCGGTCATCAACGCCGACGACCGGTTCGCGCCGCTGTGGCGCTCGATGACCCGCGCGCGCGTGCTGGGCTTTGGCCTCGCGGCCGAGGCGGATTTCCGCGCCACCGATCTCGAGTCCGACGTGGGCGCGTCCGGATTCCGCAACCGCTTCCAGCTGCACACGCCGGCGGGTACCCGCAGCGTGGAGCTCGCGCTGGCCGGCGAGCACAACGTGCGCAACGCGCTGGCCGCGGCGGCGGCGGCCAGTGCGGCGGGCGCCAGCCTCGACGAGATCGTGGCCGGCCTCGCCAGCGTGCGCGCCGTGCCCGGCCGCCTGCAGTTCCAGAGGACCGCGGGCGGCGCCTGGCTCATCGACGATTCCTACAACGCCAATCCCAGTTCGGTGGAAGCGGGCATCGAAGTGCTGGCATCGCTTCCCGGACGGCGCTGGCTGGTGCTGGGCGACATGGCGGAACTGGGCGCGCATGCGGAGCAGAGTCATCGCGACGCCGGCCGCTTCGCCAGACAGCACGGCGTCGAGCGGCTCGACAGTTACGGCGCCCTGGCGGCGCTGGCGGCCGAGGAGTTCGGCGCCGGCGCGCACCGCCACAGTGACCTGGACGAGCTGGCCCGTGCGCTGCAGCCGCAGCTGGCGGGCGATGTGCGCCTGCTCATCAAGGGTTCCCGGGTCAACAGGCTGGAGCGGCTGGTGCGCGCGCTCACCAGCGATGCGCCAGCGGCGCGCGGGGTGGCTTGAGCATGCTGTACTGGGTCGCAAAGCAGCTGGCCACGCACTACTCGGGCTTCCACGTGTTCTCGTACCTGACGCTGCGCGCCATCCTGGCGGTGATGTCGGCGCTGGTGATCGCGCTGATGGTCGGACCGGGGATGATCGCGCGGCTCTCGCACCGGCAGATCGGGCAGGTGGTACGCAGCGATGGCCCGCAGACCCATCTGCTCAAGAAGGGCACGCCCACCATGGGTGGCGCGCTGATCATCGTCGCCATCGTGGTGTCGACGCTGCTGTGGGTGGACCTGCGCAATCGCCTGGTGTGGATCACCCTGGGCGTGACGCTGGGCTTCGGCCTGATCGGCTTCTATGACGACTATCTCAAGCTGGTGGTCGGCAATTCCCGCGGCCTGGTCGCACGCTGGAAATATTTCTGGCAGTCGGTGGTGGGGCTGGCCGCCGCCATCCTGCTGTATCGCGGCGCGACGGTGCCCGCCGAGACCACGCTGTTCCTGCCGTTCGTGAAGGGATTCGGTTTGCCGCTCGGCGCGCTGAGCTTCGTGGTGTTGACCTACCTCATGGTGGTGGGCATGAGCAACGCGGTGAACCTCACCGACGGCCTCGATGGCCTCGCGATCATGCCCGCCGTGATGGTGGCGGGCGCGCTCGGCATCTTCGCCTACGCCA
Source organism: Steroidobacteraceae bacterium (assembly GCA_035499515.1). Taxonomy (GTDB): domain Bacteria; phylum Pseudomonadota; class Gammaproteobacteria; order Steroidobacterales; family Steroidobacteraceae; genus FEN-1191. The sequence goes on along the minus strand of DATJYR010000002.1, from coordinate 13,528 downwards.
GCGGCAACCTCGTGTTCGCCAACTACCTCGCCATACCTTCCATCCCGGGCGCGGGCGAACTTCTGATCTTCTGTGGTGCGCTGGCCGGCGCGGGACTCGGCTTCCTGTGGTTCAACTCCTACCCCGCGCAGGTGTTCATGGGCGACATCGGCGCGCTGGCGCTGGGCGCGGCGCTCGGCATCATCGCGGCGATCGTGCGCCAGGAAATCGTGGCGCTGGTGATGGGCGGCGTGTTCGTGATGGAGACCGCGTCGGTGATCCTGCAGGTGGGCTCGTACAAGCTCACCGGCAAGCGCATCTTCCGCATGGCGCCCATCCACCACCATTTCGAACTCAAGGGCTGGGCCGAACCCAAGGTCATCGTGCGCTTCTGGATCATCAGCCTGCTGCTGGTGCTGGCCGGTCTCGCCACGTTGAAAATCCGATGACAGCGCCTGCGTACCACAACGTGCGTGCGGTGGTGGTGGGGCTGGGCAAGACCGGCCTGTCGCTGGTGCGCTACCTGCATGCCGCCGGCGCGCGGGTCAGCGTGACGGACACGCGCGCCGAACCGCCGGCGCTGGCCGATCTGCGGCAGCTCGACGCCGCGATCCCGGTGCGCGCCGGCGCGCTCGACGCGGCGCTGCTCGAGGGCGCGACGCTGCTGGCGGTGTCGCCCGGCGTGCCGCTCGACGACCCGTTCTTCGCCGTCGCCGCGGCGCGCGGCCTCACCCCGGTGGGCGATATCGAACTGTTCGCGCGCGCCGCGCGGGCACCGGTGGTCGGCATCACCGGCACCAACGGCAAGAGCACCGTGACCACGCTGGTGGCCGCGATGATCGCGCGCGCGGGCCATCGGGTGCGCGCCGGCGGCAACCTCGGCGAGCCCGCGCTCGGCTTGCTGGATCCGGCGGCGCAGTTCTACGTGCTGGAGCTCTCGAGCTTCCAGCTCGATCTGGTGCGGCACCTGCAGCTCGCGGTCGCCACGGTGCTGAACGTGACGGCGGATCACATGGACCGCTATCCCGGCGTGGCCGCATACGCCGCCTCCAAGAACCGCATCTTCGAGCATTGCGACGTGGCGGTGCTGAACGTCGATGACCCCTGGGTGGCCGGCATGGGTCGCAGCGCCGCGCGGCGCGTCGGCTTCTCGCTGCAGGAACACACCGCTGCGGACTATCACCTGATGCAGCGGGCCGGCGCGCGCTGGCTGGCACGGCGCGGTGAACCCCTGCTCGCCCTGACGGAGTTGAAGCTCAGCGGTCTGCACAACGCCGCGAACGCCCTGGCGGCGCTCGCGATGGGTGAGGCGCTCGGTCTGCCGCAAGCCGCCATGCTCGGCGAACTGCGCGAATTCGCGGGTCTCCCGCACCGGACGCAGTGGGTCGCCGATCGCGCCGGCGTGCGCTACATCAACGATTCGAAGGGCACCAATGTCGGCGCGACGCTCGCGGCCGTGGCGGGCCTCGACGGACCACTGCTCGTGATCGCCGGTGGCGACGGCAAAGGGCAGGATTTCTCGCCGCTGGCCGCAGCCTTCACGGGCAAGGTGCGCGAGACGCTGCTGATCGGTCGCGACGCGCCCGCGCTCGAGCAGGCGCTGGCGGGCTGCTGTGAACTGCATCGCTGCGGTTCGCTGGAGGAGGCGGTGCAACTGGCTGCCGCACACGCCCGCGCCGGCGACACGGTGCTGCTCTCGCCAGCCTGCGCCAGCCTCGACATGTTCCGGGACTACACGCACCGCGGCCGGAGTTTCGTCGCCGCCGTCGAGAGGTTGGCCGCATGAACGCCTCCGCACCCGTCATGCAGGCCCGCAACGCCACGCGCAGCCCGCTGGCGCGCTTCGATACCGTGATGCTGGCGGTGCTGTCGTGCATCCTGCTGCTGGGCCTGGTCATGGTGACCTCGGCTTCGATCACCATCGCGGGCCACGAGGGCAACGGCGATCCGTTCGCCTATCTCGAACGCCAGCTGGTGCTGACCTGCTTCGGCGTGCTGCTCGGAGCGCTGGCGTTCTCGGTGCCGATCGACAAGCTGGAGCGGCTCGCGCTGCCGCTGCTGTACACCTCGCTGCTGCTGTTGCTGCTGGTGCTGGTGCCGGGCCTCGGCCACAAGGTGAATGGCAGCCGGCGCTGGCTGCGGCTCGCCGGGCTGAATTTCCAGGTATCCGAGGCGGTGCGCGTGCTGGTCATGATCTACATCGCCGCCTACGCCGTGAAGTACGAGCAGGCGTTGCGCCAGAGCCTGGGCGGCCTGGTGCGGCCGCTCGGACTGCTGTGCCTGGTCGGCGCGCTGCTGCTCGCGGAGCCGGATTTTGGCGCCGCGGCGGTGCTGATGGTGGCGGGCTTCGGCGTGCTGTTCCTGGCGGGCGCGCAGCTGCGCTGGGTGCTGGCGGCGGTGGGCCTGCTCGGCGGCGCGATGACGCTGCTGGTGGTGTTCTCGCGCTACCGCATGCAGCGGTTGCTCACCTTCCTCGATCCGTGGGCCGATCCGTTCAACAGCGGCTTCCAGCTCACGCAGTCCCTCATCGCGGTGGGCCGCGGCGAATGGTTCGGCGTCGGACTCGGTGCCAGCGTGCAGAAGCTGTTCTACCTGCCCGAGGCGCACAACGACTTCCTGTTCGCGGTGCTGGCCGAGGAGCTGGGCCTGGTGGGCGTGGTGGTGACGCTGGGGCTGTTCCTGGCGCTGGCCTGGCGCGTGCTGCTCACGGCGCGGCGCGCCTTCGATGCCGGCATGAAATTCCACGCCTATCTGGCGGCAGGCTTCGGACTGTGGGTGGGCGTGCAGGCGTTCATCAACATCGCGATCAACATGGGCGCGTTGCCGACCAAGGGCCTGACGCTCCCGTTCATGAGCTACGGCCGCAGCAGCATGCTGGTCACGCTCGCCTGGGTGGGCGTGATCCTGCGCGTGCAGTACGAGCTGTCGGCCGGTCGCAATGCGGTGACGCGCGAGCGTGTCCGATGAGCGCGCCGAAGGTGTTGATCATGGCGGGTGGCACGGGCGGACACGTATTTCCCGCGCTGGCGCTGGCGCGGGCACTGCGCGCGCGCGACTGGCGCATCGTGTGGCTGGGCACGCGCCGCGGACTGGAAGCGCGCCTGGTGCCGGCGGAACAGATCGAAGTCGAGTGGCTGGAGGTGGGCGGCCTGCGCGGCAAGGGGCTGGGCAAGCTCCTTGCCGCGCCTTTTGGCCTGCTGCGCGCGCTGTGGCAGGCGCTGGGCGTGATGCGCCGGCAGCGGCCGGACCTGGTGGTCGGTCTCGGCGGCTACGTCACCGGTCCCGGCGGCGTCGCCGCGTGGCTGTGCCGGCGCGCGCTGGTGATCCACGAACAGAATGCCGTGGCCGGTTTCACCAACCGCTGCCTCGCGCGGCTGGCCAGGCAGGTGCTGGTCGCGTTCCCGGACGCCTTCGGTGCCGGCACCGAGGTCACGCTGATCGGCAACCCGGTGCGCAGCGAGATCACGCAACTGGCCGCGCCGGCGGATCGCTTCGCGACGCGCAGCGGTCCGATCCGGCTGCTGGTGATCGGCGGCAGCCTCGGCGCCGCGCGGCTCAATGCCACGGTGCCGCATGCGCTGGCGAAGCTGGCGGGGCGCCTGCGCTTCGAGATCCGCCACCAGGCGGGCGAACGCGGCCTCGACGCCGCGCTCGCGAGCTACCGCGAGGCGGGTGTCGAAGCCAGCGTCAGCGCGTTCATCACCGACATGGCGCTGGCGTATGAATGGGCCGACCTCGTGATCTGCCGCGCCGGCGCGCTCACCATTTCCGAACTCGCGGCCGCGGGCCTGGCCTCGATCCTGGTGCCGTTCCCGGCCGCGGTCGACGATCACCAGACCCGCAACGCCGAATACCTGGTGAGCGCGGAGGCCGCGGTGCTGATCGCGGATCGCGAGCTCACGGCCGAGCGGCTCAGCGCCGCACTGGCGCAACTGTGCGCCGGTCGCGGGCGGCTGCTGGCCATGGCCGAGCGCGCGCGGCAGCGCGCATTGCCGGCGGCCACCGCGGGACTGGTCGCGGCCTGCGAGCACTGGGCGGGGGCGGCGGCATGACCCAGCGCATGCGCCGCATCGAGACCATCCACTTCGTCGGCATCGGCGGCAGCGGCATGGGCGGCATCGCCGAAGTGCTGCTGAACCTCGGCTACAAGGTGCAGGGGTCGGATCTCAAGCCCAACGCCGTCACCGCGCGCCTGCAGTCGCTGGGCGCGAAGCTGCACTTCGGCCATCGCGCGGAGAACGCCGACCAGGCCGATGTGGTGGTGGTGTCGAGCGCCGTGTCGCGCGACAACCCCGAAGTGCAGAGCGCGCTGGCGCGGCGTGTACCCGTGGTGCCGCGCGCGGAGATGCTGGGCGAACTGATGCGCTTCCGCCAGTCGATCGCGGTCGCGGGCACGCACGGCAAGACCACCACCACCAGCCTGATGGCCAGCGTGCTGGCCGAGGGCGGCGAGGATCCCACCTTCGTGATCGGCGGCCGGCTCAAGAGCGCGGGCACCAACGCGCGGCTCGGCGCCGGCAAGTACCTGGTGGCCGAGGCCGACGAGAGCGATGCCTCGTTCATGCACCTGCAGCCCGTCATCGCCATCGTCACCAACATCGACAACGACCACCTCGGCACGCACGGCGGCGATTTCGCGCGCCTCAAGCAGAGCTTCGTGGATTTCCTGCACAACCTGCCGTTCTACGGCCTGGCCGTGCTGTGCTACGACGACGAGCACGTGCAGAGCATCCTGCCGCGTGTCGGCCGCCCCGTGGTGACCTATGGCACCAGCGCCGGCGCCGACCTCAGGGCCGTGGACATCGAACGGCTGGGTGCGCGCACGCGCTTCAACGTGCTGCGGCCGGGCCGCGCCGCGCCGCTCACGGTGACGCTGAACCTGCCCGGGCTGCACAACGTGCGCAATTCGCTGGCCGTGATCGCCGTTGCCACCGAGCTCGGCATCGACGACGCCGCGATCGGCGCCGCGCTGGCGCAGTTCCAGGGCATCGACCGGCGCATGCAGCTCATCGGCGAAGTGCGCACCGCCGCCGGCGTGGTCCACATCGTCGACGACTACGGCCACCATCCCACCGAAATCGCCGCGACGCTGGAGGCGCTGCGCCAGGCATGGCCGGGCCACCGGCTGGTGCTGGCTTTCCAGCCGCATCGCTACACGCGCACGCGCGACCTGCTGGATGATTTCGCCACCGTGCTGTCGGAAGCGGACCTGCTGCTGCTCACGGAGGTGTATGCCGCGGGCGAAGCGCCCATCAAGGGCGCGGATGGACGCGCCATCGCGCGCGCCGTGCGCAGCCGCGGCAAGGTCGAGCCCGTGTTCGTGGCCAAGCCGGAGGGACTCGGCGCCGCGCTCGCGAGCGTGATCCGCGACGGCGACGTCATCGTCACCATGGGCGCCGGCCACATCGGCGCCATCGCGCACGAGCTGCCGGCCAAGCTGCTGGCGGCCGAAGCGAAGCTCAGGAGCCGCGCATGAGCCTGGCATTCCCGCCGGAATTCGATGCGCGCGTGCACCGCGACGAGCCCATGGCCAACCATTGCTCGTGGCGCGCCGGCGGCAAAGCCGAATACTTCTTCACGCCGCGCGATCGCGAGGACCTGGCCGCGTTCCTGCGCGCGCTGCCCGCGGGCACGCCGCTGTACTGGGTCGGCCTCGGCAGCAACCTGCTGGTGCGCGACGGCGGCCTCAAGGGCGTGGTGATCTGCACCCAGGGCGCGTTCACGCGCATCGAGCGGCGCGCCGAGCACACCGTCTTCTGCGAGGCGGGCGTGCCGTGCGCGCGGCTGGCGCGCCAGACCGGCGTGTGGGGCCTGGGCCAGGGCGATTTCTTCGCGGGCATTCCCGGCACGCTGGGCGGCGCGCTGGCCATGAACGCCGGTGCGTACGGCGGCGAGACCTGGCGCCACGTGCTCAACGTCGAAGTGATCGATGCGCGCGGCGTAACCCAGGTGCGCCTCGCGAGCGAATACCGCCCGGCCTATCGCCACGTGCAGCGGCCGGCCAACGATGAATGGTTCCTGGCCGCCGAGCTGCATTTCGAACGCCGCACGGCGCAGGAGGCCGGCGCGATCCGCGCGCTGGCGCAGAAGCGCAAGCTCACGCAGCCGCTGGGCGAGTGGAGCTGTGGTTCGGTGTTCACCAATCCGCCTGGCGACCATGCGGCGCGGCTCATCGAGGCCGCCGGCCTCAAGGGCCACCGCATCGGCGACGCGCTGGTGTCGGAGAAGCACGCCAATTTCATCCTCAACGACGGCCGCGCCACCGCCGCCGACCTCGAGCGCCTGGTGAACCACGTGCGCGACACCGTGGAGCGCGTGCACGGCGTACGGCTGGTGCCCGAAGTGAAGATTGTCGGAGAAGAAGCCTGATGCATCTGCTGCACGACCCCGCCGCCGCCCGGACCGCCGCCGCTCCCGCCGAGTTCGGCCGCGTCGCGGTGCTGTTCGGCGGCACCTCCAGCGAGCGCGAAATCTCGCTGCTCAGCGGCCGCGCCGTACTGGCCGGGCTGCAGCGGCGCGGCGTGGATGCGCACGCTTTCGATCCGGCCGAGCGGCCGCTCGGCGCGCTGCTCGAGGAGAAGTTCGAGCGCGCCTTCATCGTGCTGCACGGTCCCGGCGGCGAGGACGGCACGCTGCAAGGCGCGCTGGAATTCCTCGGCCTGCCCTACACCGGCAGCGGCGTGATGGGATCGGCCATCGGCATGGACAAGCTGCGCACCAAGCGCCTGGCGCAGGCCTCGGGTGTGCCCACTGCGCCGAGCATGGTGCTGAAGGGCGCCGGGGATCTCGAATCGGCGGTGGCGGCCCTGGGGCTGCCCCTGATCGTGAAGCCGGCCACGCAGGGTTCGAGCGTCGGCATGAGTCGCGTGGAACGCGCCGCCGACCTGCAGGTGGCGTGGGAGCTGGCGCGCAGGAGCGACCCGGTGGTGTTCGCCGAGCCCTGGATCACGGGCGCGGAATACACGGTGTCGATCCTCAAGGGCGCGGCGCTGCCGGCGATCCGCATCGAAACGCCGCGGGCGTTCTATGACTACGAGGCCAAGTATTTCAGCAACGACACGCAGTACCACTGCCCGTCGGGCCTGGGCGAATTCGCCGAAGAGCAGCTGCAGCGCCTCGCGCTCACGGCGTTCGAAGCCTGCGGCGCCGAAGGCTGGGGCCGCGCGGACTTCATGATGGACGGCGCCGGCAAGCCCCTGCTGCTCGAGATCAACACCGTGCCCGGCATGACCGACCACAGCCTGGTGCCGATGGCGGCGCGCGCCCAGGGCTTCGATTTCGACGAACTGGTGTGGCGCGTGCTCGAGACCAGCTTCGTGCGGCGCCGTGACACCGAACGGGCGGGTGGCTGAAGGCCATGCTCACCCCCAAACCCAGGCGCAACAAGCGCATCAGCCAGGAGAACGGGCCGCGCTGGCAGCTGCCCGCCCTCAACTGGCGCCGCATCGGCACGCTGGGTGGCGGCGTGCTGCTCGCCCTGGCGCTGGTATTCGGCCTGCGCTACGTGCTCGACCAGCCCATCGAGCGCGTCGAAGTGCGGGGCCACTTCCAGCGCGTCTCGCAGCCCGATGTGGAGAAGATCGTGCGCGCGCGGCTGGCGGGCGCGGGACTGCTCAGCATCGACCTCGACAACCTCGGCCGCGGGCTCAAGTCGCTGCCGTGGATCGACAGTGTCACGGTGCAGCGCAGCTGGCCGCGCGGCCTGGTGGTGTCGGTGGTGGAGCAGAACGCGGTGGCGTTGTGGAACAACTCGGGCCTGCTGAATGCGCGCGGCGAACTGTTCCTGAGCGATGCGCGCTTCCTGCCGCCGGAACTGCCGCGCCTGAGCGGTCCGTTGGGCACCGAAGCCGAAGTCACCGCGCGTTACCTGAGCTCGCAGGGCCGGCTCACCGAATCCGGCATGCGGCTGGTGCGGCTCGCGCTCGACGAACGTGGCGCCTGGGAGCTCACGCTCGACAACGGCATCGTGATCCGGCTCGGGCGCCGCGACGTGGATGCCCGCTTCGACCGCTTCATGAGCGCCGGCGCGCCGCTGCTGGCCCAGCGCGCCACCGACGTGGCCTATATCGACATGCGCTATTCCAGCGGTTTCGCGGTGGGCTGGCGCACCGGCGGCACGCACCTGGCCGGCGGCAACAAGAGTGCAGGGGATCAGAATCCGGATGGCTAAGCGTACCGACAAGAATGTGATCGTGGGCCTGGACGTGGGCACGTCGAAAGTCGTGTGCATCGTGGGCGAGATCGGCGCGGACGGCGCCATCGAAGTGATCGGGTTGGGTTCGCAACCCTCGCGCGGACTGAAGAAAGGCGTGGTGGTGAACATCGAATCCACGGTGCAGTCGATCCAGCGCGCGGTGGAGGAAGCCGAGCTCATGGCCGGCTGCGAAATCAACTCGGTGTTCGCCGGCATCGCGGGCAGCCACGTGCGCAGCCTCAATTCGCACGGCGTGGTCGGCATCCGCGAGCGCGAAGTCACGCACGCCGACGTCGATCATGTCATCGACGCCGCCAAGGCCGTGGCCATTCCCACCGACCAGCGCATCCTGCACGTGCTGCCGCAGGAATTCGTGATCGATGGCCAGGAAGGCATCCGCGACCCGATCGGCATGTCGGGCGTGCGCCTGGAAGCCAAGGTGCATATCGTCACCGGCGCCGACAGCGCGGCGCAGAACATCGTCAAGTGCGTGCAGCGTTGCGGGCTCAGCGTCGAGGACATCGTGCTCGAGCAGCTCGCCTCCAGCTTCGCCGTGCTCACCGACGACGAGCGCGAGCTCGGCGTGTGCATCGTCGACATCGGCGGCGGCACCACCGACATCGCGGTGTTCTCGCACGGTGCCATCCGCCACACCGCGGTGATCCCGATCGCGGGCGACCAGGTCACCAATGACATCGCGGTGTCGATGCGCACGCCGACCCACTTTGCCGAGGACATCAAGATCCGCTACGCCTGCGCGCTCTCGCAGCTCGCCAACCCGGACGAGAGCATCGAGGTGCCGAGCGTCGGCGACCGGCCCGCGCGGCGGCTGGCGCGCCAGACCCTCGCCGAGATCGTCGAGCCGCGCTACGAGGAGCTGTTCAACCTGATCCGCGAGGAGCTGCGGCGCAGCGGCTACGAGGAGTTGATCGCGGCCGGCATCGTGCTGACCGGCGGCAGCGCGCGCATGGAAGGCGCGATCGAGCTGGCGGAGGAGATTTTCCACGTCCCGGTGCGGCTCGGCCTGCCGCAGCAGGTCAAGGGCCTGGCCGAGGTGGTTCGCAATCCGATCTATTCCACCGGCGTGGGGCTCCTGCTCTACGCGCGCGAGAACACCGCGCCGGTGGCGCGCAATCCGCTGTTGCCCGGGAACGTTGCCGGCGTGGTGGATCGCATGAAGGGCTGGTTCAAGGGGCATTTCTAGTTTTCGGTATTTTCCGTTTTCTGACAGGGGAGATCATCAACATGTTCGAACTCATGGATGCATACAGCCAGAGCGCCGTCATCAAGGTGCTGGGCGTGGGCGGTGGCGGTGGCAACGCGGTGGCGCACATGGCGGCCGCGGGCATCGAGGGCGTGGACTTCATCTACGTCAACACCGATGCGCAGGCGCTCAAGGCGTCGAAGGTCAAGACTTCGCTGCAGATCGGCTGCAACCTGACCAAGGGCCTGGGCGCGGGCGCGGATCCGGAGATCGGCCGGCAGGCGGCGATCGAGGACCGTGACCGCATCATCGAGCTCATCGACGGCTGCGACATGCTGTTCGTCACCGCCGGCATGGGCGGCGGTACGGGCACCGGCGCGGCGCCCGTGGTGGCGCAGCTCGCCAAGGAGCTCGGCATCCTGGTGGTGGCCGTGGTGACGCGGCCGTTCAACATGGAAGGGCCCAAGCGTTCCAGCGCCGCGACGCACGGCATCGCCGAGCTCGCCAAGCACGTCGACTCGCTGATCACGATTCCGAACCAGAAGCTGCTCACCGTGCTGGGTGCGCAGACCTCGCTGCTGGATGCGTTCAAGTCGGGCAACCAGGTGCTGCAGGGCGCGGTGCAGGGCATTGCGGAGCTCATCACGCATCCCGGGCTCATCAACGTGGACTTCGCCGACGTGCGCACGGTGATGAGCGAGACCGGCATGGCCATGATGGGCAGCGGCAGCGGCACGGGCGAAAACCGCGCGCGCCAGGCGGCCGAAGCCGCGGTGTCCTCGCCGCTGCTGGAAGACATCAACCTGTCGGGCGCCCGCGGCATCCTCGTGAACGTCACCGCCGGCATGGACCTCTCGATCGGTGAGTTCGAGGAAGTGGGCAGCATCGTGCACCAGTTCGCCTCCGAGGAAGCGACGGTGGTGATGGGTACGGTGATCGATCCGGAGCTGTCGGGTGAGCTGCGCGTGACCGTGGTGGCCACGGGGCTCGGCCAGCCTGCCGTTGCAGTGCCGCAGCCGCGGCCCGTCGAGACCGTGCGCGCCAAGCCGCCCCGGCCGCAGATGGCGGTGGTCGAGCCGAGCCTCGCCCAGCAGGCCCAGGCCGTGCCGGGCATGCGCGACTATCGCGACTTCGACCGCCCGCCAGCCCTGCGCGAAATGCGCCGCGCCGCCGGCGATGGCCTGCGCAACGAGGCGCCGCTGGCCAGCGAAGAACTGCTCGACATCCCGGCGTTCCTGCGCCGGCAGGCGGACTGACCCGCGCCCGCTGGAGAGGCCCGGCAGGAACCCGGGGCGGGACCCCGGGTCTGTTGGCAGGTGTCTTGGGCGCTGTGGTACGGTAGCGCCCCGCAATAGGGCGGGGGCGCGCCCGGCGCGCAACAGCTCGAGAGATCGCACTTATGGTCGGCCAACGCACGCTTCGCAATGTCATCCGCGCCACGGGCGTGGGACTGCACACGGGCAAGCAGATCCTGATGACGGTCCGCCCGGCGGGGCCGGACCATGGCATCAGCTTCCGGCGCACCGATCTGCCCGGCACGGGCGAGATTGCGGCCGCGGCCGGCAACGTGGGCGAAACCACGCTCGGCACCACGCTGGTGGAGGGCGAAGCGAAGGTGTCCACGGTCGAACATCTGCTGTCCGCGTTCGCGGGCCTCGGCATCGACAACGCCTGCGTCGAAGTGAATTCACCCGAAGTCCCCATCATGGACGGCAGCGCCGGCCCGTTCGTGTTCCTGCTGCAGTCGGCCGGCATCGAGGAGCAGGCCGTGCCGAAGCGCTTCGTGCGCGTGCTCAAGCAGGTGCGCGTCACCGACGGCGACAAATGGGCGCAGTTTGATCCCTACGAAGGCTTCAAGGTGAACTTCGAGATCGAGTTCGACCACCCGGTGTTCAAGCGGCGCATGAACCGCGCCAGCATGGATTTTTCCACCACGTCCTTCCTGCGCGAGATCAGCCGCGCGCGCACCTTCGGCTTCATGCGCGACATCGAGACCCTGCGCGCCCACAACCTCGCGCTCGGCGGCACGCTCGAGAACGCCATCGTGCTGGACGACAAGGGCATCATGAACGAGGACGGCCTGCGCTACGAAGACGAGTTCGTGAAGCACAAGATCCTCGATGCGATCGGCGACCTGTACCTGCTGGGCCACAGCCTGATCGGCGAATTCAGCGGCCACAAGTCCGGGCACGGGCTCAACAACCGGCTGTTGCGCACGTTGCTGGCGGACACCACGGCCTGGGAAGCGGTGAGCTTCGAGAAGCCCGAGCAGGCGCCGATCTCGTACGTGCAGCCGCAGCCCACGCCATCCAGCGCCGCCGCCGCGCTCTAGCGCCGGCCACCGGCCCCGCGGCGCGCGCCGGCCCGGTCGGCGTCAGTCGGTCCGCGGCGGTTTCACACGCACCGTCACCTTCAGCGCCGAACCATTGCGGGCCGTCAGGGTCTGCTCCATCTCCGCCAGCGCGTAGCGCAGGCGCGCGCTCCACGGCGCGGCCTCGGCGTAGACCACGAGTTCGCCAGGCTTCAGCGCGACGCTGGAGACGTGGCTAGCCAGGGGTGCTGGCAACGATTGCTGCAACCAGCCGCGCCACTCTTCTTGCAGTGCAAAAGAGCGACGCTGTTCACGAAGTAAGGGACTATTTGACAATAAGTCATTGATCGACTTTGGTTTTGTGAGCCATTTGGAGCCGGTCGCCGTGGGCCGACGTCGTTTTTTCTTGTCATGCAAAGGCTTATTCGGCATAGTCTTTTTGCACCCGGGCCTCTCCACGCCGAACTCTAGCAGGTCGCATGAATATCATTTTCTTCTCACGACGCGAAGGTAAGGCCCGGCACCTGAACCTTAGCCACCCGTTGACCGTGAGCCTGACAGGCGTCGCTGCCGTCGGCGTGCTCGTGGGAGTGTTCATCCTCGGCTCCCGTTTTGGTGCAAGCAAGGCCTGGCAGATCGATGCCGGCGCCGAGGGTGCGTCCAGTGCGATCCAGGCACAGAAGGCCGAGCTCGCCGCCATGAAAGCGCATATCCAGGAGCGCATCGACGCGCTGTCGATGCGCCTCGGCCAGTTCGACGCGCAACTGCTGCGGCTCAACGCCGTGGGCAAACGCCTGACGCAGATGGCCAACATCAGCAGCCGTGAATTCGATTTCGATCACGATCCGCCGCAGGGCGGTCCCGAGTCCGACACCGGTGGCGTCAGCGCGCAGCTCCCCGATCTGTCCGCGATGATCGACAGCTTCGAGAGCCGACTCGACCAGCGCAGTGCCCAGTTCTCCTCGCTGGAGAGCGTGCTGCTGGGCCGCCAGCTCTCCTCCGACATCCGCCCCACCGGCCGGCCGGTGCGCGAAGGCTACATTTCCTCCGTGTTCGGCCAGCGCATGGATCCGTTCAGCGGCGAAGAGGCGTTCCACAAGGGCGTGGACTTCGCGGCCGACGCCGGCACGGACGTGCTCGCCGTGGCCGCGGGCGTCGTGACCTGGGCCGGCGCGCGCGATGGCTACGGCAACATGGTCGAGGTGACGCACGGCAACGGCATCGTCACCCGCTACGCGCACGATTCCAAGGTCCTGGTCAGCGTGGGCCAGACCGTGCAGCGCGGCCAGGTGCTGGCCACCGTCGGTTCCACCGGGCGCTCCACCGGCCCCCACGTCCATTTCGAAGTCCTCAAGGGCGGTCAGCAGATCGACCCGAGCTCGTTCATCGAGAACTGAGTTCACGTACAATACCCGGCTTGATCTTTCACGGGCGTCGGTGGTCTAACCCGCTGACCCCTTGAATTCGCTGGTATTTTTCAAAGGATTCATCCGTGCTGCAGACCCTGACCCGTCTGTTCGGCAGCCGTAACGATCGGCTGCTGAAGAGCTATTCCCGCCTGGTGCGCGAGGCGCAGTCGCGCGAGCCCGAACTGCAGGCGCTGGGCGATGCCGAGCTGAGCGCCAAGACCGCCGGATTCCGCGCACGTCTGGCCCAGGGCGAGACGCTCGATGCGCTGCTGCCCGAAGCCTTCGCGGTGGTGCGCGAGGCCGCACGACGTACGCTGAAGATGCGCCACTTCGATGTCCAGCTGATCGGCGGCGCCGCGCTCCACCAGGGCAAGATCGCGGAGATGCGTACCGGCGAGGGCAAGACGCTGATGTCGACCCTGCCGGTGTAT
>DATJYR010000001.1:0-67448 GCA_035499515.1 Steroidobacteraceae bacterium | reverse complement strand
TGCCGGATCGAAAGCGGGAGCGCCGGGCGCTGCGGGCCGCGTGGGCGCGCCGGGAGCCGCCGGGGTCGGGTCCGGTGCGTCCGCGGCGATGGGCGTGTAGCCCTGCAGTGTGCTGCCGAGGCCCTGCAGCCACACACCCTCGAAATCGCGCGGGTCCTTGTTGGGGTTGTCAAAGGTGGGTTCCTGCGGCCGAGCCGGACGCGGACCATTGCTGTTCGGCACGGCGATCTCCACCGGCCCCTGCGTTTGCGACCAGCTCGTGCCGGCGACGGTCGCAAGACCCGGCGCTGCAGCGAGCGCGAGCATCCACATGCGCGTGTCGGTCAGGCGTTTACTCATCGCGGTTCATCCCCCGGCCCCGATCCAGTTCCCGTGCCGATCAGGATAGCACTGAACGCTGCGTCAGGAACGCCGCCACGTGGTGCGTTGGCCGGGTTGATCCTCGAGGATGACGCCCGCGTCGGCGAGTTCCTTGCGGATGCGATCGGATTCCGCGAAATTCCGCGCCGCGCGCGCGGCAAGTCGCGCCGCGATGCGTGCTTCGATCTCGGTCTCGCTCAATTGTGCAGGCATTGTGGAGTCCGCGCAGGGGTTGGCCGCGAACATCCCGCCGGGCAGCTTGAACCACTGTTCCGGATCCTGCGTGAGCAGGCCCAGCACGCCACCGAGCTGCACGAGCTCGCCGCCCAGTTGACCCGCGTCGTCCTGCCGGCCCGCGGCGCGCGCGGTGTTGATCTCGCGCGCCAGCGACTGCAGCACGCCGAGCGCTTCGGCGGTGTTGAAGTCGTCGTCCATCGCGGCCACGAATTTATCCGTGTGTTCGCCGCTCGACGCGAACGCGGGAATCTCCAGTCCGCGCAGCGCCGTGTACAACCGGCACAGCGCGGCGTCCGCCTGTTCCAGCGGCTCGAGCGCGTAATTGATGGGCCCGCGATAGTGGCTGCCGAGCAGGAACAGCCGCATCACTTCCGGATGCCGCAGCCTGGCCAGCACCTCGCGCAGCGTGAAGAAGTTGTTCAGCGACTTCGACATCTTCTCGTTGTCGACGTTCACGAAGCCGTTGTGCATCCACAGGTTCGCAAACGCCTCGCCGGTCGCGCCGCAGGACTGCGCGATCTCGTTCTCGTGGTGCGGGAACTTCAGGTCCATGCCGCCGCCGTGGATGTCGAAGTGATTGCCGAGCACCGCCGTGGACATGGCCGAGCACTCGATGTGCCAGCCGGGGCGGCCCCGGCCCCAGGGCGATTCCCAGCTCGGCTCGCCGGGCTTGGCGTGTTTCCACAGCACGAAGTCGAGCGGATCGTGCTTGTTCCCGTCGACTTCCACGCGCGCGCCGCTGCGCAGGTCCTCGAGCTTCTTGCCCGACAGCCGGCCGTAGCCCTCGAAGCTTGCGACCGAATACAGCACGTCGCCATCGTCGAGCACATAGGCATGGCCGCGCGCGATCAGTTTGCCGATCATGGCGATGATGCCCGCCATGTACTGCGTGGCACGCGGCTCGTGGTCGGGCTTGAGGATGCCGAGCGCGGCGAAGTCCTCGTCCATGGCCTTGATGAAGCGCGCCGTGAGCGCCTCGATGGGCTCGTGGTTCTCGGCGGCGCGGCGGATGATCTTGTCGTCGATGTCGGTGATGTTGCGCACGAAGTCGACGCGGTAGCCGCTGTACAGCAGGTAGCGATGCACCATGTCGAACACCACGTTCATGCGGCCGTGACCGACATGGCAGTAGTCGTAGACGGTGATGCCGCACACGTACATGCCGATGCGGCCGGGCACGATGGGCCGGAGCGGCTCTTTCTGGCCGGTGAGCGTGTTGTGGATCCGCAGCATCAACTTCCCCTGGCGGCGTCGAGCAGCCGCGCGCGTATCCGCAGCGGCGGCATGGCCGCCAGCAGCGCCTCCAGATCCGGACCGTGCAGCGTGCCGGTGAGCGCCGCGCGCAGCGGCAGATACAATTCCGCACCCTTGCACCCCGTGGCCGCACGCAGCGCCGGCAACGCGAGGTGCTCGCCGGCGACGTCGGCCGCGGCCGAGAAAAACGCCGGTCCGGCCGCGCGGATGCGCTCGCGCGCCGCGGCGGAATACTCCAGCGCGTCGCCGTGGATCACGCCGACCCAGTACGCCGCATCCGCCGGCAGGATGGTATTGGGCAGCACTGCGCGCACGAATGCCGTGATCTGCTGCTCGGAAAGCCCGGCTGGCAGCAGCGGACGCAACCACTCGCGCGCCGCCGCGGCGTCCAGCGACTGCACCCACAGGGTCTGCCAATGCCGCAGCTGCGCCAGGTCGAAGTGCGCGGGGGCGCGCTGCAGGCGCGAGGTCTCGAACTGCTGCGCCATCTGCGCCAGGTCCAGCAGCGAGTGGTCGGCGCCCGAATGGCCGAGACGGAACAGCTGGTTGCACAGCGCCAGCGGCGCATAACCCGCGGCGGCGAGCTCCCGCACGCTGGTGGCGCCGGTGCGCTTGGACAGCGGTGCGCCGTCGACGCCGAGCAGCAGCGCCACGTGACCGTAGCGCGGCGCCGGCAGCGACAGCGCAGCCAGGATCAGCAGCTGCCGGTAACTGTTGGTGAGGTGATCCTCCCCCCGCAGCACATGCGTGACGCCACTGAGCGCGTCGTCCAGCGCATTGGCGAAGAAGAATGCCGCGCTGCCGTCCTCGCGGCGGATCACGAAATCACCCAGGTCTTCGCGACGTGCGTGCTGCGCGCCGAACACCAGATCCTCGAACGCGACGTCCGCGCCGGGCTCGATGCGGAAGCGCAGCGTCGAACGCAGACCCTGTGCCTGCCGGCGTGAGCGCTCGGCATCGCCCAGGTTGCGGCAACGACCCGAATAACGCGGTGGCCGGCCGGCGGCGAGCTGCGCCTTGCGTTCCAGTTCGAGCTCCAGCGGGGTGCAGAAGCACGGATACGCCAACTGGCGCTGCTCGAGCTGCCGCAGGTACTGCGCATACACTTCGCCGCGCTCCGACTGGCGCCACGGCGTGCCATCCCAGGCCAGGCCCAGCCAGGCCAGATCGTGCAGCAACCCGCTGACATGCGTCTCGCTGGAGCGGCCCGCGTCGGTGTCCTCGATGCGCAGCAGGAAACGGCCGCGCTCGCGGCGCGCCAGCAGGAAGCTGAACAGCGCCGTGCGCACGTTGCCGAGGTGCACGGCGCCGCTGGGGCTGGGCGCGAAGCGCGTGACGACTTGAGCGGATGACATCCGTACAATGGTATGCGATGCACACCCTGTTCGTCTCCGATCTGCATCTGGACGCCGCCGAACCCGCCATCACGGCGCAGTTCCTGGCGCTGCTCGCAGGTCCGGCGCGCGACGCCGACTGCCTGTTCATCCTCGGCGATCTGTTCGAGGCCTGGGTGGGCGATGACGACCAGGAGCCGCTCGTGGGCACGGTCTGCGGCGCGCTGGCCGCGCTCACCGCGGCCGGCGTGCCGGTGGCGATCCAGCGCGGCAACCGCGATTTCCTGTACGGCGCCACGTTCGAGCGGCGCACGGGCTGCCGCCTGCTGCCCGATCCGGTGGTGGCCGACCTGTACGGCACGCCGGTGCTGCTCAGCCATGGCGATCTGCTGTGCAGCGCCGATGTGAATTACCAGCAACTGCGCAACATCGTGCGCCGTCCGCGCTGGCAGCGATTGTGGATGAGGTTGCCGTTGCCGACGCGCGCGTTGCTGGGCCGGCTGCTGCGTGCCAACAGCGGCCGCTACGCGGCGGGCGCCGTGCCCGACATCATGGACGTCCATCCCGGCACGGTCGACAGCGTGCTGCGAGCGGCTGGCGTGCGCACCCTGATCCACGGCCACACCCACCGCCCGGCGGTGCACGAATTCAAGGTGGATGGCCAGCCGGCGCGGCGCATCGTGCTCGGCGCGTGGCACGAGCACGGCTCCTGCCTACGCTGGAACAGCGACGGGAGTTTCGAGCTGCAGGTGCTGCAGCGGACCGGAGTGGAAGCGTAGCTCGGTATCGGGCCGCGTGGCCTGTTCGGCCTCGACGGCGGCCAGTTGCGCCAGGCGCCGCTGCCAATCCGGCACCGTACCCGTCGCCGGCAGGGTTTGCGCCAGGCCGAGGTACAGCTCGTGGTGGCGCGCCTCGGAGCGGGCGAGGTCCGCGTAGAAGCTGCCGACGGGTTCGGGCAGGCGCGGCGCCAGCAGCTCGAAGCGCTCACAGGAACGCGCCTCGATGAGTGCGCCCATGAGCAGCAGGTCCTGCTGGCGTTGCGGCTCCGCCGTGGCGAGCGCACTGCGCAGTCCGGTGGCGTAGCGCCCGGGCTTGAGCCGCCGGAACGGCAGGTCGAGGCGGCGCATGAGGCGCGTCACCTGCTCGAAGTGCCGCAGCTCCTCGCGCGCGAGGCGCGACAGCGCGAGGCACATCGCCTCCTGCTCCGGATACGCGAACATCAGCGCCAGCGCGGTGGATGCCGCCTTCTTCTCGCAGTTGGCGTGGTCCAGCAGCAGTTCGGGCAGCTGGCGCACGGCGGCCTCGACCCAGGCGGGCGGCGTCGGCGCCGCGAGGATGCCGGCGCCCGCCACGGGCGCGCCCACAGCCGCCCTCACGTCAGCGTTCCGGCGGCCAGCCAGGCGGTGCGCGCGGCCTCGATCTCCTGCACCGCCACCTGGGCCGAGGGGTAGCGGTCCGCGGGCTGCTTGGCGAGCAGCTTGTTGATCAGCGGCTGCAGCGCCTGCAGGTGCGCGGGCAGCTCGGGCACCGGCGAATTGCGGTGCAGGTAGATGATGGCCATCGGGTTGTCGGCGGTGAACGGTTTGTGGCCGCTCAGCATCTCGAACAGCAGCACGCCGAGGCTGTAGAGATCCGAGCGCACGTCCAGCTCCTGCCCGTGCCCCTGCTCGGGACTCATGTAGTGCGGCGTGCCGAAGATCAGGCCGGTGTCGGTGACCTCGTATTCCAGCGCCGCGTGCTTGGCGAGTCCGAAGTCGATCAGCGCGATCTGGCCGTCGTTGCGCAGCATGATGTTGCCGGGCTTGAGATCACGGTGCAGGATGCCGGCGCCGTGGATGGCCACCAGCACGCGCGCGATCTGCGCGCTGATCGCCAGCGCCTCGAAGGGCGAGATGCCGATGCGCATGCGGCGCCTCAGATCGCCTTGCGGGAAATACTCCATCGCGAGGTAGGCATGGTCGTCGGCCACACCGAATTCGTACAGCCGCACGATGCTCGGATGGCGCACGCGCTGCGCGATCTCGTATTCCTGCAGGAAGCGGTTGAAGGACTGGTCGACGCCCGATTCATCGCGCACCGAAGGCGTGACCTTCAGCACCACCAGCGACGCCGCCTTCTCGCTCTCGGCCACGTACAGGTGCGACACCGAGCCACGCGCCAGCAGCCGCGCGCGCCGGTAGCCGGGAATGCGTGCATCGCCGAAACGGCGCGACTCCTCGGCCTCGGGCGACACGCGCCAGTCGGCCAGCAGGCGCTGGTGGCGCTGCGCCGCGGCCTCGATGGTGGCGATGAATTTCTCGTGGTCGACCCGCGCGCGGGGCAGCACGGCGAACACGCCCGCCGACTGCGCTTCGTCCAGCAGGAAGCGCGCTTCGGGGTCGGCCAGGAAGATCACCGGCGCGAAGCCGTTGCGCGCCGGCAGGTCCTGCAGGAATTCCAGCGTCGAACTGCTCTCGGGGTCGTGCGCCAGCAGCACCGCGTCGTAGCCCTGCGCCAGGAATTCCTGCGGCAGCGGCCCGCGCTGCTGGATGCCGTAGTTGCTGACCTCGGCTTCGGGCCAGCGGCAGCTCACGTGGTGACGGATCAGCGCGCGCTGGCGCGGATCCTCGTCGATCAGGAGCAGTCGCATTTCAGTCCCAGCACCACGTAGCCGGTGGCATGCGCCGGCAATCCCGCTGGCAGCAGGTCGCCGCTGATCCCGAGCGCTTCATGACTGTTGCCACCTTGCAGTTCCAGTTCCGGATCCATGCCGCTCACCGCCAGCCGGGCGCAGGTCTCGCCGTCCACCAGCGCGGCGGCCCCCGGGCCTGCCGCCAGCAACAGCAGATCGTCGCGTCCCGCGAGGCTCCTGGCCGCGGCCAACGCCAGCCGCTGCGCCACCCCCTCGCCCGGCTCCGGCCGCGTCTGCAGCACCCCGCTCCAATGGTACAGGCCGGGCGCGCCGATCCCGAGCCGGTGCACCGCGGCCACGGCCAGCCGCTCGGCCCGGTCGCCGGCCACGGGCGCCAGGCGCAGGGGATAGAAGCGCAGGTTGGCCGCCGCCGCCCCGGCTTCGAGCTGCGTGCGCAATTGCGCGTCCGATTGCGCCTGGCAGGCGTCCTGGTAGAGGCGCAGCAGCCAGTCGCGCGGCTTGATCAGGACCCGCCGACCAGCTTGAGGCCGCCGCCGCGGCGCTGGGCGCGCACCGCATCCGAACGCAGGGCCTGCAGCCGCGCCAGGTATTCGGGCGTCACATCGCCGGTGACGTATTCGCCCGAGAAACAGGACGTGTCGAATTCGCTGATCTTGGCGTTGTCGTGCTGGCAGGCCAGCACCAGGTCTTCCAGGTCCTGGTACACCAGCCAGTCGGCGCCGATCAGGTGCGCCACCTCCTCTTCGGTGCGCCCCGCGGCCACCAGCTCGCTGGCGGCCGGCATGTCGATGCCGTACACGTTCGGATAGCGCACCGGCGGCGCCGCGGAAGCGAAATACACCTTGCGGGCGCCGGCTTCGCGCGCCAGCTCGATGATCTGCGCCGAGGTGGTGCCGCGCACGATGGAGTCGTCCACCAGCAGCACGTTCTTG
The DNA here is from genome assembly GCA_035499515.1 of Steroidobacteraceae bacterium. Taxonomy (GTDB): domain Bacteria; phylum Pseudomonadota; class Gammaproteobacteria; order Steroidobacterales; family Steroidobacteraceae; genus FEN-1191. The sequence goes on along the minus strand of DATJYR010000001.1, from coordinate 60,699 downwards.
CCGCGGAACTCGAGGTCGATGGCGTTGAGCTTGCGGCGCACCGACTTCTCGCGGTTCTCCTGCCCCGGCTTGATGAAGGTGCGGCCGATGTAGCGGTTCTTGTAGAAGCCCTCGCGGTACTTGATGCGCAGCTTCTGCGCCATCTGCAGCGCGCTGGTGCGGCTGGTGTCCGGGATCGGGATCACCACGTCGATGTCGTGGTCGGGGTGCGTGCGGCGGATCTTCTCCGCCAGCCGCTCGCCCATGCGCATGCGCGCGCGGTACACGGAGATGTTGTCCATGATCGAGTCGGGACGCGCGAAGTAGACGTATTCGAAGATGCAGGGCGTGTGCCGCACCGTGGCCACGCACTGCTGCGCGTGCAGGCGGCCCAGCTCGTCGATGAACACCGCCTCGCCCGGCGCCACGTCGCGCACGAACTCGAACGACAGCATGTCGAGCGCCACGTTCTCGGAGGCCAGCATGTATTCCTGGCCACGCGCCGTGCGCCGCGTGCCGAGCACCAGCGGACGGATGCCGTTCGGGTCGCGGAAGCCCAGCACACCGTGGCCGATGACCATGGCGATCACGGCATAGCCACCGCGGCAGCGGCGATAGACCGCGCTGCAGGCGGCGAAGATGTCGGCCGGCGTGATGCGCGGCGTGCCGACGCGCTGCAGCTCGGAGGCGAACACGTTCAGCAGCACCTCGGAATCCGAGGAGGTATTGAGGTGGCGGCGGTCTTCCCGCTGCAGTACTTCGGCCAGCTCGGCGGCGTTGGTGAGGTTGCCGTTGTGCGCGAGGCAGATGCCGTAGGGCGCATTGACGTAGAAAGGCTGGGCTTCGGACGCGCCGTCACAGCCGGCGGTGGGATAGCGCACGTGGCCGATGCCGACGTTGCCGCGCAGGTCGAGCATGTCGCTCTGGCCGAACACATCGCGCACCAGGCCGGCGCCCTTGTGCACGCACAGCGCGCCCCCGTCGGAGGTCATGATGCCCGCGGCGTCCTGCCCCCGGTGCTGCAGGACCGTCAGCGCGTCGTAGAGCCGCTGATTGACCGGGCTGGTTCCGACGATGCCGACGATTCCGCACATCCTGGGTTCGCGCTCCTCAGCCGTTGGTCAGGCGGCGCATTGTAACAGCACCTTCACCGGCGAGCGCGCGCAACACGTTGCCCGCGCCTTCCGCGTAGGGCACCAGCGTGGAGCGTTGCCACCAGGTCTCCGTGTCCAGCCGCACCGCATGGCTGATGATCGCGAGCATGCCGAGGATCATCCAGCCGCGGATCAGCCCGAAGATGAAACCGAGCAGCCGATCCATTCCGCTGAACAGCGACAGCCGCACGAAATGGCCGACCACTGCACCGATAATGGTGCCGGTGACCAGGATTGCAAGGAACAGGATGGTGCGTGCGGCCCAGGGACGCACGGCCTCCGACGCCAGCGCGCCGCCCATGTAGGGTTCGAGCGCGTCGCTGAAATGCCAGGCGACGAACACGGCGATGATCCAGGTGAGTACCGCGATGGCCTCGCGCAACAGGCCGCGCCACGCCCCGGCCAGGGCCGAAAGCAGTGCGATCGCAATGATGAGGTAGTCGATCGGAGTCATCACATATCCGTGGGAGGCGATCCCGTCAGTTCTGGAGTGCGGCGGATTCTACAGCAGCCCGCGGCGGCGTCACCGGTTGCATTGCACGCTTCGCGACCGCGGGTCCGCCCTCAGGGCGCTTCTGTCAAAACAGCTGGAAAACCAAGACCTTTCGCGCGCTTCTGCCAGTCAGTTGCCGCATTGCGGTCGGCAAGTTTTGCACTGTGAACGCTGTAGAAACCGCGCGCATCCGGCCCGCTCACGAGCGCCTGGACCCCCTTGTCCTGCAGCTGCTGATGCAGCTTCTGCGCGTTCTCGCGTTTGGAGAACACGCCGAGCCGCACCATCCAGCCCCGGCCCGTGGTGGGGCTGGCCGCGGCCGGGGATTTCGTGCCGCTCCTGGCGGCCGCCGGCCTGGCGGCCGCGCTGTCATTGGCGGCGACGTTGGCCGCAACGGCCGCGCCTGCGTTGGCGGTGACCGGCAGCGGCGCGGGTGCCGTGGCTGCCACCGCCGCGCCGGGCGTCTCGTTGCCGGCCGGAGCAGGCGCGGCCTGCGACGCGGCTGGTGCAGCCGGCGTCGGCGCCGCAGCGGAGACGGACGTGGCGGCCGAAGGGGCTGCGGCACTCACCGTCGGCGTACCCGCGCCGGGTTGCAGATCGATCTGGTACGTGGTCTGCGGCGCGGCGTTGTCGGGCGTCGGCGTGTTCGCGGCTGCAACTTCCGGCGCCGCGGTCTTGCCTTTGAACAGCTCGGGAACCACCACGAACAGAAACGCCACCAGGATGGCCGCGCCGGTCAGACGTTCTTTGAGTTTGTCCTCCACGCGATTCAGTATAGCCCAAGCCACGCCAGCGCCGGGCCCACGGTGTGGAACGAACCGAACACCAGCACGCGATCTCCGGCGTGCGCAAGCGCCTCGGCGCGCGCGCATCCCGCCGCCACGCTGTCAGCGGATTCGCGCGTGCCCGTGAATTCGCCGCAGCGCGTGGCCAGCGTCCCCGCGTCGAGGCCACGCTCTTCAGTCAGCGTGCAGAAGATCCAGTGGTCGATGAGCCCGTCGAGCTGGTGCGACACTGCGGCCACGTCCTTGTCGGCGAGCGCGCCGAACACGGCGAACGTCCTGCGCGCCGCCGGCAGCACCCGCAGCTCGGCGGCGAGCACCGCGGCCGCGGCGGCATTGTGCGCGACATCCAGCAGCCACTGCGCGCGCCGCGCCACCCGCTGCAATCGCCCCGGCAGGCTGAGCGTCGACACAGCGCGGCCGATCGCGGCCGCATCGCAGTGCGCCGCGGGCCGCTGCGGCGCGGGCAGGCACTGCAGCGCCGCGATGGCGGTGGCCACATTGCGGTACTGGATGGCCCCGGGCAGTGCGGGTGCAGGCAACGCGCCAAGCCGACAGGCCGATGAAAAATAGTCCCAGCGCCCGTCGGGCGCGATGCGCCAGTCGAACTCGCGCCCCGCCGTGTGCGGATCGCAGCCCAGCTCCTGGATGCGCCGCCAGACACTGCCGGGCAGCTCCGGCGTGCCCAGCACCACGGGTCGTCCCGCGCGAAAGATGCCGGCCTTCTCCGCGCCGATGGCGTCCAGCGTGTCGCCGAGCCAGTCCATGTGGTCCATGCCCACCGAGCACAGCACCGCGACGTCGGCATCGATGATGTTGGTGGCGTCGAGCCGACCGCCGAGGCCGACTTCCAGCACCAGCGCGCCGCAGCCCGCGTCACGGAAGCACCAGAGCGCGGCCAGCGTGTTGTATTCGAAGAAGGTCAGCGTGGCGTCGCCGCGCGCGGCTTCGATGGCCTCGAACGCGGCCAGCAGCGGCGCCGTGGCGATCTCGACGCCATCGATGCGGATGCGCTCGGTGTAGCGCAGCAGATGGGGTGAGGTGAACAGGCCGGTGCGCAGGCCCATGGCGTGCATCAGCGCGGCCAGCGCCGTGGCGGTCGAACCCTTGCCATTGGTCCCCGCCACGGTGATCACCGGGCAGGCGGGCCGCAGCAGCCCCAGCGTGCCGGCCACCGCCGCGACGCGGGTCAGTCCCAGTTCGATGCTGCGCGGATGTTGCCGCTGCTGGAACGCGAGCCAGTCCGCGAGCGTGCGGGGCGCCGGATTCACGCCGCCGTGAGCGCGGGCCGCTTCTGCATCTGCCGCAGCAGGGTGGCGAGCCGGTCGCGCAGGTCGCGCCGGTCGACGATCTGGTCCAGCACGCCGTGCTCGAGCAGGAACTCGCTGCGCTGGAAACCCTCGGGCAGCGTCTCGCGCACCGTCTGCTGGATCACGCGCTGGCCCGCGAAACCCACCAGCGCACGCGGCTCGGCCAGGTTCAAATCGCCCAGCATCGCAAGACTGGCCGAGACGCCACCCATCGTGGGATCGGTCATCACCGAAATGAACGGCAGATGCGCCTGCGACAGCCGCGCCAGCGCCGCGCTGGTCTTGGCCATCTGCATCAGCGAGAACAGCGCCTCCTGCATGCGCGCGCCGCCGCTCGCCGAGAAGCACACCAGTCCGCAGGCGTGTTCGAGGCAGTGATCCACCGCGCGCTTGAAGCGCTCGCCCACCACCGAGCCCATCGAGCCGCCCAGGAATTCGAACTCGAACGCCGCCGCCACGACTTCAAGGCCGTGCAACCGGCCGGCCAGCACCACCATCGCGTCGCGTTCCTCGGTGGACTTCTGCGCCTGGGTCAGCCGGTCGCGGTAGCGCTTGCTGTCGCGGAACTTCAGCGGATCGAGCGGCCCGACTTCGGCGCCGATCTCCACCTGGCCCTGCTCGTCCAGCAGCTGCACCAGGCGCTCGCGTGCGCCGATGCGCATGTGGTGCGTGCACTTCGGGCACACGTTGAGATTGCGCTCCAGTTCGGCGCGATACAGCACGGCGTCGCAGGCCGGGCACTTGATCCACAGCCCTTCGGGCACCGAGCGCGAGCGGCGTTCGGTCTTGATGCGGGAGGGGACGATCTTGTCAAACCAGGACATGGCTGCCGCCTGTGGTGATCAGGGGGGCGATGATAGCGGATTCGTCCGGCAGGCCGAACTGCCCCGGGTATTCGACCCGTGACAAGTACAGGCCATGCGCGGCGGCGGTGGCCTCGCCGCTGGCGCGGTTGCGGGACTGCAGCTGCTCGGCCGCGCGTGACGGCGGCGCCTCACCCTTCCCCACCACCAGCAGCAACCCCACGATATTGCGCACCATGTGGTGCAGGAAGGCGTTGGCGGTGACATCGACCACCAGCAGCTCGCCGTCGCGACGCACGCTCAGGGAGCGTATCCGGCGCACAGGCGAGCGGGCCTGGCACTCCGCAGCCCGAAACGCGCTGAAATCGTGTTCGCCGACCAGCAGCTCGGCCGCAGCCTGCATCGCGCCCGCGTCGAGACGCTGATACACGCACAACGCGAGCCCGCCGCCCACGGCGGGACGCACGCCGCGATTGAGGATCAGGTAGCGATAGGCGCGCGCGGTGGCGCTGAAGCGCGCGTGGAAGTCCTGCGGCACCGGACGCGCCCAGCGCAGGCTGATATCGGGGGGCAGATGGGAGTTGGCGCCGAGCACCCAGGCGCGTTCGGCGCGGCGGGCCTCGGTGTCGAAGTGGATGACCTGGGACAGCGCGTGCACGCCGGCATCGGTGCGACCCGCGCACACCACCGCCACGGGCGAATCCGCGACCCGCGACAGCGCCTGTTCGACCCGGGCCTGCACACTGGGCGCGGCGGGCTGCGATTGCCAGCCGCAGTACGCGGCGCCGTGGTATTCGACGCCGGCCGCTATCCTCGCCATCGCGGGGCCATCAGCCCGGCAGTGTATCCATGAGGCGGCGCGCCTCCTGCTTCTGCGACATCGAGCCCTCCGCCAGCACCTCGTCGAGGATGCTGCGCGCGCCTTCCGGATCGCCCATGTCCATGTAGGCGCGGGCCAGATCGAGCTTGGTGCCCACTTCGCTCATGGTCACCGGCTCGAGTTCCGGCAAGGCGCTTCCGGTGGCGGACAGGTTCTGGGTACGCGCGGTTTCGCCCGGATCGTTCTCCACCCGGGCCGGCCCCACGTCGAGATCGACGCCGGCGGCCTTCTGGCTGGCGGTCGAACCCGCGTCGCCGTCGAGCGAACCGAAATCGAGATCCACGCCTTCGCTCTTGAAGGCTTCGAACTGGGCCGTGGGACCCGCGCCCGGCAGCTGGTCCAGGCCCTTGACCTGCAGGGTCGCCGCTTCGCCGGTGTTGTTGGCTTCGGCGGCCAGCTCGGAGAGGTCTTCGTCCGTGAACAGCCAGGTGCCGCTTTCCGTGGGCGCGGGAGCGGCGTCCTTCATGGCCGGCGCGAGCATGGTCGGCGCGTCTTCGCCCAGCGCCGGAGTCTGGCCCGTCGCGTCGATGCCCGTGGCGTCGATGCCCGTGTGGTCGATGCCGGAGAGGTCCAGCCCCAGGTCATCGAGCGCGAGTTCGGCGGTCTGGTCCGCGCCCACCATGGTCTGGCGGATCGGCGCTTCGAGCTTCTCGCGGATGGTCGGGTTGTCGCCAACCTTGATCGCGGGCTGCTCCACGGTCGGCGCCTCGTTGGCGTCGGCCGGCATTTCACGCGTCGAACCCGTCTCGTCCTCCGAACCACGGCCCGGATCGTCGAGCACGAAATCGACACCCTCATCCACCTGCTGCGATTCGGCGGTGGGTTCGCTGGCGCCCAGCGCGGCGCCGACGTCGAGATCCATGCCGGCCGCCGGATCCGACAGCGGCGTGAGCGTGGGCTCGCCGAGCAGGTCGAAATCGACGCGGTTCTGCCCGCCTTCGAGGTTCAGGTCCACCCCGCCCACGGCCGCACCGGCCACGGCGCCGCTCTCGCTGAACAGCGGATCTTCGGGCGCGATCTGGCGGCCCATGATGACGATCTTTTCCCACTCGCCCGGCAACGCTTCCTTGCGCGAAGCAGCCAGCTCGCGGGCCGAATTCAGGAACTGCTCGCGGTTGCCCCAGACGAAGAACACTTCCAGCAGCTTGAGCTTGAGATCGCGCCGGCCCGGCTCGCGCGCCATGGCGATGCGGATCAGGTCGGCGGCCTGGTCATAGAGACCATAGGCCATGTGGAAATCGGCTTCGGCCAGCGGATCGCCCTGGTCGAGCGCCACGGCGGTGTCGCCCGACACGGTGTCCTCGATCTTGATGGCGCGATGTTCGCCGGTGGTCGAAGCCTTCTGGTCGATGCGCGGCTGTTCGTGCGGGCCGCTCTCTTCGACGACGAAGGATTCCTTCTGCAGTCCGCCGCGCGTGCCCAGACCCCCGCTGGCGCCGATGGCACGCAGCGACGCGGTGTCGCCCGACCCGCTGAAATCACCCGCCGAGGGCATCAGGCGATCGAGGGAGTTGTCGAAATCCTGTTCGCGGCGGCTGCGCACGAATTTCGCGCCGAGCCAGACGGCGATGGCAGCGATCACCAGCGCGATGGCCCACCAGTAATTGAGCACCGTGTCCAGGAGGGACGGGCTTTCGGTGACAGGCGCAGGTGTGGCGGCAGGCGCAGGCGTGCTGGCCTGCGGAGCGGGCGCCGCGGCGGTCGTTGCCGCGGGCGCCGGAGTCGTGGCGGCCGGCGGCGTGGCCGCGGGAGTCGTCGCGGTTGCGGCCGGGGGCGTCACAGGCTCGGCCGTGGCCGGTTTCGGAGCCGCAGCGGCGGGGGCGGTGGCGGCGCCGAGGCGCGCCTGGAGTGCCGCGATTTCGGCGTTCTTCAATTCGATGGCGCGGTTCTGCTCGGCGATCTGCGCCTGGAGCTGTTGCACCTGCTGGGCCGAGGCGCCGCTCGCAGCGCTGCCCTTGGAACCGGAGGCCGCGCTGCTGCCTGCTGCCCCAGTGCCGGCGCCGGGCGCCGTGGCCGTCGAGGCGCTTTCCGGCGGCACCAGCTTGAGCTGGCCGGAGCTGCTGCCGGCCGCAGCCGCGCCCTTGCCGCCATGCGAGGCATTCCATGCCGCATACTGGCTGCGCACTTCCGCGCTGGCTGCGGCCGAACCGATGGCCTGCACATCGCTCACCGCGGGCAGGTTGAGTTCCGCGCCACGGCGCAGCTCGTTCATGTTGCCGTTGAATGCACCGGTGTTGGCGCGGTAGATGCCCACCAGCGCCTGGTCGCGCGATGCGCCCGAACCGCCGTAAACGCGTGCGCCAATGGCCGACAGCGTGTCGCCGCCGCGCACTTGATAAGTGGTGCCTGCGAGGCCCGAGCCCGACGCCGCGCTGCTGCCCGCCGCGCCCGTGCTGCGGCCCGGCGCGGACGTGGCGGCCGGCGCCGCCGCGCTGCGATTGACGGCGCCACTGCGCTCGCCAGCGCCCGTGGTGGGCGCCGCGACGGCAGCGGCCTGCGCATTGGCGCTGGCGCCTGCAAACACCGGCGGATCGAGCAGCACGGTGTACTCACGCACCATGCGGCCACGCGCCCAGTTCACTTCCACCAGCAGGATGGCGAACGGCTCGACGATGGAATCGGCGGACTTCAGCTGGATGACGTTGCGGCCATCGCTGGTACGAATCGTTTGCAGCGAAATGCCGGTCAGGTAGTTCGGGTAATCGAGTCCATAGCGGGTGAAGGTGTCGCGGCTGGCGATCGTGGCCTTGAGGCTGCTGAGTTCCTCCGGCGTGGCCCCCACCAGGTCAATTTCCGCCAGCAGCGGCGCATTGAGGGTGGATTTCGTATGTATGTCGCCGAGGCCCAGCGCCAGGGCGCTGCCCGGCAACGCGAGCAGCAACGGCAGTGTCCGAATCGAATTTCGCCAGACCATCATGACTCCCACTGGGCGCGCGTCAAGACAATATTCCTTGTCGTGCGGGCACTTACGTGCACTTCCTAGGCCCCATGCCCCTAGCCGGGCAATATAACTTAAAGATACTCGCTTACCAAAATCTCTGCGATCTGAATGCTGTTCGTGGCCGCGCCTTTGCGGATATTGTCCGCCACGACCCACAGGTCCAGACCCCGATCGTGCGAGATATCCTCGCGGATGCGTCCGACATAAACCGTGTCGTGGTTCGCTGCTTCTGTAACAGCCGTGGGGTAGCCGCCGGGCTTGCGCTCGTCCATCAGCTTCACCCCCGGGGCCTTTGCCAGCAGTGCGCGGGCCGCTTCGGCCGAAATCTTGCGCCGCGTCTCAATATGGATGGCTTCGGAGTGGCCGAAGAACACCGGAACCCGGACCGCCGTCGCATTTACGCGGATCTGCGGGTCGCCGAAGATCTTGCGGGTCTCCCACACCATCTTCATCTCTTCCTTGGTGTAGCCGTTGTCCTGGAACTTGTCGATCTGCGGGATGGCGTTGAAGCCGATCTGGGTGGCGAACACTTCGGGCTTGATGGGCTTGCCATTGAGCAGTGCAGCAGTCTGCGAGGCCAGCTCCTCCACCGCCGAGCGCCCCGCCCCCGACACGGACTGATAGGTGGCGACGTTGATGCGCTCGATCCCGACCGCATCGTGGATGGGCTTGAGCGCCACCAGCATCTGGATGGTGGAGCAGTTGGGGTTCGCGATGATGCCGCGGTTCCTGTACAGGGCGATGTCCTTGGGGTTGACCTCGGGCACCACCAGCGGGATGTCGTCCTCGTAGCGGAAGTGCGAGGTGTTGTCGATCACCACGCAACCGGCGGCGGCGGCCTGCGGCGCGTACTTCGCCGACACCTCGCCGCCGGCCGAGAACAGGCCCACCTGGGCGCGCTTGAAATCGAACGTCTCGGCGTCGAGCACCGTCCACTGCCTGCCGTTGAACTCCACCTTGCTGCCGGCCGAGCGCGCGCTCGCGAGCGGAAACAGTTCGCCCACGGGGAATTTGCGCTCCTCCAGCACCGTGAGGATCGTCTCGCCCACCAGACCCGTGGCGCCCAGTACGGCCACATTCCAAACCTTGCTCATCGCTCGTCTTGCTCCCGCTCGCCGTTACTTGCCTGTGATGACCGGCGTGGTGGATACCACGTCCGCGTTCTGCGCCCGATGGCGCAGATAATGGTCCATGAGGACGATCGCCAGCATCGCTTCCGCGATCGGCGTGGCCCGCAGCCCCACGCAGGGATCATGCCTGCCGGTGGTCACGACTTCCACCGGCTCGCCCTGCACATTGATCGTGCGACCCGGCACCTGGATGCTCGAAGTCGGCTTCAGCGTGAGATGCGCCACGATGTCCTGGCCCGAGGAAATGCCGCCCAGGATGCCGCCCGCGTTGTTGGAGAGGAAACCCCTGGGGGTGAGTTCGTCACGGTGTTCGCTGCCGCGCTGCGCGGCGGATCGCACGCCCGCGCCGATCTCCACCGCCTTCACCGCGTTGATGCTCATGAGCGCATACGCGAGCTCGGCGTCGAGGCGATCGAAGATGGGTTCGCCCAGCCCGGGCGGCACGCCACTGGCACACACCGTCACGCGCGCGCCGATGGAATCGCCGGCGCTGCGCAGCTCCCACAACAGCTGCTCGAGCTCCGGAACGCGCGCGGGATCGGGACAGAAGAACGGGTTGTCGTAGGCGGACGCGGGATCCACCGGCTCGAGCTGCAGTGCGCCGATCTGGCTCACGTAGCCGAAGATGCGCACGCCGAGGCGCTGCGCGAGGTACTTGCGGGCGATGCAGCCGGCGGCCACCCGCATCACCGTTTCGCGCGCCGAGGAGCGGCCACCGCCGCGGTAATCGCGCAAGCCGTACTTCTGCTGGTAGGTGTAGTCGGCATGGCCGGGACGGAAGCGGTCCTTGATCTTCTCGTAATCGCGCGAGCGCGCGTCGGTGTTCTCGATCACGAGGCCGATCGGCGTGCCGGTCGTCTTGCCTTCGAACACCCCGGAGAGGATGCGCACCGCATCCGCTTCCTTGCGCTGGCTGACGAACTTCGAATTGCCGGTGCGGCGCCGGTCGATGTCCTGCGTGAAGTCGGCTTCGCCCAGTTCGAGCCCGGGCGGGCAGCCATCGACGATGCAGCCCAGCGCCGGGCCGTGGCTCTCGCCGAAGCCCGTCACCGTGAACAGTTTGCCAATGCTATTGCCCGACATCGCCCATCCAGTTCTGCAACAGAAACACGCCGCCTCCGCCCCGCTCGAACTGCAGCCAGATGAAGGGCAGCGTCGGGAACTGGCGCCGCACCGCGTGCTCCGAGTTGCCGACTTCCACCACCAGGATGCCGCCCGGGTTCAGGTGCCGCCCCGCTTCGGCGAGGATGGCCCGCACGCTGTCGAGGCCGTCCTTGCCCGCCTCCAGCGCCAGCCGGGGTTCATGGGCGTATTCGGCCGGCAGCCCGGCCAGCTCGCGCTGCCCCACGTAGGGCGGGTTGCTCACGATGATATCGTAGCTGCGGCCCTTCAGAGCGGCGAAATGGTCGGATTGCAGCGCCCGCACGCGACGCCCGAGGCGATGGTGGCGGATGTTGATGCGGGCCACCGCCAGCGCGTCGGGCGAGATGTCGGTGGCATCGACGCGCGCCTTCGGGAAGGCCTTGGCGCAGGCCAGCGCGATGCAACCCGACCCCGTGCCCAGGTCCAGCACGCGGCGCACCCTGGAGGGCGTGATCCACGGCTGGAAGCGCGCTTCGATGAGCTCCGCAAGCGGCGAGCGCGGAATCAGCACGCGCGGATCGACGAACATCTGCAGGCCCGCGAACCAGCAGCGCTGGGTGAGATACACCACCGGCACGCGCTCGCCGATGCGGCGTTCGGCCAGCGCTTCCATGCGGGCCAGCGCGGCGGCGGGCACGCGCTTCTCGTAGACGCGCCGCGGCGCACCCGGCGCCAGCTTCATCACGTGCCAGACCAGCGCGGCCGCATCATCGCGCGGATTGTCGGTCCCATGCCCGTAGTACAGGTCGGCCGCCGCCAGCCGCCGCGCCAGCCGGTGGATGGCCACGCCGACGGTGATCGGAGGTCGCTTGCGTCTGTGTGATAATCCCGGCATGAAATCCACTCGCTCCTGGCTGCTGATGGCCATCCTGACGTTCGCGGCCGCGATCGCGGGCGCGCTGCTGGCGCGTACGCTCAATCGCAGCGTGGTGCCCCTGGCCGCAGGCACCTGGTTGCCGCGGGCGCGCAGCATCAGCGCTTTTTCGCTCACCGACATGACCGGCAAGCCGTTCAGCCTCGCCGACCTCAGCGGGCACCCGACGCTGGTGTTCTTCGGCTTCACGTACTGCCCGGACATCTGCCCGACCACGCTCGCCACCCTCGCCGAAGCGGTGCGTGACACGCCGGTGCCGGGACTGAAGGTGGTGTTCATCACCATCGACCCGGATCGCGACAGCGCCGACAACCTGCGCCAGTACCTCGGCTCCTTCAGCAAGGAGTTTATCGGGGTGCGCGGCCCAGCGCCCGACCTTCAGCCGCTGCTCAGGAGCCTGGGCGCCATCGCGGTGCGCCAGCCGCTGCCCGACGGCAGCTACACCATGGATCATTCGGCGACGGTCTACCTGGTGAACAACGCAGGACGACTGGCCGCGGTGTTCTCGCCGCCGCTGGCGGCCGCGACGCTGCACGCCGACCTGCTGCGCATCGCGGACAGCGGCAAGCTGTAGCGCCATGGCCCGGACCCCTCCTGCTTCCACGCCAGCCGCGCCGGGGCTGGGCGCCCGCGCTTTCGTGTGGCTGCAATACCTGCTGCCCCAGCACCTGCTGTCGCGCGGCGTGTACTGGCTCACCCGCCGGCGCGCGCGCTGGTTCAAGAACGCGCTGATCGGCAGCTTCCTGCGCGGGTTCAAGCCGGACATGAGCGACGCCCTGCAGCCGGACGCGCTCGTCTACCCGAGTTTCAACGAGTTCTTCACGCGCGTGCTGCGGCCGGATGCGCGGCCGCTGGCAGGCGGCGAGCGCTGCATCGTGAGCCCGGTGGACGGCACGGTGAGCGAGGCCGGAGCGCTCGACGGCAACCGCATCCTGCAGGCCAAGGGCCGCGACTACAGCTTGCAGGAGCTGCTGGCCGGGCAGGACGCGCTGTGCGCCCGGCTCGCCGGAGGGCGCTTTGCGACCATTTATCTGGCGCCCTACAACTACCACCGCATCCACATGCCCGTGGCCGGCACCTTGCGCGAGGCGTGGCTGGTGCCGGGCAGGCTGTTCAGCGTCAATACCGCGACGGCGGCGCAGGTGCCGCGCCTGTTCGCGCGCAACGAGCGCGTGGTCTGCGTGTTCGACTCGCCGGCGGGACCGTTCGTGGTGGTGCTGGTCGGCGCGCTGTTCGTGGGCAGCATGACGACGGTGTGGCATGGACAGGTCACGCCCGCGCGCGGGCCGCGCCGCGTGCAGCGGCTGCAGCCGATGGCAGCGGCACCGGCGCTGCAGCAGCCGCGCGGCGCGGAGCTGGGATGGTTCAACATGGGATCGACGGTGGTGGTACTGATGCCCCCCGGGATGGCGCACTGGGTCCCCGGGCTTGCGGCCGGGCGCGTGGTGCGCATGGGCCAGCAGATCGGCGAACTCGAACCGTCCCGCGCCCCGTGAAGCCCGATCCCCGCGACTGGCGACCGACCGCGACGCGCGCGCGGCTGGAGCAGCGCGCGGCTGCGCTGCGGGAAACGCGGGCATTTTTCGCCGAGCGCCGCCTGCTGGAGGTCGACACGCCGCAGCTGGTGCGCCATGCGGTGACGGACGTGAACCTGCACAGTTTCGAAGTGCGGCTCGACGGCGCGGAACACGCGCCGCGGTTCCTGCACACCTCGCCCGAATACGCGATGAAGCGCCTGCTGGCGGCCGGCAGCGGCGACATCTGGCAGCTCTGCCACGTGTTCCGCGGCGAGGAACAGGGACCGCTGCACAACGGCGAGTTCGCGCTCATCGAGTGGTACCGCGTGGGCTGGACGATGACGCAGCTCATGGCCGAAGTCGCGGCGCTGGTGCAGCGCCTCGCGCCCGCCCTCGCCGCGCGGCCGGTCAGTTACCTGAGCTATGCCGAGGCGATCCGTCAGGCGCTGGGCGTCGATCCGTTGTCGGGCAGCGATGCCGCGCTTCGGCAGGCCGCGCAGGAACAGGGCTTCGACGCCGGCCTGGTGCGCGGCTGCACGCGCGATGAACTGCTCGACCTGCTCATGGGCGCGCGCGTCGGACCGACGCTGGGACGCCTGGGACTGTGCTTCGTGCACCGCTATCCGGCCAGCCAGGCCGCATTGGCCCAGCTCGATCCCGACGATCCGCGCGTCGCGCTGCGCTTCGAGCTGTATTGCGAGGGTGTCGAACTCGCCAACGGCTTCCAGGAACTCGCCTCCGCGACCGAACAGCGCGCCCGTTTCGAAGCCGACAACCGCGAACGCGAACGGCGCGGCCTGCCACGGCGCGAGGCGGACGTGCTGCTGCTGGCGGCGCTGGAAGCCGGACTGCCGGCGTGCGCGGGTGTCGCCGTCGGCTTCGATCGCGTGTTGCTGCTCGCCACGGGGGCTCAACAGCTCAGTGACGTGATGGCCTTTCCGGTTGATCGTGCGTGAAGGAGGGGCGGCTGCCGCGCTACTGCTTGCCCCGCGACAGATACTCGCCCGTGCGCGTATCGACCCGAATGGTCTCGCCTTCGTTGATGAACAGCGGCACCCGCACCGTGGCGCCCGACTCCAGCTTGGCCGGCTTCTGGCCGCCGGTGGCGGTGTCGCCGCGCACGCCCGGGTCCGTCTCCACCACTTTGAGTTCGACGTGCGAGGGCGGCGTGACCACCAACGGCACGTTGTTCCACAGCGTGATGATGCAGACCATGCCGTCCTTGAGCCACTGCTCGGCTTCGCCGACGATGGCCTTCTCGGTGGAGTACTGCTCGAAGTTCTCGGGCACCATGAAGTGCCAGAACGAGCCGTCGTTGTAGAGATACTGCATCTCCATGTCCATGACGTCGGCGGCTTCCAGCGATTCGCCGGAACGGAAGGTGCGCTCGATGGTGCGGCCGTTCTTGAGGTTGCGCACCTTGATGCGGTTGAACGCCTGGCCCTTGCCGGGCTTCACGAATTCGTTGTCCACGATCGCGAACGGATCCCCGTCGAGGATCACCTTCATGCCGGCGCGGATTTCACTGGTGCTGTAACTGGCCATTGTTTTTCACTATATTGCGGGCCGCGTATGATAGACGCATCCCCCCTGCGAGACCAGACACCCCGCTGGCAAAGCGAGCTGGCCGCGGCCGTCACCGATCCGCGCGAGCTGTGCCGGCTGCTGGGACTCGACCCGGCGCTGGCGCTGGGAGCCCTGGCCGCCGCGGAAGGCTTCCGCCTGCGCGTACCGCTTGGTTTCGTGCGGCGCATGCGGGCGGGCGATCCGCACGATCCGCTGTTGCGCCAGGTGCTGCCGGCGCTGCGCGAGCTGGCATCGCCCGCGCATTTCAGCGGCGATCCGCTGGGTGAGGCCGCCGCGCTGCGGGCGCCGGGCCTGCTGCACAAATACCACGGCCGCGCGCTGCTGATCGCCACCGAAGCCTGCGCCGTGCACTGCCGTTACTGCTTCCGTCGCGAATTTCCCTACGATGCGCAACAGGATGCGGCCGGCCGCTGGAACGGCGCACTGGAAGTGATCACGCGCGACCAGTCCATCGAGGAGCTGATCCTCTCGGGCGGCGATCCCCTCTCGCTGGGAGATCGGCGACTCGCAACGCTCACCGATGCGCTGCGCGCCGTGCCCCATCTGCAACGCCTGCGCATCCACACGCGCCAGCCCATCGTGCTGCCGTCGCGCGTCGACGCCGGGCTGCTCGCCTGGCTGCGCTCGCTTCCCTGGCCGGTGGTGATGGTCCTGCACAGCAACCACGCCAACGAAATCGATGACGAAGTGCGGGCGGCCACGGCCGCGTTGCGCCAGGCCGGCGTCACATTGCTGAACCAGTCGGTGCTGCTGGCAGGCGTCAACGATTCGACGGCGGCACTGGTGGCGCTGTCGCGCGCGCTGTGGTCGGCAGGCGTACTGCCCTACTACCTGCACCTGCTCGATGCGGTGCGCGGCGCCGCCCATTTCGAGGTCGACGAGGCACGCGCCCGCCAGCTGGCCGGCGCCATGGCCGCGGAACTGCCCGGCTACCTGGTGCCCAGGCTGGCGCGCGAAGTGGCTGGACAGCCCGCCAAGACGACCCTCATGCCGGATTTCCCGAGCCTCGCGCCGGGCCCTCTCACATAGAATGTGAGGACTGTCACGCGCGGGAACCTCAACCGCCACTCGCCGGCTGCCGAAGCCTTAATATGTAGAGTGCCATCAGCGGCGGAGGAATCTTGAGCGACACCCAGGCTGTTCCCGTGCTCGCGCACAGCGCAACGCGCGATCCGGTGGAGGCATTGAACAGCCTGCTGCGACGCGCGGGCCTGGCCGTGCATTGCACCTGGATCCCGGGCGTGCAGGACGTGCCCGATGCGCTCGAGCAGCTCAATCCGGAACTGCTCATCAGCTTCGAACCCGACAGCGACACGCTGGCGCAGCTGTGCGACATCCGCGATGAAGTGGCCGGCGCGGTGCCGCTGGTGGTGGTGCGCGAAGCGATCAGCGAACAGATCATCGCCGCCGACATGAACCATGGCGCGCGCGACACCGTCACCCTCGGGCAGCCGGAACGCGTGCAGCGCGTGATCCAGCGCGAACTGCGCGCATTCCGCATGGAGCGCACGCTGATCACCACGCTGCGCTCGGCCAAGGACTACCGTCACCAGATCGAGTCGGTGCTGCAGCACTCCAACGACGCCATCGCGCAGGTGCAGGAAGGCATCATCGTCGACGCCAACGGCTCGTGGATCGAGCTGTTCGGCGCCAAGGATCCCGCCGAGCTCGTCGGCCAGCCGCTCATGGATCATTTCCACCCCGATACGCACGCGCCGCTGCGGGGCGCATTGGCCGCCTGCCTGCAGGGCCGCTGGAGCGGCCACACGCTGCGCGCCACGGCGGTGCTGCCCGAGGGCGGCAGCGCTGACCTCGAGCTGGTGCTGACACTGGGCGAGCACGAGGGCGACCCCTGCGTCCGGCTGCTGGTGCCCGGGCGCAAGCAGGATGAACAGCATCTCGCCAGCGAACTGGCCGAAGCCGTGCGCCACGACCCGGTGAGCGGCCTGCTGCGACGGCGTTACCTGCTGGAGGACATCCAGGCGCGCCTCCAGCAACCGCTGCGCGGCGGCGTGCGCTACCTCGCGTGCGTGCGGCCCGATCGTTTCGCCGAGCTGGAGAAGGAAGTCGGCTCGTTGCAGGCCGAGGACCTGCTGATGGCCGTGGCGGCGCAGGTGCGCGCGATGCTCGCGCCCAGCGACATCGCCGGCCATTTCGGCGGCACCAACCTGCTGGTGTGGGTGGAGCGCGGCAACCGCCAGGACGTCGAGGCCTGGAGCGAGCAGCTGCTGGAGCGTCTCGGAAACCATCCGCTGGTGCTCGGCAACCGCAACGTCTCGCTCACGGTGTCGATTGGCCTGGGTCTCGTGCCGCAGACCCAGGCCGACCTCAACAGCGCGCTGGCCGATGCGCTGGCCGCCATGCGCCGCGCCCGCGAGCGCGGCGGCAACCAGATCCTCACCATCGGTCGCGCCGACACCGATGCGCGCGTGGTGGCGTACGACGCGATCTGGGTCAAGCACATCCGCGCCGCGCTGCTCGAAAACCGCTTCAAGCTGGTGCAGCAGCCGGTGGCGAGCCTGCGTGGCGATGCGGGCCAGATCTTCGATGTCGCGATCCGCATGCTGAACGCGGACGGCAAGGAGATCCTGCCGTCGGAATTCCTGCCCGCCGCGGAACGCAACGATCTCATGAAGAGCATCGATCGCTGGGTGATCGGCGCCTCGCTGTCCTTCGCCGCCAAGAACAAGCCCGACATGCTGTTCGTGCGCCTCTCGGCCCAGACCGCGCTCGACATGTCGACGCTGCTGCCGTGGCTGGATTCGCAGATCAAGGCGCGCCAGTTCGAGCCGCAGAGATTGTGCCTGCAGGTGACCGCGCGCTTCGCCGCCGAGGAATCCTCCGCCACACGTCTGCTCGCCGAAGGCCTGCGCAGCCGCGGCCTGCGCTTCGCGCTGGAGCACTTCGGCAACGAGGAGCGAGGCCTCGCACTGCTCGAGAAGCTGCCCATGGACTTCGTGCGCATCGATGGTGCGCTGACGCAGGGCCTGGCCGGCAACAGTGCGGCGCAGGGCCGGGTGCATGCCATCGTCGAGCTGGCCGGGCAGAAGGGCATCCAGACCGTCGCGGAGCGCATCGAGGACGCCAACACCATGGCGGTGGTCTGGCAGCTGGGAGTACAGTACATTCAAGGTTACCTGGTGCACGCACCCGAAGAAGTCGTCCTCAAATCGTGAATGCAAGGCCTGACCGCCGCCCTCTGCTGCTGATGACCGCGCTGCTGGCCCTCGTGGCCTGCGGCGCCAGGACCACCGATCCCGGCAGCACCACGCCCGCCGCCGCGATCCGCGTCGGCACGCAGCTGGCCGCCGAGCAGGTGCTCTCGCGCACCATCGACTCCGCGCCGCCGGCGCTCGATCCCTCGCTGTGCACCGACGTGCCGTCGCAGATCATCATGGACGACCTGTTCGAAGGCCTGACCGTGCTGGACGTCAACGGCCGCGTGGCGCCGGGCGTGGCGAGTTCGTGGGACGTCACGCCCGACGGGCTGACCTGGACCTTCCACCTCCGGCCCAACGCCCGCTGGTCCAACGGCGATCCGCTGACGGCCAGGGATTTCGTCTTTGGCTGGCGGCGCGAGGTGGATCCGGCCACGCGCGCGGAGTACGCGCAGGCGCTGTCGCCCATCCGGAACGGCCTCGCCATCGCCACCGGCAAGCTGCCCCCGGACCAGCTCGGTGTCGAAGCCGTGGATGCGCACACGCTGCTGGTGCACCTGGCCACGCCAACGCCCTACTTCAGCCAGCTGCTCACGAACATGTACCTGTTTCCGCTGCACGAGGCGACCGTGAAGCGCTGGGGCGACGACTGGACGCGCCCGGAACACATCGTCAGCAACGGCCCGTTCAACCTGGTCGAGAACGTCATCGGCAACCGCATCACGCTCGAGCGCAACCCCCATTACTGGGACGTGGCCAACGTGAAGATCACGCGCGTGATCTATTACGCCGTGGACGATCGCACCGCCCAGCGCGACCGTTTCCTGGCGGGCCAGGTGCAGATGATCGAGACCTTCCCGACGCCCGACGCGCCCTGGCTCAAGCGCAAGCTCGGCGACCAGCTGGTGGTGGCGCCCTACTTCGGCAACTTCAAGATCGGCGTCAACGTCACCAAGCCGCCGTTCAAGGACAACCGCGCGCTGCGCATGGCGCTGAACCTCGCGTTCGACCGCGAAATGATCACCGCGCACGTGCTCAATGGCGCCGGCTTTCCCGCCTACACCCTCATGCCGCCGCTCGAGGGCTACACCCAGCAGGTGCCGGACTGGGCGAAGCTCGGCAACGAGCAGCGCTATGCGCTGGCGCGCAAGTACTACCGCGAAGCGGGCTATTCGGAGCAGCACCCGCTGCGGGCCGAGATGGCGTTCTCGAGCGGCGATCCCGTGACGCGCATGACGTACGAGGCCGTGGCGGCCATGTGGCGCGAGGTGCTCGGCGCCGAGGTCAGCATGCACGAGGAGGAATTCAAGGTGCTGCTGCAGGATCGCCGGCTGCACATCCCGCAGCTGTTCCACGACGCCTGGATCGGCGATTTCCTCGACCCGTTCACCTTCATGCAGCTGTTCAACACCGGCTTCGAGCTCAACAACGGCGGCTACAGCAATCCCGCGTACGATGCGCTGCTGACCGAGGCGGCGGCCCAGCCCGACAACGCGCGCCGCTACGACCTGTTCGAGCAGGGCGAGCGGATGCTCAATGACGACGCCGCCTACATTCCGGTCTACTATTACGCCGTGCGGCACCTGGTGAAGCCGTATCTCAAGGGTTGGGCACCCAACATCGTGGACCGCAACTACTCGCGCTACATGTACCTGCTCGAACACGAGGGCAACTGAGGGTGCTGCGTTACCTGCTGCGGCGCCTGGCGGGCGCCGTGCCGACGCTGCTGCTGATCGCCACGCTCGCGTTCGCGATGCTGCATGCCGCGCCCGGCGGACCGTTCGACACCGAGAAGCGCATGCTGCCGGAAATCCAGCGCAGCATCGAAGCCCGCTACCACCTCGATGAGCCGCTGTGGAAGCAGTACGGGCGTTACCTGGGGAACCTGGCGCGCGGCGATCTCGGCCCGTCGTACCAGTACCGCAGCACCTCGGTGAACGAGCTCATCGCGCAGGGCTTTCCCGTCGACGTCGCGGTCGGCGGCAGTGCGCTGCTGATCGCGGTGCTGGTGGGCGGCGGCATCGGCATGATCGCCGCGCTGCGCCGCAATTCGCTGTCGGATTACGCGCTCATGGGCATCGCGGTGCTCGGCATTTCGATACCCACGTTCGTGATCGGCCCGCTGCTGCGGCTGGTGTTCGCGATCTGGCTGCACTGGCTGCCGCCCGGCGACTGGGGAGGCTTCTCGCACCTGGTGCTGCCTGCCGTGGCGCTCGCCTGTCCCTACACCGCGTACTGCGCGCGGCTCATGCGCGGCAGCATGCTGGAAGTGCTCGGCAGTCCGTTCATCCGCACCGCGCGCGCCAAAGGGCTGTCGCAGCCCGTGATCCTGCTGCGGCACGCGCTCAAGCCCGCGCTGCTGCCGCTGGTGTCGTATCTGGGTCCCGCGATCGCCGGCGTCATCACCGGCTCGATCATCATCGAAACCGTGTTCGGCCTGCCCGGCATCGGCCGCTACTTCACCACCGGTGCGCTGAATCGCGACTACACGCTGGTCATGGGCATCACGGTGCTGTATGGCGTCATCATCATCCTCTGCAACCTGCTGGTGGATCTGTGCTACGCGTGGCTGGATCCGCGCGTGAGGCTGGCGCGATGACGCAGGCCGCCGCCAGCGCGGCCACCTCGCCCACCAGCGCTCCCGGCACGCCGGGGGCGGCCGCGGGCAGTTCGAGCCTGTGGGGCGACGCCTGGCGGCGACTCAAGGCCAATCGGGCCGCGATGGCCGGCGGCAGCGTGCTGCTGCTCTGCATCGTCGCCGCGCTGGTGCTGCCCCTGCTTTCGCCTTACGACTACTACACGCTCGACTGGAACCACCTCTACCAGACCCCGGCGCTGGGCGCCGGCTGGCACTGGCTCGGGACCGACGCGCTCGGCCGCGACCTGCTGGTGCGCGTGATGTGGGGTTGCCGGATCTCGCTGCTGGTGGGCATCGTCGCGAGCCTGGTCACCGTGATCATCGGCGTGCTGTGGGGCACCACCGCGGGCTACGTGGGCGGACGCACCGATGGCCTCATGATGCGCTTCGTCGATGTGCTGTATTCGGTCCCGTTCATCCCGTTCGTGATCGTGCTCATGGTGCTGTTCGGCCGCGAGCTGCTGCTGATCTTCGTCGCCATCGGCGCCGTGTCGTGGCTCGACATCGCGCGCATCGTGCGCGGCCAGACGCTGTCGCTCAAGAGCCGCGAGTTCGTGGAGGCCGCGCGCGTGAGCGGCGTGGGCGGATTCACCATGATCCTGCGCCACCTGGTGCCCAACCTGATCGGCATCGTGATCATCTATTCCACCCTGACCATCCCCACCGTGATCCTGTTCGAGGCGTTCCTGAGCTTCCTCGGGCTCGGGGTGCAGTCGCCCATGACATCGCTGGGTTCGATGGTGGCGGACGGCACCTCGCAGATGCAGAGCTATCCGCACCTGCTGATCATCCCGGCGCTGTTCCTCGCCGCCATCATCTACGGTTTCAACTACCTCGGTGACGGGCTGCGCGACGCGCTCGACCCGCGGGATCGCTGACCCGCATGGATCCGACCGCCCCGCTGCTCGAAGTCGCCAACCTCAGCGTCGAATACCGCACGCAGCGTGGCGTGGTGCGCGCGGTGGGCGGCATGGACTTCACGCTCGCCGAACGCGAATTCCTCGGCGTGGTGGGCGAGTCCGGCAGCGGCAAATCCCAGCTGCTGCTGGCGCTGCTCGGCCTGTCCGCGCCGGGCGCCGCGGTGCACGGTTCGATCCGCTATCGCGGCACGGAACTGGTGGGCGCCGGTCCGCGCGCGCTCAACCAGCTGCGCGGCAACCGCATCAGCATGGTGTTCCAGGACCCGATGACCGCGCTCAATCCCTATCTCACCATCGGCCAGCAGCTGGTGGAAGTGCTGCGCCTGCACCGCCAGCTGTCGCGCGCCGACGCCCGGAGCCGCGCGGCGGCCATCCTCGAAGCCGTGCACATCAGCGAAGCGCAGCGCCGGCTGAAGCAGTACCCGCACGAGCTGTCGGGCGGCATGCGCCAGCGCGCGATGATTGCCATGGCGCTGGTGTGCGAACCGGAAATCCTGCTCGCGGATGAACCCACCACGGCGCTGGACGTCACGGTGCAGGCGCAGATCCTCACGCTGCTGCGCGAATTGCGCGAACGCATGGGCACCGCCGTGATCCTCGTGACGCACGATCTCGGCATCGTGGCCGAGCTGGCCGACCGCGTGGCCGTCATGTACGCGGGCCGCTGCGTGGAGGACGCCGACGTGCGCACGCTGTTCGCCGACGGCCAGCACCCGTATACGCGCGCGCTGGCCGCTTCGCTGCCACGGCTGGAAGGCCCGTTGCCGGAGCGCATGTTCACCATTCCCGGCAACCCGCCCAACCCGGCGCGGCTGCCGCCAGGCTGCTCGTTCGCGCCGCGCTGCGCGTACGTGCACGAGCGCTGCCTGCTCGCGCCGCCCCCGCTCACGGTGATCGGGCCGGGCCATCGCAAGGCCTGTTACCTGGACGGCTTGCCGCCCATCGCGGGTGCCCCATGAGCGTCGGCGAGCTGAAAGTCCGCGACCTGTCGGTGCACTACCAGGTGCAGCATGGCGGTGGCCATGCCGTGCTGCGCGCCGCCGAGCACGTGCATTTCGACATTCCACCCGGCACCACGCTGGGCGTGGTGGGGGAATCCGGCAGCGGCAAGTCGAGCATCGCGCGCGCGCTGATGCGGCTGGTGCCGGCCGCCGGTGGCCAGGTGCTGCTCGACGGGCAGGATCTGCTGCAGCTGGAAGGCGCCGCGTTGCGCACAGCGCGCCGCAAGATCCAGATGATCTTCCAGGACCCGGTGGCGTCGCTCGATCCGCGCATGACGGTGGAGGATATCATCGCCGAACCGCTGCGCAGCTTCTGTCCGGAGATGGACAGGGCGCAGCGCCACGCGGAGGTCCTGGCCATGATGCAGCGCGTGGGCCTCGCGCCCGAACACCTGCGCTGCTTCCCGCACGAGTTCTCGGGCGGCCAGGCGCAGCGCATCGGCATTGCGCGGGCGCTGGTGCAGAAGCCCAGCGTGGTGATCTGCGACGAGCCGATTTCGGCGCTCGACGTGTCGATCCGCGCGCAGATCGCCAACCTGCTGCGCGACCTGCAGCAGGAGTTCGGCCTCACGCTGCTGTTCATCGCGCACGATCTCGCCACCGTGCGCTACTCCTGCGACCAGGTGCTGGTGCTGTATCTCGGCCGCGTGATGGAGCTCGCCAGCCGCGAGCAGCTGTTCGCCAACCCGCGGCACCCGTATACGCGCGCGCTGCTGGACGCCGCGCCCATTCCCGATCCGGTGCTGGCGCGCAGCCGCAAGGCCGAACCGCTGCGCGGCGAGATTCCCTCGCCCATGAACCCGCCCTCCGGCTGCGTGTTCCGCACGCGTTGCCCGATCGCCGAAGCGCGCTGCGCCGAAACCGTGCCGCCGCTGATCGCGAAGCGGCCGGGACACGAAGTGGCCTGCCTGCTCGACTGAGCGCGCCGCGCGGGCGGCGGTGTAGAATTCGCGCCATGAAACGCTGGTTAGCCCGCTACGCCGGGACCCTGGTGCTGGCCGCCGCGTTGGCGCTGCCCGCCTGCAGCAGCCAGAAGCTCCCGGCCGAACAGGCGATCGCGAGCCTGCAGGATTCGCTCGAAGCCACGCGCGCCGAAGCCGCGCGCTACGACCCGCAGAAGCTTGCCGCGGTCGACCAGGCGCTGCGGAGCCTGCGCACCTCGCTGGCCGGTGGCGACTACGCGGGCGTGCTCGCGCAGGCTCCCGGATTGAGCAGTGCGATCGCCGCGCTGGCCGGCGAAGTAAAGCTCAAGGCCGACGCGGTGAATGCCGCCCTCGGGGCCACCTGGGCCGGCCTCGCAGCGTCGGTGCCCGCCGCGCTGGACACCGTGCAGCGCCGTATCGACACGCTGCAACAGCGCCACGCCCTGCCGCAGGACGCGGATCTCAAGGCCGCGATCGCGGCGTGGGACCAGGCCAAGGGCGCGTTCGCCGCCGGCAACATGCAGGAGGCCGTGACGGTGGCGGGCGCCGCCATGAGCCAGATCCAGGCGCTGGCCGCGCGGCTGAAAGTGGCGCTGCCCGTTGCCGCCGCAGCCGCGCCGTGAACGATTCCTCCGCGACCCCATTCGAACGGATCGGCGGCCAGGCCGGCGTCGATCGCCTGGTCGACGCGTTCTACCAGCGCATGGACACGTTGCCCGAGGCGCGCACCATCCGCGCGCTGCACGCCGCCGATCTCGCGCCCATCATCGAGCTGCTGAAGCGCTACCTCGGCGAATGGCTCGGCGGACCGAAACATTACAGCGCCGAACGCGGCCATCCGCGGCTGCGCGCGCGCCACCTGCCGTTCCCGATCGGCGCCGCGGAGCGCGATGCCTGGCTGCTGTGCATGCGCGGCGCGCTCGAAACGAGCGTCGCCGATGAATCGCTGCGCACGCAACTGCTGGAATCGTTCACGAAGCTGGCGGACTGGATGCGCAACCAGCCACAGCCATGAGCGCGCCGCTGCAACACCTGGGCGTCATCGCCGTGAGCGGTGCCGATGCGCGCGGCTTCCTGCAGGGCCAGCTCAGCGCCGATCTCCAGTCGCTGCAACCGGATCGGGCACTGCTGGCCAGCCTCAACAACGCGCAGGGCCGCGTGCAGGCCATCCTGACGCTGGTGGCGCAGGGCGAGTGCGTACTGATGGTATTGCCGGCGGAACTGGCATCAGCGACGCTCGCGCGGCTGAAACCTTACGTGTTGCGCTCGAAGGTGGCGCTCGCGGATGCCAGCCGGGCCTGGCGGCTGGAGGCGGCGGACGGCGCGGCCGCAGGCCCCGGCGCGGACGCGCAGCCCGGCACCGTGGTCACGTCGGGAGCGGGCCGGCAGCTGAAATGGTGGAGCCGCGACCGGCGCTGGCTGGCGCTGCAGCCTGGCGCGGCAGACGCAACCGACCAGGCGATGCTTGCCGGCCACGCGAGTTCTGCCAGCATCGCCAGCAGTGCGGAGCTCGACTGGCGCCGCGCCGACATCGCCACTGGCATCCCGCAGCTCAACCTCGCCACGCGCGAGCACTTCGTGGCGCAGATGCTGAACCTCGATCTGCTTGGCGGCATCAGCTTCAAGAAGGGTTGCTACACGGGACAGGAGATCATCGCGCGCACGCAGTATCGCGGCGCCATCAAGCGACGGTTGTTCCGCTTCGGGACTGCGTCGCCCGCGCCGGCTCCCGGATCGAAACTGCTGCGCGGCGAAGCCGCGGCCGGCGAGGTGGTGGAAGCCATCGACACGGAGCACGGCACCGAGTTGCTCGCGGTGGTGAGCCTCGCCGAGCTGCACGGCGAATTGCGCCTCGCGGATGGCGGCGTGCCGGTGCACCCGCTGCCATTGCCCTACGAAATCCCGCCGCAGGATCCGTAGCGCTGCGGACCTTTCAGCCGCGCGTGGCCCACAGCACGCCGCAGACCACCAGCACCGCGCCCACCGCCTGCGCCGCGCTCAGGCTCTGGCCCTGGAACAGGCCGATCAGCACCGTGAATACCGGCACCAGGTTCATGAACACCGCCGCGCGGCTGGGCCCGAGGCGCAGCACGCCGCTGTTCCACCACAGGTAGCAGCACGCCGAAGCGATCACGCCCATGAACAGCAGCGACGACCAGGCCGCGGACGGCGGCAACGACAGCGCGACGGGGTTGCCCAGTGCTGCGGTCGCGATCATGGCCAGCGTGCCGATCAGCACCGTGCTGGCGGTGATCTGCGAAGCGCCGAGCCCGGTGATGAAACGCCGCGGCACCACCGAGTACACCGACCAGGCGAAACTGCCGGCGAGCAGCCACAGATCGCCGCGCGCGAGCTTCAGGCCCGCGAGCACGGCCCACGAGCCGCGCGTCACGACCACGCCCACGCCGGTCACCGCGACCGCCATGCCCAGCGTGCGGCCGCGGCTGATGTGATCGCCGCCGAGCAGCGCGGCCAGCGCGAGCGTCAGCGCGGGATTGAAGGCCATGATGAGCGCGGCGTTGATCGCCGAGGTTTCCTGCAGCCCGTAGAACATGCCGAGGTTGAAACCCAGGATGCCGACCACGCCCATGAACAGCAGCGCGCATGCATTGCGCCGCAGGCCACGCCAGTCGGCGCCTTCGCGCCACAGCAGCCAGGGTATCAGCACGCCGGCGCCGATGGCGAAGCGCCAGATGGCCGCCGCCAGCGGAGGCATGACGCTGACGGTGTACTTCGCGATGTGGAAGGTGGCCGCCCACGCGAACGTGGTGGCCAGCAGCTGCAGATAGACGCTCAAGCGACCTCGATCCGGTCCACCTTGCGCCAGCCGCGTGGCAGCACCGCACCCCGCTGCGCGCGCTCGCCCAGGTAGTGCTTGAGGTCACCAGGCGCGAGCGTCATGTGCCGCTCGCCGCTCCAGACCACCAGCGACTGTTCGGGCGCCAGTACCGCCAGGGATTCCATGAGCTCCTCGCGCGACTCCGCTTTCCTGGTTGGAATGCCGAACAGCTTGTTGCCCTTGCCGCGCGGCAGTTCCGGCACTTCACTGACCGGGAACAGCAGCAGTCGGCCTTCGCTGTTGATCACGGCGACGCGCGCCTGGTCGCCTGCGACGGCGGCCGGCGGCAACACCTGCGCGCCCTCGGTCACGTTGATGACCGCCTTGCCCGCGCGGTTGCGCGAGTGCAGTTCCTTCAGGCGCACGGTGAAACCGTATCCCGCATCGGTGGCCACCAGCCACAGATCCTCGGGATCGCCGATCATCACGCCCGCAAAGCGGGCGCCGTCCGGCGGATCGAGACGTCCGCTGAGCGGCTCGCCCTGGCCGCGCGCGGTGGGCAGCGAATGCGCGGGCAGGCTGTACGCGCGCCCGGTGCTGTCGAGGAAGACGGCGAGCTGCGTGCTGCGGCCGCGCGCGGCGGCCAGGAAGGCGTCGCCGGTCTTGTACGACAACGTGCGCGGATCGATCTCGTGGCCCTTGGCCGCGCGCACGAAACCGCCGGTGGAGAGCGCCACGGTCACGGGCTCGTTCGCCACCAGGTCGGTCGCTTCGATTTTCTGCGCTTCCGCGCGTTCGACCAGGCGCGTGCGGCGCTCATCGCCGTACTCGGCCGCGTCGGCGGTGATCTCCTCGCGCAGCAGCTTCGTCAGGCGTGCCTTGCTGCCCAGGATGCCCGTGATCTCCTTGCGTTCCTCTTCGAGCCGCTCCTGTTCGTCGCGGATCTTCATCTCTTCCAGCTTCGCCAGGTGGCGCAGCTTGGTCTCGAGGATGGCCTCGGTCTGTTCCTCGGAAAGCTTGAAGCGCTTCATGAGCGCCTGCTTGGGCTCCTCCTCCTGGCGGATGATGCGGATCACCTCGTCCAGGTTCAGGTAGGCCACCAGCATGCCGTCGAGGATGTGCAGGCGGCGCGTGACCTTGTCGAGCCGGTGCTGCAGCCGCCGGCGCACCGTGGCGCGGCGGAATTCCAGCCACTCGAGCAGGAACGCCTTCAGGCCCATCACGCGCGGCCGGCCATCGGTGGCGATCACGTTCATGTTGACGCGATAGTTGCGCTGCAGGTCGGTGGTGGCGAACAGGTGCGCCATGAGCTGTTCGACGTCGACGCGGTTGGAGCGCGGCTCGATCACCAGTCGCGTGGGATTCTCGTGGTCGGATTCATCGCGCAGGTCCTCCACCATCGGCAGCTTCTTGAGCCGCATCTGCTCCGCGATCTGTTCCAGCACCTTGTTGCCCGACACCTGGTAGGGCAACGCCGTGACCACGATCAACCCATCCTCGTCCACTTCGTAGGTGGCGCGCGCCCGGAAACTCCCCGTCCCCTTGTCGTAGAACTCCACCAGTTCCGAGCGCGAGGAAATGATTTCCGCGCCCGTGGGCAGATCCGGCCCCTTGACGTATTTCATGAGCGCGCGCGTGCTGAGCTCGGCATCGTCCAGCAACGCCACGCAGGCGGCCGCCACTTCGCGCAGGTTGTGCGGCGGGATGTCGGTGGCCATACCCACGGCGATGCCCGAAGTGCCATTGAGCAGCAGGTTCGGCAACCGCGCGGGCAGCATGAGCGGCTCCTCCAGCGAGCCGTCGAAGTTCGGACCCCAGTCCACCGTGCCATCGCCCAACTCATCGAGCAGCAGATCGGCGTAACGCGTGAGTCGCGACTCGGTGTAGCGCATCGCCGCGAACGACTTCGGATCGTCCGCCGACCCCCAGTTGCCCTGCCCGTCCACCAGCGGATAGCGATACGAGAAATCCTGGGCCATGTGCACCATGGCCTCGTAACACGCCGAATCGCCGTGCGGATGGAACTTGCCGATCACATCGCCCACGGTGCGCGCCGACTTCTTGTGCTTGGCCGATCCCGACAGGCTCAGCTCGCTCATGGCATAGATGATGCGGCGCTGTACCGGCTTCAACCCATCGCCCAGCGCCGGCAGTGCCCGGTCGAGGATCACGTACATCGAGTAGTCGAGATAGGCCTTCTCGGTGAAGGCGGCGAGCGGGCGTTTCTCGACGCCTTCAAAGTTCAATTCCTGGTCCTGCATCAGATCATCCTCGACAGAATCACACCTCGGCCTTGTTGCCGTTCGTCTCGAGCCACTCCCGCCGGTCGGAGGCGCGCTTCTTGGCCAGCAGCATGTCCATGAGCTGGTCGGTGTTGTCCTTCGCGTCCACCGTGAGCTGCACCAGGCGCCGCGTGCGGGGGTCGATGGTGGACTCGCGCAGTTGCGAGGGATTCATCTCGCCCAGGCCCTTGAAGCGCGTCACCACCGGCTTGGCGCGCGAGTGCTCGGCGGCCAGGCGCGCCAGCGTGGCGTCGCGCTCTTCGTTGTCGAGCGCGTACACCACCTGCTTGCCGGCGTCGATGCGGTACAGCGGCGGCATGGCGACATGGATGTGGCCGGCCGACACCAGCGGCCGGAAATGGCGCAGGAACAGGGCGCACAGCAGCGTGGCGATGTGCAAACCGTCCGAATCGGCGTCCGCCAGGATGCAGACCTTGTGGTAGCGCAGGCCCGTGAGATCGGCGGAACCCGGGTCGACGCCCAGCGCCACGGCGATGTTGTGCACTTCCTCGGAGCTGCCGATTTCACCGGGCGCGAGCTCCCAGGTGTTCAGGATCTTGCCGCGCAGGGGCATGATGGCCTGGAAATCCTTGTCGCGCGCCTGCTTGGCCGAGCCGCCGGCCGAATCGCCTTCCACCAGGAACAGCTCGGAGCGCGCCGGGTCCTGGCTGGTGCAATCGGCCAGTTTCCCCGGCAGCGCCGGCCCGTTCACCGCGCGCTTGCGCGTGATGCGCTGGGCCGCCTTGAGGCGCTCCTGCGCATTGGCGATGGCGTACTGCGCGATGCCCTCGCCCGCGTCCGGGTGCTGGTTGAGCCACAACGCCAGCGCATCGCGCGCATGGGTCTCCACCAGCGGCGCCGCTTCGCGCGAGCTGAGCTTCTCCTTCATCTGCCCCGCGAACTGCGGATCGCGGATCTTGATCGACAGCACGTAGTTCAGCCCGAGCCATACGTCTTCCGCCGTGAGCTTGATGCCGCGCGGTAGCAGGCTGCGGAAATCGCAGAACTGGCGCAGCGCCTCCACCAGCCCCGCGCGAAAGCCGTTCACGTGCGTGCCACCCGCGGCGGTGGGAATCAGGTTGACGTAGCTCTCGCCGACCGGATGCGCGGCATCGGGCGCCCACACCAGCGCCCACTCCACCACGTCCTGTTCGGATTCGTGCTTGCCCACGATGGGCTCGCCCGGCAGCGATTCGCTCTTGCCAAGCTGCTCCTGCAGGTATTCGCCGAGATGGCCGGTGTAGAACCATTCGTCATGCTCGCCCGTCGCCTCGTTCGCGAACCTGACGCGCAATCCCGCGCACAGCACCGCCTTGGCGCGCAGCACGCGCTTGAGATCGGGCACCGCGAAGCGGTCGGAATCGAAGAACTTCGGGTCGGGCCAGAAGCGCACGGTGGTGCCGGTGGTCTTCTGCGCCACGTTGCCCACCACTTCCAGCTTCGAGGTGAGCCGGCCGTTCCTGAAGCCGATCTGGTATTCCTTGCCGCCGCGGCGCACCCAGGTATCGAGCTGCTTCGACAGCGCGTTGACCACCGACACGCCGACGCCGTGCAGGCCGCCGGAGAAGTTGTACGACTTGTCGGAGAACTTTCCGCCCGCGTGCAGGCGCGTGAGGATCAGCTCCACGCCGCTGAGCTTTTCCACCGGATGGATGTCCACCGGCATGCCACGGCCGTTGTCGGCGACTTCCAGCGATCCGTCCCGGTACAGGGTGACCGCGATCTCGGTGCAGTGGCCGCCTAGCGCTTCATCGACGCTGTTGTCAATCACCTCGTGCGCGAGGTGGTTGGGGCGGGTGGTGTCGGTATACATGCCCGGCCGGCGCCGGACCGGTTCGAGGCCGGTGAGGACCTCGATGTCTGCTGCATTGTAGGACGTGGCCATGAATCTCGGGTCTGACTGGGTGCGGCGCGAATTTTAAAGGAATATCATGGCTGCAGACGAACAATTAAGGGGTGGGATATGTCTCGCATGCGTTGGTGGCTGCCTGGCCTGGTGCTGGGCGCAGCCGTGGTGGGCTGCAGTGGTCCGTCGGCTGGTGATCAGACGGCGCGCGTCGGTTATTCGCGCGTGGTGAGTTTCGGCGACAGCCTGAGCGATGTCGGCACCTACCGGGTCAGCACCATCGCCGCGGTCGGTGGCGGTGAGTACACGGTCAACGACCCGGTCAACAACCCGATGGGCGGCCTGAACTGGACCGAGCTGCTGGCCACGCAGGTGGGCGCCACGGCGCCCTGCCCGGCCATGACGGGACTGCAGAGCGTGATCCCGCAGATCCCGGCCGCGGCCATCATGACTTACGCCGACTGCTACAACTACGCGCAGGGTGGCGCGCGCGTCACCAATCCGGTCGGTCCCGGCAACATCGCGCTGTGGCTCGGGCTCGGCGACACCTCCGGCCAGCTCGGCCAGCTCACGGTGCCGGTGGTCACCCAGATCAACAACTTCCTCACCGCGCATGGCTCGTTCGCGAGCGATGACCTGGTGACGGTGTTCGCGGGCGGCAACGATGTGTTCATCAACCTCGCGACGCTGCAGGCCACCATCGCCGGCGGCGGCGACGCCACGGCGGCCGTGACCGCCGCGGTCACGGCGATGGGCACCGCGGGCGCCGAAGAGGCCGGTTACATCACGCAGCTGATCCTGCCGGCGGGCGCCAAGCATGTGGTCGTGGTCAACATTCCCGATGTGAGCGTGACACCGCTGGGCATCGGGCTGGGGGCGCAGACGCAGGCCATCATCCAGATGATGGTCGAAGCCTTCAACCAGCAGCTCGCGGCGGGCCTCGCCGGCCACACCGACACGGTGCTGCAGGTGGACCTGTACACGCAGAGCCAGCAGGAGCACGCCGATCCGGACCAGTACGGGTTGACCGAGGTCGACACGCCGGCGTGCGACCTCACCGACTCGCGCGGCCAGACTACGCCCGGCGCGGAGCTGCTGGCGGGCGTCCCCACCTCGCTGCTGTGCACGACCGGCACCACGCTGGCCACCGATGTCTCGCGCTACGAATACGCCGACACGGTGCATCCCACTCCATATGCCTATTCGCTGATCACGAGCCTCGTGGTCACGCGCATGGCGCAGAACGGCTGGCTCTGAAGCCACAGCCGCACCCACACAGGGAGAACCAGACATCATGACCATTCATCGCACCCTGCTGCTCGGCCTGCTGTGCGCCGGCGTCGCCCAGCCGCTGCTGGCGGATGATTCCGCCGGCACCTGGCTCGTCAAGGTCGGCATCAACCGCATCACGCCGCACGTGAAGAGCGGCGACCTGAGCGCGCCCAGCTATCCCGGCACCCAGATCGACGTGGGCTCCTCCACGCGTCCGATCCTCACCGTCGGCTACAATTTCACCGACAACGTGACGGCGGAATTCTTCGCCGGCCTGCCCTACAAGCACGACATCACCGGCGAGGGCGCCATCCACGGCGTCGGCACCATCGCCACCGTGAAGCAGATCTCGCCGACGCTCATGGGCCAGTACCACTTCTTCGATCCGGGCACCCTGTTCCGTCCGTACGTGGGCATCGGCGCCACGTACGTGCGCAATTACGGCGAGCAGGGCACCAACGTGCTGACCGCGCTGACCAACCCGGGTGGCTCGGCCACCACGCTGCACATCGACAATGGCTGGGGCACTTCGCTGCAGGCGGGCCTCGCGGTGAAGGTGCACGGGAACTGGTTCCTCGACGCTGGCGTGATCAAGACCTACTTCAAGACCACGGCGCACCTGTCGACGGGTCAGCACATCGACGCGGACCTCGATCCGATCGCCCTCAACCTCTCGGCCGGTTACCACTTCTAGCGCGGTGCCGGCCGTGCACGTCACGAGCAGCGTCGCGGGGCGTGTGCTGCGCATCGCCATGGCGCGACCGGAAAAGAAGAACGCGCTGACGGGTGCGATGTACCTGGCGCTGGCGGCGGCCATCGCCGCCGGCGAAGCCGATCCTGCGGTGCGGGTGCTGCTGCTGCACGGCGCGCCCGACGTGTTCACGGCCGGCAACGACATCGAGGACTTCCTGCGTGACGCCCGGAAGTCCATCGGGCCGGACACGCCCGCGGTGCAGTTCATCCGTGCGCTGTCGGGCGCCACCAAACCGGTGGTGGCCGCGGTCCAGGGCGCCGCGGTGGGCATCGGCACCACGCTGCTCATGCACTGCGAACTGGTGTACTGCGCCGAGGACGCCAGCTTCATCATGCCATTCGTGAGCCTCGGCCTGTGCTCGGAGTTCGCCTCGGCCCTGACGATGACGCTGGCGGCGGGGTACCACAAGGCGGCCGAGAAACTGCTGCTCGCGGAGCCGATCAGCGCCGCGGAAGCGCTCGAGATGCGCATCGTCAACCGCGTGCTGCCGGGCGGGCAGGTGCTGGCGTTCGCGCAGCGCCAGGCCGACCGGCTGGCGGCGCTGCCACCGAATTCGGTGCGCGAAACCAAGCGGCTCATGAAGCAGGCCTGGCGTGCCCAGCTGGACGCAGCGCTGCGGGACGATCTGGGCACCGTGGCGCGGCTGCTCGGCAGCCCGGAGGCGACCGAGGCCTTCCAGGCGTTCCTGCAGAAGCGCACACCCGATTTCAGCCAGTTCGACTAGCGGAGCGCCCGCATGAGCCTGCAAGGCAAGACCCTGTTCATCTCCGGCGGCTCGCGCGGCATCGGGCTGGAGATCGCCAGGCGCTGCGCGCGCGATGGCGCCAACGTCGTGATCGCCGCCAAGACCGCCGCAACCAACAGCAAGCTGCCCGGCACGATCTACAGCGCCGCGGCGGAAATCGAAGCCGCCGGCGGCAAATGCCTGCCATTGCAGGTGGACATCCGCGAGGAACTGCAGGTGGCGGATGCGGTGGAGAAGGCAGTGGCGCATTTCGGCGGCATCGACATCCTGGTCAACAACGCCAGCGCCATCAACCTCACCGACACCGCGCACACGCCCGCGCGGCGCTTCGACCTGATGTTCGGCGTGAACGTGCGCGGCACGTTCGTGTGCACGCAGGCGTGCCTGCCGCACCTGAAAGCGTCGGCCAGCGCCGGTCGCAACCCGCACGTGCTGACGCTGTCGCCGCCGCTGAACCTCGACCCCAGGTGGTTCGCTCCGCACCTGGCCTACACCATGGCCAAGTACGGCATGAGCCTGTGCGTGCTCGGGCACGCGGCGGAGTTCAGGCCGCTGGGCATCGCGGTGAATGCGCTGTGGCCGCGCACCGTGATCCAGACCGCCGCGCTGCAGATGATTCCCGGCGTGCTGCCGGAGCACTGCCGCAAACCCGCCATCATGGCCGACGCGGCCTACGCCATCCTGAACCTGGATGCCCGCCAGCACAGCGGCCAGTTCTTCATCGACGAACAGGTGCTGGCCAGTGTCGGGGTGACGGATCTGTCCGGCTATGCGGTGGTCCCCGGCAGCACGCGCCTGATGCCGGACCTGTTCCTGTAGCCGCCGCCGCGGCGCGCTAGTCGAAATCCGACAACAGCGCCGCGCGCAGCGCCCCGCCAATGCCATCCACGCGCTGCAGGTACTGCGGATGGTTGATGCCGATGCCCAGTGCCGCACCGGCCTTGAGGTCCGCGATCCGCGCCGCGTCGAGCTCGAAGCGCAGGAAGTGCACCGCCGAGGTCTTGCTGCCGCTGTCGCGCTCCAGGTCTTCGTCGGCGATCGCGGTCACGGGTTCATGTCCCGCCACCGACAGCCACACCGTGCGTTCGATGCCCCGCAGCAGCACGAGCTGGCGCGCGCGCACCGCCGGGTCCTGGTACTCGATCAGCATGGTGGCCTTGAGGTTGTGGCCATCGGGGATCAGCACGTTGTAGACCGCGAGCTCCTCCTGGATGCCGGCGCCCTCGAAGATGCGCTCGGCGCGCAGCATCTCCTGCACCTGGTAGCGGATGGTCTCGCGATCCTCGAAACTCAGCGTGCAGTGGGGGCCGAGCTGCAGGCGGCGCCGGCGCCGCCGCTCGATCATGGCGACGCGGAACGCATCGCGCTCGCGCGCGTACTGTTCCAGCGACCACAGGTCCGCAGCGTCGAGTTTCTTCATGGCCGCCCGCTCAGATACCGTACGCGATGCGCAGCAGCTTCATGGGGTGCGTGGGCTCGCGCGCCGTCCCGAGCAGGCTGCCGATCTGGTGGCCCGCCATCGGGCAATCGCTGGCGTAGTAGTCGCCCTGCCCCTGCTCCACCTTCTGCGCCACGGGCCGCCCGATCTTCACCGCCGCCGCGCGGAACTCGCTCTTCAAGGCGTACGTGCCATCGTGCCCGGAGCAGCGCTCGATCACTTCCACCGTGGTGTCGGGCACCAGCCGCAGCACGTCGCGCGTCTTGAGGCCGATGTTCTGCACGCGCAGATGGCATGGCACGTGGTAGCTCACCTTGCCGAGCCGGTTCCTGAAGGCGGTATCCAGCAATCCGGCCTTGTGGCGCAGCATCAGGTACTCGAACGGATCGAACATGCGGCTCTTGATGAGCTGCACGTCGGCATCATCGGGAAACATCAAGGGCAGCTCCTGCTTGAACATCAGCACGCAGGACGGGATCGGCGCCACGATGTCGAAGCCGCGCTCGATCCAGCGCTTGAGCTCGGGCACGTTGGCCTGCTTCAGCTTCGCCACCGCTGCCAGGTCGCCGAGTTCCAGTTTCGGCATGCCGCAGCAGCGCTCGCGTCCGGCGAGCTGCACGTGGATGCCGTTGTGCAGGAACACCGCCGCCAGGTCGGTGTCGAGATCGGGCTCGTTGCGGTTGCCATAGCAGGTGGTGAACAGCACCACCTGGCCGCGCGTGCTGTCGGTGGCGCGCGGCCCGCCGGACAGCGTCGTGGCGGGCGGCGCCTCGCGCAGCAGCCTGCGCACCCGCGCCCGCCCGCTGTTCGAATGGTAGTCCGGGAGCGGCGCCTCGGGATGCACCGCCAGGGTCTTCGCCAGCACTCTGCGCCCCGGTGCGCTGGCGAGCGTGGCGTTCACGATCCCGGCCACCACCGGGATGCCGGCGAGCCGGCCCACCACATCGGTCGAGGTCAGCAGGCGATCGCGCCAGCGCGTTTCCCCGCGCCGCGCCTTCACGGCCTTGGCGCGCAGCATGAGGTGCGGGAAATCCACGTTCCACGCATGGGGCGGCACGTACGGACACTTGGTCATGTAGCACATGTCGCACAGGTAGCAGTGGTCCACCACCTTCCAGTACACGCGCCTGTCCACGCCTTCGAGTTCGCCGGATGAAGTCCCGTCGATGGCGTCGAACAGCGTGGGAAAGGCCTGGCACAGGCTGAAACAGCGCCGGCAGCCGTGGCAGATGTCGAACACGCGCTCGAGCTCCTGCTCGAGCGCGGCCGGATCGTAGAACGAAGGCTCGCGCCACGCGAGCGCGTGGCGCGTGGGCGCTTGCAGGCTGCCTTCGCTCACGATCGAGGATTTCAGCGCGCGACTTACAGCGTGTCCAGCGCCTTCTGGAAGCGGTTGGCGTGCGAGCGCTCGGCCTTGGCCAGCGTCTCGAACCAGTCCGCGATTTCGCTGAAGCCCTCGGCGCGCGCCGCCGCAGCCATGCCCGGATACATGTCCGAGTACTCGTGGGTCTCGCCCGCGATGGCCGACTTCAGGTTGTGCCGCGTCTCGCCGATCGGCAGACCGGTGGCGGGATCGCCCACCGCTTCGAGGTACTCGAGATGACCGTGCGCGTGGCCCGTCTCGCCTTCCGCTGTCGAGCGGAACACGGCGGAGACATCGTTGAAGCCTTCGACGTCGGCCTTGGCCGCGAAGTACAGGTAGCGGCGATTGGCCTGCGACTCGCCGGCGAAGGCGTCCTTGAGGTTCTGTTCCGTCTTGCTTCCCTTGAGATTCATGATCTGCTCCTTCCCCGCAGGCTTTAGACTGGTTCTAATGCATTTGACTTTATGCCCCCTCCCGCCACAGCGTCAACTCACGTTGACCCGCCCGACCCCAGCTCGGTAGGCTAGCCGCCCCATGACCCGGAAGACAAAAGAAATCCCTTTCGAACAAACACTTACGCAGCTCGAGGCACTGGTAACGCAGCTCGAGTCGGGCGACCTGCCGCTGGAGGAGGCGCTGCGGCTGTTCGAGCGGGGCGTGCAGCTCACACGCGAATGCCAGCAGGCGCTGGAAAGCGCCCGGCTGCGCGTGCAGGTGCTGACGCAGCAGGCGGGCCAGGCGCGGCTCGAGGACTTCCAGGTCGATGCCGATGACGAGGATCATGTCGATCCCGAATGAGTCCGCGGCGGCGCCACTGCCGCTGGCCGTCCGCATCGAAGGGTATCGCCAGCGCATCGAGGGCGTGCTGGATGGCGCCCTGCCGGTGGACGATGCGCCGACGGCGCGGCTGGTGGACGCGATGCGCTACAGCGTGCTGGGGGGCGGCAAGCGCCTGCGCGCGGTCCTGGTGTATGCCGCGGGCTCGGCGCTGGGCGTGCCGCTCGCGACGCTGGACGCCGCGGCGGCGGCAGTCGAACTCATCCATGCCTACAGCCTGATCCACGACGACCTGCCCGCCATGGACGACGACGACCTGCGTCGCGGCCGCCCGAGTTGCCATCGCGCCTTCGATGAGGGCACGGCCATCCTGGCCGGGGATGCGCTGCAGGCCCGCGCCTTCGAACTGCTGGCGAACGGCGGACCCGAAACCCGCTCCCAGGTGCGGCTGGAGATGCTCGAGGTGCTGGCCGGGGCGATCGGCACGCTCGGCATGGCCGGCGGGCAAGCCATGGACCTGGGCGCCACAGGCGCCTCGCTGAGCCCGAAAACCATCGAATTGATGCACCGCCGCAAAACCGGTGCGCTGATCCAGGCCAGCATCGAGCTGGGCGCCATCGCGGCCGGCCGTTGCGCACCCGAGGCTCGGCTCGCGCTGCGACGGTTCGGCGCCGAAATCGGGTTGGCGTTCCAGATCCAGGACGACATCCTCGACGTCACCGGGGATACCCAGCAGCTGGGCAAGAAGGCCGGCGCGGACGCCGCGCTGGGCAAGCCCACCTACCCCAGCATCCTCGGGCTGGACGCCGCGCGGGCGCAGGCGCGGGCGCACCGCGACCTGGCGCTGGACGCCCTGGGTCCGCTGGGCGCGGCGGCCGCCGAACTGCGCGAACTGGGAATCTTCGTCGTCGACCGTGCGCATTGAGTAAACTTCGCACTGCTCATGGGCAAACCGGCTGATTACTCACTGCTCAGGACCATCGACTCGCCGGCCGACCTGCGCCGCCTGTCAGAGAACCAGCTGCCGCAGCTGGCCGATGAACTGCGCGATTTCCTGATCCAGACCGTGAGCACGCGCGGCGGCCACTTCGCGGCCGGCCTCGGCACCGTCGAGCTCACGCTCGCCCTGCACTACGTCTACCACACGCCCGACGACCGCCTGGTGTGGGACGTCGGCCACCAGGCCTATCCCCACAAGGTCATCACCGGTCGTCGCGACGAGCTGCACACCATCAAGCAGGGCGGCGGTCTCGCGCCCTTCCCGAGCCGCGCCGAAAGTGAATACGACACGTTTGGCGTGGGCCATTCGAGCACTTCCATCAGCGCGGCGCTGGGCATGGCGCTCGCGGCCGCGCAGCAGGGGCAGACGCGACGCGCGGTGGCGATCATCGGCGATGGCGCGCTGAGCGCGGGCATGGCGTTCGAAGCGCTGAACCACGCCGGCAGCCTGCGCAACGACCTGCTGGTGGTGCTCAACGACAACGACATGTCGATTTCGGAGAACGTCGGCGCGCTCTCCAACTACCTCGCGCGCGTGATCTCGGGCCGGCTGTATTCGCACCTGCGCGCCGGCGGCAAGCGGGTGCTCAAGCCGCTGCCCGGCGTGCGCGAATGGGCGGCCCGCTCCGAGGAGCACATGAAGGGCATGGTGCTCCCCGGCACGCTGTTCGAGGAGATGGGGTTCAACTACCTGGGCCCCATCGATGGCCACGACCTGAAGATGCTGGTGCGCACGCTGCGCAACGCGCGTGCGCTCAGCGGCCCGCAGTTCCTGCACGTGGTGACCACCAAGGGCAAGGGCTACGCACCCGCCGAAGCCGATCCGATCACGTGGCACGGCCCGGGTCCGTTCGATCCGGTCAGCGGCCAGATCCACAAGGAAAATGCGCCTGGTCCCAGCTATTCGCAGGTGTTCGGCCAATGGCTGTGCGACATGGCCGAACGCGATCCGCGCATCGTCGGCATCACGCCCGCGATGCGCGAAGGCTCGGGGATGGTCGACTATTCGCGCCGCTTCCCGGATCGCTACTTCGACGTGGCCATCGCCGAGCAGCACGCGGTCACGCTCGCCGCGGGCCTCGCCTGCGAAGGGTTGCGGCCGGTGGTCGCGATCTACTCCACTTTCCTGCAGCGCGGCTACGACCAGCTCATCCACGACGTCGCGCTGCAGAAGCTGCCGGTGCTGTTCGCCCTGGACCGCGCGGGCCTGGTGGGGAGCGATGGCGTCACGCATCACGGCGCGTTCGACCTGTCGTTCATGCGCTGCATTCCCAACCTGGTGCTGATGGCGCCGGCCGACGAGAACGAGTGCCGGCAGATGCTCTACACCGCCACCACGCTGGAGGGTCCGTCGGCGGTCCGCTATCCACGCGGCCAGGGTCCGGGGCACCCCATCGCCGATACGCTGGGTGCCCTGCCCGTCGGCCGTGCCGAAGTGCGACGCACTGGCCGCAGCGGCCTGCTGATCCTCTCGTTTGGAGCCCTGCTCGAGAGCGCGTTGCTGGCCGGCGAACACCTGGACGCAACCGTGGTCAACATGCGCTTCGTGAAGCCGCTGGACGAGGTGCTGGTGGTGGAGCTCGGGGCGACGCATGACGCGCTCGTGACCCTGGAGGAGAACGTGGTCGCCGGCGGCGCCGGAAGCGCGGTCAACGAGCTGCTGGATGCGCGCAGCCTGCTGATCCCGCGGCTGAATCTCGGCATCCCGGACCG
This sequence comes from Steroidobacteraceae bacterium, assembly GCA_035499515.1. Lineage (GTDB taxonomy): Bacteria > Pseudomonadota > Gammaproteobacteria > Steroidobacterales > Steroidobacteraceae > FEN-1191. The sequence continues at coordinate 21,498 of DATJYR010000001.1, read as the reverse complement.
TTTCATCGAACATGGCAGCCGCGGCGAGTGTCTGACGGCCGCGGGGCTGGACGCCCGCGGCATCCAGTCCGCCATCGAACGCTGGTGGCTGCCGCAGGCCGCCCGCTTGAAGACCGGCCGCAGCGCCCCCAGACTGGCCTGACGGGCGTCCGTCGCCAGCCACCCATCATTGCCCGCCCGAGGTGACCATGAATGTTGCAACCACGCCGCAGGGCGCGCTGAGCTCGGTGGAAGACGTGCAGGGCCGGGCCGACACCCGGCAGATCCCCATCAACCGGGTCGGCATCAAGGACATCCGCCATCCGGTGAAGGTCAAGGACCGTTCCTCCGGCGAGCAGCACACCATCGCCAATTTCAACATGTACGTGAACCTGCCGCACAACTTCAAGGGCACGCACATGTCGCGCTTCGTGGAGATCCTGCACCACGAGCGCGAGATCTCGGTGGAATCGTTCGGCTCGATGCTGTCGGAAATGGCCACGCGGCTCGATGCGCAGGCCGGCCACATCGAGATGAGCTTCCCCTACTTCGTGATGAAGAAGGCGCCGGTGTCCGGCGTCGAAAGCCTGATGGACTACCAGGCCTCGCTGATCGGCGAGATCTGCCACGGCGAAGTGGCGCTGTGGATCAAGGTGGTGGTGCCGGTGACCAGCCTGTGCCCGTGTTCCAAGAAGATCTCGGAGCGCGGCGCGCACAACCAGCGCTCGCACGTGACCATCAAGGCGCTGGTGGGCGAGCACATCTGGATCGAGGAGCTGATCGACATCGCGGAGTCGGAAGCCTCGTGCCAGCTGTATGGCATCCTCAAGCGTCCCGATGAGAAATACGTCACCGAAGCGGCCTACGACAATCCGAAGTTCGTCGAGGACATGGTGCGCGACGTCGCGGTGCGCATGAACAACGAACCGCGCGTGCTGTCGTACGTGGTGGAGAGCGAGAACTTCGAATCCATCCACAACCACTCGGCCTATGCGCTGATCGAGCGCGACAAGCGCCGGGATCCGCCGCCGCGGAGCTGAGCCGCGGCGGCGCCGGGCTAGGGCTGCGGCTGCGCGAGGCGCGGGTCGCGATACGATTCGAACAGCCGCCCCTTCTCGGCCAGCAGTACGCAGCACAGCGCCAGCACGCCGCACAGCAACGCGCCCAGCGACAGCGGCAAGGTGGTCCGGTTGAAGAACCGGCCCACCAGCGCGCCGAGCAGCGCACCGCCACAGGTGGTCATCAGGCCCTGCAGCGCCGCACCAAGGCCGGCGATCGCTCCCAGCGGCTCCATGGCCAGCGCACCGAAATTCGCCACCGTCGGACTGAAGCACGCCATCGTCAGCGCCTGGAACACGATGAAGGTCGCGAGGTTCTCGCCGCTGGCAGCAGCGACGGTGGCGTGACCCGCGGCGATGAGGATGAACGCCAGCAGCGTCGAGTGCGAAATCGCGCGCATGCCGATGTGCTCGACGTTGCGGGAATTCAGGTAGGCCGCCACCGCCATGCCGCCGGCGCACAGCGCGAAGATCGCCGGCATGAGCCGCGGCAGGTGGAACACCTCGGCGAAGATCTGCGGCATCATGCCGACGTAGGCGAACACCGAGCCCAGCATCAGCGTCGCGGCCAGCGTGTAGCACAGCGATTGCCGCGTGCCGACCACGATGCGCGTGGCACGCAGGATGTGGCGCCAGTCGAGCATCAGGCGGTATTCGGGATGCAGGGTTTCCGGCAGCCGCAGCCAGACCCAGACCAGCACCAACGCGGAAAATCCCGCAAAAAAGCCGAAGATGTAGCGCCACGGCGCCAACCACAGGATCAGCTGACCGATGCTCGGCGCCAGCATCGGCACCATGAGGAACACGATGAAGGTCAGCGACATGACACGCGCCATCTGCGACCCTGAATAGCGATCGCGGATCGTGGCGCGCGTCACCACCAGGCTGGCGGAGGCAATGCCGTGCAGCACCCGCCACAGCAGCAGCGCCACGAAGCTGCGCGACAGCGCGCACAGCAGCGCCGCCAGCACATACAGGAACAGGCCGGTCAGCAACACCGGGCGCCGGCCATAACGGTCGGACAGCACACCCCACGGCAGCTGTCCGATACCGATGCCCAGCACATAACTGGTGACGATGAGCTGACCCAGATTGGCGTCGCTCAGCTGCAGCGCCGTGGCGATGGTGGGCAGCGCCGGCAGGATGCCGTCCACGGCCACGGCCTGCGTGGCCATCATGGCCGCCATGAGCAGCAGGAATTCCAGAAAACCCAGGCTGGCCCGCCGGGCGCTCTGATCGGGTGTCGGCGACAAAGGAACCTCGCTCCGCCGGAGCGGCGGATCGGCGCGCAGTTTACCCGCTATTGCGCAAGGCCGTGGCCACCGCGTTGATGGACAGCTGGATGCCCTCGCGCACGCGCGGATCGCTCTCGCCGCTGCGATGCCGCTTGAGCAGCTCCACCTGCAGCAGGTTCAGCGGCTCGATGTAGGGCAGACGCAGGCGAATCGAAGTCTCCAGCGCGGGCTTGTTCTCCATGAGCCGCGACTGGCCGGTGATGCCCAGCAGCGTGTCGTGTGTGATGAGCCAGGCGTCGCGAATCCTGCCGAAGATGTCGGTGGCGATTTTCTGGTCTTCCACCAGCGAGGTGTAGTGGCGCGCGATGGCCATGTCGGACTTCGCCATCACCATCTCCAGGTTGTCGACCGTGGTGCGGAAGAACGGCCACGCCGCCAGCATCTCGCGCAGCAGTCCCTGATCGCCGAAGTTCTTCAACGCCATGCCCGCGCCATACCAGCCCGGCAGCATCACGCGCGCCTGTGCCCAGCTGAACACCCAGGGAATGGCGCGCAGGTCTTCGATGCGTTGCGACTTGGTGCGCGAAGCGGGCCGCGAGCCGATCTTGAGATCGGCGATCTCGGCGATCGGCGTCATCTGCCGGAAACAGGTGACGAAGCCGTCGGTCTCGTAGACCAGCTTGCGGTAGATGTTGAACGCATCTTTGGAAATGGCGTCCATGGCCGCGGCGAAGCGCGCCTCTTCGGCTGGCGGCACCATGGGCTGTTCCAGCGTCGCGAGCAGCGTCGCGGCGCACATGGATTCCAGGCTGGTCGCGGCGTGATCGCGCGTGCCGTACTTCGCCGCGATGACCTCGCCCTGTTCGGTGATGCGGATGCGTCCCTGCACCGTGCCGCGCGGCTGCGCGCGGATGGCGTCGAACGAGGAGCCGCCGCCACGACCCACGGCGCCGCCGCGGCCGTGGAAGATCTGCATCGTCGTGTGGTGCTGCTCGAAGGTTTTCGCCAGCGCGCGCGTGGCCTGGTTCAGGCTCCAGACGGACGTGAGGTAACCGCCGTCCTTGTTGGAATCGGAGTAGCCCACCATGACTTCCTGGTGGCCACGCGCCGCTGTGATGGCCGCGATTTCGGGCAGCGAAAGCAGTGCGTCCATGATGGTCTGGGAACGCTGCAGATCGCCGATGGTTTCGAACAGCGGCACCACCATGATGCTGGTCTGGGGCGGCTGATCGGGCGTGGCGCCCGGCCGGTACAGACCGGCCTCCTTCAGCATCAGGTAAACCTCGAGCAGATCGGAGACGCTTTCGGATTTGGAGATGATGTAAGTGGTGATCGAAGCCTTGCCGTAACGCGCGTGCGCCTCGGCTGCGGCGCGCACGATCGCGAGCTCGGTGTCGGTCTCTTCCGTGTAGCTCGCGAACGGGCTCGCCAGCAGACGACTGGTTGCGAGTTCACGACGCAGCAGCGCCACGCGCGCGGACTCATCGAGTTTCTGGTAGTCCGCTTCAACGCCCGCCACCTTGAGCAGGTCCGCCACGACACGCGCATGCACATCCGAGTTCTGGCGAAGATCGAGCGTGGCCAGGTGGAACCCGAAAGTTTCCACCTCGCGGATCAGGCGCCCCAGCGCACCGCCACTGGCCAGCAACGGATGCTGGCCGCCGCCCAGCGAATGCGCCAGCTCCACCAGGTCCTTGCGCAATTCGTCGGGTGACGCATAGGGCTGCGCGCTCACGGCCGCCGCGCGGGGTGGCTCCTTGTCCATGAGATTGCGATAGGTGGCCGCCACGCGTGCGTGGATGCCGATGATGGCGCGGCGGTAGATCTCGTCGGCGCGACCCGGATTGACGTCACCGCTGCGCTCGGCCAGCTGCGCCACCTGATCGGTGGCGCCGGCCAGCTCGGTGGAGATCGACAGCTCCGAGCCCAGCGCGCGCAACTTGTCCAGGTAGTCGGTGAGCACTGCCTCGCAGGACTGGCTCAGGGCCAGCCGCAGCGAATCCGCCTTGACGTTCGGATTGCCATCGCGATCGCCGCCGATCCAGCTTCCGAGCCGGAGGAAACTCTTCGGCCGATGCTCCAGCACACGTTCCCAGCGCGCGTACAGCGCGGGCACGGTGGGAAGGAACACATCACGCAGATAGGCCAGCGCATTGGCCACTTCATCGGCGACCACGAGACGTTCACGGCGCAGCGGCCGCGTCTGCCACAGCAGCGCGATCTGCCGGAGGATGGCCTGCTCGATCACATCGCCGTCGATGGTCTCCACGCGACCCAGGTCGCGCTGGCGCATGAGATCGGCAATGCGGTTGCGATGATCGATCATGCTCTTGCGCATGACCTCCGTCGGATGCGCCGTGAGCACTGGTACGATCAGCGAGTGATCGAGCAGCTTGTTGGCGTCGGCCAGCGCGACGCCCTGGGCTTCGAGCTTGAGCAGTACCGCAGGCAGATCATCGCTGCGATCGGCCGCCATGCCCTGCCGGTCCTCGGCGAGATTCGCGAGCATGGAGAACAGCATGAAACTGCGCACGAAGGACAGCGTGTCGTCGAGACTGAGCGCGTCCAGGCCCAGGTTCAGCGCCTGCATGTCCGCGATGCCGCGCGCGCGGCTCACCGAGGTGGAGCGGATGCTTTCGATGCGCTCGAACAACGCCTCGCCGCCGTAGGCACGGATGACATCGCCCAGCAGGCGGCCGAGGTAGCGGATGTCGGTGTTCTGGGCGATCGGGGGTGGGCTGCCGGCAGCCTGCCCGTTGCCCGTAGCGCCTGACGCGGCCGGCCGGGTGGCGTTCGGGGCGGTGGCGGTGCTCGAAATGGGTGACATCAAAGCGCAACCCCGGGTTGAAAATGGTCAAAACAGGGCGAATCACCGGGCATTCTGCCCGAAGCCCGGCACCTGGAGGCAAGAGATGCAAATAGCCGGCCAGATATCGCCTTTGCTCCCGGGCGTGTCGACGCGTCAAAGGTCAGCATGGCAGGCCTCTTGACGAAGCGCTCGCGCGGAGCAGAACATCCTGCGACCGCCCAAGGCATGTCACTGCATCGCTACTGTTTCGTATAGCTCGCTGCGAGAATATGGTGCCCGGTCTGATCGTGTATCGCGACATACAGCACCTGCGTACTGGCGTTGGCATCCAATGTACCCAACCCCGTGGCGGTGGTGCCGTTCAGTGCCGCTGTAGTGCCAGTGCAGCTGGCAAGACTGCAGGAGTTGCGGTACGCGTCGTAGCTGGCGTCGATGAGGTTCACCTGGCCGTTGACGACGCATCCCGCCGCCGTCTGATTGAACACCACACCGTTCGAATCAACGCTGAGCGTCGAACCGTCGGTGGCGGTGTAGCTGCCGGCAATGCTCGCCAGCGACGAGCCGCTTTCGTAGACCGTATCAAAGGTCATGGACTGCGCGCCGGGCGCGGCGGCAGTGCCCCCGGGCCGTGGTGAAGTTCATGGTGCCGGTCAGTGCGCTGCGCTGCTGCAGCGTGCCGGAGAGAGTGCCAGTACCGTAGTCGCCGCCGCAGCCAGTCAGTGCGTCAATCGCCGTCAACATGGCCGTGACCCGCAAGGTGTGTGGAATCATGGGTGCACGAGCGGAAATGAGCCGGGATGGCCCCGATGAGTTGACCCGTCATTCCAGGAAAAGTTCTCGTGGTAGCTGACTGCTGCGATACTGGTGCGGCAGATCGGCAATGGCGCGCCTTACCTACCAGCAATTCGATGTGGCGGCGCCCGAGGCATCCAATGCCGACTGGACTCCTTTGTTGTCCACCGAAAACGAAGCGCAGCTCGAGTCTTCGTCCTGCCCCATCCCGACTACCGGCGTTGCCGTGGCAGTGAATTGCGTGGGCACGGTGGCGGTTCCCGCCGTCACCTGTACCGTCACCTGGTAATACCCGCTGCCAACGCTGAGGCCAGTGAATGCGCCGGTGCTGGTGCCGTAGCCGATACTCGCGGGCGTGCTGCCATAGGCGTTGGTCGTTCCGTACAGCGCCTCCTCGCGCCCGGCGATATCCAGCAGCGCCGTTTTCGCCTCCGTGCGTCGCGACTTGCGAATCTGGCTCTGGTAGGCGGCGACGGCCACCGTGAGCAGAATGCTGGCGATCAGCAAAGTGACCATCAACTCGATCAACGTAAACCCGCTGGAGGCGGCCTTGGGCTGGACAGGGCGATTCGTCATGTACATGGGGTTCCCCGTAGCGCCTTACCGCAGCTCAACCCAGGTTAGCCGGGTCGCCTTGGTGTTGTTGGGCAACTCGACTCCGATCGGCGTCGGAACCTTGCAGGTCAGGCACTGGGATACCAGATTGGTAATCCCCTCCACCGTGTTCACGATGTTCGGGCTGCCCGAAGCCCCGGTCAGCGCGCCTGCCGCAGAGACATCGTTCGGAAACTTGAGGAACGCAGTTGGGAATGTGCCGCCGTTGTTTACCGAAATGACGTAGGTGTATCCCGCGTCGCCTGTTTGCGTGCACGAAGTCAGCGAATTGCTCGCCGGGTAGATCGTGTTGACGATGAACGCTCCCTGATAGAACACCGGACTGGAGACCACCTGTTCGGGGCTGCCCGACGAGTTGGTCTGCAGATTGATGTACCAGCCGAATTTGTTGTTTGCGGACCCGCAGGTCGTCGTACCCTTCCAGCAAACCGCGAGATTGGTGCCGTCAATGGCCCCAGCCGTTGTCGCGCTGGGGGTAAAAGTTTGCTGCAGCAGATTGGTCTGCGCAAGCACGTAGGGCGTGGACGCGGACGACAACCCGGACGCGGACGCACTCAGCGCGGCGAATTTCGTGGTTGATTTGGAATTCCAGCCCAGACCGTCGTTTGCGACCTTGCCGTCGTTCAGATTCCAGTCCCAGACGCCGTACAGACTCTGTGTCGCGCTTGCATAGGTCGCAGCCGAAGTATTGGTAAGCTGGCTGCGCCGGCCGGTTCCGAATTCCACCATCACCATCGGCGTGGCGCCGGTGGCGGTCGAAGCCACCACCAGCACCCTGGTGGTGATCGGCTGCGCGGTGGCGTCGGTGAATAATGGCTTCGCCGCGGCAAACCAGTTGGCGGGATTGCTGTCCGTCAGGTCGAAGCGCCAGACGTTGCCCAGCAAGTCGCCGGCGTAGAGATAGTCCGTAACGCGATCGCCATCGAGGTCGGCCGAGGAGACGTAGGCGATGCCGTTGCTGCCAGTCTTGCCGGTACTCAGATAGTAGGTGCTCACAACCCCGGTGGCGCTGATGCTCATGATGTAGACGCCCGCATCACCGCTCGTGCTGCCGAAGCCGTTGCCAAAAATGATTGCCCAGCTGCCGTTGTGCAGGCGACGGATGATGGGCGTGCCAAACGTGTTCCCCATGTTCTGGCCGCAGTTCGTGACGTTGCTGCAGCTGATGGTGGCCGGAGTCCACTCCCCCACCACAATCTTCGACGCGTTGCTCTCGACGAAATTGCTGCTGCTGGAGTCGGTCACGTCCAGCGCGTAGATCGCGGAGCCGCCCTCGCCCAGCCCTCCCACCAGCCAGGTGTGCCAGCTTGCGACCGAATCGGTGGCGGACTTGTAGAACAGGTCGCCGGTTCCAGGACTGCCGTCAACGTAAAAGTTGTGGCCGTATTGGGGGTTGGCGAAATCCAGCGCGGCGGTGGTTGAATTGTGGATCGTCTGCAACACTGCGCCCGGCATGTAGGCGAAGACCTCCTGGCCATCATTCGGCACATAGTTGGGATCCGTCGTGGCGGTGATGAAGTTGTTGTTTGCGTCGTAGGCGCCGGCGCGAAAGCCGTGCAGAAATCCGTCGTTGGCGCCCGCATAGACGACGTTGGTGCGCGACTGCATTGCTGCGGTGAACGCTGAATACACTTTGGTTGCGGAGTTCTCGGGGTTCGAGGCCAGCGGATACAACCGGTCAGTCCAGGTATCCGGGTAGGCGGAAGACGGCGGCCCTACCCACACGGGGCTCGAATCGACGATATCGCCCAGGATGCCATTGCGTTGCCGGAACAACCCGACGCCGGATGAATTCACTTCGTTGCCGCGCTCGCCGCGAAGGAAATTGAGGCGATTGGTGTTGTAAGGCGTGGCGTCGCCACTGTCGAGTGTATTCTGGTCCGCGCTCGACAGACTGCTCCATCTGAACGGCACACCAGTAGCGCCGCTGTAAGTCAGCATGACCCGGCTGGTGGGCGCCTCGGCGGCGGTCGGACCGGCCACCAGTGTTGCACCACATATTCCCGTCGACTTCACACCCGTCAATACGCAGGAGGCGTCCCAATTGGCCTGCGGATTGATCGTGACAATGCCCGCGGTGTCGATGAGCTGATTGGCGGTGAGTCGCCCGGTCCAGTCGTTGGCATTGAAATAGGCAAAGTACGCCTGGGTTCCGGCCTCGACCTTGGCGGCCTGCTTGTCGTTCACGCTGGCGGAACTGGCAGCGTCATCCACCGGTGTAGCCTGGAAACACAGCAATTCATGAATGTTCGAGCTGCCGCCGGTCGATCCGGCGAAGCCGAACCTGAACGACCCCGGCAGCGCGCCATTGGACGCCGTGATGCTCTGGTTGGTGATGACCGACTGATAAGCGCCACCATTGAGGCTGTATGAAAGGCTCAGCAGGCCGGTGGAGGTCACTTTGAGCTTGTAGAAGATCGGCTGCGCGGCCGGACGCGCCCAGGCCGATTCATTGGCGATCGTCAAGCCCCCACCCAGCTCGGAATACGCATTTGGAATCGGCGCGTAGTCCGGCACTGCGACGGTGCTCGCAATGGCCACCTCATTGGTGGGAGTGGATTGGCTGAAATCGTAGAGGACGCCCGTCTTGCAGGTCTTCTGGACCGCGTCCTGCTGTTGCTGGCTTGTGAGGGTCAGCGGGTAATAACCCGCGTAAGCCGAATAGGTGCTGTTGGTGCTCAACGAGCTGAGCCAGCTCCAGGCGATATTGCCGGCGCCGCGCAGGCCGATGCGGTTGGGTTTGTAACCGTATCCCAGCGCCGAGTTGTCTCCCGTGGCCGAGTTGCTGCCGGTGTAACCGGACATCAGGCCGGCGCCGTTGAGGAAATTTCCGTACTCGTCGATACCCAGACCAATGTAGGCGCCAACCAGCCCGGTGTAAGGAGGATTCACGTTGGAACAGGTGTAGCCGAGACTGCCACCGTAGGAACCCAGGTTGGGAGTCACCGAGCCATCCATCAGGAAGAAGCTCATGCCGTCGGCGCCGTCCTTGCCCGCGCCGCCCGAGTCGCCGCGATAAGTGACGGTCTTGAAAGTGATCTGGACCCCGGCATCGGTGGGAAACGTCGATCCCGAAATGATGGCGCCATGCTGATTGCAGCCGCCGCCGCTGTTGCAGCCACCGCCGGAGAAAGAACCGTTGGTGAATCGCAGCGCGCCGCTGCCAGCGGGATCCGGGAGCGTGGTCTTGGGAGTAGTGCCGGATTTGACGCCGTTCTGACCGCCGACCAGAGCTTCGCCTCCGTACTGACTCGCCTGAATCGCCGTGCAGCCCGGCGGCTGTCCTGCCACCGTTGCAGAGGACGGCGACGCTGCCGTGGATGCCGTCAGACAGGCACCCGCCAGCGAATACCAGCTGTTCGTGGTGGTCGCTTGAGTAAAGTCCTCGGTATAGACAGTTTGCGCTGACGTCGTACCGGCCATTGCGGCGCTCAACGCAATGACAAGGAGCGCCAGGCCACGAATTGATGGCGTGTTCATTGGGTCAGATCCCACGATTTGACGGTTACCGCAAAGGTGCTTTCGACGATCGCCACGGAATTGGCGGTACCGCCAAGACCGATGGCGTCAATCTTGTAGACCTCGCCCGTGCCAAAAGCGGGCGGAGCCAGGCCCACGTCAGTGATGTAAAAGCGGGGCGGCGCATAGTAGGTTCCGCTGGCGGCGCTGGTCGTCACACTCATGCTGTGTGTGGCATCGGCCACCGGCGTGTAGGTCACGCCCACGTCGGTGCCATTTATGGCCAGCGCGGGCCAGTTGGCCACCGTAATTCCCGCTTGCGCCAGCGTGTTCGAACAGATCTGCCCGGCACCCAGATTGCCATTCAACAGCGTGCTGCAGGTGGTGGCTGCGGACGTGGTGGCGTTGCTGATGAGCCAGTTCTCGGCAAATTGCTGCGCGGTTTCCGCTGCGTTCAGCGCGCGCTGCTTTTCACGCACGTTGCTGGCTATTTTTTCCTGCACGCCGTAGCTGCGGAAAATGCCCAGCGCCATGATCGTGACCACCAGCAACAGCAGCAAACTCGCCACCAGCACCATGCCGCGCTGCCCGCGTCTCTCCTGAAGGACCTTCATTGTCTGATGCCCGTCTGGTTCATGACCGCTATCAGGCGTTGCACGCTCAGCGTCTGCGGTTGACCCTGCCCGGCAACATACAGCGGATTGCTGAAGCTCAGGGTCACGCGCACCGAGATGACATTGCCCCAGTAGTTGCCGGCGGTGACCTGCGTGGCGGTCAGGTAGTCGTCGACGTTGTTGCCACTGGCGGCCGCGTTGGTCTTCACGCCATACATCACGTTCAGGCTCTTGATATCCAGCAGATTGCCCAGCGCCGAAGGACTGCCGACCAAGGTGTATGACGTGCCATTCATCGAGCACAGCAGCTGTCCGCCGCTGACGCTGAATACATTTGTGTAGGAACTGTTGGCGCCGCTCGTGGACGGGTTGGAACCGCCGCTGCAGTTGATGATTCCATCTCCAGGTGCGGTAACGAAGCGCGCGTACAACGTGTCGCCGCCCGCTGCCGTGGTGCCATAGATCGACTGTCCGGCGGCAAAGGGTGCGGCAGCCGGCAGGTCATCCGACGCAAGATGGATGGTCGGATCCGGGAAGTAGCCGCTCTCCTGCACGATGTCGCCGATGATCGTGAGCGCCAGCCGCTCGTTGTCCTGCAGCTGCGAGAGCTGGCTCTGGTTGCCAAAAGTGCGGCGATTATCCTGCACGATGGTCAGCAACCCTCCCAGCAGGAACAGGCCGATCAGCACCGCAACCAGCAACTCGATCAGCGTAAAACCCTGTTGCTGGCGCCGCATGGTTCAGGGCTCCACGAACAAGGTGTAGCTGGGCCCCTGCGTGGCGCCAGTACCCTGCTGGTTGACAGCTACGGTCTTTTCATCCCACGTCATCGTGATGGTGCAGTTGACCGGAATGCTGCCGCAGACAATGGTTGTTACCGGATTCGGCAACACCGCGACCACGGCGGCAGCCCACTGGTGCAGATCGTAGGCAGCCATGTTGACCGACGTGCATGGGGAGTTGGCGCAGCTCGTCGTGTTGCCGGCCAGCCCCGTATCGGAGATTGTCGTGCCGCTGATCGTGAGCGGCGATGGCGCGGCGCCAGCGGCCCAGTAGCCGCGATTGGCACGCATGGCGGCGCCGAGACTGGCGGCCTGCAGCGACGCGATGGAGCGCTCACTGGCTGTGCTGGTGCTGGAATACGCCAGCGCCTGAATCTTGGCGATGCCCAGCAGGCCGATGCTGACGACGATCAGCGCCACCAGCACCTCGATGAGACTGAAGCCCGCGGTTTTGACTGGCTTCATGTGCAGGAATTCCCGTTGACCGAAGCTCCCGCCACCATTGAATTCATCACGCCTACCAGCGTGATCGACAGACAACGGGTCCAGGTACTGTTGCTGGTGTAGTCGTGGAGCGTGACCAGCGTGCCGTTGGCAATGCCGGCGGCGAACCCCTCGCGATTGAAGGTAATTGCGGAGACGCTGTTGCTGGCGGTGAAGGTATCGGTGCTGCTGAACGGCGGCTGGACACGCAGCACCGCCTCGCCCGTGTCGACGACGCCGTTGCCGTTGGCGTCCGCGAACGCGATCCAGCCGCCCTGCCAGGCGGTACCGCCGGTGCAGCTACTGCCATCGGTCGACACGCAGATCGTGACAGGCTGACCTTCCCGGATGGCCTCGTAGCGCCCGTATTGCAACGTGCCCAGTAGTGAGTTGATCTCCGCAGCAATGCGGTTCGAGTTGGTGACGGAGCGATAGGCCGAACTGCCGAGCGCGGTCAGGATCGACACGATGATGATCACGACGAGCATCTCGATCAATGTGACGCCGGCGACATGGCGTGCGCTCAGTGCGTTGTCCATGGCAGCGGACGCTACGCAATGAAGCTTGCTTGAACCTGACGGATCGCCGGTCCGGGATGCGCTCCGGCGCCGCGTCGCAGAAACTGCGACGTGAATCGCAGTTTACTGGAACTGCACCCTGACTCTGGTGCCGCGACCGCCCGCACCCGCACCGATTTCGAGCGCGGCCGAATGCAACCGGGCGATTTCCTCGACGATCGCCAGGCCCAGTCCGCAGCCGCGGCCTTCGGTGCCAGGAATGCGGTAGAAACGCACCCGCACCCGCGTCCGTTCAGACTCGGGAATACCAGGACCGTCGTCTTCGACTTCCAGATAGGGCCCACGCTCTGAATGCGCGGAGCGCACAGTGATGTTTCCGCCGGCCGGCGTGTAACTCAGCGCGTTGTCGAGGAGATTCCAGAGCATGTCCTCCAGCAGCCGGGCATTGCCGATGACGCGGGCGACGCCGGCTTCGGCACCCAGATCAAGCCGGCACTCGGCTGAGCGATCGATATTGAGCTCGACAACGCGTTTGGCCAGTTCCTGCAGCTCAACCGGCTCGAAGCGCTCGGCCAGGTTTGCCGTCGGATCGGCGCTCGCCAGCACCAGAAGCTGATTGGCGGAATGCGCCAGGCGGCGCATGCCTTCGTGGACCGCCGTGAGCTGTTCCCGCAGCGCTGCCGCCGCGGGATTGCGCATCAGCAGTTCCAAGTGTCCGAGCATTCCCGCGATCGGGGTGCGCAGTTGATGCGCGGTATCGGCGACGAACTCCTGCTGGGTACGCGCAGCGCGGTGCATCATCTCGAACAGCCGGTTCAAAGCCTCGGTCAGCGGCCGCACTTCGATCGGCACGCTGGACAGGTCGAGCGGCTGGAGATCACGGGCCGTGCGGGATTCGATCTGCGCGCGCGCGGCGCTCAGCGGCTTGACACCGTAGTGGACGCCGAGCCAGACCAGCAGCAGGGTAATGCCAAGCTGGATGAAACTGATCAGAATGGTGCTGCCGAGAATGATGCGAAGCGGACTCTTGTTCAGATCGTCATGGCCCGCGACCGTGAGCACGGCCACTCCGGCCTCGGTCCGCAGGCGATAGCTGGCGACCCTTGCCGCCTGCCCGGCCAGCGTCGCGTCTGCGTAGGCCGGATTCGACGCGCCCGTCGCCTCCGGCAGCTGTCTTTCACCGGCCAGCAACTCGTGCCCCGGGCCCACGACGGCGTAGTGATAGTCGACGGCGCCCGCAATGTCGATCGGTTGCCGTGAGGCGGCGGGGATCCGCACGTGGATGCCGCTCTGGTCGACCTGGATCTGTGACGCGAGCGTCAGCAGGGCATCCGTCAGACGCTGATCGAAATTGCGTCGCGCATAGATGATACCGGTCCGGTAGTCGATGAAGATGCCGAGCAGCATGACAGCAGTCAGCGGCAACAGCATGAAGGTCAGCAGGCGCTGACGAATGGACTTGACGCCGTCAGTCGCGCGGTTCATCCAAGCGGTATCCCAGTCCGCGCACGGCACGTATCGTCCCCGCATTCTTCAGTTTGCCCCGCAGCCGGGACACGTAGACTTCAAGGGCATTCGGGCTCAGCACCTCATCCCAGCGCGAGATGGCCTGCAGCAGGCGCTCCTTGGATACGATGCGTCCCGAGTTCAACGCCAGACACTCGAGCACCAGCCATTCGCGGGCGGTCAGCTCCACCTCGCCACCGTCAATGCGCAACTGCCGCCCGACGATGTCGACCCGCATCCTTCCCAGGCTCAGCTCGCCTGCGGTACGCAGGTGCGCACGCCGGATCAAGGCACGGCAACGGGCAATGAGCTCGACCTGCTCGAAGGGCTTGGGAAGATAATCGTCGGCGCCCAGATCCAGCGCCTCAACCTTGGTCGCCACGGTGTTACGTGCGGTCAGCATCAGGATGGGGACCTGGACGCCGCTGCCACGCAGTCGGCGCACCAATGTAAAGCCATCGATTCCGGGCAAGCCGATATCAAGCACGACGAGATCGAAATGCTCCGCGGCGAGCGCGGCCTGCGCGGCCTCGGCGCTGATGGTGCGATCCGCGGCAAAGCCCGCCGCGCCCAATCCTAGCACGATCGCGTCTGCCACCAGATCATTGTCTTCGACTACCAGAATGCGCATCGTATCCTTGCCATGACATCAGACTACGTGATCCGCTTCGAGTGGACACGTGACATGGTCGTCAGTCTCGACCTGGATCGTCGCGTGCCCGATGCCAAACCGGTCATGCAGGTCGCGTGCAATCGCCGTCAGCAACTCATCACCCGGGTGTCCGGAGGGCATCAGGCAGTGACACGTCAATGCAGTCTCGGTGGTGCTCATCGGCCAGACATGAAGATCGTGAATCCCCGCCACGCCCGGCTGCTGCTGCAGGAATCGCCGAACGGCATCCACATCCACGCCCTGGGGAACGGCATCCAGGGACAGCCCGAGCGAAGCGCGCAGCAGCGACCAGCTTCCCGCCAGGATAATGGCTGCGATGGCCAGGCTTACGAGGGCGTCAAGCCGCGTCCAGCCAGTCCAGATGATCACGCCTGCGGTGACGACCACACCAGCAGAGACCAGCGCGTCGTACAGCATGTGCAGGAAGGCGGCCCGCAGGTTGACATCATGCTTGCGGCCCGCGGCGAACAGCCAGGCCGTAACGCCATTGAGGACAATGCCAATGCCGGCCACCACCATGACGGTGGTTCCCGCCACTGGCGCCGGATCGAACAGCCGGTGCACGCCCTCGACCGCAATCGCGCCGACCGACACCAGCAGCAGCACCGCGTTGCCAAGCGCGGCGACTACGGTGCCGCGACGCAAGCCGTAGGTATAGTTGCGGCTGGGCGGCCGCAGCGCCAACGTTGCCGCCGTCCAGGCCATCGCCAACCCGAGCACGTCACCCAGGTTGTGGCCGGCATCGGCCAGCAGCGCCATGGAGTGCGCCAGCAGACCGTAGATTGCCTCAACGACCACAAATCCGAGATTGAGCGCGACGCCAATGGCAAAGGCCGGTCCGAAGTCCTGCGGCGCATCGCGATGGTGATGGCCGTGATCGTGATCGTGTGCGTGAGGGGTCACGGTCACTTGAAGTACGCGTGTACCAGGTCGATCAATTCATCGGCGGCCTGAGCGCCGGCGCGGTTGCGGGCGCCGCCGGTAAAGTGCTCGCGCACATGATCCTCCACCACCTCCGCCAACAGACCATTGATGGCGCCCCGGCACGCCGCCAGCCGGTGCATCACAGCGGCGCAGCCCTCCTCCGCTTCGATGGCCCGCTCGGCCGCATCCACCTGGCCGCGGATGCGGCGAATCCGGTTCAGCAGTTTCTGCTTCTCGTGGACGGTGTCAGTCATTGCCCGGTCCTCCTTAAATACCGTAGGGGGGTATGGTACATTATTTTTCTGCAAGGATGTTTACAGCCTGGTTTCCAGGGCGTACCGTACGCGCCGTCATTGGAAACACGAGGTCGCCGTGGGCAGTAGTCAATCGGGTTGCGAGCAGCGTCGCGGAGTGCGCGACCTGCTGTGGAGCGCAGACTAGCCCCGGCTTCCGCCTCGGCCTCCTGCGCTCTGCAGGAAGCCGTACGCTGGGCATTACCAGCATCGACGTCCCATCTCTACCCGCTGCCGCGGCCCCTGCGCACAGGCAACAGGCGATGCCACGAGGTATCCGGGAGATGGGTAATGGTTCAGGTAGATCGTGAAAATCCGCCGTCGGCTGTACTGGACGACGCGCATGTGGGCGATGTCCGGGGCGCCCTGGGCACGTGGCAGGCCGAGCAGGTCCGGACCCCCGGCTGGCGTGGCCACTGGCGCATGTTTCTGGCAATCCTGGGTCCGGGCCTGATCGTAATGGTCGGCGACAACGACGCGGGCGCGTTCGGCACCTACACGCAGGCAGGCCAGAACTACGGCACATCACTGCTGTGGACCCTGTTGCTGCTGGTCCCCGTGCTGTATGTGAACCAGGAAATGGTGTTGCGGCTGGGATCGGTGACCCGGGTCGGCCACGCGCGATTGATCCTGGAGCGATTCGGCCGGTTCTGGGGTGCGTTCAGCGTGATCGATCTGTTCCTGCTCAACGGCCTGACCATCGTCACCGAGTTCATCGGCGTGAGTCTCGGACTCGATTACCTGGGACTGCCAAAGGCCTGGGGCGTGGCCATGGCGGCTGTGCTGGTCATGGCGGCCGGCGCGACCGGCGATTTCCGTCGCTTTGAGCGCTTCGCACTCGCGCTGGTGGCGGGCAGCCTGATCCTGATCCCGGTGGTGTTCATGGCCCATCCGCCGTGGGGCACTGTGGCGCATGACTTTGTCGTGCCCCGGCTGCCCGCGCACTCCAGATTCGCCGACGTCATGCTGCTGATCATTGCGATCGTCGGTACCACGGTGGCCCCGTGGCAGCTGTTCTTCCAGCAGAGCTACGTCATCGACAAGCGGATCACGGCCCGCATGATCGGCTACGAGCGTGTGGACTTGTCGCTCGGAATCCTGATCGTGGTTGCCGGCGCCGCGGCCATGATGGCCTTCTGTGCGGCCGCATTCGCGGGCACGCCCGAGTTTGGACAGTTCCAGGACGCAGGGGCAGTGGCCACGGGGCTCGGGCGACATATCCGCCCGCTGGCGGGCGTGTGCTTTGCGATTGCGCTGATCGATGCCAGTCTGATCGGCGCGGCGGCCGTTTCGCTCTCCACCGCCTATGCGATTGGCGACGTGCTGTCGGTGCGTCACTCCCTGCACCGCAAGCCCGGCAGCGCCAAAGCCTTCTATGGAGTCTACTTCGCCCTGATCGCCGGGGCCGCTACCCTGGTGTTGATTCCAGGTACGCCTCTAGGTCTGCTGACCAACGCCGTTCAGACGCTGGCAGGCGTGCTGCTGCCCAGTGCCACAGTATTCCTGTTCCTGCTGTGCAATGACGCGGCCGTCCTCGGACCCTGGGTGAACTCCCGCGGCCTGAATGTCTTCACCGGAGTCGTGATTGGTCTGCTCGTGACGCTGTCCGTGATTCTGACGGCGGCCGTACTGTTTCCGGATCTCGGCGGCACGCGCATCACAGAAATACTGTTGGCTGGTGTCTCGCTGTCTGTCGTGGCGGCACTGGCCTCGGCAGCAGGCCGGCGCGCTGCCACCACATCGCTGCAGGCCACCCAAAAAGCGGCGTGGCAAATGCCGCCCCTGACACAGCTGCCACCGCTACGGCTCACCGCGCTCGATCGCGGCTGGCTGCTGGCGCTGCGCGCCTACCTGCTGGTGGCTGTGCTGATGGTCATCGTGCGGGTGATCCAGCTGGCGCGGCATCTGTAACATTCATCGAAGAGAATTCCACCATGGGCAACGTATTCCGTTTCATCGCGTCCGGCTCCCTCCTGGTCATCGGCTTCCCGACATTTGCCGCGGAGGATACGAACCGCTTTGCCTGGCACCTGCAGGCCACCTACGTCGAACAGCATGTGGGTCCATTCCACGCGCCATATTCCGGCGCAAACAGCCTGACGCCGAACCAGTCCCGGCAGACCGCCGATGTCACGCTCTACGCCGGCGCGCGGCTGTGGCCGGGCGCCGAACTGTGGATCAATCCGGAGCTGGATCAGGGATTCGGACTCAACGACACGACGGGGCTCGCGGGATTCTCCAGCGGAGAAGCCTACAAAGTCGGCCGCTCCAACCCGTACCTGCGCTGGCAACGCGCTTTCGTGCGTGAGACCTGGAACGTGGGCGGCGAATACTCGACTGTCGAGGCCGCGGCCAACCAGTTCTCCAACGCGACGGCCGCGGACCGGCTCGTACTCACACTCGGCAAGTTCGGCGTAGGGGACGTGTTCGACGTCAATCGTTACGCCCACGATCCTCGCAGTGACTTCCTGAACTGGTCACTGATCGATACCGGGAGCTTCGACTATGCGGCCGACGCCTGGGGTTACACGGAGGGCGCGGCGTTGGAGTGGTATCAGGGCGGCTGGAGCCTGCGCGGCGGCTTCTTCGACGTCTCGGACGTGCCGAACAGCCCGCAACTCGAACCCGGCTTCGACGAATATCAATGGATCGCCGAGCTCGAACGCCGTTTCACGGTGGGTGGCCGTCCGGGAAAACTCGCCGCAACCGCCTTCTCCACCCATGCCCGCATGGCGCTGCTCACCGATGCCATCGCCTGGGGTGTGACCCACAGTTCGGCGCCCGATCCCACAGCAGTTCGACAGCAGCGCGAACGGAGCGGCGCATCGCTCAACCTCGAACAGGAGATCTACGATGGCGCGGGCGTTTTCGCGCGAGCCGGAACTTCAAACGGCGCCGTTGAAACCTATGACTTCACCGACATCGACCGCTCCCTGGCCGCGGGCCTGACCCTCGGCGCAAAGCACTGGGCCGACGCCCGGGACACCGTGGGCCTGGCATGGGTCGTCAACGGGATCTCGCGGCAGAGGCGCCAGTATCTTGCGGCCGGAGGTATGGGTGTACTCGTTGGCGATGGCCAGCTCACACACGCAGGCAATGAACAAATCGCTGAAGCCTATTACAACCTCAGCGTATTCGATCCCGTCCACCTCACGCTGGATTTTCAAAGGGTCCGCAATCCCGCCTACAACCGGGACCGGGGGCCTGCAGACATCGTGGCCCTGCGCTTCCACGTGCAGATCTAGGCGAGGCATGTCCGCCCGGCGCGCGCACCATTCGATCGGGCGCCGCGCAGCTCCACATTCTGCAACCGTAACGGCCAGATTCCTCATCGGCGCTTTAGTGAGGGGTGGGGTCGATGTCTATCCGAGTCGGTGCCTCGCGGCCCGGTGAAATTCAATATCGCTTCCACCCCGGCCCTTCGATTCTGCACATCAAGGGCACGGAAGAACATACAGGTACTTTCAGACCACCTACCCCCGTGGCGGCACGGCCGTTCGAGCTTCTCGCGTTGGTGGGGTTGGATGTCGCGGCTGGCATGCAGTGAAAACCCACCCGCATTGTCGCGTCCGGAGACGCTAGCGGCTCGCGAGGTAGGCGCGCCAGCCGCCGAACGCCGTGATCTCCCGTTGCCGTTCGCACAGGATGGGTTCGCCCAGCACGCCGAGCACTTCGCTGCCGTCGTCCAGTCGCACCTTGCCGATGCTCAGGCCCGGCGGTTCCTTGAGCAGCAGGTCCGCCAATCCGGCCGCGGGCACGGACCAGATCTCCACCGCGACCGCCACGCCACCGTTGCGCACACGCACCATGGCCGGGTGCCGATCGCCGATGCTCCACAGCCGATAGGCGGCCTCGGTGCGGGCCTCGCGCACGAAGCTCGCGCCGGCGGCCAGCAGATTCTGGTTCAGTTCCAGGCCGCGCATCAGCGTGCCATTGACCGCCAGCAACGTCTCGTCACTCATGAGCGGAACAACCTCGCGTACTGGGTTTCGTGCGCCATGCTCGCCAGCGCCTGCGACACCGTGCCGACGCCGATACGCTCGTCCGCGATCGCCAGCGCCTGCTCCACCCAGGCTGGAATCGCGGCGCCGAGCTGAAACAGCAACCGCTGGCCGCTGCTCTGTCCCAGCGGAACGAGTTTCACCGCGGCCAGCACCTGGTTCTCGAGCCACGACCACAGGTAGCCTGCGGCTGAGGTCGCCGGCGCGATTCCCCAATGCGAACAGGCGAGACTGTACAACAGTGCGTAGCCAGGATCGGTCGCGGGCCGTGCCGCGGACTGCGGCTGCGCGCCGGGCTGCGCGAACGGTCGCGCGGCCGCTATCTCCAGCTCGACCAGCACCCGCGCCAGCGCGCGGCCGAGCTGGCGATCCTCATAGCGCAATTCCTGCGTCTCGCGGCTCGCGAGCAGCCAGTCGTTCCAGCGCGCCGCCGCCTCGGGATCCGCTGCGCGCCACGCGCCGTGCATGCGCAGCAGGACCGGCAGATCCAGCGTCGCGACGCCCTGGGAGGCGATGCCACGCAGCCACGCCTCGCAGCTTGCCTCGTCCTGCACCCAGCCCGCGTGCACCGCGGATTCCAGACCCTGCGAAAACGAATAGGCGCCGATGGGAAGCGCGGGACTCACCAGCTGGCACAGCCGCAGCAGCCCCAGCAGCGGCGCGGCCTCAGTCGTGGTGGTGGTGTGCACTGGCGCCGCCGGCGCCGTGATATGCGCCCGCCTCGGGTTCGAACGCGCGCTGCTCCACGCTCACCTGCAGGCCGAGCCCCTGCACCAGGTCGTCCAGCACGTGATCGTGCTGGTACAGCAGCCACCCTGCGCCGATCTGCAGTCCGACATGGCGGTTGCCGAGATGGTACGCGGCGCGCGCGAGCAACAGCGGATCCTCGCTGCTGGCGACGGACACCGTTTCCCTGGCGGCGACGATTTCCACCACGCGCCCGTCCGCGGCCAGCAATTGTTCGCCACCGCGCAGCACCTGGCCGCGCGCCAGCTTGATACCCACTTCCTCGCCGCTGTCCAGCGTGGCGCGGAAGCGGCTGCGGCAACGCAGGTCGAAGGGCAGCACCAGGCGTGCGTCGGCGGCGCGCAGCTGCTGCAGCTTGATGGCGATCTGCAGCATCAGAACAGGAAGTAACGCTGCGCCAGCGGCAGCACGGCGGCCGGCTCGCAGCGCAGCAGCACGCCGTCGGCCCGCACTTCATAGGTCTGCGAATCGACTTCGATCTTTGGCCGGTAATCGTTGAGCACGAGATCCTTTTTCTGCACGCTGCGCGTCCCCCGCACGGCGACCAGGCGCTTCTGCAGACCCAGCCGCTGCTGCATGCCGGCTTCGAGACCGGCCGCCGACACGAAACTGACCGAGGTGGCAGCGCGCGCGCGACCGAGGGCCGCGAACATCGGCCGGTAATGGACCGGCTGGGGCGTCGGGATCGAGGCGTTGGGATCGCCCATCGGCGCCGCGACGATCATGCCGCCCTTGATCACGAGCGCCGGCTTGACGCCGAAAAACGCGGGATTCCAGAGCACGAGATCGGCCAGCTTGCCCGGTTCGACCGAACCCACTTCGTGCGCGATGCCGTGCGCCAGCGCCGGGTTGACGGTGTACTTGGCGACGTAGCGGCGGGCACGGAAGTTGTCGTGGCGCGCGCTGTCCTCGGGCAGCGCTCCCCGCTGCACCTTCATCTTGTGCGCAGTCTGCCAGCTGCGCGTGATGACTTCGCCGACGCGCCCCATGGCCTGCGAGTCGGAGGAAAT